>CAYYUA010000001.1:0-34201 GCA_964474835.1 uncultured Sphingobacteriales bacterium
CCCAAAACGGTCAGGTTTACTAGCATTTACTTCCTGATCAGCTCATCACTCATCTAAAACTTATCGAAAAACGGGTTAGCTCGATCGAGTTCAGCTAACTGTTAAGCTAAAAAAGCGCTCATTGGTAAACGTAAACCCGGTTTTTGGCAATTTTTAGAATAGGAGTTGCAACACCTTTTGCCAAAACAAACTTTGTTTAACCGAGTAACTAAAAAGATGAGCGCTATGATTTTTAGCAGACTACTCCCCCTCATTACTGTAAGTTTTTTGCTTACCGCCTCAATCGGACAGGCAGTGGGCCAGAACACCATTGCTGCCCAGGATTTCGACAACCAATCTTCCTGGAGCTATTCGAGCAAAAACAACAACTTTTTTCGGATTGGTTGGGGAGATGGTTATTTCGATACCATTGCCTTTAACAAAACCAGCCCGCTGGATAATGGCGACCTTTCCGGCACCATCCTGGGCGAAAATGACCTGGATGCGAACGAGCCGAATAAAGGCGTATCCGGCTCTGCTAACGTTATTTTTTCATACGTTGATGTAGCCAATCAGAACAATGTCAAACTCACCTTTGACTATGACATTGAAGGCTACAATGCCAACTCGGACGAGGTGGAATACGAGATTTTCCACGATAACAACGGACAGGGACAGGTAATACTGCAAACGGGCAGCACTTCCGGTGCGGACAGCGAAGGCACCGTAACCCAAAGCATTCCGGATAATGTTGATTCCGTCAAGCTGGTGCTGACTATCGACAACAATGGATTGACAGGCTACTCCGGCTTTGACAATTTCGAGCTCTTTTCCAATTCAAAGCCCGAACCCAGCAACCAGCCCTCCGCTGTTAACACAGTCAATGCTTCTTCCGGCACCCTGACCATCGGCTGGGATCAGGCTTCGGGCGGCTCAACCCTGCCGGATGGCTACCTGGTCAAGGCCAGTAGCAGTGGTGTTCCGTCAGCTCCCGTAGATGGGAATGATCCGGCCATTGATGCCGACCTGTCCGATGGCAGCGCTGTGGTGAAGGTATCGCACAATAGCGCCAAAACCTCCCTGAGCAGGCAGTTCAGCGGCCTGTCCGCCAACCAGCAGTACAACTTCCGGATCACGTCCTATACCAATACCGGCAGCCAGATCGATTTCCTGACTAGCCCGTCAGGGCCCACCCACACCGCTAAGACCGAGACTGTGGGTTTCTACTACCAATCCTACACCGGGCAGAACGGCAAAGGCTTCAGCAGCGCAGGAGCTGATACCAGCGGGGTTAACTGGCAGATCAGCAAAGGCAGCGCGGTATCCCTTAGCAGTAATGACTTCGTTCAGGTCAGCAATGAAGCCTTTCAGGCCCAGGATGTGGACGGCACCGTAACCTGGATCAGTGATACCATCGATATCCGGAACCGGGAAAACCTGCAATTCAGCTTCAGCGCCAGAAGCGAAGGCGATATCGAATCCTCCGATCAGTTTGATGTATTTGCTGAGATGGACGGTAACCGCAAGACCCTTTACGAAGGAACGGTTAACAGTGGCGGAGATGTGGTCTTTGGGAGCAACCCAGCCCAGGCCAGCACCACGCTCTCCCCTTCCTTCCAGACCCTCACCAAGCGGTTCCCGAAGAAAGGTGATCAGCTGGTGATCAAGATCGAGGTAGAGAACAATGCCGGAACGGAGCTATTTGCCTGGGACAACGTAGAGGTAAAAGCCCTTGGTGACGGAAAGCATATTCCTGCCAATTATTACACCGGCATAGGCGGGCTTCAGGGTCAGCCCCTGAAAGCGCAGCTCCACCAGGCTACAGACGGTCATGAAGAATATCCCTACACTTCCTCCAACACTGACGTCTGGGACATCCTGAAAGCAGCAGATGAAGCACCTTCAGATTCCACCAAAGTTGAGCTGGTGTATACCAACCAAGCCGTGAATGCAGCGCAGGAGTTTAACAGCGGCAACGGCTGGAGCCGGGAACACGTCTGGCCGCAGTCTCTCGGGGGCTTTAACACAACTTTAGGTCCCGGTACTGACCTGCATAACCTTAAGCCATCGGATATCAGCACTAATAACAGCCGCGGCAATAAGGAATTCAGCAATGGCGGCAGCGCGGTAAGCGGTGTACCTGGCACCTTCTCGGACAATGACTCCTGGGAGCCCCGCGATGCCGTAAAGGGTGACCTTGCCCGGATCATTTTCTACATGGCCGTACGCTACGATGGAACAGGCAGCGAGCCGGACCTTAGCCTTGTCAGCAAGACGGACGGTATCACCGGTAAGTTCGGCAACCTCGATACCCTGCTGAAGTGGCACCGGCAGGATCCGGTCAGCACCTTTGAGCAGCACCGGAATGAAACCATCTACAATTACCAGAAGAACCGCAATCCCTTCATCGACTCCCCGGAGCTGGCGCGTAAGGTCTGGAACGTCCGCCACTGGCAGGGCAGTGCAGCTAACAATTACTGGGACAGTGCTGCTAACTGGGCCCCCGGTGGCGTGCCCGGCAGGGAGGACACTGTTATCCTGAATGGTCAGGAAACAACGGGCAACTTCACCGTAAGGGTCAATACCAGCGCTGGCCATAGTGCCGTGCAATCCCTGCAGGTTCAGCCCAACTCTGGCCAGCAGATCACGGTCAAGACCCAGAACAGCGGCACTTTCGAAGTATCAGGCGATCTGGTTATCGGTAACAATGCCACGCTATCCGGTGCTACCAGCCGGAGTGGTGACCTTCAGGTCGGAGGGGCATTTACCAACAATGGTCAGCTGCAACTGAACAATGGCCAGCATGAGCTGGTGCTGAATGGCAGCACGGATCAATCTGTCAAAGGGCTGAGCAGGATTAATGCCCTGACAGTTAAAAACCCTAACGGGGTAACGCTGCAGAACAGTCTGAGCATTGTTTCAGGCGGTACGCTGACCCTGTCCAACGGGGTGGTATCCTTTGCCAATAGCAGTGATCAGTTAGCCGTAAGCGATGATGCTACCGTAAACGCAGCCAGCAACAGCAGCTATGTACGGGGCACAGTGGAGAAAACAGGCGATGATTCCTTTAGCTTCCCGGTCGGGGCCAATGGTAAGCTGGCCAAGGTCAGCATTAGCGCTCCGGCTAATACCACCGATGCTTTTTCGGCAACCTATATTGACCAGAAGCCGGGCAATAGCAAGAGTTTTGCCAGTAACAATCCGGGTAATGGCAGGCTGGCTAAGGTTTCTAACAACCGTTACTGGGACCTTAAGCGCGTCAGTGGCACTTCCTCAGTGGATGTTACACTGCACTGGAACAGCCAGACCAACAGTGGTATCAAGGATACCAGCAGCCTGGTGGTAGCGCACGAGACCAGCAATAACGAATGGGAAAACCTTGGTAAGGACAAGGCCAGGGGAAGTGCTACCTCAAAGGGCAGCATCACCAGGAATAATGTTCAGAATTTCAGCCCTTTTACCTACGGATCTACCTCTAATACCAATCCCCTGCCAGTAGAGCTCACAGCCTTTGAAGCTGAGCTGGAGAATGGTCAGGTAGCGCTGAGCTGGGCCACCGCCTCTGAAACCAACAACAAGCACTTCATTGTCCAGAAGCGGTCAGGCAATGACTGGCAGCGGATCGGACGAGTAAAGGGTCATGGTACCAGCATGGAGGCTCATTCCTACCGCTTCCGGGATGCCAACGTTCAGCCACGCCAGACCTACTACTACCGCCTGAAGCAAGTGGACTTTGATGGCAGCTATGAATATTCGGAAATCAAGGCAGTGTCTACCGAAGGTGACCGGAACAGCGGCCTGAGCCTCTACCCGAATCCCACGGCTGACCGGTTATACCTGCAGCTGGATGGTTCGCAGAGCCGGAATATGGATGTGACCATCTACAGTGCACAGGGTCAGGTGGTCTACCAGGAAAGCGTCACCGTCCGGCAGGGCGATAGTCAGCAGTCCTTTGCCGTCCAGCAATTAGAGCCCGGTCAGTACATCATGCAGATCAAAAGCGCTGATCAGGTAAGGCAACAACGCTTTATCAAGCAGTGAGCCTGCTGATCAGGAAAACCCAATCAGGACTCCCAAAAGGCACCCCTCGTCAGGGGTGCCTTTTTTTTGGATCCGGCCGCAAACCGTAAGGCTTTTCAGGTTCTACAATAGCACAACCGGAAAACACCACCGGGCCCGCTGAAATCCTGCTCCAGGCCTTATTCAATCCTTACAAGCTGTTCTCATCGAAGGATTAGGGCATTTCCATCGAGTCTTAGCCGCTATTCACCGAAAAATTCCGTATAAAAATTCGTTAGCTATATAGATTCGTACATATAAGGGCTTTCCTACCATGAACATGCCGGGTTTTGTCAGGATTTACAGGCTATTCATTAGCAGCTTGGTACTGCTTGTGGGGATTTTAATTGGCGGGCAGGCCAATGCTCAGACCGGAGTAGGCCCTTATGCGCTGGATTTTGACGGAGTGAATGACCATGTGGATCTGGGCAATGCTCTTCCGAATGGTATGCTCACTGGTGGAAGCTTCGACAATGGGGACGTAGACCAAAGCTGGACCTTTGAGGCTTATGTTAAAATCCCGCAAAACCCTACTGATCCCGAAACGCTTTTTTCTGTTAATCCCTCAATTACGAGTCTTCCTTTCCTCTTCAACCAAGACCGGTTGGGTTTAGTGATCGATGACAACCCGAATCAGCAAGGCTGTAGGTTTCGGTACTACCAGGAATATCAGATCTTACCACCTTTTCCTTTTCAGCGCCAAAACGTTGTAAACTTCAATAAGGATATTACGGATGGGGAATGGCATCACATCGCTCTAACGTACGCCTATGATGATCCAGATTTCTTCTTTTCAATATTAATTGATTCAGCTCATATAGATGTAAAGCTCTATGTGGATGGAAAGTTAGTAAGTGCTTTTGATGAGGCCAGCTTGAGCACCAATGTTCAGATTCAGAATCAAGATTACATTACCTTAGGTAGCGACTACAATGGTTTCCTTATTACCAATGGCTTTAGCGGAAAGATGGATGAGGTCCGTATCTGGGGCGATGTGCGCACACCCAGTGAGATCCGTAATACAAAGGGGAAAACCTTAACCGGTACCGAATCAGATCTGGTTGGGTATTATCCGTTCAACCAGCAATCCGGAATAAATGCACCGGATATAGCCGGCGGTGTTGGGGATGGCACGTTGGATAACATAAACCCTAAACCTTCCTGGTTCACCAGCTACACCCTTTTTACCTGGGAAGGGACTGTTGACAGTAACTGGAACAACGGGGACAACTGGCGTTTTGGAGGAGTCCCCAAATCCCGCGACCGGGTTTACTTACCCAGTGCGCCCAATCCCCCGAGCAAAACCAATAATAGCTCCGAAACAGTTGAAGTACTCAATATAGGCAATAAGGCCAGCCCCATGTTAGGCAATGATGTCATCGTCCGGGATAGCCTTATCCTGAATTCCGTCCTGGAAATGAAATCCAGCACGTTGGTCATAGCAGATGATGCGGTAGTAAGGCCGGAAGGAGGGGCCCCTAATCAATATGTGAAGGGAACCGTCAAAAAGGTGGGCGATGATGCTTTTGACTTTCCGGTGGGCGCTAAGGGTAACCAGGCTAAAATTGGCATATCCGGCCCTGCTAGTACTTCGGCCGCCTTTGAAGCAACCTATTTTGATAAGGGCCCGGATAACGCTGACAGCATTGCCGGCAGCCACCCGGCCGGCAAGGCCCTGAAAAGTGTCTCGCAAAACCGGTACTGGGATCTTGAAAGGGTAAATGGTACATCAGCAGTGGATGTAACCCTTTACTGGAATGATCAAATCAACGGGGATATCACCAATAAAAATGCCCTGGTCGTAGCGCATGAAAACGCCAATAACAAGTGGGAAAACCTGGGAAGAGACACCTCAAGAGGGCAGGTTTCAGGCAATGGAAGTATTACTAAAAACAGTGTGAATAATTTTAGTGATCTTACCTATGGCTCTACCAGCGCCTCACAACCGCTACCGGTAGAGCTTTTATACTTCAGAGCTACGGCTAACAAACGTAATGCATACCTGACGTGGGCCACGGCTTCGGAAACCAATAACCGCCAATTCCGGGTTCAGAAGCGGGTAAACGGGCAGTGGGAGAACATCGGCACCGTAAAAGGGCAGGGTACCACTATCGAAAAGCAGACTTACGAATTCCGCGATGCTGCGGTCAGGCCCGGCCGCACTTACTACTACCGCCTGAAGCAGGTAGACTTTGATGGCAGTTTTGAGTACGCCAATATTGAATCCGTTACCCTTCAAAACCACGAAGGAAATAGCCCCATTACCCTGTATCCCAATCCGGTTAAGCATCAGCTATACATTCAACCACAGGGGCAGCTTGCTGAGCAGAATGTTCGCGTAACCATTTACAACAGCCGCGGGCAGGAGGTCCACCGTGACAGGCTAAATTTTAAAGGCGGTAATGGCCAGCAGCAGCTATCCGTAGAGCCTTTGAAGCCCGGAGCGTATATCCTGATCCTACAAGGGCCTACCCAGATCTACCGGAAGCGCTTCATCAAGCAAGAATAGCAAGATCCAGGCTCACCGCTCCTGCACTTCTTAGCCCTTCCCTTATTCCTCACCAGCGTTAGCTGGACGAAAAAAGCAGGCCCGGAGCGAAGAACAGGGAAAAGCCTGGTCCGCTCAGCGAAGCTTAGCAAATTCACAAGTTTGCGATCCAGCCTGAAGTTTTCTATTATTACAGGGCCAATGAATCATCGCGTTTGTTTACAACCACCTTAACCTGAGGTGGTAAGGAAAGGGAAAGGGTTACATGCTATGTTAAATGTCAAACAGGTTGGCGAGCGGTTGTACCTTAGTGCCATGCCAACCAAGGCCAGTCATTTCGATGCCATTGCTGCCAGGGGGATCACCCATGTGGTGAGTCTGGAGCAGCGGGTAGACGTGACTGGCTTTTCGCAAAGAGGCATTGTTGTTTTTGAGCGGTTTGCCCCTGATCATACCCCGCTCCGGGTACCATTCCTGGCCGAGGTTGCCGACACGGTCCATCAGGAGCTAACAGCAGGGCACTGCCTCCTTATCCATGACCGCGGTGGCCGAACGCGTAGCTGCACGGCTGTAGCCGCTTACTTTGTAAAATTAGGCTGGCAGCCGAAAAAAGCCCTGCGAAAGGCTGCGAAGGTGGTCCCCAGCTTCCGGGAGTCGATCAAGGCGTATCAGCTGGATCGGAAGATACAGCAGCTCTTTGAGCACTACTACCCGGAAGCAGCCCTATCAGAAAGCTTTTTAACACGCTTCCTGAACAAGCTCAGGCTCGGATAAGCTGAATTGCTAGTTGCCCGGTCCTCAGGAGCCAACCGGCTCATGCTTATTGGCCAGCTGCCCGCAGGCGGCATCAATGTCTTCGCCCCGGCTACGCCTCAGACTGACGGTCAGGCCTTTTCCTGACAAATGCGCCATGAAAGCCTCAGCGCGGTCTTCCCCGGCCCGCCCGAATTCGCTGGTTTCCACCGGGTTATACTCGATCAGGTTGATCTTGCAGGGCGTGGCCTTGCAGAAGGCTGCCAGCTCCCGGGCATCCTCCAGCCCGTCATTAAAGCCCCGAAGCAGGGTGTATTCGTAGGTCACAGCTACGCCCGTCTGCTCGTAAAAGTACTGAACGGCCGCTTTCAGGTCCGGAATGGTGTTGCTCAGGGTAATGGGCATGACCTGCTGGCGCTTTTCCTCATTGGCCACGTGAAGCGAGAGCGCAAAATTGATCCGTAGCTGCTCATCCGCCAGCTTTTTGATCATCTTGGCAATGCCCACAGTCGAAACGGTAATGCGCTTGGGCGACAGGCCCATGCCCTGTTCGCTGGTGATCAGGCGGATAGAGTTGGTCACTTCCTTAAAGTTCAGCAGGGGCTCGCCCATGCCCATGTACACGATATTGGTCAGGGGCGCTCCGTAGATGCGCTTACAGGCTTCGTTGATCAGGTATGCCTGATCGTAGATCTCCCCGGCCTTGATGTTGCGCTTCAGGTCGATCGTGCCTGTGGCGCAGAACTTACAGGACAGGCTGCAGCCCACCTGCGAGGAGATGCACGCGGTGTAACGCCCCTTGGACGGAATCAGCACGCCCTCTACAAAATGCCCGTCATGCAGCTGAAAGCCCAGCTTCACGGTGCCGTCCTTGCTCTGGAATTCCTGCATGGTAGTAACCGGGTAGATGCCGAACTGCGCATCCAGCTGGTCGCGCAGCGTTTTGCTGAGGTTGCTCATGGCTGGAAAACTCCGGACGCCCTTGGCCCACAGCCACTCGTAGATCTGCTTACCCCGGAAGGGCTTTTCGCCCCACTCCTGCATCAGGGACTGTAGCTGTGCTGCGCTGTACTGGCGGATATCCGGCCGGGCTTCCTCACTCATGGGGTGGTGTACTTTTAAAAGCTGGTGTGTTTTACTGCAAATTGTTACAAGCCAAAACTGTTTTCTTTGCCTGTAACGTTGGGTAATTCACTGAATGACACTTGCAAAAATACAATCCTATGCGGCAATGCTTGATCCTCTGCCTGGTAATGACCGGCCTGCTCGTGACCGGTAGTTGCGATGAAAAGCTGGGCTCGCCCGGCAATGGGCTAAGCGAAGAACAGATCGTGAACGGCCTGAAAACAGCGCTGAAAACCGGTACCGATCGAGCGGTGGATACCCTCAACCAGCCGGATGGCTACTTCCGGGACCAGGCTGTGAAGATCGTATTCCCACCAAAGGCTTCAGAGGTGGCCAATAAGCTCCGCGATATCGGGGCTGGCTCACTCGTGGATAACATCGTGAAAAAAATGAACCGCGCTGCTGAGAAGGCTGCTGATACGGCAGCTCCTATCTTTATCAATGCGGTAACAAACATGCAGTTCCAAGACGCGCGCAATATCCTGGAGGGCCGCGATACAGCTGCTACGAATTTCTTCCGGAACAATACCCGCAGTCAGCTCTTTAGTGCTTTTAAACCCGATATGGAGCGCAGCTTAAAAGAGGTGGGAGCTCAGCAGGCCTGGAATGATGTGGTTACGCGGTACAATAACATTCCGCTTGTTGGCGGCAATGTGCAGACAGACCTGGCTACCTACGCTACCAATCAGGCTCTGGAGGGCCTGTTTGTTAAGCTCAAAAAAGAGGAAAAACGCGTCCGGGAGGATCCACAGGCCCGCACCAAGGATATCCTGGAAACGGTTTTTAGTCAGGTGGATAACTAAACAGCGGCTCAGGCGCACCTGATAATCAGGGAGATTACATCCGCTCAGGCGCATGGATGCCCATCAGCTGCATGGCACGGGCTAAGACCTTGCTGACGGTCAGCGAAAGGGCCACCCGGAACTGCTGTGTGGCTTCCGGATCGTTTCCCAGAATGGGACAGTCCTGGTAGAATTTGTTATAGGTCCGCGCCAGCTCGTGGGCATACTGCGCAATCACCGAAGGCGCCATATCCCGTTCAGCCTCGGCCACTTTTGCTCCGAACTTGTACAGCGTCTTCAGCACCGTTCGCTCACGCTCATTCAGCGCATCAGCGGGTGCTAAGCTGAGCTGGTTGAGCTCGTAAAAGCTAGCGGCCTTGCTGGCTACTGAGCGGATACGTGCATGGGTGTATTGGAGGAAAGGCCCCGTATCCCCCTGGAAGTCGATCGAGGCTTCCGGATCAAAGCGCATGCGCTTTTTGGGCTCAGCTTTCAGGATGAAGTATTTCAGGGCTGCCAGCCCGATGTGCTGGTACAGTGCTTCGCGCTCTTCTCCCGGCAGGTAGGCCAGCTTTTCTGAGGCCTCGGCATAGTGGCGGGCTGTGGCCTCCATCTCATCCATGAGCTCGTCCGCGTCCACCACTGTACCCTCGCGGGACTTCATCTTGCCACTGGGCAGGTCCACCATACCATAAGAGAGGTGATAGATGCCATCCGCGTAGGGCTTGCCCAGTTTTTTGAGGATCAGCGCCAGCACCTGGAAGTGATAGTCCTGCTCATTACCCACCACGTAGAGGGATTGATCCAGCTGGTAGTCATCATACTTCAGCTGCGCTGTGCCCAGGTCCTGAGTGATATAAACGGCTGTGCCGTCCCGGCGCAGCACAAGCTTTTCATCCAGCCCTTCATCGGTCAAATCAGCCCAGACCGAGCCATCATCCCGCTGGTAAAAAACCCCCTTGTCCAGCCCTTCCTGAATGAGATCCTTCCCCAGTTTGTAGGTGTCGGACTCGTAATAGTAGGCATCAAAATCCACCCCCAGCCGGCTATAGGTGGCCTCAAATCCCTGGTAGACCCAGCCGTTCAGGGTGCGCCACGTTTCCCAGACCTCCGGATCACCGGCTTCCCACTTCCGCAGCAGCTCCTGCGCCTCCTGCTGGATGCCAGCCTGCTGTTCCGCTTCTTCTTCGCCACGGCCCTGCGCTTTGAGCTCAGCAACCTCCTGATCCAGTTCTTCCTGAAACCGGACGTAGTACTTCCCCACTAACTGATCACCCTTCACACCGGCTGTTTCCGGCGTCTCGCCCCGGCCGTACCGCTGCCAGGCAACCATGGATTTGCAGATGTGAATGCCCCGGTCGTTGATCAGGTTGGCCTTGATCACTGAGTGACCGCGCGCCTTCAGGATCTCCGCCATGCTGTAGCCCAGCAGGTTGTTCCGCACATGGCCCAGGTGCTGGGGCTTGTTGGTGTTAGGGGAGGAGTATTCCACCATGATGGTCTGCGGCTGCTCGTGCTGCGGGATAAGGGCTGCCTCGGCCCGATACTCTTCCCCTAGAAAGGTTAGCCACACGTCATCGGTGATCTGAAGGTTCACAAAGCCCTTAACGACTTCATAGGCTTTTACAACCCCGGAATGCCGATACAGGTAATCGCCCACTTGCTTACCCGCCTCCTCCGGCTTTTGGCGGGCATATTTCAGTAAAGGAAATATGATGACGGTCCGGTCACCAGTGAATTCTTTCCGTGTTTCCTCTACCTGTACCTCAGTGGTATCGATAGCTGCATCAAAGCATTGCCTGAAGGCAGCCTGGGTGTAGGTTTGTAAGTGTTGGCTAAGGTTCATAAGGCCTTGTTTCGGCTAAGCGGCAAAGTTAGCGTAAATGCAGCCACTACTGGCTGCATTACGCCCGGTTCAGAGGTTTACAGCGCAGTACGGGATTGCTTAAAAAGGCGTTATATCACACCTGTTCCCGAGGGTTCAGGGCTTTTCTGCCCCTGCATTAGGTACATGGGAGGCAGGTTCCGGGCCTCAAGGTCTTTGTAGACGGCATCAAAGTACTCCCGGAGCTTAGGTACCAGCGCATAGGAGGTCTGATAAGCCAGGAAGCTCCCGCCATGCTTCAGGTAACGGTACGTCTCCTGAAGAATGGTGTCTTTAGCTGCGGTAGGGATCATAGAAAAGGGGATACCGGAGATCACGCCATCCATTTCCTGGATGCCTTCTTCCGCAAGAATAGCGGACAGGCTCTCTACCTGGTCGTGATGGACCCTGAGGCGGGGATCCTGGTTAGCAAGGGGCTGCAGCTGCTGCACGAAGGTTTTGTTGATCTCGATAACGATCAGCTGGGCATCCGCCGGCATGTGGTTCAGCAGGTAGCGGGTGTACACGCCCGATCCCGGACCATATTCCACAATGGTCTGAGCCTGGTCCAGGGCTATTTTCTGGCAGAGCCGCTTAACGGTAAACCGCGAGCAGGGGGTGATAGCCCCTACTTTCGGATCCTTGACAAAATTCCGCAGGTAGCTCCAGGTTTCCTTCAGCGCCATAGGTTTCGGTCTTAAGCTGTTTGTACAAGCTCTGCATAGTCCTTAGCAGCATAGGTAATAATGGCCCTGGCTCCTGCCCGCCGGATGCTGAGCAGCGATTCGGCCATGGTTTCATTGTAGTTCAGCCATCCCTGCTGAGCAGCTGCTTTCAGCATAGCATATTCACCAGAGACGTGATAGGCGGCAATAGGAATGTGAAAGGTGTCATTCAGCCGGTAGATAACGTCCAGGTAGTGCAGGGCCGGCTTCACCATGAGGTAATCCGCTCCCTCCTGATAGTCGAGGTGCGCTTCTTCCAGCGCCTCCCGCTGATTAGCCGGATCCATCTGGTAATCAGCTTTGCTGCCCCCCTCCGGAGCTGAAGCCAGCGCATCGCGGAAAGGCCCGTAGTAGGCCGTGGCATACTTAGCGGTGTAGGCCATGATGCTGACCTGCTGGTGCCCGCGGCTGTCCAGCGTATCGCGGATGTAGCCCACCCGGCCATCCATCATATCCGAGGGGCCCAGGATATCAGCCCCGGCATCAGCCTGGGCAAGGGCCATCTTTGCCAGGATCGGCAGGGTATCGTCATTTACAACCTGCCCATCCCTGACCAGCCCATCGTGGCCATCTGAGCTGTAGGGATCCATAGCTACATCGGTAACCACACAGGCTTCCGGAAACTGTTGCTTGATGGACTGAATGGCCTTCAGGTAAAAGTTATCAGGATGATAGCTGTAGCTTGCAGTTGCGTCCTTGAGCTGGTCTTCTACTGCCGGGAAGAGGATGAAGGTCCGCAATCCCAGGCTAAGCGCCTGCTCAACTTCCTGCAGCAAGGTATCCACCGAATAGCGGTAAGCGCCCGGCATGCTGGGGATCGGCTCCTGCTTTTGCTGGCCATCCACCACAAAAAGCGGGTAGATCAGGTTCTGCAACGCAAGGATGGTCTCTTGCTGATGGCCGCGAATAGGCGGATTTTTGCGATTCCGGCGGGGTCGTCTGAGCATACCGAGGCATTTGTGTTACAAAATTAGCATTTCGGTATTAGCCGAGCGCTACCGGAATCTGTTAATCCTGATGTTTGTGTTAGCAAATGGAAAAGTGCAGTTTACGGAATGACAGAGCGGCCTGAAAAAATCCAATACCAGACGGATCCTGAGCGGCAGGAGCAGGTGCTGTACGAGCATTACCGCTTTTATGCCGGATACGGGCAGGAGCCCCTCCGGATCGATAAGTTCCTGATGAACAAGATCTCCCACGTTAGCCGCAGCCGGATACAGGAAGGCATTAAGGCCAATCAGGTCCTGATCAATGATACCCCTGTAAAAAGCAATCACAAGGTAAAAGCCGGCCAGACGGTCAAGGTGGTCTTGCCCCGGCCGCCAGAGGATATGGTGCTGAAAGCCGAGGCTATCCCGCTTGACCTGGTCTATGAAGACCATTACGTAGTAGTGGTGAATAAACCTGCGGGCATGGTGGTGCACCCCGGCATTAATAACCACTCAGGCACGCTGGTGAATGCCCTGATGCACTACTTCCACACCCTACCCGAAACCATCAATGGCCACGACCGCCCGGGCATTGTTCACCGGATCGATAAGGAGACCTCCGGATTGCTGGTGGTAGCCAAGCAAAAGCTGGCTATCAATTCCCTGTTCGATCAGTTTGCCCAAAAAACGGTGGACCGGCAGTACCTGGCCCTGGTATGGGGCGAGCCTGCCTGTGATTCCGGCACGATTGAGGGAAACTTAGCCCGCAGTGAGCGCAACCGTAAGGCCATGGCCGTGTATGAGGATCCGGAGACCGGCAAGCCCGCAGTTACCCATTATCAGGTAATAGCCCGCTTTGGCTATGCTTCCCTTGTGAAATGTGTCCTGGAAACCGGGCGTACTCATCAGATCAGAGCCCACATGAAGTACCTTGGGCACCCGGTCTTTAACGATAAGCTCTACGGAGGCGATAAGCTGGCGGTCGGACCGTCTCACGCCAAGTATCGCCAGTTTGTGAGCAACTGCCAGGAAGTCTGCCCGCGACAGGCGTTGCATGCGCAGTCGCTGGTTTTTCAGCATCCAAAAGGCTGGCAGCCGCTGACCCTGGCGGAGCCTCTGCCCCCGGATTTCCGGGCTCTGGTAGTGAAGTGGCGCGACTGGGCTACCCAGAAAGGAATGGGGGATACCCGGAACCTGCTACTGGATCCGGAATAGGCAAACCAATATGATCGCAAAAGCTGTAATTTGCCCGAACTAAAACTGATCCTTTGCGTACAACAACGCTTTCCCTCGATACCCTGAACACCTTCGTCCGGCAGGTCCTGCTGGCTGCAGGCTACAACTCGCAAAAAGCTGAAAAAGCCGCTGAGGTACTGCTCAAAGCAGACCTGCGCGGTATTGACTCCCATGGTGTGGCCCGCCTCAGCGGCTACCTCCGCCAGATGGATTACCAGGTGATCCGGGTGGATGCCCAGCCTGCGGTAACCCACGAAACCCCATCCACCGCTAACCTGAATGCAGACCAGGAACTAGGGTTGTTAGCCGGTCAGGAAGGGATGCGCCTGGCCATTGACAAAGCCCGGCAGGTCGGCTGTGGCTTCGTAACCGTCCATAACTCTACCCACTTCGGCATTGCAGCCGCTCATGCTGAGCTGGCCCTGCACGATGATATGATCGGTATGGCCAGCACCAACGCCACGCCCATCGTAGCCCCGGCTGGCGGGGTAACGCCTAAGCTTGGTACCAATCCCTTCTGCTGGGCAATACCAGCCGGGGATGAACCGCCTTTCATTGCGGATATGGCTACTACTACGGTGGCTAACGGTAAACTGGAAGTAGCTGCCCGCAAAGAGCAGGCGATTCCCACGGGCTGGGCTCAGACAGCAGATGGCCAGCCGTCCAGCGATCCTTATGTGGTAGAGCAGGGAGGCACGCTGGTTCCGCTGGGCAGTGACGCGGACCGCAGCCGGCACAAAGGCTATGCCCTGGCCTCGGTAGCTGATATCCTGAGCGGGGTGCTGGGCGGTGCGAATTTCGGGCCCTGGGTTCCGCCCTTTGTGCCCTATGTCGAGGCCCAACCCGAGACCACGGGTGAGGGGATCGGGCACTTCCTGGGGGTCTGGCGCGTGGATGCGTTTCGCGAAACCTCGGCCTTCAAGGCCCGTATGGATCAGTGGATAAACACCATGCGGAACACAACTCCTGAGCCTGAGGGCGAACCCGTTCAAATCCCGGGTGATCGGGAACGCCGGACTGAAGAAACCCGGCGGCAACACGGTATCACCCTCAACGATAAGGTTTACCAGGACCTGCTCAACATCCAGCAGCGCTTTGGGCTGCGTGTTATTTAAGCTGACCCTCGAACACGCGGTAGTCCGCTGACCAGGAGCGCTCCCGAAGGTTAGGCTTTTGCTCAAACAGCCCGTAAAAAGCGCTGCCACTGCCTGTCATGGAGGCGAACAAGGCGCCCTGATCGTAGAGGCTGTGCTTGATGTCCTGCAGCGCTGGGTAAGTGGCAAAAACGTAGGCTTCAAAGTCATTGCTTAGCAGGGATGGCCATTCCCGGATGGGGTGCTGCACGGCCTCTGCTACGGAGATCTGCGGCCTTTGTGGTGTGATGTGCTGATAGGCAGCCTTTGTGCTAATGGCCTGCGGAGGGGCAACGATCCCGAAGTAGTATCCGGAAAGGTCGAGGTCCATCGGCTCCAGCCGTGCCCCGGTGCCGGTGACCAGCGCGGGCTGATTGGTCGTGAAAAACGGGCAGTCACTCCCGATCTGCTGACTAAGCCGGGCCAGCGTGGTCTCGCTTAGCCCGAGGTTATGGAGCTGATTGAGGAGGGTTAGGGTAAAGGTTCCATCAGCTGAGCCACCTCCTAACCCAGCAGCCTGCGGGATTTGCTTGTACAGGCAGATGCTGGCAGGCGGGACGGTTACTTCTTCCTGAAGGAGGGTAAGGGCTTGCTCAATGGTATCCGGGCCGGCTTCTTCATGAATAGCCTCCCCATAGTTAAGGCGTTGCCACTCATCAGCGGGAATGGCTTCCAGCCCATCGTACACCGGCACTGGATAGAACAGGCTTTCCAGGTTATGAAGGCCATCCGGCCGGCGTTCGATCACGTTCAGGCCGATGTTAAGCTTGGCATTCGGGAAAACCACCATGGTACCTTGCTTTTCAGGCAGGGCAAAGCTCGGCAAAAAACCCTATGAGAGCTTTTTCCGCTTGATCAGGTACGGCATCAGGACTTGGTGAAACCCTTCGTTGATATCTGCCTCCACATACTCAATGTTGTACTGCTGGCAGCGAAGCTTCAGGCGGTGGCGGTAGTCATTGATGCGCTGCAGGTACTGATCGCGAACCTCGCTCGGGAAAAGCTTAACCTTTTCGCCCGTTTCCAGGTCTACAAACTGGTAGGGGCGGTTGCTGTAGGCAAACTCCATTTCCTTTTGCTTATCCATCACATGAAAGACGATCACTTCGTGCTTGTTGTGCTTGAGGTGTTGAAGGGCTGAGAAAAGGGCTTCTTCGTCCTGCTGATTATCCAGCATATCACTGAAAAGCACGATCAGCGAGCGCTTATGGATGGCTTCAGCAATGGTGTGCAGGGTATCGGTTGTGGCTGTCTGCTGATTGGTGCTCTGCTCGCCCAGCAAGTGCTCCAGCTGGTGGTAGAGGATGCGCGCGTGCTTGGTATTGGAGCGTGGCTCCATGAAGTTATGGATCTGATCAGTGAAGGTGGTCAGCCCCACAGCATCCCGCTGCTTCTGCAGGAGCTGGATCAGTGCCGCACTGGCATAGGTGGAGAACTGCAGCTTGTTAAAGGCATTCTGCGGGAAGACCATGGAGGATGAGGTATCCACTAAGAGCTGACAGCGCAGGTTGGTCTCTTCTTCATACTGCTTGGTGTAAAGCCGCTCCGTGCGTGCGTACAGCTTCCAGTCAATATGGCGGGTTGGCTCGCCGGGGTTGTAGTGACGATGCTCAGCAAATTCTACTGAGAAGCCATGAAAGGGGCTTTTATGCAGGCCTGTGATGAACCCCTCAACCACATACTTGGCCAATAGCTCCAGGTTATCGAATTGGCGGAGGGCTTCCAGGTCTAGTTTATCGGTGCGGGGTTCTGCCATGTTCGTGTTTTTGGCTGCCAACAAATAAAAAAAGCCGCTCCCGGAAGAACGGCTTTTTGGTATTTATCCAGGCTGCACAGGTTTAGCCTGTTTCCTGTAGCTGGGATTCCAGCTTCTGGCTCAGGGCGTTCTTCGGAGCAGCACCGACTTGCTTATCCACAACCTCTCCGTTCTTGAAAACAAGCAGGGTCGGGATGTTCCGGATACCATAAGCGGAAGCGGTCTGAGGGTTGCTATCCACATCAAGCTTACCGATCACAGCCTTACCGTCATACTCGTTGCTGAGCTCGTCAATCATAGGAGCCATCTGAAGGCAGGGGCCGCACCATTCCGCCCAGAAATCCACTAGTACTGGCTTATCTGATTGCAGCACCTTTTCCTGAAAGTTTTGGTCAGTTAGTTCTACTGGCATGATTCTGAAATTTTAACGGTTTTGCACTATCAATCTAACAAAAACTGGGCTCAAAAATTCGAGCCCTTTAAGCGGTTTTGCACTCACCACTTATCAAAATTGATGCAATTCTAATTCAGCCTTTTAGGGCTGGCTTGTGCACAGCCACTCACCTAAAATATGCCGATATTCGTTACTTTAGCTGGTTAAACGGAACCATCCCTCTATGGAGGCTGCACCTATTACAACATTAATTGATATACTCCCTTATCAGCTTCAGCACTATCCACAGGAAGATGCACTGGCCGCTAAAAAAGGACCTGAGCCGGATGCACAGGCAGGAGAATGGCTGCAGTACAGTACTGTACAGTGTATTGAGTACGTTAACATGGTCAGCAAAGGCCTGCTTGAGCTGGGGGTTAAGCCCAATGACCGCATAGCTATCATTTCAGAAAACCGCCCTGAGTGGTTATTGGTAGACAATGGCCTGCTGCAGATGGGGGCCGTTAATGTACCACTATACCCAACGGTAACGGAAGAAGAGTGCCGCTACATCCTGGCTGATGCCAGCGTAAAACTGGCGTTTGTGGCTAACAAGGCGCTCTACCAGAAAATTGCCAATGTCTGGGACCACTTACCCGAGCTTCAGTGGACATTTTCCTTTGACGAGATACAGGGCCTACCCCACTGGAACGACCTGCTGGAAAAAGGGCAGCGCCGGAACCTGAACGAGCTGGTATCACTCCGGAAGAAAGTAGAGCCCCATGAGCTGGCTACCATCATTTACACATCCGGTACCACTGGCAATCCCAAAGGCGTGATGCTATCGCACGACAACATTGTAAGCAATGTCCTGAACTGCGTGCCCCTGCTCCCGGTGGATTACCAGAGCCGGGCCCTGAGCTTTCTGCCGCTCAACCATGTGTTTGAGCGGATGCTGACCTACCTCTATGTCTTTGCCGGGGTTTCTATCTACTACGCGCAAAGCATGCAGACGATCGGTGAAAACGCCCGGGATATCAGGCCTCACATTTTTACCGCTGTACCGCGCGTGGTAGAAAAACTCTACGAAAAACTCGTTCACCAGGGGCGTAACCTGAGCGGGGTAAAGCGGCAGATCTTCTTTTCAGCCATCCGGCATGCTGAGAACTACCGCTTGCAGCAGAATGGCTGGTGGTACAAGCAAAAGCGGCAGATCTACGATAAGCTGGTTTACAGCCGGTGGCGGGAAGCGCTGGGCGGTGAGCTCACGACTATCGTTTCCGGGAGCGCGCCACTGTCGCCCCGCCTTCAGCGGATTTTCACAGCAGCTGGTATTCCTGTGCTGGAAGGCTATGGCCTGACTGAAACATCGCCGGTGGTCTCAGTGAACCGCTATGAGGTGGAGAACCGGCAGATCGGTACAGTTGGGCCGCCAATTCCGGGGTGTGATGTCAAGGTTGATGAAGACGGAGAGGTGCTGGTCAAGGGGCCGAACATCATGATGGGCTATTACCGGGATGAGGCGGCCACGAAAAATGCCATTGATGAGTACGGTTGGTTCTATACCGGGGATATTGGCAGTTTTGACGGGCAATTCCTGAGCATCACTGACCGGAAGGATGACCTGTTCAAAACATCCGGCGGTAAGTTTATCGCCCCCGGCCCTATCGAAAACCGCCTGCGGGAATCCCTGATGATCGATAATGCCATGGTAGTGGGGAAGAACCGGGAGTTGCCGGGCGTCCTGATCATACCGGATTTTGAGGAGCTGAAGGACTGGTGCGCTCAGCATAACATTGGCTACGAGAGTCCTGAAAAAGTTGTCAGAAAGCGCCCGGTTATTCAGGCTTTTCAGAAACAGGTCAGGCAGGTGAACCGGATCCTCAGTAAAAGCCAGCAGATCAAGCGGCTAAAGCTGCTACCCCGCAGCCTTTCGCAGGACGAGGGTGAGCTGACCCCCAGCCTAAAGATCAAGCGCCCGATTGTAGCCTACCACTTTCAGGATGAGATCGAGGAGATGTACCGGGATGAGGAAAAGACGCAGCGCGTGTAGCGGCTTCTTATTTGAAATTCTTGAGCTGGCGGTTGACCTCCCGCTTCTGCTCCCGCTCTTTTATAGCCTGCCGCTTATCAGGGGCTTGTTTGCCTTTGGCCAGGCATACCTCGACCTTGGCCAGTCCTCGCTTATTGACGTAGAGCTTTGTAGGAACAATGGTCTTGCCCTTTTCTTCTATCTGAGCGCGTAGTTTCCGCAGTTCGCGCTTTTTCATCAGGAGTTTCCGCGTGCGCTTGGGCTCATGGTTGAAGTAATAGGCCTGCTGGTACGCAGTGATGTGCATATGCTTAACCAGCAGCTCGCCCCGGTGAAAAAAGCAGTACGCATCCTGAAGATTCGCGCGCCCTTCGCGCAGGGCTTTGATCTCTGTGCCAACTAACGCAATTCCGGCCTCGTAGCACTCGAGCAGGTGGAAATTAAAGCGGGCCTTCCGGTTTTGGATCAGGGCAGACTGGCTCATATATCATCCGATTTCAGCGACTCAAAAAGTTGATTCAGACGGGTTTTGTTCAGGATCTTCTGGTCCTGCAGGCCGGTGGCTACCAGGCGCTGCCCGGCATAGGCCCGGTACTCACAATGAACCCTGTTCCGCTCAACAGTCCGCAGGGTAGCATAAAAAGTTACCACTTCCCCGATGAGCGCTGGTGACTGGTGATCAACCGAGATGCTAACCCCGATTCCCTCTTCCGCTGTTTCCTTCATATCCAGCACAAAGAGCCGGCAGGCCCACTCCGCATCCCGCGCCAGGGCGAACGTGGCATAAACAGGATGCACCTGCTCGCCTCCGAATTGAGCGGTGTCAGCTTCCTGAACAGTGGTCGCGTACGTCTTTACATCCCCGATCTGAAAGGGCTGATGCATGTCCGGTAGCTTTGGGCGAGGTTTCGTTGATCAGTCAGGCAGGTGGTGCCATGAATTCCGGTCCTACCGGGTTCTGGATATTCCGCTGCAGGATCTCATCCATAGCTGTAAGGTCATCCTGGCTCAGCTGCCAGCCCACGGCCTCGCCTACATTGCTTACCTGATCCGGCCGGCGGGCGCCCCAGATCGCAGATTCAACTCCTTTATCCAGGATCCAGCGGACTGCCAGGGCGATCAGGGAGCAGTTGTGGTTGGTTCGGGCATAATCAGCCAGCTCACGGGTGGCTGCCAGGTACTCCTGGTAGCGCTGGCCCCGGAACTTCGGATCACCCCGGCGCAGGTCATCGCCCTGAAACTGCGTGCTCTCGGTCATCTTTCCGGTTAATAGACCGCGGCAGAGGGCTCCGTATGTGAGCAGGGCAATGTCATTCCGGTGGCAGTAGGGCTTTACATCCTCCTCTATGGCACGCTCAAAGATGTTGTAGGGAGGCTGACAGAAATGCAGCGGGCCACCCTGGCGGAACGCGTCCATCTGCTCAGGTGAGAAGTTTGATACCCCAACAGCGCGTATTTTGCCCTCCTCCACCAAGGCCTTCAGCGTATCGGCTGTCTCTGCAAAAGGCGTCTGGTGGTCGGGCCAGTGAATCTGGTAGAGGTCAATGTAATCCGTTCCGATGCGCTGAAGCGAATCCTCCACTTCCTGGCGTATGCGGGCAGGCTGGGAGTTTCGCTGAATGCGCCGGCGGTTGTCCCACTGAAGGCCGCCTTTTGTGGCTATGATAAGCGCTTCGCGGTTGCCATGTTGCCGCACCGCCTGTCCTACGAGCTCCTCAGCCTTCCCGAATCCATAAATGGCTGCTAGGTCAATTGTGGTGATCCCCTGCTGGATCGCCTCAAGGGTGGCATCAATTGATTCCTGCTCATCATTACCCCCCCACATCCAGCCACCAATGGCCCAGGTGCCCAGGGTGATCCGGGATATTTCAAAATGGCAGGTGTTTGGCTGCAGAAATTCCATAGTCCTAAGCTTAGGGTTAAGCACTAAAAACCTTGTGTAAGTACCAGTACAAAATTAGGGGTTATCCGGCCTGATAAGGGGGCTGCTCATAAGCATTAACCGCATCCCGGATCGCATAGGCATTCCGCTCGGCTGGGTCCCGGTTGCGGGAGATAAGCTCAGCCAGAAAGCCCGCCAGAAAAAGCTGAGTCCCGATGATGATAGCCGTAAGCGCCAGGTAGAAAAGCGGCTGATCCACTACTTCGCGGAACTGGGTGTTGCTGACATAGATAGCCAGTAGCTTATTGACGATAAGAACTATAGCTATGATCAGCCCGCCTGCAAACATCAGGGTACCCAGGGTACCGAACAGGTGCATGGGTTTTTTGCTAAAGCGCGCCACAAACAGGATAGAAAGCAAATCCAGAAAGCCATTGACAAAGCGCTCAATGCCGAACTTGGAGGCCCCGAACTTTCGCGGGCGGTGCTGGACTACTTTCTCGCCAATCCGACCGAACCCGCTCCACTTGGCAATAACGGGGATGTAGCGGTGCATTTCGCCATACACCTCTATGTTCTTAACAACCGGCAGCCGGTAGGCTTTTAGCCCACAGTTGAAGTCATGGAGCGGAATACCGGTGAGCTTGGCGGTCACGAAGTTGAAAAGCTTAGTTGGCAGTGTTTTCGTAATGGGGTCGTAGCGCTTGCGCTTCCACCCTGAAACCAGGTCATAGCCGCCTTCAGAAAGCTTATGGTAGAACTCCGGGATCTCATCCGGGCTATCCTGCAGGTCAGCATCCATGGTGATGACAACAGCTCCCTCTGCCAGCTGGAAGCCCGTCTGCAGGCCGGCTGATTTTCCGTAGTTACGCTGAAAGCTGACCCCGCGAATAGCCGGGTAGCTTGCACTCAGCTCCCGGATCTGCTGCCAGCTCTGGTCAGTGCTGCCATCATCAATGAAAATGACCTCGTACTGGTAGCCATGCCGCTTCATGACCTGCTGGATCCAGTCCATCAGGTAAGGGAGGGAATCCGCCTCATTGAAGAGCGGTATGACCAAGCTAAGGTCCATCTTAGCCAGCTTCGGGTTCTTTTCGCAGGAAAGCGCCCAGGATCAGGGAGTAGAGAAAACTGAGGACTAAAAACACCAGCGTTAGCCAGAAGAAATCCGAAAAGCTGAGTTGGCTCGTCTCAGCGATCTCCTTCTGCTGTTTAAAAGTCTCTTTTTTCAGTTCTCCTGATTCTTTCATCTCGCGTAGCTGATCCATGCGGATATCCGTGAGTTTATCCACCAGGGTGGGATCAATGACATTCAGGAGGATAAAGTAAAAAGCATGGTAGCATACCACGATGATGCCTAACGTAACGAAAGCCTGTCCCACTGCTTCTCTGAAGGGTAGTGATCCGCCCAGCTCTCCTTTACGCAGTAGTCCGGCACCCACTGCCATTCCCGTATTTACCAGGAATAGCACGCCAAAGAGGATCAGGCCGTAGCTGGGATTGCTGAAGGCCTCTACCCCCATCAGGTAATAGGTATAAATGCCGCCCATGGTAAACAAACCGCCAAGGCCGCCAAAACGCATAGCCGGTTCGAATGACTTGGAGATGTTGTTCGGCATGTATGCAGATTTAAGTAAGGTCTTTACAAAAGTACTAAAATTAGCCTATGGCCTTTCTGCCTGAAGCTGAGCAGGCGTGTGGGGATGTCCTGCACGAAAGGTACCGTAAACAAGCCCCTGCATTGATTCTCCGTAAAGCATACTGTTGCGGGAGCGGGAGTAATTGGTGCTTGCATCCAGCGTCCAGGTAGCTGTAGGGCTGAAGTAAGTGAGATCTGCTACAGCCCCCTCTTCAATCGTAACAGCATCGAGTCCGAGCACTTGCCGGGGCCGTGCTGTCAGGGCTGCTATGCCCTGGTCCAGGAACCGGTCATGCCCTAAAGCCTGCAATAGCAGCGGAAATGAGGTCTGAAGCCCGATAGAACCGGGCTCAGCCAGCGGGAACTCGCACTCCTTATCCTCACTGCGCACAGGCTGGTGATCAGCGATCAGCACATCGATTGTTCCATCAGTCACGCCTTCCCTGAGCGCTGCCCGGTCTTCAGGAGTGCGCAGCGGAGGGCTGAGCTTCAGATTGGTGGGATAGCCGTATTCGAGGATGTGCTGCTCGTGGTAAATTAAGTGCAGGATTCCGGTATCGCAGGTAATGGGTAGCCCCTCTTGCTTTGCCGCTGCTATTAACCTAACGCTGCGGGCTGTCGTGACCTTGGAAAAATGGACGTGCGCAGCTGTATAACGGCAGAGTTCGATATGTTGATGGATGGCTATGTGCTCAGCCATGGCGGGAGTGCCTGCAAGGCCCAGCTGAATACTGGTCAGGCCCTCATTCATATCCCCCTCCTCATGGAGGCTTGGGTGCTGAGGGTGTAGCATAACAGGAGCACCCAGGTTACAGCTGTACTGTAGCGCCCGCTTCAGGAACCCGGCATCTGCTACGGGCTCATCACCCTGCGTAAACCCCCGAACACCCGCTTCAGCCAGTTCCCGCATCTCCGTCAGCTCGTCCGGGTTCTCAGGTTTTCGGAATGTAGCGAGGGGAACCAGAGCAGTGGGCAGGGCTTTGGCCCTGGTCGCCAGGTAAGCGACCTGAGACTTATGGCTGATAGGTGGAGCCGTGTTCGGCAAAACCCCCACATGGGTATAGCCACCGGCAGCGGCTGCCTGGGTGCCGCTGATCAGGTCTTCTAAGTGTTCCAGCCCGGGGTCACCAAGCTGCGCCCTCAGGTCTACCCAGCCGGGTGAGCAATAGGTGCCTGTCAGGTCCAGAACGGTTTCAGCCTGGCCGGCTTCCATAGCAGTGCTGATCTGATAAATCCGGCCATCCCTTAGCCCGATATCCCTTACCTGCCTGTGATGAGCTGAATAAGGGTCAATGATGGTGGCTGCTTTGAGGAGGTAATCCATTTACCGCAAAAACTTTAGAAGCAAGGTTTCGATCAGCAAAAAGCCAAGCGCGGCCCAGAGGAAGTACTTCCAGAAGAAGGTTCCGCGCTGAACCCGTGAAAGGGTTTGATCAAGGTTGGCATAGCTATCCTTGACCACCTGTGCATTCGGATAGTCGCGCAGGGCCTGTTGAATAGTGTTAGGGGAGTAAGTAGCCAGACGGGATTCTTTGCGGTTATAATTAAAGGCAAACTCCGGGCGGGGCTGCTGTTTGTTATCCGTTTCCGCCTTGTTGGGGCTAAGCTGATAGATTCCCGCCTCTGGCAACTGATCGTTTACAAATACCTGAAGGCGCCCACCCCGCATTTGCTGGGGCGGAATCAGGCTGAAGTCCGATTTTCTGAACTGGTATACCTGATCTTTACGCTGTTGCTGTGGATTAAGGGTGATGGTGCTCTCCTCACCCAGCGTGTAGGCTAACTGAAAAGGTTGATCCTGATACAGGGCTACCTTGTAAAGCAGGGGGATGAACAGGGCATTCTCGGGCATGTTACTCCAGCTGCCGTTCATCGGGATGGCACTGGCAAAAATATGGCCCTGCTCATAACTGTACAGGCTGAAAAAAGCTGAGCCATCTGCTAAGCGCATCAAAGAGCGGCCGCCGGCAGCGGTGTAGCTGGTCTGCTTATAAGCCCGCTCTACCTTCGGGTACCGTACATCATCCGGAACTTCAGAAAACACATCCCGGAACAGGGGGTGCTCAAGCTGAACCTGGCCTATAGCCTGGGCCTTGTTCCGCACGCCATCGTAGCGGTTGGCCTGAACCTGGCTGAGGAACTGCTGATAGGGCTTGGCTGCCTGATCGGAAGCCTCACCGGGCGGTAGCAGCAGCACATTACCACCAGCTGCTGTATAGCTGGCTAACTCACTAACCAGGCCGGAGGAGGGCGATGAAAGCTGATCGAGGATGATCAGGTCATACCGGTCTAGGTTGTTGTACTGGAGGTTCCCCTGCTGACGGTTAGTTAGCTGAAAGTAATCATCTGTTTCGTAAGCGGCTTTCAGATAGCGGTTCCGCTCCCCCTGGTCAACCACCAGAATGTTCGCTTTATCAGCTACCGGGTAGCTCAGGTAGTAAGTGTCATCAAACGTAACGGGGTAATCCTTAAGCGTGAGCTTACCAGTGTTCCAGCCCGTTTCGTTGACTTTAAAAACCACACTGCTGGTATCCTGCCCCTGCGCAGGGAGGGTGGCAGTGGCCAGCCCTTTCTGCTGGTCATTGATCATCAGTTTGGTGGTCAGGTCTGTAACAGGCTTTTCTCCGGTATTCTGAAGCCTGAACTGCAGACGCTGATTCTGACCTGCCTGAATGGTAGGTGTGCTAAGCCAGGCACTATCAATAAACACATTGCCCTGCTTGCTTCCGGATAAGGGGATGAAGTAGTAGGTGATGGCAGAATCCAGCTTCAGGCGCTGAAGGCGGGCACTGCTCTGCTGAAAATCCCCGATGATGAAAGCTACCTTATTGGCGGCATCTTCGTCCCGCAGCAGGGAGGTCTGCCGGCTCACAACGGTGTTTAGGGACTGGAAGGCCGAAGAGGCCTGAACTTCATCAATCCGGGGCAGCAGCTCGCTGCGGTCTACAAACTGCTGGTTGGCAACTTTAAACTGGTTGGTCAGGAGCTGATAAGCATCGGCTTCGCGGTACTCACCCGTAACCTCGCGTGCTTTCTGCTGAGCGGTCTGAACCAGGCTTCCTTCTTCCCCGATGTTGCGCATGCTAAAGGAATTATCCACATAGATGCTGACTGCGTTCTTGCCCGGCTCGTTAGCTGAAGTTCCGGACGGAAAATAAGGCTGGGCAAATGCCAGAATCAGGCAGGTAAGTAGCAGTAAACGCGTCAGGAGCGTTAGCCAGTGCTTCAGGCGGCTGCGGGTCTGCTTCTGCTCCTGAAGCTGCGATAAGAACTGAACATTCGAGAAGTAGACCGTCTGAAACCGCCGGAAATAGAAAAGGTGAATGATGATTGGAATCAGCAGGGTAGCGAATGCCCACAAGAACTGCGGATACAGGAATTGCATTGCGGAGTGCCTAGCGTTTGGCACAAAATTGACAAAAAACAGACCAATGGCGGCCTGAAATGAAAAAAGCTAGCCCCACGTATGAGGCCAGCTTTTTTGATTGGGTGGGGATGGCAGCTTTATCAGCCAGAGTAGAGGTCCTTACCAGTACCCTTGAACTGGATGAACCGTTGGGTAGCATCTTCGGTATCTTCCAGAACCCGGGTGATCCGGATCAGGATGAATTTGTCATCATTCCGGACGTTCGCGATGATAAAGTCCCCTTCCTGGATGTTCTCAACAGTCTTAGTAGGGTTTCCAGCATAATAGGCTCCTTCAACCTTGACGTCCAGCGGGTAGGTGAAATTCAGGTTAGCATTATTAGCCTTAACAAAACGAGTGTCCGTTTCAGAGCGCCAGCGCTTGGCAAAGGTTGAATCAGATTGGCTGTCATCGGCAATGTCAGCCTCCCGGGCCTGTCCGGATACCACATACCCCATTTGGTAGCTGTTAGCTGTGTAGAAGAGTCCGAACTTGTTAAGGGGGGCATTCGGATCATCTACCAACGCATGCTGGATGCGGATAACGGAATCTTCGCCAGCTCTCAGAACCCGGTCATCCATGAATTCCGAAATAATCACCGTATCCACCTCTCTGGTAAATCCCCCATCTGTATTTTTCAGGGTAAACCGTGCTTTTAGCGTGTCGCCAGAGTTGAACTCAGTACTCCTTAGAAGAGCTCCGAACCGCTCGCCAGAGGAAGGGATACCTGCCTTTGAGACCGTATCGGTATAGCTGGGCAGGATCTCAAACTCACCACTGGAATTAAGTTGAAACAGCTCAAAGGACACCTCACTGAGCCTTTCGATTGATGAGTTAGACTCTAACAGAACCTGGAAACTAACGGAGTCTCCGGGCCTCAGGAACTTTTCAGGCGATTCCTGGATGGTAATAACGGGTTCTGACTTGTCACTATTACCGCCACCAGGGCCGGTGCCATTCCCATTTCCACCGGAGCCACCGCCAATGCTGTCATCGCCATCTACACAACTGGATAGGCCGGTAAGTAAGCCAAGGCCGATCGCTAAGAGAAATACTGCTGATTTTTTCATAGTAACTATCGTTTGATTGCGTTAGTAACGAATGGCATTTTTAAATTCTTCGGAACCGTGGTACTCGCGGAATTCCAGATCCTGCTTGGCACGATCCCGGATACCGGCTTCCTGACCTCCCTTTTCCACGGCCCGGCGCAGGCTGGTCGTCATGATCTCTTCATCGCCCATCCTTGCGCCAACAATAGCCTTAAGGTAATAGACATCGGCGGTCTTTGTAGTGATGGACGAGATAACATCCAGAGCCTCCTCGTAAGAATCGTTCAGCGTGTGGGCGAGGGCCACATTGTAGTCGTACCGGTTATTCTCAAAGCTTTCAGTGGCAGAAGCGTACTCAGCAACATTGATATCCAGAATACCAAGGTTATTGCGCTCGTCAATACCTTCTGAGCGCGCTGCCTCGTACTTCTCCCTGGCCATGGTATACTCATTGGCATGACGATAAGCCACCCCGAGGTTATTCAGGATCGGGCCCTTGTTCGGGAATTGCTCATTCAGTTGCTTGAAAGCCTTCAGGGCCTCGTCATACCGGCCTTCGTAAAGCAGAAGGGCATTCAGGTTATTCGGACCTATAAAGTCATCCGGAAAGCGCTCTGAGTAATGCTTGTAAACCTCACGCTTTTGGTCGATATCATTGCTGCGGTAACCCAGCTTTAGCAATTCTTTCCGGTGTAGACTGTCCAGGCCATCACGTTCGCTAATAGCCCTGAGCGTATCAAGCGGCCTTATCCGCTTAAAGCCGATTATTTCGATCTCTGAGCGCCGCAGCTTGGGGAGCAGGGTCTCGGCCAGGTAGCCATCGAAAACCTCAAGCTCCCGAAGCGCATCCTCTTTCTCCTCAAGGGCCATGCTGGAGGTAGCTATATCCAGAACCTTGTCCTTCGAGGGAAAATCGGACTTACGGGCCAGCCGCCGGAAACCGTCCCAGTCCTCTTTGGTCTCAGCCTGCTTCTGGAAGTTGGTGTCGTTAACACTGGCATGCCCCAAAGCTCTTAGCTCCTCCTTCATGTAATCGAAGGTGTTATCCCCGCGATTTTGGGTTAGCGTGGCATTGCGTTCCAGCTCTCCATCCGGTGAGGCGTAGCTGTTGATTTTCACGGTCCTGATTTTCAACTGCTTCTGACGGGCAAAGTCGCGGATGCGTTGCATCGCTTCACCTTCTTTTTCGCTGGCGCGAATGTTAGCCCGGTTGATCTTGAAGAAAATGGTGCCTTGGTGCGTTACCCGTTCCGGCTTAATAACGCCTTCGCCCGGTGACCTGCGGTTCTCTTCAGGGGAGAAGACACCGCTGCGCCCTCCTTCGAGCTCTCCAGGGCGCTCTCCGGGCTTGCGGGACTTGTCATCCTCAGCTTTTTCCACCCCTGCCATCCGAACAATATCGAAGGGCTTAACAGTAAGCGGAGTTGTGATCGTCCCACGGGTTATGGTGTCTGAGATGGGTTCCTCACAGCACTTAGACAGGCTGTCGTAATTGCTCTTTTTCTGAAAGTCTACCTTGGCCTCAAGCGTAGCGGTCTTAAAGGAAGACTCATATGGGAACTTAATAGATTTTTCAAAGCTACCACCACCTTCATCTATTGTTGCAATGGTGTTGACGTCCTGCTCAATCTCAACGTCTGACCCTTTTACAAAAAAGCGATCAAGCTTTTTCTTTCCGTCTTCATGCTGAATATAGGGGTTGAACTTTATCACGGCATCGTTATCCATGTAGCCTTCAGGCACCTGGCCGGTAATGGTCAGATCGATAGTGTCAGCATGCACTTCCATGACTTCCGGGTCAGTGTTTACCTGAACGCTGGGATAGGATTGTTTGAGGTCTTCTACGGAGCTACAGCTGGCTATGGCTCCTCCGAGGGCAATGAAACTGGTTAATCGAAAGATGCGGCGCATTTTCATCTTGACAGGGTTTGGATTATCTTTGTGAGAGCATTCTTCATGAACGACAAATCTAACAAATCGAACAGAAACCAAAGGAAGGGGGATTTAGGCTGTTTATGTATATCATGAAAATTAAGGGCACAGCCAAAATTCCGGATTACATTCAGATCAGGGATGCTTCTTTCACGCTGATTGCTTACTTCAGGGCTGACCGGCCTGACAAAGCTCTGAAAAAAGTCGGCCTTGAGGAACACAAGGATACCATCAAGCAGATCATTGCAGAGCTACCCTTTGGAAAAATGCGTAAGCTAGCACTCGATGACGGAGGAAGCTGATCCGATTGTAACCCTGACCAATGCCAAGGTTTTCCAGCAGGAGTACCTTGTCCTGAACAACGTCAACCTTACCATTCAGCCCGGTGAGTTCGTTTACCTGGTGGGTAAAACCGGTAGCGGCAAATCCAGTCTTCTGAAAACCCTCTATGGAGCCCTGCCGCTGTACCGCGGGCAGGGGGCTGTTGCGGGTTACAATCTTAGAACCCTTAAGCCAGCTACCATCCCAAAGCTGAGGAGGAGAATCGGGATCGTATTCCAGGACTTTCAGCTGCTAACTGACCGGACGGTCGCAGATAATCTGCAGTTTGTGCTGGAGGCCACAGGCTGGCGGGACCGAAAGGCGATGGAGGCCCGCATGAAGGAGGTGCTGAACATGGTCGGCATTGGCACCAAGGATTTCAAAATGCCCTTTGAGTTGTCAGGAGGGGAGCAGCAGCGGGTAGTAATAGCCCGGGCTCTGCTGAATTCACCTGCCATTATCCTGGCCGATGAGCCTACCGGCAACATCGATCCCGAAACCTCCAGCGATATTATCCGCCTGCTGTTCGAGGTGCAGCAAAAGGAAGGCTCGGCCGTACTGATGGCCACGCACGACTTCCGGGTGATGGAGGATTTCCCTGCTAAGGTGCTGCAGGTGCGGAAAGGCAAGGTCTACGACTTGGTTTCTTCTGATAGCTGAGCCATAGAGGCTAACAATAGCCCCAGCTTGTAGATGTCCAAAAGCCGTAGTGATGGGCGCTCAAACAAAAGTTTTTCATTGAGCCTTGCCTGATACCGCTCAAAAAGGCGCAACCCCAGCCGTCTTAAACCCAGCCATTTCAGCCAGAAATAGGTACGCGAAAGCTTGATCTCCCGCTTTAAATACCCCTTGCGGATCAGGTAGGCCATATTCCTCACGCTTTCCTGGGTTTTTTCCAGAAAAGTATGGTTATCCACCAGTCCCAGGTGGCAGAGCGGGTTATCGATGTGATAGATAGGAACCTGCCGTTGGCGGAGGCGAAGGGCCATGAGGGTGTCTTCATGGCCATACCCCTGAAGTTGCTCATCCAGTAGGGTGTTAAGGAAAAGACTGCGGGCTATTAGGAAATTGATGGTCTTAAAGCTGACGTAAGGATTCTTTTTCCGGCTTTCTGCCGGTAGCTGATCTTTGGTGCGCCCATAAGTCCAGTGCATCAAGGCATTGTAGCGGGAGGGTGGATGTTCTGGGTACTCATGCCCGCCATACACCACTAGCTGGGACGAACCCCACTGGCGAATGACATCAACATAATGCTGAATATAGGTGCTGTGGGTAGTACGGGCATCACAATCAGCAAACAGCAGGTAGTGGTAGGCAGCATCGCGGGCCAGACGATTGCGAATACGCGACCGGCCAATATTCTCAGGTAGCTCTTGGTAAACTACCTGCTCCCATTCCCTGATACACTGGTTTCCCTGCCGGTACGCCTCAGCTGATCCATCATCATAACACCGGATCTCGAAGTCAACCCCGGCTTGGCTTGCCTGCTGATGAAGGTCCCGTACAAACTCTACGACAGAAAAGTTAAAGATGGGAATCAGAACAGAGATCATGGTCAGTAAAGGCTCAGGTTAGCGGGATTGCAAATCCGGGCCTGCAAAAATAAGCTTTTACGGATACCTCCAGGATAGCCTGAATACGGTATTCCTATGATGCTCAGCCCTGAGTGTCCAGAACTTCCCGGTAAACCTCAAGGAGCCTGTGCTGCTCAGCCTCCCAGCAGTAGATAGAGCGGGCCCGGTAGCAGGCCTGTACCATCACCCGGTAGCGGTCAGGATCGTTCCAGAGCGCCCACACGGTTTCTACAATCGCCCTCTGCTCGAGTGGGATAAGCCTGGCTACGGGATAAGTTGCACTGATCCGGGCATATTCCGGAAAGGGGTTAGACAGGTTAGGAACCCCAGCATGCATGTAATCGAAGAACTTATTGGCCAGGGAGTAGTAGTAGCTCCGGCTGGTATCCGCCAGCAGGTTATAACCCAGAAAAGCCTGGGGCGTCAGATGCTTTAGCTGATCAGGGCTTAGCTTCCCCAGGAAGTGCACGTAGGTACTCAACCCTGATTGCCGTACCAGCTCCTCAAGTTCTCCTTTGAGATCCCCATCGCCTGCCAGATAGACCGGAATAGGCAGGTCAGGAGCTGCGCGGATAAGGGTTTCCAGGCCGCGGCCTTCGTTCAGGGCCCCCTGATAAAGAATAAACGATTGAGCAGGCGCTGATGGCGGGCCGCCCGATGGCTGCTCTGGAACATTACGAACTACACCAAACGACTTTTGGTAGGTCTTACTCATCAGGCGCGCAAGGCTATGGTTTACTGTGTAGGCGTACTGCAGGCGTGGAACCAGGCAGTGCCCAACCAGGCGCCAGGTATTGCGGGTTGCAGGGCGATTGCTGAGTTCAGGAACCTCCGTAAAGTGCTCATGGGCATCCAGGACACACGGAATACGCTTCAGCCGGCTGGCGGCCCAGACTCCCGGCAGCGTATCCAGGTCAACAGCTACCGCAACGGAGGCTGGCCTGCGCACTAAGTACCAGAAGAGCCTTAGGTTGTAGAGCAGGTAAAAGATTTTGCCCTGGTGAAACGACAGGGTAAGGCGCTGCTGCTGGTAGGGTTCTGCTTTGAGGGCTTCTGAGCGCGGCAACCTACGCCCGACAAGTTCCACCTTATAGCCAGCCCCTGCCAGGGTGCGGCAGGTCCGCTGCATGCGCTGGTCATGCGTCAGGTCGGTGGTTACCCCCAGCACGATCTGCTTCATACAGGGCTAGGCATGTTTATCGCTACTGGAAGGGACGGGGTAGATCAGCTGATTGTAGACGGTAAGGGCGCCCTGATCGTATAACTGCCGGAGTGCCCGTAGCACTTGCTCTTCCTCGTAGTAAGGCAGGCGCTGCTGCAGGCCTCTGGCCGTCAGGGCTTCTTGCCGGATGTGCGTTTTAATGGCCTCGGTCAGGTCCTGAAAGCTTCCCTGGTAGCGCCGGGCCCGCTTGCGCTTAAGGCAGAGGTCACAATGTCCGCAGGGTTCATCAGCCGTTTCACCAAAATAGCGGAGCAGGACGTTGGTATGGCAGGTTTCCTCCTGAAAGGCATAATAGGCCACCCAGTCCAGTTTTTCTTCAAACAGCTGCTTGCGGCGCTTGAGCTGCGCCTCATCCAGGTTGAGCTGATCGGTATCCCTGCGGGGTTGCCGGTAAAACAGCTGCGGCTTATCCTTACGGGGCAGGTACTCCAGGATCTGGTATTGCTCCAGCTGGCTGAGCTGTTTTTCCAGTTGATCGGTATTCATGGTAAGCCGCTTAGCCAGCTCTTCTTCCTGAATCCGGGTATGCTCATCAAAAACCCCCTCATAGGAGCGCAGCAGGGTTTTGATCAGCGGATCATACCCGGGGTTCTCCACCTGAAACTGATACAAATCGCGGTAATCCACCGTAAAGCGCAGGCGAGAGGGCAGGAAAATGGCATCCGTAGTCGTGATCAAGCCCTGCTGCTCCAGGATCTGAATGGCATTGAGCGTCTTTACTGGCTGAAAATCGTAACGCTGGGTAAAAGCCCTCAGGTCAAAGTCAAAATGCTGATTCTGCCCGCTCTCCAGCGGTACCTGGTAGTAATTGCCAAGGGCCTGGTAGATCTGCTTTAGCTCGTTTACTGATGGAAAGTTGTGGGCTTTGCGTTCCTGTAGCTGCCGGTAATCTTCCTGGTTGAGGATGCACAGGGCAAAGGCCCGTTCCCCATCCCGGCCGGCCCGGCCGGCTTCCTGGTAGTAGGCTTCCAGGTTATCCGGCAGGTAGAGGTGCAGGACGGAGCGCACATCGGCTTTATCAATCCCCATCCCGAAGGCATTGGTGGCTACCATCACCCGCGTCTTCCCCTGCTTCCAGGCTTCCTGCCGGCGGCTGCGCTCAATGGAGCCAAGCCCGCCATGGTAGCAATCAGCCTTTATCTGGTACGATTGCAGGAAGCTGGCCAGTTGCTTCGTGTCTTTCCGGGTGCGGGCATAGACAATACTGGTACCGGGTATCTTCTGGAGCGTCTGCAACAGCCGGTTTTTCTTGCTCTCCTGCTGAACAGTACCGTACACCAAATTAGGGCGCTCAAAACTCTTCTGAAAAAGGTGCCCGTTCTCAAACCCGAGCTGCTCAAAAATATCCTGCTGCACGGCCTGTGTAGCCGTGGCTGTGAGGGCCAGGACCGGCACCTGGGGGGCCAGCGGCCGGATATCATGAATGTTGCGGTAAGCCGGCCGGAAATCATAACCCCACTCTGAAATGCAGTGCGCCTCATCCACTGCTATCAGATTGACCGGCATCTGCCGGAAGCGCTCCTGGAAAAGGGTGGTTTGCAGGCGCTCAGGGGAGACGTACAGGAATTTGAACTGCCTGGCTACACACTGGTCCAGCAAGCGGTCAATTTCCTTGTAGGTCAGGCCCGAATAAACTGCCGTAGCGCTAATCCCCTTGGCCTTCAGGTCAGCCACCTGATCTTTCATCAGGGCTATGAGCGGGGAAACCACAAGGCATAGGCCCTCCTGTGCCAGGCTTGGTACCTGGTAGCAAATGGATTTTCCCCCGCCAGTGGGCAGCAGGGCCATGGTGTCCTGACCGCTTAAAACCGATTGGATAATGGTTTCCTGCTTTTCACGGAAAGCATCAAAACCCCAATAAGCCTTCAGGATTTCAAGCGGAGTAGCGGCCATAGACGCCCAAAAATAAAAAAAGCGACCCTTCGCAAAGGATCGCTTTTAA
>CAYYUA010000001.1:34301-125960 GCA_964474835.1 uncultured Sphingobacteriales bacterium
TCAGTACCTGCGCCCAGGCTACCGGGTACCACATAGCTAAACTGGTAGTTGAAGCCCTGACTTCCGATCCCTGAGATAGAAGTGTCAACCCGCGTTGGAGGATTGCCTGCTACCGTGAAGGATTCCAGATCTTTTTCGTGGTTTACATTAACTTCAAAGCTGATCGTATCTCCTGCTACAGCCTGAACAGAGTCACTATTGGCTGTGAGCGTGAGGTTGGGTTGTGGAGGTGTGCCGTCATCATCACCATCACAGGATGAAAACGTCACTAAACTGCCGAGGGCTGCCAGGACGAGTAGGTTGCGGAGCTTGAGGATTCTCATAGTTTGCGATTTTTAGGTTTTTGTCAAAGGCTCAAACATTGTTCCAATCAGAACATCCAATTGATGCATAAGTCTCGCTAATCGTTGCATGAAGCCTGCCGGTCGGTACCAGCGTTAGGAATGGTCATGCGTCCAATACGGTGAATCCGGCATAGCTGGCCAGCGGCTCAGGCAGCTGGATGCCGTTTTCCGTCTGGCAAAACTCCATCAGTGCAGCCAGCAGCCGCGGGAAAGCCAGCGCACTGCCATTGAGCGTATGCGCTAAGGCTGTCTTCTTGTCAGTTTCACGGTACCGCAGCTGCATGCGGTTGGCCTGGTAGTCTTCAAAATTCGAGATCGAGCTCACCTCCATCCATTTCTGCTGGGCCGGTGCATACACCTCTAGGTCATAGGTGATGGCAGCTGCAAAGCCCAGATCCCCGCCACACAGCCGAAGAATACGGTAGGGGAGGCCCAGCTCCTGAATAAGGCCCTCTACATAGCTGATCATCTGGTTCAGCGTCTGGTAAGAGCGGTCCGGGTGTTCAATCTGAACGATCTCCACCTTGTCGAACTGATGCAGGCGGTTCAGCCCGCGGACTTCCTTCCCATAGGAGCCCGCCTCCCGCCTGAAGCAGGGCGTGTAGGCGGTCATTTGCACTGGAAAATCCTCCTGTGCCAAAATGGCGTTTCTGTAGTAATTGGTCAGCGGTACCTCAGCCGTTGGGATCAGGTAAAACTGCTGATCCGCCAGCTGGTACATCTGCCCCTCTTTATCCGGCAGCTGGCCTGTGCCAAAGCCCGTTTGCTCATTCACCAGCAGAGGCGGCTGGAATTCCTGGTACCCGGCTGCGGTGGCTTTATCCAGGAAATAGTTGATCATGGCGCGCTGCAGCCGCGCCCCCTTCCCTTTGTAAACGGGAAAGCCGGAGCCTGTGATGGCATTCCCCTGCTCAAAATCGATCAGGTTGAATTGAGAGGCCAGCTCCCAGTGAGGCTTCCCTTCCGGCATGGCCTCAGCTTCCGGGCCCCCGCGCCGCACTTCTACATTATCCTCATCAGAGGCTCCCTTCGACACATCAGCGTGCGGGAGGTTGGGCAGGTCCAGCAGGGTATTCCGGATCTGCTGCTCTAGATCGCGCAGGCTCTCCTGCAGCTGCTGCGATTGGGTTTTAAGGCGTGTGCTCTCGGCCTTGGCCTGCTCCCCCTCTTCATGGCGGCCTTCCTTGAAATACTGGCCCACCTCTTTGGATAAGCGCCTGGACTGGGCCAGCGTATCGTCCAGTTGCTGCTGCGTGCTGCGGCGCTGCTCGTCCAGATCCAGCACTTTGTAGACCAGATCGTGCGCGTTCATATCCCGCTTATCAAGGGTTTTAATAGCAGCTTCGGGATCGCTTTTCAAACGGTGAAGGGGTATCATGAGGCTGAGGATTTTGGTTACAAAGGTAGGGTCCCTGAGGTATCCCCTCTAAAATGGAAAAGAATCGTAAATTTTGATTGGTAAAAAATCCTCAGGCGCTCCCGAAATCAATCCAGGTGCTAAACCTGTTAGCAAGCCTGAGAACACTGCTTATGCCAGCTTTTTCATCAGCTTTCAATCGCAAAAGCACTAACCGGCTCTGGATCCGGCTTTCGGTCCTGGTACTGGGCATGCTGGTATTCATGGCCCGCCCTGGCGCAGCAGCTGACGGCCTGAGCTACATCCCTAACCAGGGGCAGTGGAACCAGCAGGTGGCCTACCGGGCCCAACTCACCCACGGGCGCTTTTTTCTGGAAAAGCACGGCTTCACTTACAGCTTTCTGGCTCCGGCTGACGTGCGGCAGATGCACCATCAGAAAGCCCTGTCCGGCGCGGTAGAAGCTCATGCCATAAAGGTCCGCTTTAAGGGGGCTACTACAGATCCGGAGCTAACGGGCAGCCGAAGAACGGGAACCGCGTATAATTTTTACCTGGGCAATAACCCTGACCGGTGGCAGCAAGCGCTTCCGGCATACCGGTACGTGCAGTACAGGGGGCTATATAAGGGGGTTGATCTTGACGTCACCAGCCACAATAGCCGGATTAAGTACAATTTTGAGGTGGGCACCGGGAAAGATCCGGATGCTATCAAACTGGCTTACAAGGGGGCTGATAGCCTGTATCTGGATGAAAAAGGCAACCTGGTGGTGCAGACCTCGGTCAATGAATACCGCGAAATGGCCCCCAAAGCCTATCAGGTGATCAATGGGGAGCGAAAGGCCGTGCCCTGTCACTACCAGCTGGATGGCAGCCAGCTAAGCTTTGCTTTTCCGGAAGGGTATGATGACAAGCACCCGCTGACGATAGATCCTGAAGTGATTTTCTCTACCTTCTCTGGTTCAAAAGCCAACAACTTCGGCTACTCCGCTGCTTTTGATACAGCCGGGCACGGGTATTCTGCCGGAACGGTTTTCGGATCTGACTTCCCAACCACCCCCGGTGCTTACCAGGTGGCGTGGGGAGACGGTTCGGCTGGCAATTGGGGTGGCGTAGGAGGCGCCCGGGATATAGGCATCCTTAAATACAATGACAGCGGGACAGCGGTTGATTATGTTACGTTCTTAGGGGGCAGCGGCAATGAGGATCCCCACAGCATGATCGTGGACAGCGATCAGGACCTTCTGGTGTTTGGCAATACAGAATCCGGGGATTTTCCGGTGACCCCTGGCGCCTACGATACCAGCTATAACGGCAATTATGACATTTACGTGAGTAAGCTATCAGCAGACGGAAGTCAGCTAAAAGCTTCCACCTACATAGGGGGTAATAACCTGGACGGGCTTAACGGGCGTCAGCAGCGCAACAGCAATCAGTCAGACCTGGGCTGGAACTACGGGGATATGTTCCGCGGGGAGGTGATCGTGGATGAGCAGGATCGAGTGCTGGTGGCTACCACCACCAAGTCCGGTCGAACCTTTCCGGTAACGAGCAGCAGTTTTCAGCCCAAATATGGCGGAGGCAACCAGGATGGCTGTGTCTTCCGGCTTAGCCCCGACCTTCAGAATCTGGAAGCAGCCAGTTTTGTAGGAGGTGGTGCGGATGATGCAGCCTACAGCCTGACCATGGCCCCGGATCAGTCTATTCTGCTGACAGGGGGTACCAAGAGTAATAACCTCAATTTTCCGCTGAGTGGCTATCAGCAACAGAACAAAGGAGGCGCAGCTGATGCGATGGTGCTTCGCATTCCACCGGATTTTGAAACGGTAAGCGCCGCAACCCTATTGGGAACAAACAGTTATGATCAGTCATACTTCGTGCAGACCAACCAACTGGGAGAAGTATACCTGGCCGGGCAGACCACTAGTGATCAATTTCCGACCAGGCAAGCGGTCTACTCGGTGGATAGCGGTAAGCAATTCATCAGCAAGTTCGACAGCCAGCTGAACAACCTTCTGCTGTCAGCCACCTTTGGTTCCGGCAACCGCCCGAACCCGGATCTCTCCCTGTCCGCTTTTCTGGTGGATACGTGCGGTAAGATCTACCTCTCAGGCTGGGGCGGTGAAACCAATTTCGAGGGTAACACCAACGGTCTGCCCATCACCAAGGGCGCTTTTGATACCACCACAGATGGCTCGGATTTTTACCTAGCTGTTTTTTCCCGGAATATGAATACCCTCCTTTACGGCACTTACTATGGTGGCAGTATTAGTGATGAGCACGTGGATGGCGGAACCAGCCGCTTTGATAAAAATGGTACCATCTACCAGAGTATCTGTGCCGGATGCGGTGGAAATTCAGATCTGCCAACTACCAAAAATGCTTATTCCAGGACCAACAATGGCACTACCCCTGGTGGCTTCGGTGGGTGTAACAATGCCCTGCTCAAGATCGACCTGGAAGTAAAGGACGTTCCCTTTGCCGGTTTCAGCAGTCCTTCCAGCGCCTGCCGGCTGGATTCAATCCCTTTCAAGGATCAGAGCCGTTTTGCAGATTCATTTGTGTGGTTCTTCGGGGATGGCGATACGGCCTACTCAGCTTCTCCCGTCCATCAATATGATACAGGCGGAACCTATACAGTGAAGCAAATTGTGATCACCCCCGCTTCCTGTAACTATGCCGATACCGCTAAGCAACAGGTAACGGTATACGAGGCTGCAGATCCGGCGATAGCGGTAGATACCGGCTCCTGCACTGGTGCCAGGACCTTCCGGTACACCGGTAAAAACGGCAACCGCTTCCAATGGCAGTTCGGGGATAGCAGCGCTCCGGAAAGCGGAACCAAAGTGCAGCACAGCTACGATGACACAGGGACTTACATCGTCTCATGCCTGGTAGACTCAGGCACCCTATGCGCTGATACGGCCACCGATACCGTTCGGATCGGAGCAGTCGTCCGGGCCGATTTTACCGCGGAGCTGGATTCCTGCACGGGCAAAGCGACCTTCATCGACAGCTCGGCCAATGCCCGGCAATCAACCTGGATCCTTGAGGGCGAGGAAAATGCAGAATTCCAGCGTGACACCATTCAGTACCAATACAGGGGTACCGATACCTTCTATCCTGCCCTGGTAGCTGAGCCGGACCGGATCTGTGCAGATACGGCAACGGATACGCTGCGCTTTACTCCTCAGCGTCTCCGGTTCTCGTATGCTGTTACGGACACCTGCGATCTCGAGGTCCAGTTCACTAATGAGTCCAGTTTCGGGGATTCGGTACAGTGGCGCCTGCCTGATACGACCATCGAGGGACGGGATACGGTCCTTCAAAGCTTTGCCCGGTCTGGCGCCTTTGATGTAGCTATGTGGCGGAAGGGCGCCAATCAGTACTGTCAGGACACAGCCCGGCAGACCGTGACCCTGAAGCCTCAGCCGGCTATTGATGCAGAAATCACACACCCTGCCTGTGAGCCCTATCTGCTGGCCAGCATAGACTCAGGCCAGGTTTCCCGCATCCGCTGGCAGCTCAGCGCCCCGGGGCTGCCGTACGATTCATCCTTCAGCACCCTGCAGGATGGTGATCAAATACCTGTACCGGCACCCAACACCAGTTACCGGGTGCAGGCAGTAGGAGCCCCTGGCGAGTCCTGCCCGGATACCGTAAAGCGTCAGTTGAACGTGGATAGCTTTACAAAAGCCCGCTTCTCCATAGCCCTGGATACCTGCCGGCAACAGATCAGGCTCAACAGCCAATCATCAGCTGGTGATCAGTACAAATGGGCGTTTGGCGATAGCGAGAAGAGCCAGAAAGCAGAGCCCTCGCATAAGTATGCAGAAGCCGGTAACTATCCGGTAACGCTTTTTACTCTTAGCGGAGGGTGCCGGGATACTGCCACACAACTGATAGAAGTGCCGCCGCTCCCCAGGGCTAGCTTTTCAGTAGATACAGAATCCTGCAGCCCGAGAGTAGCTTTTGAAAGTACGGGTACCATCGATTACCCACACTTGTGGGACTTTGGGAACGGGGATACAGCTGTTGCCAAGAGCCCATCCAAACGATACCGCAGGAGTGATTCCTTCGAAGTTCAACTGGTAGTGGGCCCTGAAGCCCGCTGTACCGATACCCAGAAGCAACAGGTTCAGGTTCCGGCGTATGTAGAAGCTGACTTATCAGTAAAAAGCAACCCCTGCCAACCCCTGCTCAGCCTGGAAGCCAGCGCTGAACGTGCCGACTCGGTGAGCTGGCGCGGGCCATTAGCGGCCTACATTCAGCAAGAAGGTCAACCATCCATCCGGGTGAAACCCGACAGTGCCGGCCTTTACACCGTCAGCTTAATTGCCTTTAACGAAGTGTGCACAGACACCGTTACACAAACAGTCAGGGCCAATCCCCGCATCACATCGGACTTCAGTTTCGAGGCCATTCCGTGTCAGCCCAAAGTGCGCTTCCGTGCCTCAATACCGGAGGGTAGCCGTAATCTCTGGAAATGGGGAGACGGTCTTCAGACGGAACAGGCTAGCGACACTATTCACAAATACTGGCAGAGCGGTACTTACGCCGTCAAGCATATTGCGGATCCCTATGGCCCCTGCAGCGATACAACCATCAAGCGAGTAACCATTAGTCAGAAAGCTTCTGAAGAGCTGGAAGCTCCCAACGTATTTTCACCCAACGGAGACGGGGTTAATGACAAGTTTACCATTCAGGGCCTTAAAGATTGTGAGGAATACACCCTGTACGTTTACAACCGATGGGGCACCAAGGTATATAAAGCTTCGGGCACTGACCTTGCGTGGGATGGCCGCGCTCAGGGTAGTAACAACCGCCTGAGAAGCGGTACTTACTTCTACAAACTGGAAGGGCCAAAAGGCTTCCACCAGGAAGGGACTGTAGAGATCATGCGCTGAGTTGGCGAGTGGGGTGAATGTAACAACCGCTCAGCCAGATGGATTCAAAAACTGAAAAAGGATACCATGCCCGAGATAGGGAAGTTACTGGTCAGCGTAGGCCTCCTGTTGGTTGTCATTGGGGGCCTTGTATGGCTCGGAGGTGGCTATTTTCAGTGGTTTGGGAACCTTCCGGGCGATATCAAAATCGTCAGGGAGGACTTTCGCTTCTATTTTCCGATCACTACCATGATCCTGATCAGCCTTGTGCTAAGCCTGCTGCTCTGGATAATCCGCCAGCTGACCTGACCACCGGAAACAGCTTAAAACCCTACCTTTGCTATGCTGAATGCTTAAATCTGCTACCATGGAAAAAATCCTTCTCCCGACTGACTTCTCGGAGTACTCAAAAGCCGCCCGCGACTATGCCATCGCCCTCGCCAAAGCAAGCGGGGCAGAGGTTCACTTTGAGCACACCATGCTTGTAGCTGTGAACTGGGAATCCATGAGCGATTCAGACCGCCTGATGTACCCAGAGCTCAAGCAGGCTATTGAGGAGGCAGAAGCTAACCTGAAGCAGGAAGCGGATGCCGTAAAAGCAGCAGGGGTGACCGCCTACTACCAGCTTACTTTCAATGAAGGACTGATCGACATCCCCAAAGATATTTCCGAGCACGGGTATGATCTCGCTATTGTCGGGTCTCATGGTTCAGGTGGCCTTAAGACCGCCCTCCTGGGGTCGAATGCCCAGCGAATGGTACGGTATTCACCATGCCCTGTCTTGGTCGTGAAAAACCGCAATCCCGATGTTCAGATCAACCGGATCGCTTTTGCCTCTGACTTTGCAGAGGATAAGCCGGCTAGTTTTCAGCACATCAAGGGCTTCACTGAAGCAGTGAATGCCAGTGTAACGCTGCTTTACATCAACACCCCGGTCAATTTTGAAACCTCAGTGGAAAGCCGCTCCAAGCTGGAAGCCTACAGGAATACGTATCCCAACCTGATCGATCATTACGAGATCTACAACCATTACACAGAAGATGAGGGGATCATCAGCTACGTGAACAGCGACCGGCCGGATCTTCTGGCGATTGCTACACACGGGCGTTCCGGATGGACGCGTATGTTTACCGGAAGTATTACAGAGAGCATTGTGGCCAATGGCGACTTTCCGGTGCTAAGCCTTAGTCTGACTTAGTACCTGCTCAAAAATTCCTTATGCCCTTTTTCAAACCTTATCACCAGTCATAAAAAAAGCCCGGTCTCTGAAGGCCGGGCTTTTTTTGGCTACGCGCTTAGCAGGCTTAGTTACCCAGAATCCAGGCCTGATCGTTAAACTGGCTACGGATTTCCGAAAGCCGGTTCGTAGCATTTTCACGACCTTCAAAGCTATTGTAAGCCACCCTGAACAGGCCCCTGTCTTCTACAAACAGGATCTTGGAATCAAAACCTTCTGATTTCAGGAATTCATTGAAATCAATGGCATTGGGCTTTTCGCTGAAAGAGCCGCCAATAATGTAGTAGGTGCTGATCTGGCCAGCGCCCTTGCTACTTACCGTAACCACCGGATAGTCGTCTACATTCTTGTTGTCATAGCGCTTGGCTTGGGAACCCTGCTTATCCGCTTGTGCCTGGTCTCCGGCCTCTCCTCTCCGTCTTTCGTCAGACCGGCTTCTCCGATCTCCTGATTGATCCCCTCTTCTGCTATCGCGCTCCCGGCTGTCAGCCTCCCGTCTGCTATCGGTATCCCTGCGGCCCCGGCGGCCTTGCCCGTCACCACTGCCGTCATCTCTTTGAGCCTGGCCATCCGGGCGTCTGGCTCGGCCATCCTGGCTACCCGCTTGCTGATCAGCTGACGGGCGTCTGGCCCTTCTGCGAACCTCAGCCCTGAGCTTTTCCACTAAACTATCAGTGACTTCCTGGTCAGGCGGACATCCATTTAGCGAATCGGGCCCTTTCTGAACGGGGCATTCATCCTTATAGTCCACAATACCGTCATAATCAGTATCCATAGCTTCCCCCTTGGCATTAACCCGTATGCCGTCCTTCGTGGAATTGTCTTCGTCCACAGCGTCCAGCACACCATCCCCGTCTGAGTCCTTCAGCTTGCCGCGTAGCTTATCCAGGACCTTTCTGTTCGAGTCAGTCTTTTGCTTCATTTCAGGGCTGCTGCTGACAGGTGCCCAGTCAGCATGCGCTTTCCCGCTTCCGAAGTAAAAGGATAATCCGGCCCCGGCTGCTAGGTAGCTGTCATCGTATTTATTACTCTGGTTACTCGGTGATATGCCATCCATTAAATCCGTTCGGGTGGAGTAAAAGTCAGCTCCCACGTTTGCAGAAAAACGCTCATTGATTTTGATCTGCACGCGGCCGCCAAAGTTGGTATAAAGGTCATCGGACTCGTAGTCCTCTTGCTGGTCTACTCCCTTGTAGTTGACCCTCGACTGGTCAGCTATAAATGTTGAAGAGTAGGGGATTCTGGTGTGTATATTACCAACTCCGGCATTTAGCAGAAAGCTAAAGGTTTCACTGTTGAGCTTTACGATCTGACCTAAATCCACCGTACCCCGGATCCCATAACGGTAATATTCATTCTCAATCGTTACGTCACTGTTAAACCCCTGCCCCTTCAGAATACCTTGTGCATAGTCCGCTTTAATCCCAAAAAGCTTGGAGAGGTTAAAGCGTACGCCACCCTGCCCAAAATACTGCAGCTCTTCGCTCATATCCATGCTCGGGACGGTTGTTCCGCCATTGACTTCCAAAGCCCAGCGCTTATAGTCGTCCTGAGCCGACAGGGAATACCCGGTGAGAAGGAGTACCAATAGCGGAAGAAGGGCGTGTTTAAAATTAGGCATAGGGAAGTTGTTGTTTAGAATTAAAAATGGTTGTGACAGGATAGCCTGAGGGAGGCAACCCTGCAATGGAACCTGTCATTTAGAAGTCTTATCCACAAATATCCAGAAATTGAACTTTCAAACAAATATGTTCTTTATCCTTTAACTTATAGACAAGCATAAATGATTGAAAGCACTTAGTCAACGTGTGTAAAAACGATGAAACCTGAGACGTGGCTCGGCCTTCTGACGGGGCTGGTTCTGGTGGATTTTTTAATCACCCAGACCCTGGCTGTACTGAACCAGCGGAACTGGCATACCTACCTGCCTGACTATCTTGCCCGTTACTATACCCCTGGGCAGTATCAGCAAGCCAGAACGTACCACCAGGCCAAATATGCGCTCGGATCCAGAAGCAGGATCCTTTCCACGGCTGCTGTCCTTGTATTGCTGGTAAGCGGAGGATTTGGGGGACTGAATAACTGGTTAACAACCTGTATTCAGCATCCAGTAGCGCTTGGCGCTGTTTACTTTATGCTGATCGGAGCCCTCAGAGGGTTCCTTAGCGTCCCGATCGATGCCTACCGGAGCCTGGTGGTTGAGGAGCGTTTCGGCTTCAATCAGATGACGCTGGCAACTTTTATAACCGATAAGCTGAAAGGCGCTTTGCTGTCGCTCATTCTGGTTTTGCCATTAGGAGCCCTTGTACTCTGGCTGATCACTGCGCTCGGGCCAGGCTTTTGGCTACCGGTTACCGGCTTGGTCATGGGCCTTTCGCTGATTATGAGCTTACTGGGTACCCGCCTGATCCTGCCTCTGTTCAACACCCTGAGCCCTTTGCCTGAAGGTTCCCTGAAAGCGCGGATCAAAGCCTTTGCTGAGGCTCACGACTTCCCGGTCTCCGGGATTTATACCATGAATGGCAGCCTTCGCAGTAACAAAGCCAATGCGTTTTTCACAGGCCTGGGCCGTACCAAAAAGATCGTGCTATTCGATACCCTGATGGACCAGTACAGCGAGGATGAGGTTCTGGCGATACTGGCCCACGAGATCGGCCATTTCAAGCGCGGGCATATCCCAAAGGGCATGGTGCTCTCAGCATTGTCTACAGCCTTACTGTTCTTTCTCTTATCCCGTGTGGCGTTTAGCGAGCCGCTATCAGTGGCTCTGGGAGCTGACCAGGCGTATGTACACCTGAACCTCCTGGCTTTTGCCTTGCTCTACCAGCCGGTTTCACTGGGGCTGAACATCCTCTCCAATGCCTTATCCCGCCGGTTTGAGTACGAGGCAGATGCTTTTGCCGCTCAAACAGCCGGAAGTGCAGCGCTGATCAGCGGTTTACAGCGCCTGGCTACAAGGCATCTGGACCATCTGAACCCCCACCCGGCGTTCACCTTTGTTTACAATTCCCATCCACCGGTTCCAGTCCGGATCCGGGCATTGGCCACCCTTCAGGCAGAAGCAGCTGGCGATCCGAACTGAAGCAGATCATCCAGGAACTCGCGGTGATTAGCCAGGCGCGGCACCTTGTGCTGACCGCCTAATTTATTGCGGGCCTTCATCCACTGGTAAAAGGTTCCGCGCTCAAAACTTTGAATGCGGGGCGGGGCCAGCGCCATTCCTTTATAGCGTTTAGCGGCATAGTCTGAGTTCTCAGCCTGCAGCGCCTGATCCAGGACCTCGCGGAAACGGGTCAGATCGGCCGGGGCTTTTTCAAATTCTATCAGCCACTCGTGGCTTCCCTGCTGTCCGCGCTGAAAATAGACCGGCCCTGCTGTAAAATCACTGACAATGGCCTCAGTGGCCTCGCAGGCCCGGGTAATGGCTTGCTCAGCATTTTCCATGATCACCTCCTCCCCGAAGGTGTTGATGAAGTGCTGGGTCCGCCCTGTAAGGCGAAAGCGGTAAGGATTGGTGGAAGTGAACCGAACCGTGTCTCCTATTTTGTATCGCCATAACCCAGCATTGGTTGTGATCACGATGGCGTAGTGCTGATCCCGCTTTACCTCCCAGAGCGGGACGGGCTCTGCTTCTGCTGCATTTTGGGGAATGAATTCAAAAAAGATCCCGTGATCCAGTAGCAGCAGCAGGTCATTGGTAGTCCAGTCATCCTGTATCCCAAAGAAACCTTCCGAAGCATTGTAGGTCTCCAGGTAGTGCATATCAGCCTTTTTGATGAGCTGCTGAAACAGATGCCGGTAAGGCTCAAAGCTGACCCCACCGTGGACGTAGAGCTCCAGGTTCGGCCAGATATCGGCTAAATTATCCTTGCCGGTCAGCTCAAATAGCCGCTCAATAAGCACCACCGTCCAGGTCGGCACCCCGAGCATGGAGGTGATATCCTGCCTGCGGGTTTCCAGTGCGATCTGATCAATCTTAGCTTCCCAATCGTCCATGAGGGCGGTTTTCAGCTTCGGAGCCCGCTTGAGCCGGGCCCAGGCAGGCAGGTTCTGCAGCAGGACTGCTGACAAATCACCATACCGGGAAAACTGGTTAAGCTGATTGATCTGATGGCTCCCGCCCAGGACCAGGTTTTTTCCAGTAACAACCTGAGCCTTTGGATTCAGGTAATAATAAATAGCATAAACGTCCCGGCCAGCCCTGTAATGGTTATAAGCCAGGCTATCCTGGGTGATGGGCAGAAACTTGCTTCGTCCGCCCGTGGTGCCGGACGACATGGCAAACCACTGAACCCGGCCGGGCCAGGCTATATCCGGGCTGCCCTCCAGCATCTTATCGATATAGGGCCTGAAGGCCGGATAGTCGAAGACGGGTACTTGTTTCCGGAAGGCCTCGTAACCAGTGGTGGCTTTAAGCCCGTGATCACGGCCGAACCGCGTCTCTGCGCCCTGTTCCAACAAATACCCGAGTACGCGCTGCTGCGTCTTGTGGGGGTTGCGCTTGAAGGCTTCAATATGCTGGTAACGAGGTCTCAGCAGCCGGCTAAACCCTTTATTGATGATCGGGCTCAAAGGCTTCAATACCCTGTGCTTTTAGCTTTGGGAAGAAGGTGAAAACATATAGCTGACAACGTTGCTAAATTAGGCTTTCACGCGGGCACATGCCTTATGCACCAGCTTTTGATAAGCTGACAGCCTCCGGAACGGGCCTGCCCAGCACGTACCTGACCAGGATAGCCAGAACAGCAATGCCCAGCGGAAAAGCCAGCAGCGGGGGCAGCCAGCCGGCAGCCGTGAGGAAATGACCAACGGTAAGGCTTACAATCCCTACCACCAGGCTGTAGGGGAGCTGGGTGCGGACGTGCTGTATATGGTTACACTTCGTGGCCAGAGAGCTGAGGATCGTGGTATCGGAGAGCGGGGAGCAGTGATCGCCCATGACTGAGCCGGCCAGTACGACAGATACCACATGGTAAAAAAGCGGCATAATCGCCTCATGCTCCAGCCCGGCCGCTGCGCTGGCCTCATAGGTTACAGGTAGTACCAGGGGGTACAGGATAGCCATGGTACCCCAGCTTGAGCCTGTTGAAAATGAAACAACAGCCGCTAAAATGAAAACAATACCCGGAAACAAAGTAGGAGGGATATTCCCGGTGAACAGGGCGGCCAGGAACCCGGAAGTGTTCAGCGCATCCGTCACCTGCGCGAGTGACCAGGCCAGCACCAGTATCGTCAGGGCTCCCAGCATGGATTTAAAACCTTCGGTCACCTGCTCCATAGCGCTACTGAGGGTTAGGTTCCGGCGGATCAGTGTCAGGGCCAGAGCAGTGATAAGCGCCACCATCGAGGCCCAGAGCAGGGCGTTGTAAGCATTGGCACGCCCGATGGTTTCAGCCATCTTTACCAGCCAGGAGTTGCTACTGTCCTGCCACACTGCTGCTTCGTAGCCAGTGTAAAGCAGGGCCCCGAAAGCTGTTAACACCAGTGTAATAAGTGGGACCAGCGCATCAAGGGCATGGCCCCGGGCATTTCCGTTTTCAGCGTCCTGCTGACCTTCAGGCTCGGTAGTAGATGGCTCAGTAACGCGGGCCCGGGATTCAGCCCGGTGCATAGGCCCGAAATCGCGGTTAAAGCCGATCAGCAACAGGATAAAAACCAGCGCAAAGACCGGATAGAAAGCATAACTAAGCGAGTGAAAGAAGATAGCATAGGCACTCTGCTGGATGGGGAGGCTGCTGCTGGCACCCTGGATGTAATCCAGCTGGGCTCCGATCCAGGTAGTAATAAAAGCCACCGCTGCAATCGGGGCTGCCGTACTATCGACCAGGTAGGCCAGCTTTTCCCGCGATATCCGGAAGCGGTCCGATAACGGGCGCATGGTATTGCCGACTACCAGGGTGTTGGCGTAGTCATCAAAAAAGATGGCAAGCCCTGTAAACCAAGTAACCAACTGCGTGCGCCTGGCACTTCTGGCCCAGGTTTTCAGATAGCCTACCAATCCGGTCATTCCGCCATTGTTAGTGATCAGGGAAACCATACCGCCAATCAGCAGGGAAAAAATGATGATAGACAGATGGCTACGGCTGCTGAGCACATCCAGCAAATAGGTGTCGACAAAGCGGAGCAGGGCATGAGTAAACCCTGCCAGGCTAAAGCCTTTGATCAATAAAAGGCCGAACAGGATACCGACAAACAGACTTGTGATGACTTCCCGGAGTATCAGGGCCAGGGTGATGGCTATTAGCGGAGGGAGGATACTAACCCAGCCGGGCCAGTTGCGAATGGGCTGCTCAGCCTTCAGGCCTGAGCCGGGTATGCTAACGGTTAGTGAAGAAGCTGAACCCACGAACTGGCTGAAGCCTGCCTCTCCCTGCTCAAAAAACAGCTGACGGGAAACAGTATCGCTTTTTGTGATGAACCTCACGGTTGTATTGCCCTGGAGGCTTGTATCAGCCACAGCGAGCTTGCCGGAAAGGGTGTCCTCGCCCACCAGGTGCCGGGGGGCTTTTAGGGTTAGATCCGTAGCGCTGGCAGGAGAAAAAAGGAGAAGCGTCATCCCCGATAAAAGTACCAGCCATTGGGCAATGGAACGGGGAAAGGCTATATTGGGCGCTTGTGGCACTTCGGAAAAAAACAGCGTTGTGAACTTGTTCTACGAGCCCGAGCTGGAGCGCAATAAAACGGAAATTTTACTAAACGAACAAGAATCCAGGCACGCCCTGAAGGTACTGCGGTACAAGCCCGGAGATGCTATGCTGCTTACCAATGGCCGCGGGCGCTTTTTCGATGCTACCCTGCTCAGCGCCACCAAGAAGCACTGCTGGCTACAGGTAACAGCTGCAAGGAGTACAGGGGAAGAAGGGGCTCAAAAGCACCTCATCACCGCCCCGCTCAAGAACCGGAACCGGCTTGAGTGGCTACTTGAGAAAGCAACAGAGCTAGGCGCTTCAGCCATTTCGCTGGTTCACACTCATCACACTGAGCGAACCAAGGTAAATGATGACCGGGTGGAGCGCCTTTTAGCCAGTGCTATGAAACAGAGCATGCGCGCCACGCTGCCGGCCTATCAGCAGTACAGCTCCCTGCAGCAGTGTCTGGAGGACCTGCCTGAACACGGTCAGCGGCTGATTGCTGAGTGCGAAACGCCGGATAAGCCCCATCTATCACAAGCCTACTACGCCCGGGAACCGGTTCATTTTCTTTTCGGGCCGGAAGGGGATTTTTCGCAGGAAGAGCTAACTATGACCTTCGAAGCTGGCTTTCAGCCAGTAACGCTGGGTGACTTGCGTATGCGGGCTGAAACAGCCCCGCTGGCTGCTTTTGCTATGCTGGAGGCCCTGGAGGCTTCCAGCCCGGTTTCAGGCAGTAATTTTGCCCGTTAGGGATACTACCGAACCATGACCTATGAAACATGCCAGCTTAATACCGATTGGTCTTACCCTGCTTTTACTCACTGGGCTGATGCCGGAGAGCGAAGGCCAATCCGCATCAGGTGTTCAGATCGCACGCCTTAAGTACCAGGGTGGGGGTGATTGGTACTCTGATCCCACGTCAGTATCCCGTCTGATCAAATTCACCAACAAGCGAATCGGGACCAACATCAGCACGGAACCCGGAGAGGTAGAGCCCAGCAGCCCTGAGCTTTTCAACTATCCGCTGATTTACATGACCGGGCACGGCAACGTTAAGTTCAGCGACCGGGGCGCCCGTAACCTGCGCAAGTATCTGAAAGGTGGGGGGTTCCTGCATATTGACGACAACTACGGTATGGATAAATACATCCGGACCGAACTGAAAAAAGTCTTTCCGGATCAGGAACTGGTAGAATTACCGTTTGACCATCCGGTCTACCATCAGGCTTTTGATTTTGAGCAGGGGTTGCCGGCCATCCACAAGCACGATCCTGACATCCCTCCCAAAGGATTGGGTATCCTGTACAAGGGCGAATTAGTCGTTTTCTACTCCTACCAGTCAGATCTGGGCGATGGCTGGGAAGCCCCGGAGGTGCATAATGATCCGAGAGAAGTCCGGATGAAAGCCCTGAAGATGGGGGCCAACATCCTGCAGTTCGCTTTTATGAAGAACTGATAAGCCGATCATTTCCAGCCAGCTTAGCCCGACTGCCGGCTTTTGACGCTGGCTGCCTGGTAGGAAGGAGGGGGGAGTTCCTCACTGCCCAGTTCGATCTTCATGCGCTTTTTGACCTCTTCTACCTGCTTGCGGAACTCGGCATCAGTTTCCAGCAGGTTGCTCACTGCCTGGTTAGCGTGAATGACGGTTGAGTGGTCACGCCCATTGAAGAATTTGCCGATCTGCTTCAGCGATGAATTTGTGCAGCTTTTGGAGAGGTACATCGTAAGTTGCCGGGCCTGCACAACCTCACGCTTGCGGGTTTTCGAGCGCACCTGCTCCTTATCCACCTGGAATTGATCGCACACCACCTCATGGATCTGCTCAATGGTCAGCTCCCTGGCTCCTCTGGAGGTAAAGTTGTTCACGATCTCTTTGGCCAGGGTTAATCCTACCTCGCGCTTGCTGAAAGAAGCATGGGCAAGGATGGAGATCATAGCACCCTCGAGCTCGCGGATGCTTGATTTGATATTATAGGCCATGTACTCAATCACTTCCTGGGGTAGCTCCACGCCATCGTTGTGCATCTTCTGCTCCAGGATGGCCAGGCGGGTTTCGTAATCAGGTGCCGTCAGATCGGCCGTTAGGCCCCACTTAAACCGTGACAGCAGGCGCTCCTCAATGCCTTCGATCTCACGGGGCGGCCGGTCAGAGCTCAGGATCAGCTGTTTGCCTTTCTGATGCAGCTGGTTAAAGATATGGAAGAAGATCTCCTGCGTTTTCTCCTTCTTGCTGAAAAACTGCACATCGTCAATGACAAGCACATCCACCAACTGGTAGAAATTCAGGAACTGGTTTACCGTGTTGTCCTTGATCGCCTCTATAAACTGGTTCGTAAACGCCTCCGAGGAAACGTAAAGAACGGTCTTGTTGCCGAAATTGGTTTGAACTTCATTGCCGATAGCCTGAATAAGGTGCGTCTTACCAAGCCCGACATCCCCGTAAATCATAAGCGGGTTGAAAGACGTTCCCCCGGGCTTCTGGGCCACTGCTAAGCCAGCTGACCGGGCTAGCCGGTTACATTCCCCCTCGATAAAGGTTTCCATCGTGAGGTTCTGGTTCAGCTGCGAATCAATGTTCATCTGCTTCAGGCCGGGGATCACAAAGGGGTTTTTGATATTCCGGCCTACATCCGCTGAAACGGAGACCTCTACACCGGATGACTTCTTCCCCTGATTCTGGGGCATGCTTACCGTCTGCGGCTCCTGGCCCCTGGCCCCGCCATCCACCATGATGCTATACTCCAGCTTTGCGTTCGGCCCGATCTCAGAGCGGATCGTACGCTTAAGGAGGTCTACGTAATGCTCTTCCAGCCACTCATAGAAAAACTGGCTCGGGACCTGGATGGTCAGTACATCACCATCCAGGCGTATAGGCTTGATAGGCTCAAACCAGGTCTTGTAGCTCTGATGGTTGATGTTGTCCTTGATGACCTTGAGACAGCGATCCCAAGCCTCAATATGCGGCTCTGACATATTGCCTGGCCTCTGTTTTTCTATCCGGTAACTAGCCTTTCAGCGGTTAAAGTTGGTCCTTTTTTTAATTTAAAAAAAATATGAAGCCCCTTGACAAAGTCTTAAATTTTACAGGTGTCCCATACTCCGTTTTCGGCCAACCAAAAGCAGGACTTGAGGCTCGTTCTTTTATAAAATTCTGACTTTCAATGCTTTATAGAAAAGTAACGGCTTAACGCCTACTTAACTTCCTGACTGCGAACGCCTTTTGTGGATGGTTAGGCTGAGCTTTTCAAACTATATAAAAAATTGATAGATACTTGCTTTAACTCGGTCTATCTCATGCAATAACATCAAGCACTGCTACCTGCTTAGACATAGGTTACCCAGCACTGAAACCGGGCTTCGCTGCGAAGGGGATTAGCCACAACTAACCAGTGCGTACAAGCTGAGGGCTGCGGGGTAGCTTTATAGCCCTTGTTTACTGCTCGTACTCTCCGAAAACCTTTCGCATAGCCTCAGCAATCTCACCCAGCGTGGCATAGTGCTCGACAGCATCCACCAGATAAGGCATCAGGTTCTCATCCGTAGCTGCCGCCTGTTCGATGGCCTGTAGCTTTGCTTCGGCCTTTGCGTTATCGCGTTCCTGCTTAACCTTCTGTAGCTTATCCATCTGCCGCTGTTGAATAGCCGGGTCCACTTTAAAGAGGTCAGCCTCCTGCTCTTCAGACTCGGTCTGAAAACGGTTTACACCCACTATAATCTCGCGTTCATCTTCTATCGCCCGCTGATAGGCGTACGCTGCCTGACTGATCTCCTCCTGGATGTAACCCTGCTCAATAGCCTGTACAGCGCCCCCCAGCTCATCGATATGGTTAATGTACGCCCAGGCCTTTTCCTCCAGCTGATTGGTTAGCTCCTCTACAAAGTAAGAGCCCGCCAGCGGATCCACGGTATCCGTTACTCCGCTTTCGTAGGCAATGATCTGCTGAGTACGCAGGGCGAGCTGGGCTGATTGCTCAGTAGGCAGGCTCAGGGCCTCATCATAGCCATTGGTGTGGAGAGACTGCGTACCGCCCAGAACAGCTGATAGCGCCTGGGTTGTCACACGGGCTGTGTTGTTCAGCGGCTGAGTGGCGGTCAGTGTAGAGCCCCCGGTTTGGGCATGAAAGCGTAGCTTCTGGGCCTTAGGTTCTGTTGCCCCCAGATCGGTCATGATCTGCGCCCACATGCGCCGGGCTGCCCGGAACTTAGCCACCTCCTGAAAAAAGTTGTTGTGCGCATTGAAAAAGAAAGACAACCGCTTACCGAACACGTTAATGTCCAATCCTTTGGCCTGAGCAGCCTGAACGTAGGCTTTCCCGTTAGCCAGGGTGAAGGCCAGCTCCTGTGCTGCGGTCGCCCCGGCTTCCCGGATATGATACCCGGAGATCGAGATGGTATTCCACTTGGGCAGGTTCTGGCTGCAGTACTCAAATACATCGGTAATCAGCCGCATAGAGGGCTGTGGCGGATAGCGGTGCGTACCCCGGGCAGCATACTCCTTCAGAATGTCGTTCTGGATTGTGCCGGATATCCGGGAAAGATCAGCGCCTTGCTTCTTGGCCAGCGCAATGTAAAAGGCCAGCAGAATCGGGGCTGTTGCATTGATGGTCATCGAAGTGGTGATATCCTGCAGGGTGATCCCGTCAAACAGGATTTCCACATCCTGCAGCGAATCAATGGCCACGCCTACTTTACCCACTTCTCCTTCAGCAAACATGTGGTCCGAATCGTAACCGATCTGCGTAGGCAGGTCAAAAGCTACAGAGAGTCCTGTGGTTCCTTTTTGCAGGAGGTAATGGTAACGCCTGTTGGATTCCTCAGCTGTAGAAAAACCCGCATACTGCCGCATGGTCCACATCCGGTCGCGGTACATACCCGGATGAATGCCCCGTGTGAAAGGATATTCCCCCGGGGCTGACAGGTTGAATTCCTTTTTCTCATAAACCTTCCTGATAGGAATACCAGAATCTGTAGTGACCGGAGTTTCTTTCTGTTGCTCCTTAACCTTGGTTGTCATAATTCCTCCTCGATTTACTGTTAGAACAGCGTCCCAATCTCTTGCTTAATGTAACGGATAGCCGGTTCTGTTGGGGATTTATCGCTCTGCATCAGGGTATTGATGATGATGCGGGTCAGCTCCATTGCGCTGTCATCGGGCTTGACTTGCCCGTAGCAGAGGTTGATCAGCTTGATCATCTCTTCCTTGGCATTCTGCGTAAGCACCCAGGCATCCTCGCTTACATAAAGCTGTTGAGAAAGGTTGTGGCTGTACTCATTCCGGATATCCTTGAGCAGGGCCACCTGAAGGTCCGCAGCCGTCATGTTGCTTTCGCGCACCCGGCTTATCAGGTTATCCGGATGGATACGCTCCAAAAATAAAATCATGCGCTCATAAGCCTGCAGGCGAAGTGGTAGTAGCTGCTCCTGACTGTTTATCTTAAGTTTCTGCTGGTCTTGCTGCTCCTGCCGCTCAAAAAATGAACGAATGATCAGGTAAGCTGTGAGGAATACCACAAGGGAGGGCAGGGTAATCTTAAGGATCTCTGCGAGAAGGTTGGCCATGGAAAATGAGCAACATTTAGATCAGACTGTTTAAACGTAAACAGCCGTATCAGCTTAATCCGCATCCAATACGGAACTGGAGCAGATTAACGCAGTTACAAAAATAACAATAAGGGCGGAATACAGGCAGCTTGCGCGCCTCCTGACCAAGCTAACACAGCACCTGAGCCGGAGAAAACCCTCATTGAAAATTTTAGATTTTTGAAATACTTTTCATCACGGAAAGCCCGGAAATGAAGTATATAGCAGTTGCATTCGGAACCCTCCGGACGAACGCCCTGCGTGCGACCCTGACAATAGCAATCATTGCTTTTGGGATCATGGCCCTGGTCGGGATGGTAACGGCCCTGAACAGTATTCAGAAAAGCCTGCGCAGTAACCTGGCAGAGATCGGAGCCCGCACTTTCAAGGTTTCTAAGAAAGGGCAGGACTACAGCTACGGCAGGCGCGGAGAAGGTGATCAGGAGTTTGAGCGCATCAACGAGCGGCAGGTTTCCTTTTTCAAAAAAGCTTACCAGTACCCCTCCCGCGTTTCAGCTCACTATGAGGTATCCAGTTCAGCCCGCGTGAAATTCCGGGAGGAAGAGACAAACCCGCAGATCACGGTCAAGGGTATTGACCAGAACTTTATCTATACAGCCAGCTACAACATCCTGCGTGGGCGGAATTTCATTGAAAACGAGGTGCGCAATGGTGCCAACACTGCTATCATCGGCTATGCCCTGAAACGGGAGCTCTTTGGGCTGCGCGAAGCCGTGGAAAAACGCATCACCATTGGTACGCAGCAGTACCGGATTGTAGGTGTGCTGGAGCCCCGGGGCAGCTCCTCTGAATCAGTTGACAATGCGGTACTGATCCCTTACACCAATGCCCGCCGGGCTTTCCAGGGCGATGCCCCTGATTTTACTGTTTCAGTGAAGGTTAGCCGCGTGGGGGAGCTGGATGAGGCTGTTCAGGAGGCCATTGGCCAGTTCCGCGTAGCCCGGAACCTCGGGGTCCGGGCAGAGAACAACTTCAAGATAGAGCAAAGTGACGAAATAGCGCGCAGTGTTACCCAGAATCTGTGGTACGTCCGTATAGCGACTTACCTGATCGGCTTCATTACCCTGCTGGGCGCTGCCGTTGGCCTGATGAACATCATGCTGGTTTCTGTGAAGGAGCGAACCCAGGAGATCGGCATCCGGAAGGCGCTGGGGGCCACCAGCAAGGCAGTCCAGTCCCAGTTCCTGGCAGAAGCCATCGTTATCAGCCAGCTTGGCGGGTTTATCGGTATTGTGCTGGGGCTTATAGCTGGTAACAGCATCACCCTGTTTTTCGGGGATCAGTTTTCCCTGCCCTGGGGTTGGGCGATAGGCGGGTTTGTGATCTGCCTGATCGTAGGGGTAATGGCCGGATACTACCCAGCTAAGCGGGCAGCGGCGCTCAATCCCATTGAATCCCTTAGGTATGAATAAACGCCCTGGTGCGCTATTAGCCACAGCCTGGCTCCTGTTGATGACCGGGGTTGTCAAAGCCCAGGCTCCCACTTTTTTCCTGAACTCCCGTAGCGAGCATATCGTAGAACGGTGGGAACTGAAGTGCGGAAAGCACCTGCAAGGCATAAGCACGCATCTAAAGCCCTTCAGCCGCGAGCGGGTGACTACTGACGAATCCTGGCAAACGTTCTGGGATAGCCTGCCTGCCCCGCGCTCAGCGGTGGATCGCTACCAGCTGAGGCAGCTGGCAGGGCTCAACCGGCCCTACATGGCCCGCATAGGTGATAACAACAACCTGCCCGGCCGGCAAGCGGGCATTTTAGGCGCCTTCTACGAAAGCCGCAGGCACCTGTTTAGCTACGAGCAGCACGCGGCAGACGGGAGCGGTTTCAGCTTGTACGCCAACCCCGTGCTGGGATTGAACCTGCACCGCTCGCAGGAAGGAGAGGGCCTGCTGTACCGCAACACGCGAGGCGTTCGGTTACGCGGGGACGTTGACCAGAAATTAGGGTTTCAGTTCTATTTAAGTGAAAACCAGGCCACATTTCCCCAGTACATTGATGCCTATGCCAGCGACTATGGGGTGATCCCTAACCAGGGTTTCATAAAACGGGACGGGGAAACCTTTGATTTTTTCAATGCCAGTGGATCGGTCACCTTCGAAGCTTCTCAGCACATCCATCTGCAATTTGGCCATGGTGACCACTTTATCGGAGAAGGACACCGCTCCCTGCTGAAATCAGACTTTGGCCCGAATTACCTGTACCTGCGGGGGCGTGCGCAGTTTGGCCCGATTGACTACCAAAGTATTTTCACCCAGTTTACAGGCGAGGACATCAGTGACCCGCCTTACGAGCAAAAATACGGGGCCTTTCACCACCTAAGCATTGACATTACGCCAAGCCTTGAGTTAGGCCTCTTCGAGAGTGTTATCTTCAGCCGGTCCGGGAACCGGGGGTTCCGGGTACAGTACCTTAACCCGGTTATCTTTTACCGGTATGTAGACCATCAATTAGGCAGTCCGGATAACCTGTTGGTAGGCATGAATGTCGATTACATGCCCTTCCGGCGCTTTCAGGTCTATGGCCAGTTTGTTCTGGATGAGTTTAAAATTTCCGAAATCCGGGCTGGCGATGGCTGGTGGGGTAACAAGTTCGGCTGGCAGTTAGGAACCCGCTACGTTGATGCACTGGGCGTCAATCAGCTGGACATCGGCCTTGAGTACAACCAGGCCCGTCCTTACCTCTACTCTCAAAAAAACAGGGACAGCTATACCCACTTCAATCAGCCCATTGCACATCCGCTGGGAGCCAATTTCCGCGAGTTGATCCTGAGTACCCGGTATCAGCCCTTCAAGCGGTGGCGATTCCGGTTACTGGGAGGCCTGGCCCGGTACGGAGCTGATACCAACGGGACGAACTGGGGGCGCAATCCCCGGCTCTCTTATAATACACGTGAGGACGACTACGGCAACACCACCGGGCAGGGGGCTGAGGCCCGCCGGCAATGGCTGCAGTTTACCCTGGGCTATGAGCCCTATCCGAACCTGATGCTGCAGTTGCGGGGGCGCTACCGGGAGCAGCTCAGCGACTACGAAGCCCTTGAGCAATCTTCCCTGTACTTTGGGGCTGGCCTTCAGTACCACTTCCACCAGAAGGCCTCCCTCTTCTAAAACTGAAAAGCCCAGCTATGGAAGCCAATCCCGTCCTTTATTCCTATTACCGGGGCCCCGTTGCTGAGAGTGTGCATCGCGGTTGCGTTTGCATCGTTGATCAGGATGGATCGGTCCTGTTTGCGCTGGGTGATCCCTACCAGCTGACCTATCCCCGCTCAGCCCTGAAGTTCTTTCAGCAGATCCCTTTAGTGGAAAGCGGGGCAGCCGAAGTTCTGGGCCTTACGAAAAAGGAACTGGCCCTTACCTGCGGTTCGCACAATGGCGAAGAAGCGCATGTGAAAGGGGTGAGAAGCATTCTGGCCAAGGCAGGGCTGGATGAAACCGCGCTGCAGTGCGGGCCGCAACTTCCTTCCCGTCACCGGGACCGGCTGGCGTTTTACAAGGCAGATTATGAGCCAGCTGCTGTCTATAACAATTGCTCTGGCAAGCATGCAGGTTTCCTGGCGCTGTGCCGCTACTGGAACTGCAGCACTGATGATTACCTAGATTATGAGCATCCCGTTCAGCAAGCTGTAAGACAGGCCGTAGCTGCTATGCACGACACCCGCCCTGCAGACCTGATCCTAGCCCGCGATGGCTGCTCAGCCCCGATCTTTGGCCTGTCCCTTTACCAGCAGGCGCTGGGCTATAATGCGCTGGGAGCCGGGTCACAACGAAGTGACGTTCGTGGAAGGGCTTGCCACCAGCTCCTTTCAGCCGTTCAGGCCTATCCGTTTATGATAGCAGGCTCCAAGCGGTATTGCACGCAGCTGCTGGAAGCTACCTCAGAGCCTGTTATCGGGAAAACCGGTGCAGAAGGCATTTTCGGCCTTACACTACCTGAGCGCGGGCTTGGGATTGCCATCAAGATCGATGACGGCCGGATGGGGCCGCAATATGCTGTTGCTCAGCACTTACTCAAGAAATTGGGCGTGGAGGGGATCGGTCAGCTGGATAGCTTTGAGGAGGGGCCGCTAACGAACCTTAACGGCTGGCAAGTAGGGAGCAAGGGCGTAGAGCAAGCGCTCTTCCCGGAAAACATTACTGCCAGCCAGGCGTGAAAGTTTCAATGGGCATCACGAAAAGCGCTGAGGCCATCTACAGGTTTAGCGCTTCGGTATATAGAGGAGGTACTTCCCGGGATCATCAATGCCTGATGCGTACGCCTGCAGCTGAAAAGCCTGGTAGTCAGGAAAGCTTGCTTTGAATTCCTTCTCAACAGGTCCTCCTTTCCAGTAAAAAACCCCATTGGGCAAGCTGTGGCGGCCTTTCTTTTTGATCAGGCGGCTAGTCCAGCTCATAAACCGGGGTAGGTTACTCACGGCTCGCCCCGTGATAAACTCGAACTTCCCTGTGATCGATTCCAGACGGTTGTGCTCAGTAGTGATGTTATCCAGCGCCAGCTCCTGAGCAATGGCATCCACCACCTTTAGCTTTTTCCGGGTGCTATCCACCAGGTGAAACTGAACGTGCGGAAAGGCTATGGCAAGCGGCAGGCCGGGCAGGCCACCGCCAGTGCCGGCATCCATAACGGAGGTATCCTCAGCCAAATCGATCAGGTTGAACAGCACCAGCGAATGAAGGAGATGGCGCTGCATGAGGTTCTGGACATCCCGGCGGGACACTAGGTTGATCTGCTGGTTCCACTGCTGGAAAAGCTCCTCAAGCCGCAGTAGTTGCGTCACCTGATCTTCCGCTAAATCTGGGAAGGCCTCGCGAAGTAGGGTGGTATTATCTATTGCCATGAACCCGGGTTTCTTTGAAAACGGGCCAAAAGACCTATAAAAGGCGTATACAACAGTTGGTAGATCAGATCCAGGCAGAAGGCCCAACCAGCCATTGGCCTCATCTGAAAACGCCGGAGGACCGGCAGGCTAATGCTGTAAAACCCGACCACTTTCAGGCCCAACAGGGTCCAGCCCAGCGGATTAGCCGGATCCAGAAGCAGAGCGCCCAGCAGGCTTAGGTAGAATAGCACCTGTAGCAGCCATAAACTGCCGAGTATGAGCTTGTGCACAGGCTGGTAAAACTGCCCGATACTTAAATGCCGCCGTTTCTGGTAAAGCCACTGCTTGTAGCTGGGTGGGGCAGGGGTCCATGTGAAGCTCTCAGGTGCTAAAACAACGGCTGTGTTCCGGGCTGTTGCCAGGCGGTTCACCAGCAGGTCATCATCCCCGGCTGCCAGGTAGTGGTGAGGCCCAAAGCCCTGGTGCTGAAAGAAAAAAGCGCGCCGGTAGGCCAGGTTCCGCCCTACGCCCATGTAGGGCATGCCTGCCAGGCCCAGACCAAGGTAGTAAAAAGCAGTCTGAAAAGTCTCGTACTGAACAAAACGGGCCAGCGTTCCTGCAGCCCCTTGATAAGGTGCAAAGCCCAGGGCGAACTTGGTCTCCGGATCGGTAAAGGGCTGCTCCATCAAGGCTATCCAGTGCTGGCTGGCTGGTTGGCAATCGGCATCAGTCAGCAGGATCACCTCATAACTGGCTTTTTTGATCCCCAGCGTCAGGGCCAGTTTTTTACCCGGTTTATTCCAGATGTGAGCACTGAGGTCAAGCAGGTGCAGGTGGGGATAAGAGGCCTGGAGGTCTTTGACCACCCACCGGGTTTCATCTACTGAGTGGTCATTGACCACGATAACCTCAAACCGCTCGTGCTGCTGCTCTAAAATGTGTGGTAGATTTGCCGCAAGGTTAGCAGCCTCATTCCTGGCGGCAATAATAACCGAGGTTCCTCCTTTAAAAAGGCTGTTCTCATGGGGCTTTTCAGATCCGCCGGACAGCAGACGGCTGAATACCCCGATATTCAACCCGGTCTGGATGACCAGCAGCACGGCAGCTACGATTGACAGGATAAAAGCTATACTCAGTCCCATAAGCAGGAAAGCAGGATCACTTTGAAAAAGAGCAAAGATAGGCCTTCAAGGGCTGTTACAGGTGCCGCTAGCCTGATCAAGCCGATATCATGGAATTTACCATTGCGCAAACCAGAAATGATACAGCAGGAAGGCTGGGGCAGCTTACCTCGGCCCACGGAAGCTTTCACACGCCTGCCTTTATGCCAGTCGGCACCCTTGGTACAGTCAAGGGGGTGCACCAGCATGAATTAGCGGAGGTTGTGGATGCACCGGTAGTGCTGGGCAATACCTATCACCTTTACCTAAGACCCGGCCTGGAGGTGCTGGAAGCAGCGGGAGGGCTGCATCAGTTTATGCAATGGCCCCGGACCATGCTGACCGATTCCGGGGGGTATCAGGTGTTCTCGCTCGGGCACAACCGGGTTATCAGTGAGGAAGGCGTCCGGTTTCAGTCGCATATTGACGGCAGCTACCATCAATTCACCCCGGAAGGAGCGGTTCGGATGCAGCGCTCCATCGGGGGGGATATCATGATGGCCTTGGATGAGTGCCCACCCTATCCCAGCAGCTACCAGTATGCCGAGCACTCAATGGAACTGACCCATCGCTGGCTGGATCGCTGCCTCGAGGCTTTTCACGGCTCCAGCCCGCTTTACGGGTACGACCAGGCGCTGTTCCCTATTCTGCAGGGCGGGACTTACCGGGAGCTGCGGGAGCGCTCAGCCGCTTTTACTGCTGAACGCGCAGTGGATGGCATTGCCATTGGCGGATTATCAGTCGGGGAACCTGCCGGGGTTATGAATGAGGTAACTGGATACCTGCATCACATGCTGCCCGAGGCTTTGCCCAGGTATCTGATGGGCGTTGGGCTGCCTGTTAACCTGCTGGAGAGCATTCACCACGGGGTGGATCTGTTCGATTGCGTTTTACCAAGCCGGAATGCGCGCCATGGGGTGGTTTACACAGCCAATGGCATTATCAATATTAAAAACCGGAAATGGGAGCAGGACTTCCGGCCGCTGAATGAAATGCCGTTGAGCCACCTGGATCAGGCCTACTCACGGGCCTACATCCGCCACCTCTTCAAGACCAACGAAGCCCTGGGGCCGCAGATCACCACCCTTCAGAACCTTATTTTCTACCAGTGGCTTATGAAAGCCGCCCGCCAGCACATCCAGCAGGGCGACTTTGTGGAATGGAAAAACCAGCTGATTCCTTATCTGACCAGAAGACTCTGATATGCTCAAGAAGCTCGATCGTTACATCATCTGGAATTACCTCTCCACCTTTTTTTTCTCCCTGGGGCTTTTTATCCTGATAGTGGTCGTGTTTGATGTTTCGGAGCGGATAGAGGATTATGTAAAAGCGGATGGCCCTACTCTTGAAGAAATTGTTTTTGATTACTACTTCAATTTCATTCCCTACTTCATGAACCTCTTCAGCCCGCTGTTCATCTTCATAGCGGGCATTTACTTCACTTCCCGCATGGCCTACAGTACCGAGTTTGTAGCCATGTTCTCGAGCGGTATTAGCTTCTACCGCTTATTGATACCATACCTCATAGTAGGCGTCACTGTCGCTGGCGCCTCGTTTTACCTGAATGCCTATGTGATCCCGGATGCCAACAAAGAGCTCAATAAGTTCCGGTCTGCGTATCTGAAAGGGGATTACGAGCACGATGGCCGGCATATCCACCGTCAGCTGTACAACAATGTCTTCATGTACATGAAGAGCCTGAACTACCAGGACAGTGTAGGCTACAACTTTGCCCTCGAGCGCTTTGATACCAACCGCAAGCTCATCTACAAGCTAAAGGCTAAGCAGATTGCGTGGGATCACGTTGCTAAAAACTGGCAGGCCATTAACTGGCAGGCGCGGTATTTCGATGACCGGGACGAGGAATTCCGGACTGGTGATAGCCTTACGCTGCCTTTGCCTGTGGAGCCCAGCGATTTCGGTAAGCAGAAGTACAGCATCCGCGCTAAGACTAATCCCGAGCTCAGCCGCTTTATTACGCTGGAAAAGCTGAGAGGAAACAGTGACGTAGCCAACTACAAGGTAGAGTACTTCAGGCGCTCCTCTATTCCATTTTCGGCCGTTGTCCTGGTGATCATAGCTTTTGCCCTGGCCTCACGCAAGGTGCGTGGTGGGATGGGGCTGCATCTGGGGCTGGGGATCCTGCTTGCCTTTTCCTACATCATGTTCTTACAGTTCTCGTCTACCCTTGTGACCAATGCAGACGTACCGGCTCCGATAGCCCTGTGGATCCCTAACCTGATCTATTTCCTTGTTGCGATCTACCTTGTGATAAAGGCCCCGAAGTAGGGAGAGGTAGGTAAACACCGTTGGTAGATTTTTTTGATTTTTGAAATAACCATCTCTAAAAGACTGACTTCATGGCCGAATACGAAAACCTGGTGGTACACCCTGCCTATGCTGATCACGTAGCCCTTGTTCAGCTTAACCGGCCCAAGGCGCTGAATGCCCTCAGCCAGCCGCTGATGCAGGAGTTGCAGCAAGCGCTACAAACCCTTGATGAGGATGAAGACGTCCGGGTGATCGTGCTAACCGGCAATGAGCAGGCTTTTGCGGCCGGGGCTGACATTAAGCAGATGGTGGAAAAGAGCCCCGTGGATATGCTACAGGAGGATCAGTTCAGCACGTGGGACCAGATTTACCGTACCAAAAAGCCCATTGTTGGGGCTGTTTCAGGCTTTGCGCTGGGGGGCGGATGCGAGCTCTCCATGACGTGCGATATGATCGTAGCTTCTGAAACAGCCAGGTTCGGGCAGCCTGAGATCAAGATCGGGGTGATGCCCGGAGCCGGCGGCACCCAGCGTTTAGTAAGGGCTGTAGGCAAAGCCCGTGCGATGGAAATGGTGCTTACCGGGGATATGATCAAGGCTGAGGAGGCTCGTGATTATGGCTTGATCAATAAAGTCGTACCGAAGGAAGTGTACCTGGATGAAGCACTGAAGCTGGCTAAAACCATAGCTCAATACAGCCCGGTGGCCCTTCAGCTGGCTAAGGATTCCGTGAAGGAGGCCTTTGAAACTGATCTGCAGGAAGGACTACGCTACGAGCGGAAGAACTTTTACACCCTATTTGCCTCGGCCGATCAGAAAGAAGGGATGACGGCTTTTATTGAAAAGCGAAACCCGGTGTTTCAGGGTAAGTGAGAAACAAATCCTGCTTTAACAGGGTTAAAGCTTTGCGACTTTTTAATCAGTATGACTGACTTTTACAGGGATAAAATTCAAAACCGGAACTAAGTGACTATGAGTAAGGGAAAGGTTTTAGTAGCAATGAGCGGAGGCATAGACAGCACCCTAACAGCTGTCATGCTTAAGGAACAAGGCTATGAGGTCATTGGAATGACCATGAAAACCTGGGATTACGAAACCTCAGGCGGCAATAAAAAGGAAACCGGCTGCTGCAGCCTGGATAGCATCAATGATGCGCGGATGATCGCTGTTGAGAACGGCATCCCGCACTTCATTCTGGATATCCGCAGCGAATTCGGGGACCGGGTTATTCAGGACTTTGTGAGCGAGTACATGAACGGCCGGACACCGAACCCGTGCGTGCTGTGTAACACCCATATCAAGTGGCAGGCGCTGCTCAGGCGCGCTGAACAGCTACACTGCGATTACATTGCCACCGGCCATTACGCTAAGGTACGCTATGAGGATGGCCGCTATATCATTTCCCGCGGAAAGGACCGGCATAAGGACCAATCCTATGTGTTGTGGGGCCTTGGGCAGGAAAACCTGGCTAAGACGATCTTTCCGCTGGGTGACTACCACAAGACCGAAATTTTTGAGCTGGCTAAAGAGTGGGGTTACCATCAATTAGCCGGTAAGAGCGAAAGCTATGAGATCTGCTTTATCCCCGATAACGACTACCGGGGCTTCCTGAAGCGTAAGGTTGATGGCCTTGAAGAGCGGGTTAATGGCGGTGATTTCATCCTCTCAGATGGAACAGTGGTCGGCAAGCATCAGGGATATCCCTTCTACACGGTTGGCCAGCGCAAGGGCCTGGGAATAGCCCTTGGCTATCCGGTGTATGTAACAGAGATCAGACCAGACACCAATACCATCGTGGTTGGGCCGGCCGAAGAGCTCAAGAGCCGGGGAATGCGGATCCGCAATGTCAACTTTATAAAGTACCCCGGCCTCTCGGAAACGGTTGAAGGGGTGTCAGCGATCCGCGCTAACCATGAAGGCGCCATGAGCCAGATCCGTCAGACTGGCGATGATGAGGTAGAGGTTGTCTTCCACCATGGTGTGGATGCCATCGCCCCGGGTCAGTCAGCCGTCTTTTATGAGGGAGATGATGTGATCGGAGGCGGTCATATTGCTGAAAGCTTTGATGTAGAACAACCCAGCACTCAGGAAGCTGCAGCTGCCTCAACCCAATAAGTCAGGAACCAGCAGCCAGTTTACCTGAGCGTTTACTGGCTGCGTGCCCTCACCCTCAAACCAATAGTGTGATTGCGGACATCTAAGCTGCCCCTGAAAAGCTTAACCCTGATGGGAATAAGCCTTCTGGCCCTCGGAGGGCTTATAAGCTCGTGTGAGAACGATAACAGCGTCAGCGAACCCCTGAACCCAATCCCGGAAAGGCACCGGGATTACATTCAGCTGGAAGTGGGGATGACGCTTACGTACCGGCTGGATTCTATCATTTATGACAATTTCACAGGGACAGTGGACACCACCCGCTACCAGGTCATCCACCGGGTACAGGAGCAGACGCTGGACTCAGCTAAAACTGAGGCATTTCTCCTGAAGCGGACGGTCCGGACAATTAATGAGGGCAAAGTGCTTGAATCAGCCCTGTACAGGGCCCGAAAGACTAACGAGGAATACCAGGTTTTCCGGAATAACCGGCGAACACTGGCCCTGGATTTCCCCCTGAGTGAGGGGCATGAGTGGGACGGCAATGCCTACAACACGCAGGACTCGCAGATCTACAAGGTAAAGGCCATCCACGAGCCCGCTACAATTCTAAACAACCAGTACGATAGCACCCTGCTTGTTCAGGAAGAGGATCAGGATAACCTTATTGAGCGGAATGCATCCAAAACCCGCTATGCTAAGGAAATCGGGCCTGTTTTCCGCGAGCAGGTCAACCTGAGCTTTAAGGGGGACTCTATTCCTCCTGAAGAAGTCCCCTGGGAAGCAAAAGCAAATACCGGGAACATTGTGCGCTACCGCCTTCAGGAAGTAACGATGGGCCAATGAGGACTACGGTGCTTTTACTGGGTATGCTGCTTATGCCTGTCCTGACCCTGAGCCAGGACTCAGCCGTCTCCTATTGGTTCCGGTTTGCTGATAAAGCCAACTCTACCTATTCCATTTACAATCCGTCAGCTTACTTGTCGGAAAAGGCCATACAGCACCGCAATACGCTGGACCTTGGCTTTGATAAAAGGGACTTGCCGGTTACACCTTCCTACAAGCAAGAGCTTGCTAACCACACCCTGGAAGTGATCATCACCTCTAAGTGGCTTAACGGGGCTGTAGCCCGTGTTTCAGATACCGGAATGCTGCGTGATGCACGGAGCTTGTCCTTTATCGATACGGCTTACCGGGTAAAGGGAAAAAGCTTGACAACAACCACGCTGGAGGGGCCAGCTGCTGGCTCCTCCCTGCAATATGGCGCAGGGCGCCATCAGATAGCAATGCTGAATGGTCAGTTTCTGCACCAGCTCGGCTATCAGGGAGAAGGGATCGGGATTGGCGTACTGGATGCCGGCTTTCGCAAAGCGGATGATCTCAGGGCTTTTCAGCATCTGCGCAGACAAGGGAAACTACAGATGAAGCGTAACTACGTGAATCCCGGAAAAACAGTAACAGCCGGCAGTAACCACGGCACGACCGTGCTTTCTGTGATGGGTGCACGCAGCCAGAATACCTTTACCGGGGTGGCCCCTAAGGCGAATTACCACCTTTTGAAGTCTGAAAACCCGGAAAGTGAATTTCTGGTGGAGGAGATAGCGTGGGTTGCTGCTGCCGAGGCCGCTGATAGCGCCGGAGCCCGCATCATCAACTCCTCCTTAGGCTATACCACGTTTGATGACAGTACCACCAGTCATACTTATCAGTCCCTGGATGGTGAAACCACTCCTGTAACGCGGGGAGCAGCAATTGCAGCTGATAAAGGCATGCTGGTGGTGAGCAGTGCCGGCAACAAGGGTAACAATGCCTGGCAGTACATCAGTGCCCCGGCTGACGGGCAGGAAGTACTAACTGTCGGAGCAGTGGACTCTTCACAGAAGCGGGTGTCCTTCAGTTCGGTGGGGCCATCAGCGGATGGCCGTATCAAGCCGGATGTTATGGCTTTAGGGGCTAAAACCACCGTGATCAGTCCCAGAACCGGTGAGCCTGCTATCAGCTATGGCACCTCTTTTTCAGCGCCCTTAATCAGCGGCTTAGCAGCCTGTCTGTGGCAGGCTTTCCCGGAAGCCTCTAACAAAGCTATCAGAAGGGCAATCGTCCAGAGCAGCAGCCAGGCTCAGGCACCGGACACCCTGAATGGCTATGGAATACCAGATTTTTACGAGGCCTATGTGCAGCTACAGGAGCAGGTGGGCAGCGCGCGCAAAGGCAGCCACCTGGTACGGCTGTACCCAAACCCCTTCCACAGTCAGCTATCTATAGCCTTTTACAGTCCGGAGGAAGCCCAGCTGACGATCAGTATACGCCCACCTGTGGGGCGTGAGGTTTACCGGAAACAAGTGGGGTTAGAGCGGGGCCTTAACCGCATTCAGCTTCAGGATTTTGGCAGTGTGAGCAGCGGTGTTTACATCCTCAACCTTACCAACGACCAGACGCAGATTTCCCGCAAGCTGTTACGCCACTAAGGGCAAAAATGGCGAGGTATTTGAAATTACTTGGCCGGTTTATGGTTACCCGGTGGCAATACCCACGAAGAAACCATGTTAAACCTTAATTTTAACCAAAACCAAAAAGCGCTGCGAATATGGCAGAAGTAAGCGAAACCATGGATTTATTGATCCTGGGCTCAGGCCCGGCCGGGTATACAGCAGCAATTTATGCCGCCCGCGCTGAGCTAAGCCCTGTGCTGTACACAGGCGTAGAAGCTGGTGGGCAGCTTATGGAAACCACTGAGGTGGAAAACTATCCGGGCTACGCTGAAGGCGTAATGGGGCCCAAGATGATGGAAGAGTTCAAGCAGCAGGCCGAGCGTTTCAACACTGATGTGCGTTTTGGTCATGCCACTGAGGTTGACTTTTCATCCCAGCCTTACAAAGTCACAATTGATGACGAAAAGGTGGTTGCTGCCAATTCCATCATTATCAGTACCGGTGCCTCAGCTAAGTGGTTGGGCCTGGAGTCCGAATCGCGGCTGAACGGCCACGGGGTTTCAGCCTGTGCTGTTTGCGATGGCTTCTTTTTCAAAGGGCAGGATGTTGTTGTAGTAGGTGGCGGGGATACCGCTGCCGAAGAATCCCTTTTCCTGTCCAAGCTGTGCAACTCTGTTACTGTGCTGGTACGCCGGGATAAAATGAGGGCTTCCCAGATCATGCAGCAGCGGATGGCCCAGACCAGTAATATCCACATCCTTTACAACCATGAAACCAAAGAAATCCTCGGCAACGACATGGTAGAAGGAGCCCGGGTTGTTAACAACATTACCAACGAAGAACAAACCCTCAATGCCCAGGGCTTTTTCGTAGCTATTGGCCACAAGCCCAATACAGACATTTTCGCTGGTCAGCTTGAAATGGATGAGGCTGGCTATATCTATACCGGCAAAAACACTACTGCGACTAATGTAGAGGGTGTATTTGCAGCCGGAGATGTTCAGGACAACATTTTCCGCCAGGCAGTAACAGCAGCTGGAACCGGATGTATGGCAGCCCTTGAGGCAGAACGCTACATCTCCGTCAAGGCTATGGAAACGGCCTCAGCTGAGTCGAATTAGCAGGCTGACCCTACCTGGCGGTAATTAGCTCAGGAATAGGCTAATGGCACAGGGCTGATGCTCAATTAATCATTGCTACCCGGGAGTGAATTGTTAGCATTGGTGTAATATTGTGATAGTAAATCAGCCCTGTATGCCACTACACCAGTCACATGGCGAGCGCCATATACTTTTTCAGTGCGAATCAGCCATACTAGAAGATAAAGAAATCGAGCAGATACAGGCTGAAGTACTCAGCTCGTGGGAAGATGATCCTGAAAACGTTGTGCTCGATTTTCCCAATCTGAAAGAGAATGATTCGAGCAAACTGGGATTCCTGAAGGATCTCTCCGACCATGCGCTGGAAGTAAGCTGCTCGTTTGTGCTGGCAGAAGGTAACCATGTGCTTCAGCAATTTGCTGATGACTATCAGATCTCTTACGCACCAACACAGGCAGAGGCGGTGGATATGGTATTCATTGAAACCCTGGAGCGGGGCTTCAATGAGGACGAATAGGGGAATCCTCTATCCACTAGCGCCGGAAGGATATGCAGCTTACAATCCTTGGCAGTAGTTCCGCTACGCCTACCCTTCACCGTCATCAAACGGCCCAGGTTCTCACTCACAACGGTAAGCACTACCTGCTGGACTGTGGCGAAAGCGCTCAGCTCCAGATGCTGAGGTATGGCATTAACCAGCATAAGGTAGCGGTAATCTTCATTAGCCATCTGCACCCTGATCATTTCACTGGTTTGATAGGCTACATCACAACCCAAAGCCTCCAAAGGCGGGAGCGGCCCCTGCATGTGTATGGGCCAGCTGGCCTGCAAACCATTATCGAAACCCAGCTCAGCTATACAGGTTCCCGCTTGAGCTATCCGCTGCACTTTCATTCAATAGATGGACTTGCAGACGGGGAGGTTCTGTTTGAGGATGAGCAGGTGCAGGTGAGTGGTCTGAACCTGGAGCACGGTGTTCCGTGCTACGGCTTCTTATTTATCGAGCGGCATAAGCGGTTTAAGCTGGATAAATCAACTGTTCAAAAGTATCCGCCCCCGGTTCCGGCTTATCCGTATCTGCAGAATGGGTACGACTACACTGACCAGGCTGGGAAGCTGTACAAGGCTGATACCTATATCCTCCGGAACCCTGAAAAGCGCTCCTTCGCCTACCTGACGGACACGCTTGTGCAGCCTCATCTAACACAATGGCTAAAGGGCGTTACTGTTCTGTACCATGAGGCGACTTTCACCAGCGAGCTTATAGAGCGCGCCCGCAAAACGCATCACACCACCAGCGCCCAGGCGGCAGCCCTGGCCCGCGATAGCAAGGTACAACAGCTACTGATCGGGCATTTTTCCGCCCGGTATGGAAACCTGGAACCCCTGCTTGCAGAAGCTAAGGAAACGTTTGCCAATACAGCACTGGCTGAGGAAGGCTGCACTTTCGAGATCAGGCAGGCCAATGCTACAGAAACCTTGTCCTGAAAAAAGCCCCGGAAAACGCTTTTACCGGGGCTTAGTGAGTAACGATAGGAAATGGCCTCTGCAGCTCTACTTAACGTAGTCAGAGAGGTCCTTGCCTGGCTTGAATTTTACTACCGTCTTTTCTGGAATGTTAATCTCTGCACCTGATTGGGGATTGCGACCCTTACGGGCAGAGCGCTTGGAAACGGAAAAAGTGCCAAAGCCTACCAGTGTCACCTTGTTGCCATTCTTCAGTTCGTTGGAAGTTGTCTGAATGACTGAATCCAGCGCATCCTGAGCCTGCTGCTTGGTGATACCAGCATCAGTGGCAATCCGGTCTACCATGTCGCCTTTGTTCATAGTCGTTGCATTTAGGGTTTGCGAATGAATAGGTTTATTTGAGTCAAAAATAAAAATTTTTTAGAATGCTTCTCATCGGAATCGGCAGGAAAAAGCTCAGCCAATCCGGAAGAGCCGCGGATTGTGAAGTCTGAAGGCCAGATTGCCAGCACCATGGCTAAAATCTGCGGATGGAACTAAAAATTTTATACATTGACTATCAATGCTTTATAAAGCTAAAAAGCAAGGCCCGGAAGCTCTAAGGCGCTTCAGGCATGTATAATATTTATACTCAAAAAAAATTGTAAAAAAGGCGGGTTAAATGGCCTTTCGGTCGGAAAAACAGGCCCTAAAGCCCCTTTACGGCCTATGAATCATAGCCAAATTCCCGGAAATTCGCCTTAATGGTTCAGGTTATGTAAACCCTAAAACGCCCTATGAACTCGATCGTCATTACCATCGATGGTTACTGCTCCTGCGGAAAAAGCACCCTTGCGAAAGACCTGGCCAAAGCTATGAGCTATAAATATGTTGATACCGGGGCCATGTACCGCGCTGTAACGCTCTACTTTATCCGGCATGGAATCAATTGGGAAGATGGGGGAGCCGTTGAGCAGGCGCTAAATGCCATCTCCATTGATTTTTCCTACGCTCCGGAAACGGGCGAGCAGATAACAAACCTGAACGGGCATCCGGTGGAAGAGGCTATTCGCACTTTTGAGGTGTCGGCCCGGGTAAGTCAGGTTAGTGCGATCCGTGAGGTAAGGGCCAAGATGGTAGAGCAACAGCAGCGATTTGGCGAAGAAAAGGGCATTGTAATGGACGGACGGGATATTGGAACTGTGGTCTTTCCCGAAGCTGAGCTGAAATTCTTCCTGACCGCCTCACAGCCGGTCCGCACGAAGCGCCGCTACGATGAGCTGAGAGAAGCTGGTAAAATCGTGACCATTGAAGAGGTCCGCAAGAACCTGGAGGAGCGCGATTACCTGGATACAACCCGGCAAGAGAGCCCGCTGCGCAGGGCAGCGGATGCGCTGGTCCTGGATAATACACACCTCTCTACAGCCGATCAGCTCGCCTATACTAAAGCTAAAGCCCTTGAAATCCTGCAGGCGCAGGCGCATCCATAAAAAAGCCCCGCTGTTCCTTTAGCAGCGGGGCTTTCCGAAGGGTTAGCTCAGCGGCTTAGCCTTTATCAGGAAGAGGCGGTGGTTACAACCGGAGCTGCATCCCGAATTTCCTGACTGGCAAAGTCGGCATACGTTTCAAAATTATCATTGAAGTAAGAAGCCAGGGTTTGAGCCTTCTGATCGTAAGCATCTGGATCATCCCAGGTCTGACGGGGATTTAGAATAGCTGACGGTACATTCGGGCAGGATTGTGGCATGGCGAGGCCAAAGACGTGGTTGGTCTCGTAGCCAACATCATTGAGCTCCCCGCGCAGCGCTGCCTGAATAGTAGCCCGCGTATATTTCAGGTCAATACGGTGGCCGATGCCGTATGGCCCTCCTGTCCAGCCGGTATTGATCAGCCAGACGTTCACCTGATGCTCATCCATTTTCTTACCCAGCATTTCAGCGTAGGTAGTGGGGTGCAGCGGGAGGAACGGAGCGCCAAAGCAGGCTGAGAATACAGGCTGCGGCTCATTGATGCCGGCTTCTGTACCAGCTACCTTAGCCGTATAGCCCGATAGGAAGTGGTACATGGCCTGGCCCTTGTTCAGCTTCGAGATCGGAGGTAAAACGCCAAAGGCGTCTGCCGTTAGCAGGAAGATGTTATTAGGTATGTTACCTGCTGAAGAGTGATTGGCGTTGTCGATGAAGTGGATCGGATAGGCCGCTCTGGTATTTGGCGTAACCGAAGTGTCATCGTAATCGATCTCACGGGAGTTATCCTGAAAACGCACGTTTTCGACCAGGGTGCCATACCGGATGGCGTTGTAGATATCCGGCTCCTTTTCAGGCGAAAGGTTGACCACCTTGGCATAACAGCCGCCTTCAAAGTTGAATACACCCTTACTGGTCCAGCCATGCTCATCATCCCCGATCAGGTAACGGTTCGGATCGGCCGATAGCGTGGTTTTGCCGGTGCCTGAAAGGCCGAAGAAGATCGATGTATCGCCATCCTCGCCCATGTTGGCAGAACAGTGCATGGAGAGCACCTGCTTATCGTGCGGCAGGACGAAATTCAGAACTGAAAAAATGCTCTTCTTGATTTCGCCTGTGTAGCCCGTCCCGCCAATCAGTACAGTTTTGCGCGTGAAGTTGATGATGGCAAAATTACCCTGCCGGGTATCATCGATCTCAGGATCAGCCTCGAAGCTGGGAACGGCAATAACGTGCCATTCCGGCTGGAAATCTGCAATCTCATCCGTGCCAGGGCGAAGGAAAAGGTTACGGGCAAACAGGTTCTGGTAAGCACACTCACTGATAACGCGGATATTCAGCCGGTAGTGATCGTCCGCGCAGGCGTAAGCATCCCGGACAAAGAATTCTTTGTCGGATAAGTAGCTGACCATCTTGTTGTAGATCTGGTCAAACTTATCAGCATCGAATTTCTTATTGATATCGCCCCACCAAACGGTATCACGCGTGATATCATCCTCTACAATGAAGCGGTCTTGCGGAGAGCGACCTGTGAACTTGCCGGTATCAGCTGTCAGGGCCCCGTTTTCGGCAAGGCGCCCTTCCCCGTTAACCACAGCTTTTTCCACAAGCTCGGACGGTGACAGGTTCCAGTTTACCTGCTTAGCCCCTTTCAGCCCCAGTGCTGTCAGGTCGGCATGTTTCCCTTTCATTCCTACTTCATGCATAGCTAAAGCTTTTAGGTCTTCTGTTAGTGAATTGCGCTTTTGAAAGAGCCAGTGATTGTGGCCCAAATAAAAAAAGGAAGCTTTTGACACTTCCTTTTATTAACTGCTTTATTACACGTGGCCAGTCTACTCCTCCGACTGGTTTGTGGAATCCTTTTTTAGTTGCTCCATGACCTCTCGGTTCAGGCTATCTACTTTTCGTTCGATATCAACGGTATTTCGCTGGTCAGAAGCGCAACTAGTGAGCATGATTACCATGAACCCTGCTTGAACCCCCGCCAATAGCGCTTTTTTAATCAATTATTGGATACCCTTTTGTTATTGGATTGCAAATGTAACGGTTTTTTAACATCGCAAAACCGTGCGGACGGCTCTGTTTCGGAATAATCCGGCAACCCCATCAGGATTTAGCCTTAAAGACCAGCTTTACCGGAACGCCCTTCAGATGGAAGTGCTTGCGCAGTGTCCGCTCCAGAAATTTCTGATAAGGCTTACCAATAGCTTTGGGGTGGTTACAGAAAAAGCCAATGGTCAGCTTATCCTCATCCAGCTGGGTTACGTACTTGATCCGCACCAGCTGGCCGTGGACCGAGGGGGGTGGGTTGTGTTCTATGGCTGGCAGCATGACGTCATTCAGCCTGGAGGTGGGCAAGCGCTGATGGAGGTTCTCATAAACAGCCTGCCCCTCCTGCAGGGCTTTGATAAGCCGCGTCCGCTCCAGGGCTGATACGAAGTGCACTGGTAATTTCATGGGGAGGTTCATCCGGTTTTCCAGGTGCTCAATGTAGTCCAGGTGGGTCTTATCGTCTTTTTCTACGCTATCCCACTTATTGATCAGGATCACAACGCCTTTATTCCGGCTGAGTGCCAGGCTGATGATGTTGATATCCTGCTTTTCCAGCCCGTGCAGGGCATCGATCATAACAAAGCAGACATCGGCCTTCTCCAGGGCGCTAATCGCGCGGTGATTGGCCACATTTTCCAGCTCCCTGGGGTTGACATTCTTCTCCTTGCGCAGCCCTGCTGTATCCACCAGTTCAAAGTCCATGTTAAACTTGGTAAAACGGGTATTCAGGGCATCGCGTGTTGTGCCGGGAATGTCACTGACAATGGTGCGCTCTTCGTCCAGCAGGGCGTTGATCAAGGTGGATTTGCCAGTGTTCGGCCGGCCAAGGATGGCGAATCGGGGAATGCCGGGTGGGGTAACATCCTCCTCCGGAAGCTGGCCCAGGTTCAGCAGCTCATAAACCCGGTCCAGTAACTCGCCAGTTCCTGTTCCGCTGGTGGAGGATAGGGGGAATAGCTCTTCAAACCCTAATTGGTAGAATACATAGCTATCGAACTCATAGTGCAGGTTATCGGCCTTATTGGCGACCACCAATACCGGCTTTTGCTGGCGCTGAAGGAGCTTGGCAAATTGCTCATCCTCCTTGGTAATACCAGTGCGCACGTCAACCAGGAAGAGTACGAGTGAGGCTTCATCCACCGCCTCCTGCACCTGCTGACGGATGGCTTGGTCAAACACATCCGAAGGCTTGGTCACAAATCCACCGGTATCAATAAGGCCAAAGGTGCGCCCCTCCCATTCACAGGTAGCCTGGATGCGGTCACGCGTTACTCCGCTCTGGTCATCAACTATGGCTGTCCACTGGCCCGCCAGCCTGTTAAAGAGGGTGGATTTTCCCACATTCGGGCGGCCGACAATGGCTACCGTACGTCTCATAATTCTGGTGTTTTCCGCTTAGGATGACATGTAACCATACTGGTTAAGGAACCGCTCGTTGTTCCGCCAGTTTTCCCGCACCTTCACAAATAGCTCTAAGTAAACCTGCTTATTCAGAAAGCTTTCAATGGTGGTACGGGCATGCTTACCAATGTGCTTAAGGGCCTGGCCATGCTTACCGATAAGGATCGGCTTCTGGGAGCGCTTATTGGCTACAATCTCCGCCCGGATGTTGATAATGTTTTCCTGCTCATCAAATTCCTCAATATTAACCTCAATCGAATAAGGTACTTCCTGCTTAAACTTGTGCAGGATCTGCTCGCGGATCGCCTCACTGACGATAAAGCGCTCACTCTTATCCGTTACCTGATCGTCCGGGAAATAAGCTGGCCCTTCCGGCAATAGCTCGGTTAGCCGCTTCATAACGCTGCCAACATTGAAATTCCGTAAGGCCGCTATCGGAATAATATTGGCAGCCGGTACATACGCCTGGTAAGCCTCTACGAGCTCAGCCAGGGCTTCCTGATCGGTCTGGTCCACCTTGTTGATCACCACCATTACGGGCAGTCCCTTGGGTATCAGGCGTTCCAGGTAGGCCTGGTGCTTCTCTGGTACATCATTGGCCTCAACCATGTACACGAAGATGTCAGCATCCTCCATGGCTTGGTTAACAAACTGCATCATGCGCTGCTGAAGCAGGTACTGGGGCTCCAGGATGCCGGGCGTGTCGGATAGAACTACCTGATACTGACGCCCGCTGATAATACCGCGAATACGGTGCCTGGTCGTCTGGCGCTTGGGCGTTACAATGGAGATCTTTTCATTCAACAGGGCATTGAGAAAGGTAGATTTGCCTACATTCGGAAACCCGATGATATTAGCAAATCCTGAATAAAATTGCTCAGCAGCCGTCATTCCCTGTTTCTTTGGTTATGCAAAAGTACGCAAAAGCAGGCAACTCGTCCTCCCTTCAGATACCACAGCACTAGTGTGAACTGCTGGTTTAAACAACCGAAATGAAAGCTTAGGGCTATGCATGATTCATCACCTAAAGTGGTGGGCGTAGGTTTTCACAAAACCGGCACTACTACTCTGCGGGAAGCCCTGAAAATACTGGGTTATCGGGTTGCTGATAACAAACCCGGCCTGCTGATCCCAATCCTGAAAAAGCGTTATGATTACGTCATGCGCAGGCTCGATCCTTACCAGGCATGTGAGGATCTGCCGTGGAACCGGCTATACCCTGTCATCGATCAGTATTTTGATAATACGAAGTTTATCCTAACTGTGCGCGATGCCGAAGCATGGTACGCCAGTGTATCCCATCATATCGGGGATCTGCGGAGCCCGATGCACGAGTGGCTCTACGGCAGGGGAAAGGGCCTCCCTAAAGAAGATAAAGCCCATGCGCTTAAGGTCTACCAGGATCACAACCAAGCCGTAAAGACGTATTTTAAAGACAGACCGGAGGATCTATTGGAGATAGACCTGGCTCGGGAAAAAGAGCCCTGGCAGAAGCTTTGTCACTTTCTGAATCTGCCTGTGCCGGAGGAGCCCTTCCCACACTACAACAACACAGCATTAGGGAACACAAAGCAGAAGCCCCGTTGGCAGAAGGCCGTGAAAAAGGCCCGGAAGCGGCTCAAATGCGGAATCAAGAATCGCTATATTGATTGGAAGGGGCTATGGTAGCAGAAGCGGCCCGCCTACAGCAACTCCTGCAGCCAATCCAGAATAAGCTCAATTACAGGGTAGAGCGCTTTCAGAATTTCCATCAGAACTTCATAAAGCTCATCCATAAGCGCTTATTTCCTGACCATCCAATCGGAAGAAAACCCATCCGGTCATTTATACCTGCAAAAATAACCAACCATAAACACTTGCTCGTTAAGAGGGAGGCTAAGCAGGCAGCCGTGAGCTGGTAGGAAGCTTGGGTATCCTAAGGCGTAAGGGTTAGCTTTGTGTTTAAGCAGTTATTCGCTGCTCATGCATTTCACTTAAAGCAACCCTTACCCTTGGCCGAAACATCCACACCTGCTGTTCAGTTACTTGACGTCAATATTTTTAGTTACCAGATACGGCCAACGGACCAGTACCTGCAGGAGCCGGTTCAGATTTATCAGCTGGAGGTAGGGCACGATATGCAATTGGCTTTCAACATGGAGGAGGAGCTAATGGGCGTCCGGCTATACCTGAATGTCGAGGGCAAAGATGAGCACCAGCAGCCACTGGGGATCAATGGCTACTTTGGGATTGAGCACGAACTGGCCATTGATAACCTGAAGAGGCTGGTGGATGAGAAAACCGATGGTCAGTATTCGCTGGATCCGGAGTTAGGGCACGCGGTAATGAACATCATCTACGGGACTGCTCGCGGAATCGTGCTGGAGAAAACCCGCGGCACTATTCTTGGCCCTACTATCCTTCCGGTGGTCGATCCTGATGATCTTCTGGGTCAGTCCGGGTGATAACGGTGATCAATCCAATAGAAGCGGGTTCAGCACGTTTTGTCTCAGAAAGGGCAACCAACGCATTTGAAACCTGAAATCGGTCTGCTTGAGAGCTTCCATTTACAGCGTATAACTTCCAATCGATGCTGTTTGTGGTATCACTGCCAGTTACTGGTAATCGGATGTCTGATCAGCACTTGTGCGGGGCTTACGGCTTGTGATAAAAGTGTTAACGAAGCGCCTGCAGAATTCGAGCGGGAGGTTTACATCCCACATCTGACCATCATGCCCGATACAGTGCTGCCGAATGATACTTTTCGCCTGAAAGCCAGTGTCTTCCTGGAAAACGGCTGCCAGCTCTTTGATTCTTTGGGTATCAATCGGCAGAACCGCACGATAAGCCTGACTTACCAGAAAAAAGAGCTCCAGAACAAGGATTTTTCATGCAATCCGCGCGAAACCTTTATTCTGGAAAAGCGCATTTTCAGCTTTAAGCAGCAGGGGGATTACACTTTTGCTTTTAAGAACGGAAATGGCAATACGGTTAAAACGCAGACGGTTACCGTAGCAGCTGATACGCCTGCCCAGAACTTTGAATGGCAGCTGCGCCTGACCAATACGGACGTACCCCGATCCACCCTGGATCAGCTTCTGGTAGCGCATAAAGAAGATATAGGTCCTACTGTGCCGGATGCGCCTGGTGTTGATACCGTTTACCGAGAAGCTATGAACCGGGTCAATGATACCTTCTACCAATACAAGGTCCGCACAGTCGAGGCTGATTCTGTAGTATTTGATAGCCTCAGGTACAGTTTCAAGGTAGGCAGGGGCTCAGCCATGCGCGATACTTTTTCCGTTCTGACCAATGATAACGTCATCTACCGGGGGCAGCCGGAAGTGATCCGGAAAGGCCCCTCTCCGCTAAGCCCTTAGCGGCTTGGGAGCTGGCAGTGACCTTTTAGTGCGGGAGTTTATTCCGCACGAGGCCATAAGCATACGTGCCCAGCACAGCACTGCCCAGTGGTACCAGAATCACGTAAAATCCGCTCCCGATCAGCGAGTAAAGCGGCCCCGGACAGGCTCCGGTCATGGCCCAGCCTGTGCCAAAGATGATCCCGCCGATCAAATAGCGCGGAATGCTCCATTTTTTCGGGGTGAGCGGAAGGGGCTCACCATTGGATGACCTGACCTGGTAGCGCTTGAACAGGGCAATAGCGACAGCCAGTAGCACTACTGCACTCCCGATAACCCCATACATATGGAAGCTATCGAAGCGGAACATTTCCTGAATACGAAACCAGGAAGCTACCTGGCTTTTGATCAGGATGATGCCGAAAAGTATTCCCAGAATTAAAAACCGGATATAACCCATAATGGTATCTCTTTTTTAGATGATGAATGGTAAAACAAGGTGCGTTACTAACAAGCCCCCGATGAAAAAGCCAACCACCGCTAAAAGCGAGGCCGGCTGAAGGTTACCCAGCCCCATAATGGCATGGCCCGAGGTGCAGCCACCGGCATAGCGGGCACCAAAGCCTACCAGAAAACCACCAACGACCATCAGCATAAAGCCTTGCCACGTCATGAGGTTCTGAAAACTGAAAACACCCGTGGGAAGGAACTGGTCAAAATGCTGAACCCCTATGCCTTTAAGGTCCGTAATGGTCTGTTGGGAGATCTGAACCTCGCCAGCCCCTCCCATAAAAGTGCTGGCGATAATGCCACCGATGGCAATACCCACTATAAATACGAGGTTCCAGAGGTCTGCTTTCCAGTTAAACTGAAAGAAACCACAGTGATTACCAGCGCCACCGGCTGCGCAGGCTGTTCGTAAGGTGTTGGAGATGCCGAAGGGCTTATTGCCGAAGATCAACAACAGCACCACAATTAAAGTAATCATCGGCCCGGCTACATACCAAGGCCAGGGTTGGCTTATCCACTCCATAGCTTTATTGTTTTTTTGAGAAGATGAACGAAAGGCTGACTCAGGCTTGAGGCGTGAGCTGAAAGCCGTTTAGCGTGCTACTCACCAGGGGGCAAACAGCCAGCAGCCATACCATTCTACTCCATGTTACCGGTCCACTCCAGGATACCGCCATCCAGGTTGTAGAGCTTTTCAAAGCCCTGGCTGCCCATCATCTGGCAGGCCTTGGCACTCCGCACCCCGCTGCGGCAATACACCAGGTAAGTCTTATCCGGGGCTAGCTCGTCCAGCTTATCCATAAAGTCGGGATCCTGGATGTTGATATTGACAGCACCCGGAATGTGCCCTTCCTGGTATTCCTGAGGCGTCCGTACATCAAGGATCACCGTATTTTCCGTGTCTTCGGTCTTATGCTGGAAGGATTGGGCATCTATGTTTTCGAACATCGGGCTGGTAATTTTAAAAGTTTTCTATAAGAATCCCCAGGCAGCTTCCCGGAAGCTGCCTGGGGGAGTGATGCTACTGCATATCCTTCTGGATATCGCGGATGCGCTCACTAATATCGTGAATTTCAGCATCCGGCAGGGCGCCTTCCAGAATGCTGGCTCCGATCCCGGACCGGTAGCCCCCGGCACAATGCACCGCAATGGGCTTATCGGCATTCACTTCGCTGGCTTTATCCCGCAGCTGGTTCAGGGGAATGTTAACCGCATTATCGAACACCTTGCCGGCAGCTACTTCCTGCTCATCCCGTACATCAATGATGGTATAGGATTCCGGGTGTTCAAAGACGTTGTCCGGATTGGCCTGATCAGAGGTTTCGGGTAAATGATCAGGGGCCAGCAGCACGCCCTTGATCAGCTGTTCATAACCGATCTTAGCTGCTTTATACAGGACGGTCTCTAACTGCTCCTCATCCTGAGCCACCAGGTAGAAGGACTCCTCCGGGCTGATCAGGGAGCCCAGCCAGGTCTCGAACTTGCTGCCATCCGGAATGCTGATGGCGTTCGGGTGGTGGCCCTGCTTGTAGAGGGCAGAGGAGCGCGTATCCACGATCAGCGTATCTGATTCAAGCTCAGTATCCGGGTCTAACCGCGGGATGGCCTTCAGGCTTTCCGCCAGGCCTTTCAGGCCTGCTGCGTTGGCAGCTACTTCGTAGGGGAAGTATTTCGGAATATAGGGCTGCCCTTCCAGCAGGGAATTGATAAAGGTCTGCTCATCATCCACCTGCAGGGCCCAGTTACGCTCGCGTTCCTTGCCAATGGTACTGTAAGTCTCACTGCTCATGTTCTTGCCGCACAGAGAGCCCTTACCATGGGCTGGGTACACCATCACTTCATCCGGAAGCTTCCGGAAAACGTTCCGCATGGTCTGATACATCTGCTGGGCCAGCTCCTCCCGCTGTTGCTGGATCTTGCCAGCTCCCTCGCGCAGGTCAGGCCGGCCGATATCCCCGACAAACAGGGAATCCCCGGTAAAGACCGCGCTGGGATTGCCTGCCTCATCCTGCAGGAGGTAGGTGTTGTGATCAGGCGAATGGCCGGGCGTGAAAAGGGCTTTCAGGGTAACGCTGCCCACCGGCACCATTTCGCCATCATCCAGAGGCTGGTGGGGATAGTCTACCTGCATTTTGGGGTTGACGTAGATCGGAAGCCCGTACTTCCGGTAAAACTCCATATGACTACTGGCAAAATCTGCGTGCGGATGGGTCTCAAAAATGGCCACAATCCGGGCGTTGTTCTCCTCAGCAAAGGATTCGTACGGCCTGGGATCGCGGCCTGGATCGACCAGGGCTACCTGGTCATCACTCAGAATGGCATAAGAGCCGTGGGCTAAACCATCATCGAAAAATTGCTTGACGTGCATAATTACTCCGTTTTTAGTTATTGATCTGTTGTTAGAGGATCCCTCTCAGGACTTCGCGATACAGGATGTAGAAAGCCATGACAAGGACGAACCAGCCAAAAGCCGGTTTCAGCTTCTGGCTGGATATGTAGTTGCTTAAAAAGCTACCGCCGAAAATGCCGCCAATCGCAATGGCGGAAAAGGGCAGGATCAAGCCCCAGTTCATCGTGTATTCATTCCCCAGATCGCCCAGAAAGCCGATCAGGGACTTGATAGCGATGATGAGCAGGGAGGTGCCCACTGCCAGCTTCATGGGCAGCCGGCCGATCAGTACCAGGGCCGGAATGATCAGGAATCCGCCTCCAGCCCCCACAAGCCCGGTCAGCAGGCCTACTACAGACCCTTCCAGGATGATCAGCGGCCAGTTGAAGGTGGATTTGGCTTCCTCCACACTCAGCTCAGGCGCCTGCTTCTGGCGGATCATGGAAACTGAAGTCCCGATCATCAGGGCGGCAAAAATGAACATCAGCAGCATGCCCTTATCCAGTGCAAAGGCGTCAGCGCTGATGATTGTATCCGGGATAAGCGGAATGATAAGCTTCCGCGTAGCGTAGACCGCAATAAGGGCCGGTGCCGCAAAAACCCCGGCTGTCTTGTAATCCAGCAGGGATTTCCGGAAGTAGTTATAGGAGCCGACTAAGCTGGTAAGCCCAACCACTAAAAGGGAGATCCCGGTCGCTTTTACCGGCTCTACCTTGAGCAGGTATACCAGAATCGGAACGGTGAGGATAGAACCCCCGCCCCCGATCAAACCAAGCGAAATCCCGATCAGAAGAGCGCCGGCATAACCGGCTATGGTTAACGGATCCATGACAGGCTGACTTTAGCGTTGGGTAATTTCCAATTTAATTGTTCAATTGAACAAATTTTCAATTATTGTACCAAAAAATTGGCCCCTTCGAGGGGGCCACCTGTATGCTAAAAGATGTCACACTTCTTCATACAGGTTATGATCTGGCTGATCTGCTCATCCTTCAGCTTGTAGTAGATGCGCTTTCCATCCCGCTCTGATACCAACAGGCCCATATCCCGCATTTTGCTGAGGTGATGGCTTAGCACCGTTTGCTCAATATCCAGCGCTGCCTGTATATCGCCTACTGACAAGGGTTTTCCGCTTTCCAATAGCTGGATGATCTGCAGCCGGACCGTGTGGCCGATCCCTTTTAGAATGTAGGCGATCTGGTTGATCTTCTCTACTGCTTCTTCATTGCTGCTTTGCTTTGTTTCAGCCATCTTGCCTTTTTTGTGAATGAATGTTCACCTTTTCATCTGTCAAAATTAGTGCCATTTCCATGAATTACCCTGCTGCACAGCTATGAGCAATCCTTTTGCCTCGCTTTACCTGAGCATCATACAGGGGCTGAAAAGCCCGGAAATAGCGCCAGAGCTGAACTTCCCGAAAGCTGTTATTGTCTTATTCATGACTGTTGCAAAGGAAAACCTGCCGAATCCTTACTTTTGCACTGTTTTAAACGAGACTTTCTAAAACGCTTAATACATCATGAAGCGCTTAGCCTTATTGTCCCTTGTACTTGTAACAATTGCAGCCGTCAGTTGCCGGTCTGCCTATAATGAAGATGCCGTAAAGAAACTAATAGCCGAGCCAGAGATCAGGGCCTGGGCGGATACTTTTGAGAACAATTCCAACCTTTTCCATTCCAAGCACTACGAGGTCATGGTTGTTAGCGCCAGGGATCTGCCCGGACGGGAAGTCCGGGCTATCAAGGAATACCTGCGGGACAAGTACGATACGGATAAAATCAACTACTACTACCACGAAGACGCTTATACCTACGGGGCAGATTCTACTAAGCAGGCAGATAAGTAACCCTTCCACATAGCTATGGCCTCTTCTAACCTGAAATTAGCGGCATTCAGCAGCTTGCTGGCAGCAGCCATCCTCAATGGCTGTGAATCCACTCACCAGGAACGCATCCAGAAAGCTGTAAAAAACCACCTTGATGAGCAGGCTGGTGACACAGCAGCCTATACCCCGAAAACCTTCGGGGCCATCGACAGCATCCACCTGAATGCCAACGCTACCGATCGGTTCCAGCAGCTTGCTGACACCTTCAGACTGTCTGCCGAGATCTACGCCCTGAGATCCAAAGCTGAAATGGCCCTGACTAAGGCCAAAAAAGACAGCTTTCAACAGGAGCTGGCCCGCAAGCAGGAAAACATGAAAAAGCGCAAGAACCTGATCGAGGAATTCAAGCAAGACTACGAGCCCCGGCTGCTGGGATATTGGCAGCCCCATACTTTCAAGCTCGGGGATTCAGTCCACAGAAAGCAATTCAGGGTAGATACCGGGTACAACGTAGTCGGAACCAAGCCTTTTCCCAAAAAGCCCGATTCTGCCAATATGGAGTCCTGATGAATAAGCCCGCGAAACAACGTCCTGACCGTAAAAGGGCCTGTCTGCAGACAGGCCCTTTTTTATTTGGCGTAGTTAACAGCCCGCTTCTCGCGGATAACTGTCACTTTCACCTGACCAGGGTACGTCAGGTTTTGCTGAATTTTATCGGAGATATCAAAAGACAGGTTATCAGCCTTACTGTCATCGATCTTCTCGCTTTCCACGATAACCCGGAGCTCGCGGCCCGCCTGGATGGCATAGCTCTTCTGCACCCCTTCGAATGAAAGCGCAATTTCCTCCAGATCCTTCAGGCGCTGAATGTACGATTCGAAGACCTCGCGCCGGGCACCCGGCCGGGCTCCGGAAATCCCGTCACAAACCTGGATAATAGGCGAGAGGTTGGCATTCATTTCCATCTCATCGTGGTGAGCCCCAATGGCATTGACCACCTCAGCATCCTCATTGTAATTTTCAGCGATCCGGGCCCCAAGGAGAGCGTGTGGCGTTTCGTGATCCTCCTCGGAAACCTTGCCCATATCGTGCAGCAGGCCGGCCCGCTTGGCCTTTTTAGGATCGATGCCCAGCTCGGTGGCCATGATCGAGCAGAACTTAGCTACCTCGCGTGAGTGCTGCAGCAGGTTCTGCCCGTAGGAGGAACGGTAGCGCATGCGGCCCACCAGCTTAATGATATCCGGGTGCAGGCCATGGATGCCCATGTCAATGCAGGTCTTTTCACCGATCTCCCGTATCTCCTCATCCAGCTCGTTCTTGGTTTTATTGACCACCTCCTCGATCCGGGCCGGGTGGATCCGTCCATCGGAGACTAGCTTATGCAGCGAGAGGCGGGCTATTTCCCGCCTGACTGGGTCAAACCCGGAAAGGACGATAGACTCCGGCGTATCATCCACAATGATCTCCACCCCGGTAGCTGCCTCCAGAGCCCGGATATTCCGGCCCTCGCGGCCAATGATCCGGCCTTTCATCTCATCATTGTCAATATTGAAGACGGATACACAATTCTCGATGGTCTGTTCTGTAGCAACACGCTGAACAGTCTCCAGCACCAGCTTACGGGCCGCTTTGGTAGCGTTAGCCTTGGCCTCGTCCATGATCTCTTTGATGTAGCTCTTGGCCTTGGTTCGGGCTTCCTCCCGCATGGATTCGATCAGCTGCTCCTCTGCTTCACTGGCCGAGAGGCCGGAAGCTTTCTCCAGTACCTCTACCTGCTGCTGGTGCAGCTGGTCCAGTTCTTCCTGCTTTTTGTTCAGGCTTTCCCGCTTCTGAGCCAGTTCCTCATTGTTCTTCTGAACCTCCTGCTCCTGCTTTTTAAGCTTTGACTCCCGTTCTTTGAGCTCTTTTTCCTTATCCTTGACTTTCTGCTGCTGTTCCTGGAGGTTTTTATTCTTGCGCTCTACCTCTTTCTCATGATCTGCCTTCATCTGGAGGAATTTCTCGCGGGACTCCACCTCCTTGTCTTTCTTGATGACCTCTGCTTTTTCCTTAGCCTCTTCCAGGATCTCATCCGCCTTTTTCTGCGCCTCTTCTTCCTGCTTACGAAGGCCGCCCCTGATCAGGTAGTGGCTGACGAAGTACCCCGCTAGGCCGGATACAATGACTGCTATGACTAAAATTATTATGCTGGTTAAACTCATGGGCTTGGTTTTATCGGTTCAAGCAGGATTAGCAAGCAGCCATCGCCTTGGTCAGAAGCAGTTGTTAACCGGCTGAACTGCTGGCAATGCCCGGAACAGGTCAGGTATTCGTCAGCGGGTATCCAGCACGGCTTCAATTGCTTCAATCGTTGACTGAAGCTCCTGCGTGTAGTTAGCCCCTCTTTCCTCCAGATGCTCAGTTTCTGTTGCAAACTCCAGAGCGCACATAGCTAAGAGGTCGTGCTTATCCTGAACCTCAAAAGTCTGGCGGTGCTGACGGATCCGGTCGTTGAGGCGTTTAGCGGCACGCCGGATCCGCTCCTCTTCATCAGGTGTAACTTTTAAAGGATATACCTTATCGGCAACCTGTATCCGGATGTTTATAGCCTCGCTCATGCACTTCCCTCATTGCGTTTTTAACAGGGCCAGACACCGGTCGATTTCCTCCACAAAATGGTCGATCTGGGCTTTGAGGACCTGGTGATCCAACTGCTGATGGCTCACCGTTTTGGCTACTTGCAAATTTATGTTTTTATCCTCTATTTCCTGTAGCTGGTTCTGCAGCTCCTGTACCTGCGTCCGCAGGGCTCTGTTCTCCTGCTTGATCTCATCATTCTCGGTTTCCAGCGCTTCCTTCTCAGCCCTGAGCTGTCTTACTGACTCGTAGATAGCCTTTAACCGCTCTGCCTCATTGCTGTTGTAGGGTGCTCCTTCCATGGGCTATCGCTTCTCACGACAAAAGTGAAACAAACTGAAATACCACCACCTACCCGCGTATCTGCGCCTCCGCTCCTTTCTGAAGGGCACTCAGGAGCTGATCAACGACCGCATCGATCCGTTCGTCCTCCATGGTCTTTTCCGGGTCCTGGAGGGTTAACCGGAGCGCCAGGGATTTGGTGCCTTCCGGTACATGCTCCCCCTGGTATACATCAAACAGGCGAAAATCTGTTAGCTCGGGTATATCAGTGGCTTCGATCGTATCCTTCACCACCTGATAGGACTGCTCAGCTGGCACCAGGACTGCGATATCCCGCTCTATCTGCGGGAATTTGCTGATAGGCCTGAAGGAGGGCGCACTACGCTGATACAAAGCCTTGAGGAAATCCAGGTCAAGCCTGGCGCGTAGAACAGGCTGCCTGATATCAAAAGCCTTCAGGATACCGGGCGAAACACTGCCCAGCGAAGCCATTTCCTTTCCCTGCGCACTCAGCACAAGGCCATCAGCCAGCTCGGCATTCCTGGTTTCAGCCGTTTGCCAGTCCGCCACACCTGATGCCTGCAGCAGGTTGTGCACGATACCTTTCAGGTAGTACAGGTCAACCTCAGCGGCCGCCTGATACCAGGTAGGTTCATGATACTTTCCGGTAAGGAAAAGACTCAGCACATCGTGCTCTGCGGTTGCATCACCATTCTGCTGGTAAGTACGGGCCAGCTCAAACAGGCGGAGGTTCTGCTGCTTGCGCCGGAGGTTATAGCTGATCGCTTCCAGCCCATTCAGCAGGGGGGTGGTCCGGAGCCCGTCCTGGGCTTGATTCAGGGGATTAACCACTGGCACAGGCTGATAACCAGCTCCGTTCAGGAGCTCTGATTCTGTTTCCTGGCTGGTAAAAGGCGGTGTGACTGTTTCATAAAAGCCCTGTGCCGTTAGGTAACGGCTCAGGCGCTGCTTCAGGTGCTCATTCGTATGGTCAAATTGCTGAGCCAGGCGGACTGCGGGAGTGGATTCACTGCCGAGCGCATCCAGGGAATAGATCCGTACTACCTCTTCTACCACATCCACAGGGCGGGTCACATCGGTCCGGAAGGTTGGAACGGTCACGAGCAGCCCATCCTCTGTCGCTTCGTCAATCGTAAAGCCAAGGCGCAAGAGAATCCGCTGTACCCGGTCTGCCGGGATGTGATCGCCCAACAGGCGGTACAGGTAGCTATACGAGAGCTGAAGCTGAGCAGGTGCCGTTCGTCCGGGGTATGCATCCATTACATCCGAGCTGATGCTGCCCCCTGCTACCTGCTGTATAAGCAGTGCAGCCCGCCTGAGAACAACCGGGGTTATTTCGGGGTCCGTGCCGCGCTCAAAGCGGAAGGAGGCATCCGTCATAAGCTGATGGTGGGTGGCCGCTTTCCGGATAGTGGTGGCGTTAAAACAGGCACTCTCCAGAAAGATGGTGCTTGTCCCTTCCCCGATTCCTGAATGCTGACCACCGATAATACCAGCCATCGCCAGGTTCTGCTGCTCATCGGCAATCATCAGTTCTTCCCCGCTCAGCTCCCGCTGCACGCCATCCAGCGTGGTAAAAGAAGTCCCCTCGTTTGCCCGGACAATGTTGAGCGCCCTGCCGCTGATTTGGTCATAGTCGAAAGCGTGAAGCGGGTGCCCCCACTCCATCATCACGTAGTTGGTCACATCCACAATGTTATTGACCGGCTGCAGGCCCACAGCCTTCAGGCGATGCTGTAACCAGTGTGGTGAAGAGCCGACTGTGACATTGGCTATCACCGCGCCTGTGTACCGCGGGCATTGATGCTGATCAGCAATCCGGATATCCACTGGATTGGCCGACTGGTCAACTTGAAAGGCCGTAGGGTCAGGATGCTGGACCGGGATATCCAGGTAAGCAGACAGATCCCGCGCTACGCCCAGATGCGAGGCGGCATCTCCCCGGTTGGGCGTTAAGCTGATCTCCAGCGTCTCCTGACTGGGAAACTGCCGGTAAGCCGTGAAGGGCTGGCCGGCCCGGGCTTCATCCTCCAATACCAGGATGCCCTCGTGGTCATGACCGAGGCCGATCTCATCCTCTGCCACGATCATCCCGTAAGAGCGAACCCCGCGTATTTTGGACTTCTGCACGGTCAGCTGCTTCCCGTTGATATGCTGGATCGTAGCACCAACCGGCGCTACCACTACTTTCTGACCGGCTGCTACATTCGGGGCTCCGCAGATGATCTGGCTTGGTGCCTCCCCGCCAGTGTCAACAGTGGTTACGGTCAGGTTATCGGCATCGGGATGAGCCTCGGCAGTTAGAACATGCCCTACAATAAGCGACTCCAGGTGAGGCGGGCGATCGATAAATGTATATTGCCCCTCAACCTCCAGGCCTGTATTGGTAAGGATACGGGCAAGCGTATCAGGGCTTTGTTGGTGGTTGATATAATCTGATAACCAGTCACAGGCAATATACATCGGATTAACTTGCTTTTAAAGCAAATTTCAGCAAAACTGCGGTCGTTTGAAAGTTATCGGCTGCCCGCTGCTAAAGCTGAAGACGCTGCCAGTCAGCGAGCTAGTCCGCTACTCACTATTTCAGCAGTTTTGGTTTTGTAACGGGATAAGGGCTAATTTGGGAAAGGTGGAAACACTCCTTACTGTGACGAGGAAAGCCAACCACCCGGATTTGTAAAACCACCCCATGTCCACAGATCTGCCGGACAACCTCGATCGCCAGAACCTGGAATTCTCCTATGCCTACGACCTCATTCAGAAGACCCGCGAGTCCGTTTTCCTGACCGGAAAGGCCGGAACCGGGAAAAGCACTTTTCTGAAACTGATTAGCCGGGAGACTGAAAAGAAGCACGTCATCCTGGCGCCAACCGGTATTGCTGCTATCAATGCCAAGGGCGAGACCATCCACTCCTTTTTCCAGCTTCCCCTGGGCCCGATTCTGCCCAATGACAAGCGGCTTACCAACACGAGTATGAGCCGTGAAAAGGTTAAGCTCATCAGTAGCTTAGAGCTTATTATCATTGATGAGATATCTATGGTCCGGGCTGATGTTATTGATGCGCTGGACTATGTACTAAGGCGGGTAACCAAGCAACGCAACCGCCCTTTCGGCGGAAAGCAGCTTTTGTTTGTAGGGGATTTGTTCCAGCTGGAGCCCGTGGTTACCGGCGATACCTGGGAAATTCTGGATCAGTTCTACGAAACCCCTTACTTCTTCGGGGCCCGCGTGTTTAATGATCTTAACCTCGTCAACATTGAACTTCAGCAGGTTTACCGGCAGACGGATGAGGCCTTCATCAGCCTGCTGAATGCCATCCGCAATGGTGACATCAGCTACGATCAGCTGGCCATCCTTAATCAGCGCTACACGGATAAGCGGGCAGCTGAGCCGGAGGATTTTTCCATCACCCTTACCACCACCCATACCATTGCCAATGGCATTAACAATGATAACCTGGCGAAGCTGGAAGGCCGGCCTGTTAGCATAGAAGGCGAAATTGAGGGGGACTTTCCGGCTAAAAGTCTGCCCACTGCCTATGAGCTGGAGCTGAAAAAAGGCGCACAGGTCATCTTCATCCGCAATGATTACGAAGGCGACCTGGATGCTGAACAGGGAACTATAAGACGGTGGGTGAACGGTACGATCGGCAAGGTGGATGACTTTGATGAAGAGGGGGTGTGGGTTCGCCTCTCGGATGATCAGGTGCACAAAGTGCAAAAAGAGAGCTGGGAGCGCATCCAGTACAACTATGACGAGGAGAAGGGCGAAGTGGTAGAGCAGGTAATGGGCACCTTCCGGCAGTTCCCGCTGAAGCTAGCCTGGGCCGTTACCATCCACAAGAGCCAGGGGCTGACCTTTGAGCGCTGCCAGATCGATCTGGGGCGGGGAGCTTTTGCTGGCGGGCAGCTTTACGTGGCGCTCAGCCGCTGCCGCTCTTTTGAAGGCCTGACGCTCCGGACCCGCGTCCGCCCGAAGGATATCATCGTACGCCGGGAGGTGCTGGATTTTTACCAGACCATGAACGATGAGAACCTGATCCAGAACCTGTTGAGCGGCTCCGGAAGCTAGTAGGGGCGATTCCGGTTTTCAAGTGGTGGGAAGTCTGCTTAGCTTTGCCACAAAACAAACTGAATGCCCTATACCTTGGTTACGGGGGCCAGCAAGGGCATTGGTCAAGCGCTGGCCACTGAGTGCGCTAAGCACAAGCAGCCCTTGCTTCTGGTAGCCTTGCCCAATGACGGCTTACCTACGATTGCTTGCGAGCTCAAGCAGGAATACAATGTAGATGTTATCTATTATCAGCTTAACATGGAAAGCCCGCATTCGATAGCAGAATTTGCCTCATGGCTGCAAAAATCTGACATTGAAGTGAATACCCTGATTAACAATGCCGGGCTGGGCATGCAGGGGCATTTTACAGAGCTGAGCCTGGAGGAAAACCTGAAGATGATGAACGTCAACATGCAAGGCGTGGTGACGCTCACTTATCACCTCATACCGGAGCTCAAACGCCATCCGCACAGCTACATCATGAATGTCGGCAGCCTGGCTTCCTTTCTGAAATTCCCTTACAAAGCCGTTTACTCGGGCAGTAAGAATTTTATCCTGGCCTTTTCAGGAGCGCTGAAATATGAACTTAAGCACACCAGCATATCCGTAAGCTGCCTGTGCCCGGGCCCTACTATTACCAATGAACTGGTGGCAGCCCGCACAGCTGAGCAGGGCGCCAAGGCCAAAGCTTTTACCCTGCCGGCCTCCTCCGTAGCCCGTATTGGCATCCGTAACATGCTGCGCGGAAAGCACATCATTGTGCCGGGCGGCTTTAACCGGGCACTGATTTTTTTCATTAAGCACCTTCCGTCCTGGCTCAGTACCCAAATGGCCGAGCGGATGTTTGCGAATTCTCAACACAAATAATTCGATCTACCATTATGACAAAGCGGTACTTCGTCACAGGCGGAACCGGATTTATCGGATTTGAGCTCATAAAACGCCTTCTGGAGGACGGGCATCAGGTTCATTGCCTTTACCGCTCTGAATCAAAAGCTGAACCCCTGCGCGGGCTGGACGGGCAGGACCAGTTACAGCTTTTCAAAGGCACCTTATCAGACTATCTACAACTAAAAGCTGCCATGGAAGGCTGTGACGGGGTTTTTCACGTAGCAGCGCTGGCCCGGGCCTGGTCACAAGGAGCCAATGATTTCGAGGAGATCAACGTGAAGGGAACACGGAATGTCTTAGAGGCTGCTAATGATCAGGGAGTAGGCCGGGTTGTCTTTACCTCTACCGGCGGGACGCTGGCTCCCGGCACGCTGGATCAGCCGGCTGACGAAGCAACACCACGGCAGCGGGGCTTTTACAACCTTTACGAGCAAACAAAATATCAGAGCGAGCAGGATATCCGGGACTTTGCTGAGCAGGGAGGCGATGCCCTGACCGTCAACCCCACTCGCGTGTACGGGCCGGGTGTGCTATCCATCAGCAATGCGGCTACCATGCTGATCCAGCGGTACATCAACGGCACCTGGCGCTTTATGCTGGGCGATGGCGACTCGCAGGGCAATTTTACTTACGTGAAAGATGTGGTAGAGGGCCATATCCTGGCCATGGCGCATGGCAGACCCGGAGAGCGATACATCCTGGGCGGTGAGAACATGGATCTGGCTACCTATTTTCAGAAAATCCGCGAGCAATCCGGTAAGCAGTACCCGCTTTACAAAGTACCGATGGCAGCTGCCGCGGCATTTGCCCGCCTTCAGAAAACCAAGGCCGATATTTTCAAATCTCCCCCGGTTATCACCCCTGACTGGGTAGCTAAGTATTATCAGAACTGGGCCTGCTCCTCAGCTAAGGCTCAGGCTGAGCTGGGTTACCGGATAACACCGGCCAATGAGGCTATCGCAGCCACTATCCAGTGGGCCCGCGAGCATCAGGAAGCGTAAGACAGACCGGCAATGCCTCTTTCTTTGCATCCCCGGTAATAAAACCTTAACGGGGCAAAGGGACCGGATCGCACTCCTTGGAATAGCCCTTGCAGTTTACCGTGTGTCTAAACAATGAAATAAGGGAAGATTCAATCATGACCCAATCAACCTTTGTCCCATCCAAATGGCTAAAAGCCACCCTTCTGCTGTGCAGCACCCTGACTGTCATGGTAGGAGCTACCATATCACCTATTCTTCCTGCTGTCAAAGAGGCTTATGCTGACGCCCCTTATTCAGGAATGCTGACCAAGCTGATATTAACCATACCTGCGCTTTTTATCGGATTAGGGTCCCCGGTTGTAGGCTACCTGCTTGACCGCTTCGGCCGTAAAAAAGTACTGGTCACTGCTGTAGCGCTATTCATTATCGGTGGGACATCTGGCTACTTCCTGGAATCCCTGTACCTGATTTTAGCCGGCCGCGTGCTGGTGGGGATAGCAGTAGCCGGTGTCATGACGACAGTCACCACCCTGATCGGGGATTACTTTACCGGCAATGAGCGGAAGCGGTTCATGGGCTTTCAGGCTTCCTTCATGGCTTATGGGGGTGTGGTCTTCATTGCCCTTAGCGGTATCCTGACCGATGTAAGCTGGCGGATTCCCTTCCTGCTATTTGCAATCCCTTTAGCCTACCTGCCCCTGGTAGTGGCAACCATTCGCGAGCCTGAGATCAGCAAGGAAACCGAGGATGGAAAGGCTAAGCTCCAGAGCAGCTATCCCAGAAGCTTCGTGTTTTTCATCTACAGCATTGGCTTTTTCTTCATGGCCTGCTTCTACATGATCCCTACGCAGCTCCCGTTTTACCTCAAAAACGTGGTAGAGGTGAGCAGTACCGCCACAGGCTTAGCCATTGCCACAGCTACCCTGTCAGGCGGAACCACCTCTCTGTTCTACACGCGGATAAAAAGCCGCTCAACCTACAACTTCATCTACTTCCTGATCTTCATGGCCATGGGGCTGGGCTTTATGACCATCTCCCTGTCAGCGATCTATGGGGTAGTTGTTATGGGCCTGCTGATCTGCGGCTTCGGGATGGGCATGCTGATGCCTAATACCAATACCTGCCTATTGGAACTCGCGCCTGAAAAGATGCGGGGTCGCATCATGGGCGGGGTGACCACTAGCTTTTTCCTTGGCCAGTTTTTTTCCCCAATCCTTTTTAACCCGCTGTACAACGCAATGCCAACGCACCAGGCCTTTACGGTAGTAGCTACCCTTATGCTGCTTCTCGGGATGGGCTTCCTGGTCAGTGCTGTTTACCGGAGCAACCGGCTCAAGCGCTTTGAACCCGAAACAGCAACTAGCGGGAAAGAACGCGAAAAAGCCCTGGAAGAAAAAGCCAGAGCTGAGATGGATAATTAACCCTCGGTAAGTTGGTATTTGGGAAGCTCTTCGCCCATTCTCAGGTTAAATTGCCGGCGGATCAGGTAAGTGATGGCATAAAGAAAAGGGGTATCGAACAGGGCAACGATGGCTTTGAAGAACCAGGCATCCAGTATCAGATTCGTGATTTTACCAGCTGGTTCAACGCCAATGAAAATCACCGTAGTTACCAGAATGCTATCAATAAGCTGAGAAAAGACGGTTGAGCCATTGTTCCGGACCCACATCATACGCCCCTTTGTCAGGCGCTTCCAGAAGTGGTACACTTTTACATCGATAAACTGAGCCGTGAGATAAGCCGTCATAGAGGCTGCAATAACGCGCCAGGCACTGCCGAAAGTGGTGTTGTACACGCCCTCCGATACTGGGGAGTCCGGCGAGGCAGGAAAGGCTCCGCCCAGCAGCACGATCAGGATAACCAGCAGGGAAGCCGCAAATCCGGATATGACGACTTTCTGCGTTTCCTTTTTGCCAAAGATCTCCGAGAGGAGATCCGTAACAAGGAAAGTAAGCGGATAGGGGAGCACGCCCGCTGAGAGGATAAAAGTTTTAAAGCCTAAATCTACTTCCACGAACTTGTTGGCGATGAGGTTGCCCGTGATCAAAGCTGCTATGAAAAGACCGGCCAGGATCAGGAAGATCAGATCAGCCGTGCCACGTTGCGAGGTCTGCGCCAAGGTTTAAGGGGTTTTTTGGAGGAGGTTTACAGATAGGCAACGAATCAGGTATCCCAAAGTTTAGGGATGCTGTTGAGCTAAAATCAGCTCATACGGCCTCCAGCTTTCGCATGGTTTATAGCTGACCAAATAATCCTTTAAGGGTTATACGGAAGCCATCTGATGAGGTAGAAAGGCCAGCGGGACCTACCCGGTGCCCCTGAAAGTAATAAAAGCCCAGAAAGCGGGTGCCAGCAACGCCTATCAGGTCGGTAAGGCCAACGCCCCATTCCGCATAAAAGGTATGCTCCTGCTGCAGGGTATGGCCAACACCAGTTACCTGCCACGGGAGCCTGCGGGCCAGCGGGAGCTTGTTCCAGATAAAGCCCGAGAAATCATGCTTTATATGCGCTTCCAAGAAAGGGGCTGTGGTGCTTTGTTCATAATAGGAAAGAAGCTGGAAGTCCTGAACAGACTGAGGCTGAAAGCGGACTTCGTGGCCCTGAAAGTGGCGATAATCCATAAAAGGCACGCGCTCCTGACTAATAAACTGGCCTGCACTGGCCTGATAGTCCAGCTGCCCGAGTAACTTAAAATCTGCATCGCCCTTAATGCCGGCTTCAACGTAATCGTACTCAGCACTACCGCTACCAATGCCCCCAACAGCCTTACGATAGTTCAGGCTCAGCGTAGGGTAGGAGGTGCCCATGTTGACTTTTTCACCCTTAATCCGCATGTACTCGAGGCCCGGCTTAAAGCGCATGCCGGCCTCAATCAGCAGCGCCTGATGGTTGGTAAAATTCTGACGGATGCTAGTATTGTTACCATTGCCATTGCCATTACTGGAAAAGTAAGGATGCTCCGGGATGTTGCTTGCGTAAGACTCCGTTTCAGCAAACGTGTAAGCTGTATTGTTACTCAGGGGCTGGCGCTCCTCAAAGCTGACTAATAACCGGGGAAACCAGCCATTGCCCCACTCATCGCCACTGTACGCAGCTGTTAGGTAGGCTTTTTGGTAAAACCTGGCAAAGTTCCGCCCGTCAAAGAGGGTGTAGCTTGTATTCAGAAATGGTGCTATCGGAGGTGGCTCCTGAAACTGAAATACGTTCCTGCCGCCCTTTACCGACCAGACGCTATAATCAACGGCCAGCCCTCCGTTCAGCTGATCGTTAGCAAAGCCATACCGTACAAATGGCTCAAACTGCCAGTCCGGTCCTTCCTCTGCGGTTTTTGTCAGGGTCAGCCGGAGTTGCTGAGACAGGCCCTCCACTGTGTTGAAACGCAACAAGCTAAACAGGGGTGAGGGGACCTCAAAGGCAATATCCCTGGTCCGGCGCTGGTATTGGTAGCCGGTAAGCAAGTCGGTGACGGACAGCTGGTTCCTTACGCTATCCACGGAATCGATATAGGAAGGCTGGGTGCGGACTTTCTGCAGGCTGTCCTTGATGCTGTAATCGCGTTTTTCATTGGCTGTTAGCTCAAAGGGCCGGATCGTTTCCCAATAGGCAGAGTCCTGCTCCGTGGCCGTATCGGGGATTGATACCACTGCCTCGTCAAAGGGATCTTTGGTCCAGTCCGGGTTCAGTTTGTAATCAGTAAACTGGGCAAGGGCTTTTGCTGTCAGAGGCAGGCCCACAAACTGCCCGGTGAGCCTGAAATGCTGGTTATATAGCCGCCAGGTACTGTCATTAACCGGTAGATAGGTCTGCCGGACGCGGATGGTATCAAACGGCTGTACGCCATTGGCTTTGGTGGCTTTGAGCTCGAGGCTGTGAATGCGCCAGGTCTCAGCGGTGATGTGCATATTACCCCTGAAAACCGGATCTGTGGAGCGCTTCGGGATCACCCGGATGCGGTGCACCCGGCTGCCTTTGTCATTATAGGTGTTGATAAGCCTGTAGTCGTAGTAACTCAGCGCATTGTCGGCAATCGGGCAAACCAGGGGGCGTCTTGCAGGCAGCTGCTCGATCAGGTTCTTGTAAAAGGTAGTCGGTGTATTGAAGGCAAAGTTCAGGGTGGCTGCCTCATCGCGGCCACTAACTTTAGAGGATAGCACTTCTTCCCTGTAATCGTCCGGGTACCGGTACTGAAGCTGAGAAACCGATTCGGAAAAGTAAAAATACCCGGGCGGCAGGTCAGCGCTATCGATCAGCGGACTGTTAACAGCGCTATCAGCCCCGACAGTAGCCTTGGTGTACAGGTCACACTCGTAGGTGGTCACCGCTTTCAGGTAAGTCTCACGCTTTGCAATGGCGTTCTCGATGATCCGATAGGCAGGATCACGGCCTGAAACTGTTACCGGATCCGTTTCATAAGCGCGGGAAAGCAGTGTTACATTCAGGGTTTTCACTTCCCCAGGCTGAAGGGACAGGCTCCGGGTTTTCTGCTGGTAACCCATATACTGGAACACGATCGTATACGTGCCCGGCTTCAGGGTCAGGCTGTAATCGCCCTGCTCATTGGTGGTTGTGCCTGTGGTTGTACCCTTTACATAGACGCTGGCATAGGAGAGGGGCTCGCCTTTCTCATTGGTTATCCGGCCTTCCAGCTCAGCTCCTGTCAGGCACGGTGACGTGAGGATAAACGGTAAAACAAGCCACACGCTTAGCCATGGGATCAGGGGCTGACGAGTACGTCCGACCCCTGATCTCTCTGGCTTGTGGCGCATAGGTGCTCATTTGGTATCTGCAGGTATCAGGCTCTACCCTAACGCCTCCGCTGCTGCGGACCCCTTCTTAAGTTGGATTGGTTCTGAAGCCGCTGAATATCCTGACCAATCTCCTGGGCAAAGGTATCCTGGCCGGCCCGGCTGGCACTCCGCCTAAGGCGGTTAAGCCCGTAGAAACCATTCCGGATTTTGCGCCTGGCCTCCCGCTGGTGCTGCCGGGAAAGGTCTGTCAGGTATTCCAGGTTATCTGTCAGAACCTGCCGTAGCTCGCCAGCATGGGCCCTTCCCTGCTTTGGAGCCCCGGCATCGTAGTAGGCGGTTACCAGCGGGGTGACCCGTGCATCAAAAGGCACCTGCTGATTAGGGAAAACATTCATACAGGTATTCAGGGCTTTCTGGGCCTTTTCATTCTGGTTGTTAGCGATCAGCGCATCAGCCAGCTTGGAGAAATGGCCGCGATACATCCCGCAGTGCCGGCGGGTCACATAGCCCAGGTAAAGGCTGGAATCCGGTAAGCCACCCCATTTAAATTCGTTCACAAAATTGTTGTACATGCTATCAGTATCGATGGTCCCCTTGCCCCGGTAGTCCGTCTTTTTGGTCATAGGTACAAGCTTGTAGGAAAGCCCATCCTGCAGCAGGTACTTGTTCATCTTGAAGTAGCTATCACCCGGGACCTGGGCTGTGAAATAGATCGGCCGGGTAAATTCTGTATTAGCAATCAGATCCAGGATCATCAGATCGGACAGCATGAGCGAGCCTCCGCCCAGCTTAAAGCGGACCTCGTCCTCAATGTGCTGCTTCATATCCTCAGGCACCACGCCTGACTCAACCACAGCCTCCTTATCGATATCCATTTTCACCCGCTTAGCCGGCAGGTAGTTGATGCGATCGCCACCGCGCGTGCGCCGCTGCGTTTGCGAAGCATCACTGGCTATAAACTTCATGACCTTATCCAGCGCCACATACTCCTTCTTGCCAATGTTCGGGTGCTTAGCGTACCGCACAAAAGAGCGCTGACCTTTGGATAGCTTATCTGGTTTCAGGTAATCGAACTGCAATCCTTCCGACAGGTAATTATCTTTCCGGAGCTGCTCTACGTACCACCTTGCATTGAGCAGATTTAGGTTGATCACCCGCACGTCAGTCCGGAAACCCTCTACCTCCTGCGCATACCACAGCGGATAGGTTTCATTATCACCATAGGCGAATAGTACTGCATTGGAATCCAGCGAGCGGAGGTGGTTCTTGGCAAATTCGATGGTGGTGTACCGCTCGGAGCGGTCATGGTCATCCCAGTTATTACTAGCCATAACCGTAGGAACCAGCGCCAATGCCCCCACAGTTGCGATCACTCCGGCTAACTTGGGTTTTGTTAGCTTCTTGGCGTACTCAATTAGCTTGAGGGTACCCAGTCCAATCCAGATAGAAAAGGCATAGAATGCCCCTACCAGTGAGTAGTCCCGCTCCCGCGGTTCTCGGGGCGGTTGGTTCAGGTACAGGATCAGCATCAGTCCAGTCATGATAAAGAAGACAAGGACTGTGAAAGCATCCCACTTTCGCTGGTTAAAGTGATGAAAGAGCCCCACAAGGCCAAGCAAAAAGGGCAAGAAGAAAAAGGTGTTACGTGCCTTGTTCCCTTTCAGAAAGCTGGGTAGGTCCGCCTGCTTGGCAGCATTTCCGAAATTGGTATCCATAAATGGAATACCACTAAGCCAGTTACCCCGCCAGAATCGCCCGTGGCCCTGGATATCATTCTGCCGGCCTACGTAGTTCCAGGCAAAATAGCGCCAGAACATGTGGCCGATCTGGTATTTAAAGAAAAACTCCAGGTTATCGCCAAAAGTGGGATCCTCATTCTGACCTATGGTAGCCCATTTCCGGTAGGCGCTCTTCCGGTCGCCCCGGCGGCTGACCATTCTCGGGAAAAAGGTTTTATCCGACTCATCGTAAACCAGGTTCTGACGCGGGGGTAGTTCGAGGTATTTATCTTCTCCCTGCCGGTAACGCGGATCGCCATCTTTCTGGGATTGCGGCTCAGCATTGAAGTAGTGCCCGTACAGCAGGGGCCGGTCCCCGTACTGTTCCCGGTTCAGGTATGAGATCAGGTTAAAAACAGTTTCCGGGTTGTTCATATCGATGGAGGGATCCGCCTGCGAGCGAATAACCACCATCGAATAAGAGGAAAAGCCTATCAGGACGAATGTCAGGCCAACCAAGCCATTATGGATAATGGTTCTGTTGTTCTTAAATGTGTAATAGATACCCCACGTTAAAGCGGCTAAAAGCAAAGCAATAAAGAAGAAAATGCCGGACCAGAAGGGAAGCCCGAAACTGTTTACAAAAAGCAGCTCGAACTGAGAAGCAAACCAGGGTAACGTTTTAATGACTCCGGTTTGAACAATCCCTAAGCAAACAAGCCCAACGATTGCTGTAACGCTTATGCCTTTCCAGGTAATGCGATCAAACTTCCTGAAATAATAGAAAAAACCAATAAGTGGTATGATAAGCAGGCTCAACAAGTGTACGCCAATGCTCACGCCCACAATGTAGGCAATCAGGAGCAGGTATTTAAGGTTACCGGGCTGGTCTGCACGGTTATCCCACTTAATCCCTAACCAGAAAACGAGGGCCATCAGCATGGCCGACAGGGCATAGGTCTCACCTTCAACCGCTGAAAACCAAAAGGTATCGGAAAAAGTGAAAGCAGATGCGCCAACAATCCCGCTGCCCATAATGGCAATCAGCTGCCCGGTATCCGGTTGCTCGCCTTTGCTAACGGTTATTTTTCTGGCGAAATGGGTAATGATCCAGAAGAGGAAAAGAATGGCTAGCGCGCTGGATATGGCCGATTGAGCATTTATTAAAATCGGCACCCACTCTTCAGTTGGCGCTAACATTGAAAAGAGCCGGTTTATCATTAAGAACATCGGGTTACCCGGAGGGTGAACAATCTGTAGCTTGTAGGAAGCTGCTATGAATTCACCACAGTCCCAGAGCGAGGTGGTGGGTTCCAGTGTGCTGAGGTAAACAAAAGCGGCTACAAGGAATAAAAGCCAACCAATGGTATTGTTGTAAAGGTTATATTGCTTTTCGTTCATGGATTCATTTTTAGCCCTTCAAATCAATAAAAATCCCGCCTATCTGGGCAAATTTAAAGAAGTTGTTGTCTCCAGCAGTCGCCTTGCTAAACCTTATAGCAAGGGAATAAAAAAGGCCTGAGCTGTTAGCCCAAGCCTTTTCAAAAATGCTGCTAAGTTGATTAAACTACTGTCAGGCTTCAGCGGACTCAGCCCGCTTGAGCTGCAAGATGCCGGCTTTGCTCATCAGTACAATCACTGGATAAACCGGGTCAAACTCATACCACTTCTTGCCGAAATTGGGGCTCCGCTGGTACTTGTGGTGGTTATTGTGGAACCCTTCACCCAGCATGATGATGTCAATCGGCATCAGGTTGTGCGAGGTATCCTTAGTCGTGTAGTTGATGTAACCATATTTGTGAGCAAACCAGTTAATAATAGCCCCGTGAAGCGGACCCATTACAAAGTGGAGCGGCAGTAGCGCATACATCCACCATTGAGTGGCAAAGAAAACGTAGAAAGCTGTGTAGAACAGGATCCATCCTGTACGCACAGCCCAGTTGTCAGCGAACTTATCCAGGGCCACCCAGTTCGGCAGGCGCTTAGTGTAAACTTCATCTACGTTAGCATCGCCTGTGGAAATATCCTTGTAGATCCGCTTGGTTCTGAGCATCATGGCCATCAGGCTTGAGTCATACTTGGGGGAGTGCGGATCCAGCTCCGTATCTGCGTGGGCGTGGTGCATCCGGTGCAGCACTGCGTAGGAGTACGGGCTAAGGTAAGAAGAGCCCTGACTGATAAAGCTCAGGAAATAGAATATCTTCTCCCATGTACGGCTCATGGTAAACTGGTTATGCGCCGCATACCGATGGTGAAAAAAGGTTTGAAAAAATAGTGATACATACCAGTGTAACACAAAGAAGCTAATAACTAACATAGATGCGTCCTCCCTTACTTTTTAATTTTGGTTTTCTTTTAAACACAGGATTGGAACATGCGCTAATACAAAATGTTTCAGTCTGTTTCCCTCATTGAAGAGGGCATTACCATCATTGAGGGATCAGGAGCAAACTGTTGCTGAAAGGCCTGAATGGTATTGCTGAGAAAAGCTACCAGAAACCCGGAATGGTGCTCCCGCCACGACCGGCTCACCTCCAGCTGGATAGCATGGTAGTTTTCCCCAAAGCCCATGAAGTCAGTGGCGCTGTACAAGTCGCCATCCCTCAGGACGGAGCGGAAGGTATAGCCGGGAAATATATCATCAACCCCGTAATGGTGGGTAACAGTAGCTACCTGCTCCACAAACCATTGCTTGATGGCAGGAGAGCAGTAGTGCCCGTATCCGGTTCCAATCTCCAGGTCCCGGTTCCAGCAATCCTGCATCCCGTGCAGAGAGATGTGCAGGAAAGGAACCTCTAGCTTACAGGCTTCATTAAGCAGCCCCTGCCCTTGTAAGATCTGGCTGATCGTATGCCGGTACTGGTCTACCGCTGGGTAGTTGAAACGCCCCCTTGGCCGGTTAAGGTCCATAACATCGCGGGAAACGCGGCTCAGGATAGCAGAGGCTCCTGTTCGGCCAGCCACCTGCCGTGCAATAGCCCCGGTGTGCAGATCAGCATTCGGGCTTTCCGCATGCACAGCTTCGATGCTGGCAGGTATTTGCGGTGTTCCAGACTCGTAAGCGATGAAGTCCAGTTCTGTCAATGAATTCCCTTTCCTTTCATTGATCAAAGGTAACATTTTTCCCTAAGCAAGCCGGCAGCTTATACCACAAAACCCGGCTTAATCCAGCCAGCTCAGGAGGCCTCGTACTGGTCCCTCAGCACCCTCCGCATAACCTTGTTAGAGGCAGTACGCGGCAGCTCACTGGTCAGCACTACTTCGGATATCTTGAACAGCGGGTTTAGCTGCTGCTTAATGATCTCCTGAAACTGCGTCTTCAGGGAAACCTCATCCAGATCACAGTGCTCCTGCAGCACCGCGTAAATCACCAGGTTGTTCGGGCCACCCCCCTTAGGTGCAACGGCTACAGCGGCCGTTTCTTTAATGCCATCAGTCAGGTCCAGCAGGCGCTCGATTTCCACGGAGCTTGTCTTAATACCGCCAATGTTCATGGTATCATCGGCCCGCCCGTGCGCTCTGAAGTAGGTGCCGCTAATATGGCTCACCTCATCCCCGTGCCGCCTCAAAACCGGTGCGTGCCCGAGGCTCTTGGTCTGCTCCTTAAGTAGAGTACCCATACTCCCGGGCGTGTTTCCATGGCCTGAGGGCACACCTTCGTAGTAGGTGTTGTAATGGTCTTTGTTGAGCAGCGTATTGGAAAAGCCGATAGAAGGAGGGACCAGGAAAACCTCACCCTGCTCGGCAGGCTGTGCTTGCTCGTCCAGTACGACTACATCCAGCCCCAGGGCAGGTGTGGAGAAGGTGGCTGGCGAGGCAGGCTGCACCACTGTACCGGTAAAATAGCCACCCCCGACTTCGGTACCACCGCAGTACTCAATAACGGGCTTGTAGCCGGCCTTGGCCATTAGCCACAGGTAGTCCTGCGGGTTCGAGCTCTCACCTGTAGAGCTATACACTTTGATCGCTGACCAGTCCAGCCCTTTCATGCAGCCGGTTTCCAGCCAGCGCTTAACCATACTGGGAACCAGGCCTAGCATGTTGATGCCGGCCTGCTCTACAAAATACCCGAACCGTGCATCCGTGGGGGCGCCATAGTAAAGCGCCACCGTGGCCTTATTGATCAGCGCAGCAAAGATCAGCCATGGCCCCATCATCCAGCCGATGTTTGTAGGCCAGGCCACGATTTCACCCGGCTTAATATCCTGGTGCAGATGCCCGTCTGCAGCACACTTGATGGGCGTGGTATGCGTCCATGGAATCGCTTTGGGCTCGCTTGTGGTACCTGATGAAAAAAGAATGTTGCAATAGTCATCCGGTTTCATGCTGGCAATGGCAGGCCTTCCAGCGCCTCCCAGAAAGTGCTCCCATTCCTGATCAGCTGTTCTCAGGTTACCCTGAACGGTATCCATCCCGGGTAGTACAACTGTTGGCGGAAGCTTTTCAAGAGGGCTGAGCTTCGCATAGAGCGCGATCTGCTTCCCGCTACGTGGAATAACATCCTGGGTGAATAGCAGATCTGTTTCCGCTATCGTCAGGCGTTTTTCGACCTCAGCTGGCGCCAGGCTATCAGCAATAGAAACAACAGCCCCGCCCGCAAGGATAACGCCCAGGTAAATGGCTACGGCTTCTGCGGTCATGGGCATACAGATGGCCGCCCGGTGACCTTTTTCAAAACCGCCGGCCTGCAAACCGTTGGCTACCTGAAATGCCCTTTCCTGTAGTTGGTGATAGCTCCATTGATCAATAGTTCCGTCCTCATGCCCATAGGTGATGGCTGTAGCACCGGGCTGAGCCTGCAGGCATGCTTCTGCGATATTCAGAGTGGCCCCGAACAACCATTCCGGTTGCTCAATCCCCTTTTTGCAGTTAAGGATCCGCTGGTAAGGCTGGTGAAAAGGAATGCCCAACCGGTGAACCATGGTCTCCCAGTACGCTTCCCGGTTAGTGACAGACCAGTGATGAAGGGCCTCATAGCTGGTTAATCCCAGCTCTTGCTGGAGGCCGGTAACATTGGCATGGTGTACAGTGGTATGGTCCGGCCGCCAGGCAACCGGAGCATCACTGAATTGCTCATCCTGGCCATACACCTCCTGAAAAAGGGTCTGGTGGATAGCCGCAGGCATGTCCGGCTCAAGAACCTCGCGGGTCAGCCGGAGCCAGCAAGTTTCCGGATCATCTGCTTCATGGAGAATAGCCTGGATAGACTGAGCCTGCTCCCCGGTAAGGCCATGCGCTTTCAGGGTTTCGGAAGAAAGGGAGACAGCAATAGCCATTTGGCAGGAGTTTTAAGGTTCAGTTTCCGGACGAAGTTATAAAACCAGGTCAGCGGGCCTGACAAACAGGCTCAGCAGAGCGTATGCAACCAAAAGCTACTGATGGTTAGCCCCTTCAGTTGCTTCGTGGTTGCTCAGCCACGCCTCGAACTGCTGCTTGAGCTCAGGCGTCTGATGAACGCTAGCCTTCCCGGCCATGAGCAGTTTGAGCTGCTTCCGCATCAGTGCCTCCTCATGGAATTGCTGTTCCTCGTCTGTTTCAGGCGCTACTTCCGGCACATGCGTAGGGTTCCCGTTCGGATCCAGCGCTACGAAGGTGTAGAAAGCATCGTTCGAGCGATAGATAAAATTCCGCGAATGATCGGCTGCCCATACCGCTATGTGAATTTCCATGGAAGTCTTAAAGGTGCGGATCACCTTCGCATGCAGGGTAACCACATACCCAAGCTTGATGGGGTTGGAAAAGGAAACGTTATTGACGGCAGCTGTAACAGCCAGCGTGTGCGCGTGCTTCTGGCCGGCTATAGCCGCTGCAATGTCCATCCACTCCAGAAGCCGTCCCCCCATTAGGTTATCCAGCGTGTTGGTATCGTTCGGCAGGACAAGGTTATTCATGATCGTCAGCGAGTCTGCCGGCCGCTTTACACTATTGCTATCCATACAACTTCTCTTTCATACAAAGATACAATCCAGCCTTTAGCTGCTATAACTAGCTAACAGCTTCTCCGGCCCATCACAGGCTATAAGTCTTACGCCCTCCCTAAACGCTATGAAACAACAGCCGTTTATTACTCTTGCCATAGCCAATGCGCAGGGTTTGTTACAGGAAAAGTTATCTTCGTTTGTGGAAAGCGCTGTGTTGCTGGTAAAGATGGTGGGATGGTTACAGGCAGCACATAATGCTTGCCTCTAAATCAGCTAAAATGGCTAGTTATTACGCAAAACTCCGGGTACTGCCCCTATTTTTTATTATAGCGTTTTTTTTCATCAACCAACCAGCTGAAGCCTCTCACCTGGTAGGCGGTGATTTATCAGTAGACAGGCTGGACAGCAACCGCTATGAGATCACCCTGAACTACTTTTTTGATTGTGGTGGAAATCCGGGTGCGTTTGCCAGTGACACGCCCCCAACGGTCAGCTACGAGTCAGTTAAGTGCGGGCAGTCAGGTAGTACCAACCTGAGCAGCATAAAAGGTACGGGCAAGGATATCGCTCCCATTTGCGGTAAACGGAGCTCCCGCTGCCAGGCTGGTAATACCAAAGGAATCCAGAACTGGAAATTCCGGGACACGGTAACCCTGCCCCAGCAGTGTACAGACTGGAAGTTTTATTGGTATGAGGATGCCCGGAGTGAGGCCATCACCACCCTGCAGAATCCGGGTAATGAGTCGCTCTATCTGGAAGCCAAAATCAACAATGATAGCTTCCCGGATAACAATGTCCCGGAATTCACCAACTCGCCAGTTGCCTTTATCTGTAAGGGGCAGGATTTTGTCTTTAACAATGGCGTGGTGGATCCGGAAGGCGACTCGCTGGTATACAGCCTGTACAAACCAAAGTCCTACGAGCAGAACTTCTTCGGGCCCGATTCATCAGTTCCGGTCTCTTACAAATCCGGCTACTCCTACCAGCAGCCTCTCAAATCCTCTCCTCCGGTCAGTATTGATTCCAGCACAGGTGACGTAAAGCTAAGCCCTACTAAGATCGATACGACCGTGCTGGGTGTCCGGGTAGAGGAATTCGATTCCACCGGAACGCTCAAAAGCAGCATCCTGAGGGATATTCAGGTTATTATTACAAGCTGCAGCTCGCCCAGCGCTCCTGATCTGACGGGGGTTAGCGACTCGGCTGATCAGTATGACTCAACGAATGTCAACTTCGATACCACCGTGTGTCCGGGTCAGCCAGTCAACTTCTTTGTGAATGCCAGCGAGCCTAACGGCAACGATACCCTGTATATGGCCTGGAACGGGACTATCCCCGGAGCCACCTTTCAGGTATTCCAGGACAGCACAACCTCGCCCTACGGCAAATTCAGCTGGACGCCCCCGAACCCCAATGCCGGAAGCGGTATTCAGCGAAACACCTTCACTGTCAGCGTGCGCGATAACAACTGCCCGTACTACACAGAAATCTCGCGGGGCTTTGTAGTGAATGTAGTGCCGTCTAAAACGGTTGATCTGGGGGATACCGCTTACGTGGCCTGCGATGACTCGCTGAAGCTAAAGCCAAGGGTAAAAGGGGCAAGTGCTGACTCAAACCTGACTTACGACTGGAGCACCGGAGCCAAAGGCGATTCGATTTACATCCAGGAGCCCGGCCGGTATGCGGTGACGGTCAGGGACAGCGGCAACTGCCCGATCACCGATAGCATTACTGTTTTACCCAGCCTTGATCCCAGCTACCGGATCAGCTCATCCTTTGCCGCTGACCGGGGCTGTGTGAATGACACCACCCAATTCACGGACTCCTCTCAAAGTGAAGAAGCTGTAGTGAATTCCTGGGATTGGGAATTCGGTGATGGCGATACCTCTGATCTGCAGAATCCAAAGCACAAGTTTGGTGACACGGGTAATTACGCTGTTCAGCTTATCGTAGCTGATACAAACGGCTGCCAGGACACGCTGAACCAGTCAATCGCCATTGATAGCAAGCCCAGGGCCGCTTTTGCTGTGAATCCGGCCTGTTCCCGTGATAGCTCCACCTTCACGGATCAATCATCCATCAGCAAAGGAACAATCCGTAGCTTTCAGTGGAAATTCGGGGACGGGGATTCAATCAGAAATGCCTCGCCTCAGCATGTTTACGATACAGGAGCTTTGTACACCGCTTCTTTGGAAGTGGCTACTGTAGGTGGATGCCGGGACACTGCGCGGCAAACCTTCCGTATTGATCCTACACCAAGGGCTGACTTTACCAGCGATAACACCTGTATCGGCCTTAAAACCCAGTTTGCAGAGCAGGCTACCATAGAGGCCGAAGACTCAGTCACGAGCTATCAGTGGCAGTTACGCCCGGGCGTGAGTGCTAGCTCGCCTGATCCTGCCACCAACTATAACAGCCAAGGAATTTATAATGTAAGCATGACTGCTACCTCCAGCAATGGCTGTAGCGATCAGGCCACGCAGCCTATTAGGATCAATCCCCAGCCCCAAGTGAATACACTGGCTGATACCACCTTTTGTAAGGGTGACAGCGTAAGCCTGACGACTACAGTCAGCCCAGCTCCAAAGGATACGCTTTTCCAAGATAATTTTGACGGAGGTGTCCAGAGCAGTAACTGGCTTAGCACTAGTTTAGGCAGTACCGGCAGCTATTGTGGGACCCAACAGGGTAGTGATGCGCTCTACTTTGATGGGGACGGCAGCGAACGGGAGGCCATTACTAAAGACCTTGACACGCGGAAAGCCGATACGCTGACCTTTTATTTTAAGTACGGTACAGATAACAACAACATCCCTTTTCCTGTCAATGGATGCGATGGCGTTGAAGGTGGAGAAACCGTTAGTGTTGCATACTCGACTGATGGGGGCAGTACCTGGAATACCCTGCGAACCCTTCCCGAGGGTACTTACACCCAATCCGGGTTTAAGCGAGTGGACCTGATACTTCCTCCTGCGGCTAAGCAATCGTCTACACGATTCCGGTGGAAGCAAAACGCTTATGATAATTGCAATTCAGGCCTGTTTGGTACCCGGTGCTTCGATAACTGGGCGCTTGATGACGTTAAAATCAGCAACCAGGTTGATTACCAGTTTTCATGGCGCCCCGGGAATGGGCTTAGCGATACCAGTGTACTGATCCCTGAGGCCAAAACCACGCAGCCCGAGACTTACCAGGTCAGGGCTATTGATACGGCATTTGATTGTACCGTGAAAGACTCGGTTAAACTCACCCCGCAAACGGTCACGGCTGACTTCAGCAGCTCTGCGCCGGTCTGCGAGTACAGCGATGCTACCTATACTGACCAAAGCACCATTCAGAATGGCTCACTCAGCGCTTCCCGGTGGAACTTCGGGGATGGGGACAGCAGCACCCTGACGGATCCGGCCCACCGTTTTCCGGAGGGGGGAAGCTATAATGTAAAGCTTGTCCGGAGCTCGGGTATTGGCTGCCAGGATTCCATCACCCAAAGTGACTCAGTTTATCAGCAGCCGCAGGCGGCCTTTACCTATGATACCGCCTGCTTAGGGGAAACGACCCAGTTCACTGATCAGGCTACGATCCCGGCCGATACCGTCAGCCAGTATCAGTGGGACTTTGCCGGCATTGGTAGCAGTACCACCGCCAGTCCCAGCTTCACCTTTGGCGCTGCCGATAGCTTCGCGGTAACTATGATTGCCGGTTCAAGCCAGGGCTGCACGGATACCCTTAGCCGCTATGTGGATGTGGGCGGGATACCGCGCCCTGATTTCAGCCTCAGTTCTGTTTGCGAAAAGGCCACCACCTCCTTCACTGATCGCAGCACTGTTAGTTACGATAGCCTTGTAAGCCGTAATTGGCAGCTCGGAGACGGCACAACGGCCAGCGGACCGAGCCCGGCTCATACGTACGATACCAATGGGCAGTACCCGGTCCAGCTCACCGTAACGTCCAACTTTGGCTGTACGGATAGCCTCCAGCAGCAGCAGACTGTTAATCCCAGGCCAGAAGCGGGTTTCAGGACTCCGGACTCAGCACAATGCCTGCGCGGCAATCAGTTCAAGCCCCGAAATACTACCATCATTGACAGTGGACAGCTCAACTACAGCTGGGCCTTCGGGGATGATAGCACCAGTACTTCAACCCAACCTGCGCACACCTACGCGGATACAGGACAGTACAAGCTATCGCTGATCGCTACCTCCCAGGAAGGCTGTTCGGATTCCACTTCAGCTACCACTACTGTCCATCCGATGCCAGTAGCTGCCTTCTCTGTTAATGAAGGGGCACAATGCCTGACCAACAACCAGTTCCGGTTTCAGTCACAAGCTACTATTCCAAAAGGCAGCCAGACCCCTTCATGGGATTTTGGCGATGGCGATACTGCTTCGGCTCCTGCTCCGTCCCATTCCTACAAAAAGTACGGCACTTACCAGGCGCAGCTGGTTTCCACCTCTGGCAAGGGCTGCCGGGATACCGCCAGGCAAAACCTGCGGGTGAATCCCAAACCGCAGCCTGCTTTCACTTACAGCCAGGATTCCGCTCAGTGTGTGGAGGGCAACCAGTTTGATTTTACCCGTACCAGCACTATTGCAGAGGGCAACCTGAACAGCGAGTGGCAGTTTGGTAACGGTGACCAGACCACAGGGCAGTCTCCTGCCTATAGCTATAGCAATCCCGGTAATTACTCCGTGAAGCTTATCAGTCGCTCCGATAGTGGATGCCGTGATTCCATTACCCGCCAGGTAACGATCCACCCGATGCCGGATGCAGCAGTTAGTGTTCCGGATAGTGCGCAGTGCAGGGATCCGAATCGCTTTCAGCTTCAGAATAATACTACTATCAGTAAAGGGTCCCTGTCCTACCTGTGGGACTTCGACAACGGAAACCAGGCATCCAGGCAAAATCCAGTGGTTCAGTACAGCTCAGCCAGGCAATACAGGGTGCAGCTCATAGCCACTTCTGGTAAGGGGTGTCCGGACACCGCGTTGCAGGCACTCACGGTTCATCCTGAGCCTCTGGCTGACTTTACGGTAGGCGACAAAGCCCAGTGCCTGCAGCGCAATAACTTCCGGTTTACAGATCAAACAAGCCTGAGCCAGGGTAGCCTTAGCTACAGCTGGACCTTCGGGGATGGGGAGCAGAGCAGTCAGGCTTCTCCAGTCCATAGCTACCAGCAGGTTGATACGTTTGCTGTTGAGCAGGCCGTCAGTTCGGATAAGGGCTGTCTTGATACAGCAACAGCCCAGGTCTTTACTGACCCTGATCCAGAGGCCCGTGCAAGCGTTGAGGACCGCGAGCAATGCCTCGAGCCTCACGAGTTTGCCTTTGCCAATAGCTCAACTGTCAGCTCAGCTGAAAGCCTTAGGTACCAATGGCAATTCGGGGATGGGAGTACGAGTACCCGCGCTGAGCCTCGGTATCGCTATGACAGTCCGGATAGCTACGAGCCTGAGCTCATTGTAACCTCCGATAGCGGCTGCCGGGATACTACACAACTGCAGATCAGGGTGGCACCCCAGACCGATGTTGCCTTTAGCGTAGATGATACCTTGCAGTGTAAGCAGGATCATGAGTTCCGCTTCCGGAACGAAAGCAGCGAGCCGACTAACGACATGGACTACTTCTGGTTCTTCGGGGATGGGCAAAGCGCCCGCTCGGAAACTGCTTCCCATACCTATGATGCCACCGGCTCCTACCAGGTAAGACTAGCTACCCGTACAGCAGATGGCTGCCGCGATACCCTGCAGCGCTCAGTGTACGTTAAGCCTAACCCGGAAGCTGACTTTACAGCAGACCGAGGTTGTGCAGGGCAGTCCCTGACCTTCCGCAACCGTTCGCAAATAGCTGAAGGACAGATTGTGAAGTGGACTTACGCCTTTGGGAACGGAGATACCAGTTCAGGCCCTAATCCTTCTCACACTTACCAAAAAGGCGGGCAATACGAAGCCTCATTGGTAACGACCAGCCAATTCGGGTGCCCGGATACCGCCGTGGATTCAGTCCGGATCTACCGGATCCCGGAAAAAACCCCTGTTACCAAGGCTACCACCACCCTGAGTGACCGAAATAAGGTAGAGTGGCAGCGGCCGCGGAGTCCGATTCCCAGCTTTTACCGGATCGAACGGGCGAGAGATGACGGGGGCTTTCGCAGGCTGACGTCAGTTCCGAAAGATCAGCGGAGCTATACCGATGAAGCCGTTAGCGTGGATAGCCATACCTACCAATACCGTGTTCAGCTTATCGATAGCTGCCGGAATGAAGGACCCTACAGCGAGCCCCACCAGCCTATACAATTGCAGGCCAATGAAGGCAAGGGCAATCCGGTATTAGAATGGACCCGCTATCAGGGATGGCCGGTTATTGCCTATCAGGTGCAGGTAGAAAAACCGAATGGAGAAGGTTTTGAGCCCTTGGGGCCTTACCGGCGGGTAGCCCCTACCCGGCAACAACTTGTGGATAGCCTCTCTGACCTGAAGGCCGGTCAGCTGTGCTACCGGATAATTGGATTCCGGGCAGGTGTCGGAAGCGTCATTCAGACGGCCTCTAACACCCGCTGCATCGATCCTACCATACGGCTTTACGTTCCGGATGCCTTCAGCCCGAATGATGACGGGAATAACGATGCCTTTAGCGTGGAGGGAACATACATTACTGACATCACCCTCAGGATCTATAACCGCTGGGGCGAAAAGGTCTTTCAGGACTCCGGCATGGAAGCCAGCTGGGATGGGACGTACCGCGGGCAGGCAGCACCGGCCGGTACCTATACCTACGTTATCTCGGCAAAAGGCGCAAACAGCGAATTCATTCAGCGGGAAGGCAGCCTTCAGCTGATCCGGTAATGGCTGAGCAACAGCTGGCTAATGCGGTAGTATTGCCGGATGACAACGGAGCCGCCCGGGCAAGCACGCAGGCATTCATCCCGGAAGGAGCGCAAGGCCATTAGGACGGGCGCATAGCCAATAGCTGAGCGGAGTAAGCAGGCGGGCCTGGTATTATCTGATTGCTCGCCCACTGCTTGCCGGGCCTTGTGGTAAGCTTGCTTCGGGGGTTGTTGCTCCAGGATTTCAGTAATTAATTGATCAGCCAGTTGATAGGATTGCTGAATGGAATGCTGAAACCGTTCCCGGCTTTTCTGATCGGTGGTGCCAAGCTCGTAAGTGGGCTGCACTTGCTGGTATTCACGACTGCCCTGTAAGTGCGCATAAAAAGCCGGCAGAAAACGGTCAAGCCAGCGATCGCCTTTATTGATCGCATAGTCTGCATAGCTGTTGAACCGTTCCTCAAGGGTTGAAAGCGGATCGTCAGCGGCAACCTGCCCTTTGTGCTGCTCTGAGATCTGCCGGAAGGCATCTGACAGAAACCCTTCCCGCAGGGCTTCTGGTACCTGACGGGTATTCAGCAGGTAATCGAACCAGAATACGGCGGCCAGCAAAGCTTCCAGCCGCTGCGGGGTGTCGCCGGGGGCAGGGGGCTGATCAATGGCATTGTGAAAATCCTGGTTTAGCCGGTCAGCCAGATAGCCTGCAGCTACCTGAAGGCGCTTCCGGGTATAGCGGTAGGCTGTCATGCTTCAGCCTTGGTTGATAAGGAGGCAGGCAGCTGAACAACAGGAACCTGTTCCAGCATCTGCCGGTAAAGCTTGTTCTGCCTGAGCAGGTTGGCATTGCCGGTCATAACGAGCTTTCGCTGAGCCCGCGTCAGGGCTACATTCAGCCGCCGGTAATCCGTCAGGAAGCCTATTCGCCCCTCGGCATTAGCGCGGACAAATGACAGCAACACAACGGTCTTTTCCCGCCCCTGAAAGCCATCCACGGTCTTGATCTCCGGGTGCTGCGGGCGCTGAAATTCATTTTTCAGCAGACTGGCCTGGCCGTCATAAGGGGATATGATCCCGAGTTCCTCAGCCGGCAGACCGGCTTCCATCAGCGTTTGCCCGATCTGATAGATAGCGCTGGCTTCAGTGGTATTGTAGTAGGAGAAGGAGCGCGGTGCCTGCTCCTCCTGAGCATCCGGGCCGGTATCGAGGAACAGCACCACCGGATCAGGCGCTGTAGCGGCCTGCAGCCACTCTGGCTGTGTGTGGTCAGCGTTGTTTAGCCCGTAGGCTGTTAAGGTATGATGAGCCACCGTTTCGTGCGCTACCAGCTTTCCATCGTAAAAGGCCTGGTTGGGAAAGGCCATAATCGACTCATGCATCCGGTACTGAACGGTGAGCATGTTGTTCATATCGGCCGGGTAGAGGGCGCGCAGCCGCTCGAACATGGTGATCTGCAGATCGGCCTGCGCTTCCTGATTGAGCACGGTGGGTGGCAGCTGCTGATGGTCCCCGGCCATGATGAAACGCTGCCCTTTCATCATCGGGATCAGGCAGGCGGGTTCCACACTCTGCGTGGCCTCATCCACCGCTACGGTGTCAAACCGGTAATCTGTCAGGATCGGTGCTCCGGCAGTGGCGTTGGTCGCGCACACAACTGTGCTCTCATTAAGCAGCTTTCGGGTGGCCTGATCTTCCAGCTCAAGGGCTTCTTCCGCTTTTTCATTGATCTGCTCCTGCAGGTGTAGCCACCGGGCCATGCTCTGGATCTTGCCCGGGGGAATGCCCCTGGAGGTTTTGCCCTCAGAAGCTAATTCCCGTATCTGGTTGTCGCGCAGCCCCCGGCGGCTCTGCCCATTGGCTGGTACGAATTGCTGCTGCTGATCCTTAAGGGTATTAATGGTCTGCCACGCTTGCTGAGCGCGTTGGTAATCCGGCTCGTACTGGAGTTTATAGTCCAGTGAGTGAGTGATCAGATCCTGGTTGATCCGGGCCGGATTCCCGATCCGCAGAACAGCGAGATTCCGCTCAGCCAGCTTGCTCACCAGGTTATCCACGGCTGTGTTGGAGTCAGCCGTAGCCAGGACATGCTCGCCCAAAGCCGCTGACTGCTGGATGGCTTCTACCACTGTTGTGGTTTTACCGGTACCCGGCGGCCCGTGGATAAGGAAGGCTGGCCGGCCCTGGACGGCTTGCTGAGCTGCTGTCTGCTGTGCCTTGTTCAGCGCCTGATTGTAAAAACCTCCGAGCGGACGATCAGCCAGGTAAAAAGGCTGCTGGCCCATGAGCATCAGTAGCAGGGGCTCATGGCCCTTAAGCTGCTTAAGCGCCTCCAGCATGCGCTGATAGACAATATCGTTGGCAAAGAGATCGATCCTGATACCCTTCTTGTAAGCAAAGGCGGGAGGCTTGTTATTAAAGGCCAGCGTTATCGAAAAGTTGGTCTTCTCGGTAACAGTGGCTTGTGGCTCTTTTCCGTTAGGCTGCCCTGTGCTCAGGATCACGAGATCCCCAACACCGATCTCATTATTGGGCAGGCCGCCCTGGCTTACCAGCTTTACAAGGTGGCTTCCGCCCAGTCCGTAGCCGGCATTCCGGCCGCGGAGATTCAGTACAGCGCGGCCGGCCTCGGCTCGCTTTTCAGCGCTCATGCGCTTGATCTCGGCCATGTGGCGGTCGATCTCCTCGCGGCGCTCTAATTGTACTAGATCCTGAAAATGCTGCTTGTACTTCTTGTATTGGTTAAATCGGGGTATGTTCAATGTACCTGTGGATGCTACCAGTTAAACAATAGGGGATAAGCCCGAAAAGTGGCCTTAAGCGCCTTATCAGGCGTTTAGCAGCATGAACAAGCGGGAAGGGGAGCGGTTTCAGGCCTGGCGCTCAGGCATCCACTGATCAATGAGCTCAGCATTGTCAGCACACCACTGCTCAGCTGCGTTCTCCCAATCGTTTGACTGGGCAAACATTTCCATCAGATTAGCCAGCTGGCGGGTGTTCATCTGGAAGTTTCGCAGGAAAGCTGCTATCTGCGGGTGGTCCTTTTCCAGCCCTTTGCGCGACAAGGTGTGGATGTTTTTCCGCTCACCATAAATTTTCTTGGGATCATCCAGGAATTTCAGGTCAAACCGTCCGAATTTCCAGTGAGGGCGCCAGCCGGTTACGATAACAGGTTCCTGGTTTTCAATTTTTTGCTGTAGCTGGTGCACCATAGCAGGTCCGCTCCCGATTGCCAACTTGTAGTCGAGCTCGTAAGCCTTAAGGGCAATCCTGGTTCGCTTCATCACATCAGAATCCTCGCCAATCCCGATAATCTGGTGCTTGGTTCCATCATACGTTCTCAGGTCCGGGATCTGGTCTACATCCATATACGTAGGCACAACCAGGCCCATACAGGCATCTTTGTAGTTGATCCCCAGATCATTGAAATCACTCATTTCATTCAGCGAGGAATCAGCTGCCAGCCAGTGGTCAAGGAAGATATCGTTGGTTCCCATAGCCAGGGAGTCCAGTACCTGGCCTACATATCCCTTGCGCTTGTGAACAGTGATGTCCATCCGGCTTTCCAGGATCTCTTCTACAATATGAGTCATGGCAATGCCCTCTGTCCAGTTTACATAGCCAATAGTCAGGCTGCTGGTGTCAGGGTTCTGCTTAGCCTGCCCGCGGGTGGTTTGCTGCCCGGGTTCCGGATAGAGCCTTTTTCCTGAATCAGGGTCAGCCTTTTGCTGAGCCGAGGCTTCTCCGGTGTCATCTTTTTGCTGCGAGGCGTTCTGGCAGGCCTGAAGGCCTATGAGGCCCAGTGCTAAGCAAAGGGTGGTAATGCCGCTAAATAAATAGGGAAAGCGTTTCATATGTCGATGGTATTAATACACAGTAAAAGTAAGCATTTATCGTAGTATAACCAATTCGCTACCGGATTAAGTCCAGAACTAAACATGGCACATGCCATATCCTTCCAGGGTTACCTGTTGAATAAGAAATCCAGGATTCCGTAATTGTCTTCTTTGTCTTTGAAGATCAGTAGTGGAATCGTCTTGTCATAGGCCGTCAGCTTTTCAGCGGTGCTACCGATCAGGTAGGAGGCGGTATCGGTCAATCCTTTTGAGCCTACGACTATAAGATCTGATCCCTCTTTGATGGCCAGATCGTAAATACGCTGCGAGATGTCATCGCCACCATCCTTCATGAAGACCGACCTGACATCCGGCTTTGGCCGCGACACTTTTTTGAGAAACTTATCATACTCCCGCCTGGCGTGTTTCTCTATGGATTTACCCATATCCTCAGTAGGGGTAATATAGGGAAAAAAGTGAGTGGGAAGGTGGTAAACGTGCTGCGTCAGCACTTCAGCCTTCGTATACTCAGCAATATTCAAAGCCTGGCGAAGGGCCGACTTGGAGTGCCTGGAAAAATCAACCGGAACCTGGATCTTGCTCAGCTGGAAGCTGCTGGTTTCCGGTAGAATCAGCGCTGAGCAATGAATAAGCCTGGTAACCTGGCCAGTCAGGATGCCTTTGCCCTGAAAACCGGTCTTTTTACCCATGATCATCAGATCGGTATCTGTCCGGTCGGCCTCACGCAGCAACAGGTCCGTAGGGTTGCCTTCCTGTACCTGAACACTGGTTTCTGTGGCTTCGGTACCCTGGTAATGCTCATTGAGCTCCAGGCTTACCTCCTTGCGAATGATCTCATCCACTGGCTCCTCCAGGTCATCAAAGATAGAAGCCACTTCCTTTGGCAGGTTGTAGCTTTCCATGATATGAATGAAGGAGATGTGGTCTGGCTGGAGGTGCTGGGCCAAAAAGGAGGTGTACCTGATCAGCAGCGTGTCCATACTGGTAAGATCAAGCGGGACAAGAATACGGCTGAAAGGTTTTTTCATGGGTGGTGGCTTTGACAGGCTTTGGGGGGATGATCAGGACTAACGCTGCTCCTCCTGCTCCTCTTCTGCCTTTTGCTCCTCCTGGGCCTTTTCCTTCTCCTGACGCTGTGTCCGGCGCTTCGAGACCAGGTTCTGCAGAAGAGCGTAGTAGGATTGCCGCTCTCGTTCGTTGGCCTTTTCCTGCTCTTCGGCATACTCTTTCTCAAGCCCCTTGTACAAACTAAGGCACATGACAATCAGGATAAGGGCAAAAGGTAGCCCTGTGGTGATGACAGCTGTCTGCAGGGCGCTAAGGCCGCCACCGTACAGCAGTACAGCAGCTACGGCACCCTCTGTATTAGCCCAGAAGACCCGCTGCCCAACCGGGGCATCAATCTTACCACCAGAGGTCAGGCTATCAACTACCAGCGAACCGGAGTCTGATGAGGTGACAAAGAAACTGGCTACCAATAAAACGCCCAGTGCGGAAGTGAAGGTGCTGAGCGGAAACTGCTCTAAAAGGACAAATAAAGCAGTGGATACATTGTCATTGGCCTGCTGGGCTACGCCCCCATCACCAAACATTTCCAGGTAAATAGCTGAGCCGCCAAAGGCTGAAAGCCAGACAAACGTGATAAGGGTAGGAACCAATAGAACCCCGAAGACGAACTCCTTGATGGTACGGCCTTTCGAAACGCGGGCAATAAACGTCCCCACAAAGGGCGACCAGGCTATCCACCAGGACCAGTAAAAGACGGTCCAGCTATTCTGCCAGGTTGTGTTCTGATAGGATTCCGTCCAGAACCCCATCTGCAGGAGCCCGGTCATGTAGGCGCCCAGGTTCTGGGTAAGGCTATCGAAAATAAACAGGGTAGGGCCTACTATTAACATAAAAACCAACAGAATAGCCCCGATGCGGATATTCTGCTCGCTCAGGAACTTAACCCCCTTATTGATCCCCGATACCACAGAAATGGTGGCGATGGCTGTAATTCCGGCAATCAGCAGAATCTCAACCAGCTTGGTAGGCTCCATGATGGTAGCGCCCTCTCCCAGAATGGTAAGACCACCTTTGGTGCCAAATAGATAACCTAAGCCTGAATTGATCTGCTGGACCCCAATGCCCAGCGATGTAGCCAGGCCAAAAAGGGTTGAAAGAACAGCCAGAATATCGATCAGGTCGCCCCAGGTGCCATAAACGCGGGTTCCAAGGATCGGATGAAAGAGGGAGCGGATAGACAGCGGTAATCCGCGGTTGTAGCAGAAAAATGCCAGCGATAAGGCCACGAGCGCATAAATAGCCCAGGCGTGCAGCCCCCAGTGCAGGAAGGTGTATTTCATAGCCTCGCGGGCTGCACTCACGCCTTCTCCCGAGGCCGATGGGGGATGAAGGTAGTGGATCATGGGCTCAGCCACGCTGTAAAAGATCAGCCCAATGCCCATGCCTGCACTAAAGAGCATGGAGAACCACGCACCAGTGGAGAATTCCGGGCGGGCATTGCTTCCCCCAAGGCGTATACTTCCGAACCGGCTAAAACCAATGATCAGAATGAAAACCATGAAGAAATTGGCCGCCAGGATAAAAAACCAGCCAGCTGCGTCTGATATGTTGGTCTGAAGGGAGCCGAAGACTTCAGACATCCGCTCGCCACCTACCAGAATGGTAGTGGTTATGAAAATTACAGCCAGGACTGCTGCCACCCAGAAAACGGGCGGGTGGACATCAAAATACTTATTACTGTTGATGGAATTAGGCTGGGCTGCAAAGCGGTTATACTTCCGGAACATCCGGTCTAACTCATTGCTGTGCTCTTCATTTGCCATACAACATTGCTTTCGTTCACCAATAGACTACCTTATGCAGTCTTTGCAACCGGATACAATCTTAGGCATAAAAATGTGCCCTTCAAAGGTTGCAAATTCTTCAATGATGATTTCGGTAGCTTGTTCAAAACCAGACCCGTGTCCGAAGTCATCACTTTCTGCTTATTAAAAATAGTAACCAACATTCAGATTGAAACGAGTTGCCCACTCCGGTGCCGGCTCAGCTGCGGTGGCATTTTCCCCGGGCCCCCGTGATAGCGCCTTTGACCAGGCTGGCCCAATCCATGGGTGACGCTGACCGCTGGCAGCATCAAGGTAGGTGTATACATTGCCGATCTCAGCCATTACGCCACCCACATTCATCTGGGAGTTACTGTACGCCTGGTTTTGCTTATCAAAAAAGGTGAAGTCGTTGTAAAAGGTCAGGCTTTTTACAGGGCCCCAGTCTACGGGCAAGCGGTAACTGACACCTGCTATGTAAAGCTGACCCTGCTCGGCTACCTGGTAGGGGGAATCATAAATGCTCATAGCTCCGCTTCTTCCGTCAGCATTGATGCGCCACGTGTCAAACTTGAGGTCCCCGGTTTTATGCTGGTTGTCCTCTTCTCCCTTCCAGTTTTTGAAAAAGGCATTGAAACGCAGCGCACCGCCCAGGTTGAGGTAAGTGGTATCCTTTCCTGCAGGAGCAGGGTTTGCCGCAGAGCCTGGTTCTGTCCCTATTAGCACCGTAAAAAACAGGAAAGCCGGATGCTTTAAAATTTTCATTGTATACTTAACTTTGTAAATAAAAATAAATTATGTTTTATATAACGAAATTAATAGTTGTTGGTTCAATTATACTTATTATGTCAGGTTGTGGAAATTCAAATGATGCCAACCAAGGCTCACAGGGGCAGGAAGAAGCACAGCAAGCCGAAAATCTGAGAGCCCTTGAGGAGAAAACCATGGCCGTGCATGACAGCATCATGCCGCAGATGGATAGCCTGATGCGGCTGAAGCAGCGCCTTCAAACCCGCTTGAAAAAAGAAGATGGTGGCAATAAGGAGGCAATGAAAAGGCAGGTGGATAGCCTTTCAGCAGCCCGGGAAGCCATGATGAACTGGATGAGCCGCTACAGCAAGGAGTACAAGCGGCTGCCTGATAGCGCTGCCACGTCAGCAAAAGCAGAGCAACTACAGCGTCTGAACCAGGATATCCGAACGCTTAAAAAGCAGTGGGATCAAACTCTCAGAAACAGTGTGGAGTTGTTAAAAGTGGAAAAGGGACAAAAACCTAAATAACCACACTTATGAGATGGCAATTCACAGGAGCTGCACTGCTTTCGAGCTTGCTAATACTTGGAAGCTGCTCCTCCAAACAGAATAGCAGCGAAGAGCAAGAACTGCCGGTGATCGGTAAAAAGCGCGTAGTCACCAAGCAAGTGGATGGTAAAACCATTAAGGATACCGTTCAGCACCGGGTTCCGCCCTTTCAGTTTGTAGACCAGGACAGCTCGGTGGTGACCAATAAAACCTTTGATGACGCTATCTATGTGGCGGACTTTTTCTTCACCTCCTGCCCCACGATATGCCCGGAGATGACCGAGCACATGCACAAGGTCTACAAAGCGTTCAAAAACAATGAACGGGTCAAATTCCTGTCTCATTCTGTGGATCCTAAGCGGGATACTCCGGCTGCTCTCCGGAACTATGCCAATAAGCTGGGCGTCAGGAGCAGCAAATGGAAGTTTGTAACCGGGCCTATGGATTCCATCTACAAGGTTGGGAAGAAGGGCTACATGGCCTCAATGCAGGAAGATGAAGAAGCTCCGGGCGGCTTTCTGCACAGCGGCCAGTTTTTTCTGGTGGATGAGCAGAGGCGAATAAGGGGAATCTACCGCGGGACCAAGGAAAAGTCCGTGGATAAGCTTATCAAGGATATCCGCACCCTGCTGAACGAAAAGACAGCGAAATCTTAATGCCGCGGATGTGGCTGCTTGTGGGGTTCTGGAGCGCACTGGGCGCACTGGTGCTGGCAAGTACATTAAGCGGGTGTGCCGGCGGTCAGCGCGAGCGGCAGCAGGATTTTGCCCGCGGTAAACTTCTTTATCAGAAGCACTGCCAGAACTGCCATAAGGAAGACGGGCAGGGTTACGAGCAGCTCTATCCACCCCTAAACCAAGTGGACTACATGCAGGAAAACCCCGAAAAAGTAGCCTGCATCCTGAGGTACGGGATGAATGGCCCGGTAACCATTAAGGGTCAGCAGTATAACCTCTACATGCCCGGCAACCAGCAGCTGAGCGATCACCGCTTAGCGCAGCTCATGACTTATATCTACAATGATTGGGGAAACGAACATCCCCGCTTCACGGCTGATTTTATTAGCAAGAGCCTGTCCGGCTGCGATACTACGGTCATCACGAACCGGTGAGCGTGCGCTTAATCTCCTACCAAGATAGACGCTTAGTTAGTTATCCTGATACGGGTAAAAGACGAAATTCCCGCCCTTCTCGCTAATCAGGAAGATACAGATGTGCTCGCGCGGGTTTTTGTAGACCTTTTTAAACTCATCCTGTTTCTCCTCCTCCACGATCTGATTTTCGGTTAGCTCCTCCAGGGTAGAAGCGCTTATGCTCCAGGTTCGCTCAAAATCGTCCTTATCCAGGATCATTTCCCCGATCTTGACCGGGAGTTCATGCGCTATAAAGACCGGATAGGCTGAGATCTGACTATCCAGGATTTCAACCGCGACCTCCTTAATAGAGCTTTTGTAGTACTGGATATCACGCTGCAGGGAGTCCAGAATAGGATGGGAGGGACGGCTTTCTTCTTCGCTCATGCACCTTCAGTTTTACGGTTAAGCAGTACCACGTTTTCTACATGATAGGTATGCGGAAACAGATCCACAGGCTGGCTGATGACGACTTCATACTTTTCCTGCAGAAGCTCGAGATCACGCGCCTGTGTAGCCGGGTTACAACTCACATACACCAGGCGGCCAGGGGCGGCCCTGAGGATAGCTTTCACAACTTTGGGATGCATGCCTTCCCGGGGCGGATCGGTTATCAGGACATCCGGTCCCTGTGATGCTTCGGTCAGGACATGATCGATCTTATGGCGCATATCCCCGGCATAGAAAGCAGCATTCGTGATCCCGTTTAGCGCTGCGTTGTGCTCCGCATAGGCTACGGCCTCTTCCACAGCTTCAATCCCGATCACCTGCTTTGCCTGTGAGGCCAGGTAGAGGGCAATGGAGCCCACGCCCGTATACAGGTCGTAAACCGTTTCGTGGGGCTGAATAGCAGCATAGGAATCTACCAGGTCAAAGAGCACCCTGGCGCCTTCGCTGTTGGTCTGGTAGAAGGACTTCGGGCCAAGGTCCAGCTTCAGCGAGCCAACCTGCTCCTGAAGAGCGGGCTTGCCGGCATAACAGTGAACGGGAAGGTCAAAAAAGGTATCGTTCGCCTTGTTGTTGATCACATAATTGATAGAAGTGACCGCTGGCAATTCCTGGTGAAGGTAAGTAAGCAGGTCATCGATGGCCACCTGGTCATCCTGTGTAACCATCAGGATAACCATAACCTCTCCTGTGCTGCTGGTGCGGATAATCAGGGAGCGCAGGAAACCTTCATGTTTGACCGTATCATAGAAGCTGTATCCTCTGGTCTTGGCATAATCGCGGAGGCCCAGACGGATACGGTTCGAGGGCTCAGGCTGCAGGTAGCAGTGTTCAATGTCAATAACCTTATCAAAGCGACCGGGCACGTGCAGACCCACGCCCTGGCGATCGCTCACTGTTTCACCAGTGGCCTTCTCTGCTTCTGTGATCCAGCGGTTGTTGGTAAAGGCAAAATCGAGCCTGTTGCGGTAGTAGCGCTCGGCCGGAGCAGGGACAATTGGCTGGAGGTTAGGCTCCGGGACGTTGCCGATCTTGGTAAGGTTATCCTTTACAAAATGAGCTTTCAGGCGGGTTTGTGCTTCGTAGGAAATATGCTGGGCTTTACAGCCGCCGCAGGCATCAAAGTGCTCGCAAAAAGGGATTACCCGGTCATCAGAGTAAGCGTGAAACTGAACGGGTGTACCCTCTACATAGGATTTTTTGCGCTTGGTGACCCGGGCATCCAGCCGGTCACCCGGAACACCACCCTCGACAAAAACAACTAAGCTGTCATTTTTAGCAACGCCTTTTCCCTTTTTCCCAACATCCACAACTTCCAGGTCAGTAACAACAGCATTTCGTTTTGGTAACTTCATAGGTTAAATGCAACTGCCGCAGATCCCGGAGTCTGACTTAAGTAGCTGGTTAGTTAGTTGGCCTGTTGTTGTTTTTTCTTGAAAGTGATCATCTTGCTGAGGGTCTTCTGGAAGTCAGCGGGACCCTTATAACCTGAAACGCCCTGGATTTTGCGCTGGTCAGGGAAAAGGAAGTAAGTAGACGGGTAGCCGCTGTGCTTCCCGTTGGAGATGATCTTCAGGAGCTGACGGCCATTGACCTTACGCCCGTCAATGGTATAGGTTTTCTTGTCTTCCGGATTGAACTTAATGGGTACAAAGTGCTTTTCTATCTTCTTTATAACCTTGCCGTTACTGTAGGTTGTTTTGTCCATCTTCTTACACCAGCCGCACCAGTCGGTATACACGTCTACCAGGATGGCCTTATCGCTGTTCAGCCCTTTTTGGTAGCCCTCATTCCAGGAGTTCCAGTCTACTTGTTGGGTATCTGCCGTAAAGCCGGTCAGCACTAGTACACCAAGGCCGAGAAGCATTAGTCGGGTACGTCTGATCATATCGGGTATGTTTTCTAATTCCTATACGCGAAAACTATCAAGAGGAGCGAGGTGGTTCCATAACCTCTCAAATTTATAGGCTTACCCCAGCTCCATACTCATAAACCAACTTGCCGCCTAACCAGGATGTCCAGAAAACAAAACTAAGGCAAACCCAGTAAACAGCTGTGAAGGTCCAGCCCTCAGCAGGACTCATGGAGGCGCCCCGCATGAACACCCAGATCCAGAGCATGGCAAAGAGCCAGGCTATGACATAGCTTAACGTCTGGTGGTAATCCAGGGTAGCTTGTCCTTTTTCATTGATATCAAGCGGTAGCTCCAGGTTACCCGTAATGATAGCCAGGCCAACACCGGCTAAGCCCAGTGTGTGCAGCCAAAAGCCGAACTGCCGGAAGCGCCCTTCCTGCCGGATGAGCGCAACCATCCAGGAGATGCCGCCTGTGATCAGCAGAGCCACGGGAAAGTGTACGGTTGCGGGATGAAGCTCTATCATTATTCGGGAGGTTGGGCGTCTTGCTCTGACAGTATAACGCCCGCCTCACAGCAGTGTTTCCTGCAGCTATCACAGGGCCTCCATCAGATGGCTGTACAGCTTCACCATGCCTTCCAGGTCGTCCTTGTGAATGGTTTCATCGGGCCGGTGAACGTTGGTCTCCCCGGCTCCGATGAAGCACCAGTCGAATGGGTAGGGAGAGCGCTGGAGCTCCAGCCCATCGCTGCCGCCATCGCCTTCCACCTCTTTCTGATAGGGAATACCGGCCTGATCTGCACTGGCCAGCACCCGGTCCACAAAAGCTCTCCGGGGAACTCCGCGATCCCTTAAGGAAATAGCAGGCCCGTGCCCGTGGTGAATGTCCGCTGTAACCCAGGTGATATCTGCGATCAGCGCCTGCCGCACTCCCAGGCCCTCGTAAAGGTGACGGGCCAGGTAGCCAACAGAACCGCCTCCGTGCTCTTCCCAGCAGGAAAAGCACAAGGCCCCGTCCCTCAGGGTCTCAGCTACCCTGAGGGCATTGTAGACACCCCCGCGGTTATCGATGTAAGGGCTCTGGATGTAATGGCCGTTTTCCTGGTAGTGGGGCTTATAGGTAAGCGGAGCGCCGGGTTCCAACGGGCGGCTGGCCTCATACCATATACCTGATGGAATTTCAGCGCTGGGCTCTTGAACACGCAGCGTGGCCTCAATTGAGCCCTCCTTATCGGTGCCGATCAGGGCCGTACCATCTCTGGCCTGTGGCTTTCCTATCGCCTCAAGCCGCTGATGATGGCCGGCGGTATAGCCAATGCTATCCATGTGAGCAAAAATGGCTGTGCGTGGCTGCCCGAAAGCTAGTATCAGGCAATCCTGCAGGTGATCACCCTCGTAGATGACCGGCCGCTGACGCCAGTTTGCAGCATTATCGTGGACGTACTGCTTGATAAAAGCTTTGAGAGGGCCTTCACTCCCGGAGGGAGCCTGCACCCCGGTGAGGTTTTCTAATAAATTCATGGGAATCAGTTGTCATTTACAAGCAAAGCTAACAAAGCCCGGCACCGATCATAAAAAAGGCGGACCCCGAAGGAGCCCGCCTTTGTAAAAAATTTAGCTATATGGTAAGCGTAGGCTGTTAATTAATTTCCAACGATAAACTGAACAGGCTCCACCTGCCCGTCTGCAGCTAAACGAGCAGTGTAAAGGCCGGGCTTTAGGTCTGAAACGTTCAGGTTAATCGTGTTTTGGCCTGCCTGGTATGTGTTAAGCTCTTGCTGCTTAACCGTCTGACCAATGCTGTTGACCACTGAAAAGCTGACGTCACGCTGTTGCTGCAGGTCTAAGCTCAGGCGTACCTGGTCAGTAGCCGGATTCGGGTAAGCCGTTGCCTCAAAGCCTGCTTCAGAAGAAGTGGCCAAACCCGTTTCATCAATTACCTCACCGCTTACCTTAAATTCATCAACAGCTATAGCGCTACCGCCTGTACCGGGAAACCGTAACCGGATAATGGCATCTTCCTGACCGGTTAGTGTGCTGAGGCTGAAGGTGTCTTTCTGATAATCACCTGGTAAGCTGGGCTCGTAGAAAGGGTTCTCCCTTGATGGGGAAAAACTTTTGGTCTCTGCCAGCTGTGACTGATCTGCTTCAGTCCAGCTGCTGCCGCAGTCAGTGGAGTAGGAGAGCTTTATGTTCAGATCACTGACATTGCGGTCGCCCTTCGAGTAAGCGTACGAGTACGTGAGGACCGGGTTTTTGAGGTTAGTCAGGTCAGCGCTGCCCATGAGGATGTAAGTAGGATCGCCTGAATTAAACCGGAAATTCCGGTCCAGAATACGCAGGATGACACCACTTGATGAAAAGCTGGGGCCTATCGTCTCCTGAGACCGGATAAAGGCAGGATTCCCGTTTTGGTCAAGGGCTACGCCATTGTCAATTCCGGCATCAAAATCGGCTTCAAACTCATTTTTTACCAGCACTTCAGGGAATGCTAATCCGGAGGGCATATCCGGAAAATGGTTGTCTATGTTGTTATCGTACAGGCTTCCGCCATTGATCTTTTCTACCCGTTTGATCTGCGCATTGTAAGAGCCGTTGCTTAGGGAAGCTTTATCGCTGAGGTTAACAGTTGCGCGCTCGCCCGGGCCGATGGTTTTGTTGATCGTTTCAGTTTGTACCCCATCCAGGGCAAAGTCCATTGTGAAGCTGGTTATTTCCTGACTTCCCTTGTTTTCAATCCTGATCTTCGGGCTGGCATTACAAAGGCCAGCGGTGCTTGACTGATCACTGATCGCAATATCCGTGAGATATTGCTGATCCAGCGACACCTTTGCCTTGTCAGCAGCCAGAACATTCCGTTTGCCCTTTGCTACGTAGGCTGCTACCTCGAGGTTGGCCAGATTGGCGTAAACGTCTTTGTATTCCTCCGGAACCTGATAAGTATAGGTCTTCTTGACCAGCTTCCCTTTGCTCGGATCGGTGATGTCATCGCCCCATTGGCCGGTAAAGAAGTGGCGTAGCATGTGCTGGTGCTTATACTGCCCATCCTGGAGGGTGTTAGCTGGGTAGTATTCCGCTGCGCTGGTCTGCTGTCCGGGAACATCGTTCTCCAGCAAGGCTACGTTAAGCTTATTGGTAGCAGCCTCACTGCTGTCCGTATAGTAGGCCTCCACTTCTGCCGTGATCTCACGCTTTTCAGGATCCATACTGGTTCTAACAGCTACGTTAACAGGAGAGGACTCCTGCAGCACCTGGTTAGCCTTGTTCTCCCATTCTCCCCGGCCGAACACGGTAGTTCCGCCAAAATCTGTTCGGTTGATCGTGGCTGCCGGGTAAGAGGATACGCCCAGCGCATTGTTAAGCTGCTGGCCAAGGTCCGTCCGGAAGTCTTGCTGATTGCCACTCGGACGGGCGAACCCCCCTGCATGAATGTTGATCAGCACCACGTCACCGGGATTGTTGCTTTTGATCTGCTGCGCGATTTTATGCCCCTGCGGACAGTACTGGCAATTAAGCCCTGTGAACTCCTCTAGAACGACATCTTTGTTCTGAGGACTGGTCGATACGAATTCCTGAGCTTTCACCCCTGTAAAGGTAGCCAGTAGCGCTATACCTGTCATTGAGCCTGTTAATAAGAAACGGTCTAAATTTTTCATAAAACCTACAATTTTGGTCAAATGTAACAGGTTTTCTATTGCCGTCCAATGCTCGTACTTTTGATCAAAAATCCTGGTTATGGTATCCCGGTTTCTACTTCTGGCAGCGCTGCTTTTTACAGTTTCCACCCTCAATGCTCAACCATTCCGGATTGCCAAAGATACCGCGATTGCAGA
>CAYYUA010000001.1:126060-133047 GCA_964474835.1 uncultured Sphingobacteriales bacterium
GAAATCATAGCCCCTAAAACGGTAGTCATTAACAATAACTCCACAGACACGCTTGAATTTTACTGGAAGCGTGGCGCCTCTAACCAGCCGGAGCAATGGCAAAACCAAGGCGTTTGTGACGAAAATGCCTGCTACACGGGAACTGATAGTGCTACATTCAAGCTAGCCCCGAACGATACCGGTCAGCTTAAGATCAACTTTTACGCTTACGATGAAGATTTCAACGGTGTAAGTGGTAGCGGGGAGCTGACAGTCAAAGTTGGTCTGACGGGAAGTCAATTTCCTGATGCAGAAGAGCAAACGGCTTACTTCTCCGCTTCTACGTTTTCTACCGGAGTGGATAACGGCCCATCAGCCCGTGAGCTCCAAACCTATCCCAATCCCGTTGATAAACGGCTGAACCTGAAATTTCAGAAACCCGGATCGCATACCATTCGCCTGTTCAATGTTCTCGGGAAGGCAGTTACGGAAAAAGTGATCCGTAACCAGAAGGGTTTTATCAATATGGCGAGCCTGGATAATGGGATCTACATTCTCAGGGTTAGCAATGCCAATGGGGCAAAAACTACCATGCGGATCTACAAGCGGTAGAATTTCACCACCGATAAGTTCCGGTTAACATAAAGTGAGAACGGCTAACCTCTTCCTGGATCTGCGGATTGTTCCCCTCAACCTCATAGGGCTGCTGAAAGCGGTAAAGCGTTTTAGCCTGGTAAGCCAAATCAACCGTAAAACTGCCCAGCCCAACGCCAAAGCCAGTAGAGAAAAGCTCGCCCTCTCCATCATTGCGGAAGGTGGTGAATGAGCCCTTAAAAGGGCTGCTGAAATAGCCATACCCCGCCCTCAGGCTGAAGATATCTATCCTGACTTCACTCCCGATCCGCAGCTGATGAGTAGGCTGATACAGGTCACTCACCAGGCTGTTTACATCCCCGAAACTGACCTTTTCGGCACTGAGCTGTCCATTGTTCATGGGCTGGTACTGGTAATCAACAGACAGAAACCCCCAATTTCCAGCAAAGAACGCTAAGCTGGTATTCAAACGAAAAGGTGTGGTAAGGTTATAGCTAAAGTTCCCGTCCGGAGAGCTCAGCTCATTGTCGTAAGAGCCCGGAATATCGCTGACCTCCGCACTCATGGTATAATCAAAATTGTCATCCAGGGAATAAAAGGTTGGCGAAAAGATACTCACCCCGAGCCGCATAAAATCAGCTGGCCGGTAGATAGCGCCTAAACCGCCGTAAAAACCATTACCAGAAGTGCTAACGGAGCGCTCTAAGCGCATGGAACGGAAATTAGGCAGGGAATCGCGGAGGTTAGCTTGACCAAAGGCATTGTTCTGCTCGCGGAAAACAACCGTCTGCTCGTAATTGACGATAGGAAATCCCAGTGTCACTCCCAGGTACAGGCTGTTGCTGTAGTTAGCTCCGAATGAGAGGTAAAGGTCATTGACAGCACCCTCGCTCGAAAAGTTACGCGTCTGCTGCACATCCGGATCACCGGGTTCTAATGAAGGGAAATAGCTTGTGGAGTCCGCTCCTGCAAAAGGCGTGATAAGGAAATTCTGGTAGGCCAATCCCTCCAGCGTCTGCGTTGAAAGGTTAGACGGGAAGCGCCCCTCAGCCCGCTCTGTAAATCCGTTCAGAATAGAGTTATTGGTGTTGCGGCCGCTGGCCAGGCCTCGCTGCTCAAAGCCGCGTCTGCGGTTCATTCCAATGGCAAACGTGTAAGCCGCCCAGCCTTCCTGCTTTGGTTTGCCCAGCCTCGTTTGTACACTGTTCAGGACCAGGCTCACCTGCCCTATGTTAAAGTTAAAACTTTTATCCTCGCTGGATGAGCCCAGGTATTGAGCGCTGGTGGTTGGTACCTCAAAAGCCGGCGTTACACTTGCTTCGGATTTCCGGTACAGCCCCAGGCCAGCGGGATTCTGGGTGGGCGAGAGGCTGTTGGCTCCCACCGCGCCAAATGCATTGGCAGCCCCGGCTGCTCGCGCATTTGCCGGGTAAAAACTCCGTGAATACCGAAGAACATCACTTTCATTCTGTCCGGAAGCCTGGTGAAGACAGAAAAACGTGCTGAGAATACCCAGCGTTACGGTAAGCTGCTTTAAGCGCATGAAAACCAGTAGCATTTAGCTTCGCCCAAACACGCCTACCGCCGTGGGCGGTTCATGCTGTTATCGCTATTGCCATTGCCGCCTCCGCGGTTCCGGTTCCCACGGTTTGGCGAGCGCTGTCTGTTACGGTTGTTATTGGGAGAACGGTCAGGCTGAGCTGATCGCTTTTGCCGGTTAAAGTTCCGGTTATTCGGGTCATTCCGTTGACGCCTGGAAGGGCTGGAAGATCGGTCAAACCGGTTATTGTTATCCCGGTTAATCCGGTCCCGGTTATCAGAGCGCTCGCGCCTTCTCCGTTTGGTCTGATCAGATCGGTTGTTTTTATCCTGCTCCGGCTTGTAGTAATCGTATTGTTTTTGGTTGCGGCCGTTGTCCTCAGCCTGCTTGGTCCGCTGGCTGGGAGAGACCTTTTTGCTGCCCTTGCGCCGGTTGTCTTGGTCAGAGCCTTTGTCAGTATCATAGTTAGAGCCCATCGGGTTCCGCCGGCGGTTCATGGTTTTGTTGTCATCACCGTCAGCTGATTGGCTATTGTTGCTGTAAAAACCAACGGGTGTGTGGTACCCAGGCTGGAAGCGGTTGTACCCAAAGGTACCATAAGGGCTATAGGTCCGGTACCGGCTGCCGTAAAAGCCATCGTTAAAACCCTGACGATAACCATAGAAAGGGTTAAACCGGCTTCCATACGGACCAAATCCGGAGTAGTATGGATCGTTGAAAAAGCCAGTGCTGGTACTCGTTACCCGCAGTGAGAGGCCACCGGGATTGTTATAGTAAGCCCTGTTCCCATAGCTGCTGTAACCGGAAAAGCGCCTGCCGTAAGGCTGGTCAAAGTACGGGCGGTTCCAGTCGCTCTCAAACCGGCGGATGCGGTTGGTGTACTTGTAGTCCCGGTAGTTGCTTTCATCCCTGTAAGCGGAGCGGCTGGAGGCATCCTCCGGATAATACTCGTATTCCTGATCTTCCTGATCAGCTGGTTTAGACTCAGAGGAGCGATACCGGCTGTCAGGGTTTACCGCTTGAGGCTGCTTCGGCTGGTCCGCTGTTGACGAAGTAGCGGAGGGGCCGGACTTATCTTTTTGCTTTCCCGTGGCTGAGGCTTTCAGGTTTTTATCAGAACCCGGTTGATAATATACACCTGATCCATCTTCGGGTGCTTGCATGGTACTACACCCGGCCAGTATGACAGTAAGCCCTAAAAAAATATGTAACCTGAAAACGCCCATATCACCTCTTTTTAACCGAAAATACGGCCTGTAAAAGCCTGAGTTTTGTTGTATTTTCGAGGTTCTCACTTACCTAAGCTTACAAAATTTACTTCAAAACGTTCTGTGCATTCATGGCAGAGAAGATAACCCCAAAGGCAACCGATTACTCACAATGGTACAATGATATCATCAAAGCAGCGGACCTGGCTGAGCACTCCTCGGTAAAAGGTTGCATGGTCATCAAGCCCTACGGTTTTGCCTTCTGGGAGCAAATACAAGCTGAGCTGGACCGGCGGTTTAAAGCAACTGGTCATCAGAATGCATATTTTCCACTATTTGTCCCCAAATCCTTTTTCAGCCAGGAAGCTGAGCATGTGGAAGGCTTTGCTAAGGAAGCAGCTGTGGTTACCCATTACCGCCTGCGCGCCAGCGAAGCAGAAGGCGTGGAGGTAGACCCCGATGCCCGGCTGGATGAAGAACTGGTCGTGCGCCCGACCTCTGAAACCATCATCTGGAATGCCTATCGGGACTGGATTCAGTCTTACCGGGATCTGCCATTGCTGATCAACCAGTGGGCAAATGTAGTGCGGTGGGAGATGCGGACCCGCCTGTTCCTGCGCACTTCCGAGTTTCTCTGGCAGGAGGGCCACACTGCTCATGCTACTCAGGAAGATGCGGTAGCTGAGGCTGAGCAAATGCTGGAGGTTTACCGGTCCTTCGTGGAAGACCACATGGCTATTCCCCTGCTTACCGGCACGAAAGGGGAGAATGAGAAGTTTGCCGGAGCCGATACCACTTACTGCATGGAGGCGATGATGCAGGATGGAAAAGCCCTGCAGGCCGGTACATCCCACTTTCTGGGGCAGAGTTTTGCCAGAGCCTTTAACGTCACCTACGCCACGGCTGAAGGTAACGAGGAATATGTGTGGGCGACTTCCTGGGGCGTTTCCACCCGTCTGATCGGGGGGCTGATCATGACGCACTCGGATGATGAAGGCCTGGTCCTGCCACCTAAGCTGGCTCCGCTACAGATCGTCATTGTTCCGATTTACAAAAATGATGAGCAGTTTCAGGCTGTTGATAGGCAGGCCAGAGCCATCCACCAAGACCTGGAGGCACTCGGCCATACTGTTAAGTATGACAATGATGATAAGAAGAAGCCGGGATGGAAGTTTGCAGAGCACGAGGTGAAAGGCGTGCCGGTTCGTATAGCCATAGGCCCCAAAGACCTGGAGAACGAGCAGGTGGAAGTGGCCCGCCGGGATAACCGCACCAAGGAATTTCACAGTCTGCATCAGCTGCAGGATACCATTCCGGCCTTACTCAACGACATTCAGCACAACCTCTACGAGCGGGCCAGAGCTTTTCAGGAAGCGCATACCTATGTTGTGGATGATTACCATACCTTCAAAGCGGTGATAGACGGAACAGGAGGCTTTATCTACGCTCACTGGGACGGGACTGTGGAAACCGAGGAGCGGATCAAGGATGAAACCAAGGCTACTATTCGCTTAATTCCGTTTGAGAAAAGCGAGCCCGGATACTGCATTTACACCGGTAAGCCTTCTCCTTACCGGGTTGTATTTGCAAAAGCCTATTAAGCCGGCTGCTCTATTCGCTCGTAGGTATAGAAGGTAAACGGGTAATTGTGGTGCTCATCTTCCGGCATCGGGCTGCGCTCCGTTATCTGCCACTCCTCGGGGTTGAATTCCGGAAATTGCGTGTCGCCCTCAATTTCTGTGTGAACGATCGTCAGGTAGATCCGGTGGGCATAGGGCAGGGCGAGCTCGTAAATCTCCCCTCCGCCTATAACAAAGGGTTCGGAGTCATCTGTCTGACCAGCATACTGTAGCGCCTCATCCAGGCTGCTTACTACCACGCAGCCCTCAGCCTTGTAGTCCGCCTGGCGGGTGATGATAACGTTGGTTCGCTTAGGCAGCGGCTTACTCCCCAGCGACTCAAAGGTTTTACGGCCCATTATGATGAGGTGCCCTTTGGTCTCGTCTTTAAAGCGCTGGAAATCCTTGGGCAGGTGCCAGGGGAGGTCGTTGCTACGGCCAATGATGTAGTTTTCAGCCATAGCAGCCATTAGGGAGAGGGTCTGATGCTCAGCTAACATGATTGTGTTTGGTTTGGCTCTGGTTAAACAGCCACTGGTGCTTTAATGTGCGGATAGGGCCGGTAGCCTTCAAGGCTGATATGTTGGGTGTCAAAATCGTCAATATCCTGAACCCCGGAATCAAGGTGCAGCTCAGGCAGCGGTTGTGGCTCCCGCCCAAGCTGTTGGTTCACCTGCTCAAGGTGATTCTGGTAAATATGCGCATCCCCGAACGTGTGGATAAAAGTGCCGGCTTTCAGGCCACAAACCTGTGCGATCATATGCGTAAGAAGGGCGTAGGAAGCCATGTTGAAGGGAACCCCGATAAACAGATCAGCGCTGCGCTGGTATAGCTGGCAGGATAAGCGCCCATCAGCTACGTAGAACTGAAAAAGGCAGTGACAAGGGCTCAAAACCATATCGGGCAGGTCAGCCACATTCCAGGCACTAACCACCATCCGGCGGGAGTCCGGATTATGCCTGATAGTCTGTATGACGTTAGCTATCTGGTCAATAGTGCCGCCATGGCGATCCGGCCAGGAGCGCCATTGCTTGCCGTAAACCGGGCCAAGGTTGCCCTCACTGTCAGCCCAGGGCTCCCATATCTTAACGCCCCTGTCCTTTAGGAAGGCCGTATTGGTATCACCGCTCAGAAACCATAAAAGCTCAGCCACAACTGCTTTGAAAGGTACCTTCTTGGTAGTAATGATGGGAAAGCCTGCTTGCAGATCAAACCGGAGCTGGTGACCAAAATGGCTTACAGTGCCCGTTCCGGTCCGGTCACTCTTAAGGTTGCCATGATCTCTGACGAAGGCAAGCAGATCCAGGTAGGGCTGCATGGGCACTTTTTGCCAAAGGTATCAATTTTGGCGTTAAGCAGTTGTCCTTTAAGCCTGCGCATGGGACGCCTGGCCCTGTGTGCTCTAATTGAGCGGTATGCTTTATTTTTGCAGCGGTAAGCATCGCTAACCCGTTTTCAGCAAATCCGCGCATCAACAACAAAGCCGCTAACCTATGGCCGATGTAATCACCATGCCACGCCTCAGCGATACCATGGAAGAAGGGACGATTGTCGAGTGGTTTAAGCAAGTGGGCGATGAGATCGCTCAGGGAGATATCCTGGCTGAAGTCGAAACCGATAAGGCCAACATGGAGCTCGAGAGCTTCTATGAAGGAAAGCTCCTGTATGTGGGCATTGAGCAGGGTGATGTCGTACCAGTGGATAACGTTATTGCGGTTGTCGGGGAAGAAGGGGAGGACTATGAAGCTGCACTCCAGTCAGGCCACGAAACCCCGGCTGCTGAAACGGGTGGCGGAGAAGCCCCGGCGGCTGCTGAGCCGGATATCAGTGTAAATGGTGGTGCTGAAGCGAACGGAACGGCAGTTGAAGAACGGCTAAAAGCCTCGCCCCTGGCCCGTAAGCTGGCTGAGGAAAAAGGCATAGACCTCAGACAAATAGAAGGGAGCGGTGACAATGGCCGGATCATAAAAAGGGATATTGAGCGCATAGAAAAGGAAGGAGAGCCCGCAAGGGAGCAACCACAACCAGCGCAGGCCCCTGCTCAGCC
>CAYYUA010000001.1:133147-186587 GCA_964474835.1 uncultured Sphingobacteriales bacterium
CAGCCCACAGCAACACCCCAGCAGTCAGCACCTGCAGTTCCTGAACCGCCCCAGCCTGCTGACGGGCAGCAAGCCTACGAGGACGTGCCTGTTTCGCAGATGCGCAAGACCATTGCTAAGCGTCTGTCAGAAAGCAAGTTTACAGCTCCGCACTTCTACCTGACCATGGAGATCAATATGGATCAGGCTATGGCGGCCCGGAAAAAGATCAATGACCTGGCGGATGTAAAAACGTCCTTTAATGACCTGATCATTAAAGCCTCATCAGCAGCCCTTAGCCGCAACCCAAGGGCTAACGCCTCCTGGCTGGGCGATAAAATCCGGTATTACAAGCAAATCAACACTGGTGTTGCCATTGCCGTGGAAGAGGGGCTGGTCGTTCCGGTCATTCGGAATGCTGATCAAAAGGGAATCAGCGATATTGCCAAAGAGAGCCAGGCCTACGCTGAACGAGCTCAGAACAAACAATTGCAGCCAGAGGATTTTGAAGGAAATACATTTACGGTATCCAACCTGGGGATGTATGGAATTGATCAGTTCACAGCCATCATTAATGCACCGGACTCCTGTATTCTGGCTGTTGGGGCCATCAAGCAGCAGCCAACAATTGTAGAAGGTGAGCTAAAGGAAACCAATACCATGACGGTGACCCTGTCCTGTGATCACCGGGTAGTAGACGGGGCGATCGGGGCACAGTTCCTGAAGACATTCCGCCAGTACCTGGAGGATCCGTTCAGAATGCTGATATAAATCCTGCTTTTCGCATTCAGGCTTTGAATTCTGCCAAAATTCTTTACATTCGTTTTTATACAGCTTTTGCCATTCCCGAAGCATTGCTCTCCCGGCTTCCACCTGAAAAAGCTGGGCCCTCATAAAACCTGTTTTTTCCTAAACAATTAGCGCTCTCAGTTATTTAGTCAAACAAATAGTTCAGTCCTATTGAATTCTCCTTCGTTAGCTAGCGGTAATGTAGTCTGAGTTGCTGTATAGCCCAATTACACACTTCAACGGTCAGCTGGCTGTCGCCCTTTTTTGATTCAAACATGATATAAAGGATCAATTCCAAAATACCTTTTCTCCGCCATTGCTCTGAGAATGGAGCACAAAACAATTCCTTGACAGTAAAATCAAATCAATTCAATTAACCGATATGTACGATTTTCAGGAGCTAAGTGGGATGGCTCGAAACGACCTGGACAAAGTGGCCAATGAGCTCGAGATCCCGCGTTACAAAAGCCAATCCCGGAGTGGGCTTATCGAGCTCATCATGGAGTATCAGATCGAGCTGGAGAGTAAGGGTTTGACGATGAGTAATGTGGAGGATCTGCCGGAAGAGCCTCCTCAACCCAAGGGAAAGCCCAAGAAAAAAAGCCAGGAGCCTGCAGAAGAAGAGCAGGAGAAGCGCTCAACCGAGAAGCCTTTGCAGAAAGAGCAGCAGGAGGCCAGCGAGACTCCTGAGACGGCTGAAGGCGATCAGGATTCCCAGAAGCAAAAGCGTAAGCGTAAGCGGGTCAGCCGGAAAAAAGACGGCAGCGACTCCAGCACGCAGGATCCCACCGTAACCGAAAGCACTCCTAAAACGCAATCCTCAGCCACGGATAATGCTGCTAAGAACCGGAAACAATCCAATGCAGGAGATCCTGTAAAACCGTCCCCACAGGCAAAGGCTGAGGAAATAAACATATCCAAGGATAAAGTTAAAATGCCACCCCCGAATTTTGACTTTGACGGGGTGGTGGACAATGAAGGCATCCTTGAGGTTATACAGGATGGATATGGGTTTTTAAGATCCGCTGATTACAACTACATGTCGTCCCCGGATGATGTCTACGTATCGCCCTCTCAGATCAAGCTCTTTGGCCTCAAAACCGGGGATACCATTCTGGGCTCTATCCGGCCGCCAAAGGAGGGGGAAAAGTATTTTGCCCTGATCAAGCTTCAATCCATTAATGGCCGGCCACCGGGCGAAGTCAGGGACCGGAGTGCCTTTGAGCACCTGACTCCCCTCTTTCCACAGGAACGGTTCAACATGCAGAGCCGCCCGGACCGCCACTCAACCCGCATTATGGATCTGTTTGCCCCCATCGGAAAGGGGCAGCGGGGTTTGATCGTCTCGCAGCCGAAAACCGGTAAAACCCTCCTGCTGCAACAGATTGCCAATGTGGTTGCCGAAAACCACCCCGAGACCTACATGATCATCCTGCTGATCGATGAGCGACCAGAAGAGGTGACCGACATGGCCAGAAACGTTAATGGGGAAGTGATCTCCTCCACCTTTGATGAGCCGGCTGAGCGACACGTTAAGGTGGCCAACCTTGTGCTTGAAAAGGCCAAGCGCATGGTCGAGTCCGGCCATGATGTGATGATCCTGCTGGATTCGATCACCCGCCTTGCCCGGGCTTTCAATACGGTTGCCCCGGCCTCAGGAAAGGTGCTCAGTGGCGGGGTGGATGCCCATGCGCTCCAGAAGCCTAAGCGCTTTTTCGGAGCTGCCCGCAACATGGAGGCAGGCGGGTCTCTTACCATTCTCTCCACCGCGCTGATCGATACCGGCTCCCGGATGGATGAGGTGATCTTTGAGGAATTCAAGGGCACGGGTAACATGGAGCTTCAGCTGGACCGCAAGCTCTCCAATAAGGGCATCTACCCGGCTATCGATATTCCGGCATCCAGCACGCGGCGGTCCGAGCTTCTGCACGATGACTTTGTCCAGCGCCGCACGATGGTCCTGCGCCAGTACCTTTCGGATATGACCTCAGAAGAAGCGGTCAACTTCCTGCTGGACCGGCTGAAGGGCACGCAGGACAACATGGAATTCCTCGAATCCATGAATGGATAGCAAGCATAAAAAAACCGGACCTGCCATCTGGCAGATCCGGTTTTAGAGGGCTGACTAAAAGCTCACGGCTTAATAAGTCGCAAGGGAGTTATCCACCTCCTCAGCGTAAGCCAGGATACCGCCCTTTAGGTTGTAAAGGTTCTGGTAACCGTACTGGTCCTGCAGCTTCTTAATGGCATCCCCGCTGCGCTTGCCGCTGCGGCAGTGAACAACCACCTTCTTATCAGTCGGGATTTGATCGGTGTGTTCTTCAACCTGACCAACCGGGATCAGCTCTCCGTTCAGATTGGCGATCTCATACTCGTGAGGCTCCCGCACATCGATCAGCTTGTAATCCTCGCCACGATCCTGCCAGGAGGCCAGCTCCTGAGGAGTGATCTCAGCAAAATCCGCTGTTGCTTCTTCCGGCTCCGGATTGATGCCACAGAACTGCTCGTAATCAATTAAGCCTGTCTGGGTTGGGTTATCCCCGGTCAGCGGATTGTTCCGGTCTTTTTCGACCTTCAGGGTCCGGGTTTCAAAATTCAGGGCATCGAAAATGAAGAAGCGGCCGGAAAGGGGCTCGCCAGCTCCGCTCAGGATCTTGACAACTTCCGTAGCCTGAATACTGCCGATTATGCCCGGAAGAACGCCCAGAACACCACCTTCAGCGCAGGAGGGAACCAGGCCTGGTGGGGGAGGACTCGGGTACAGATCCCGGTAGTTCGGGCCGGTCACACCATTTTCATCGGTATAATTGAACACTGATGCCTGCCCTTCGAAACGGAATATGGAGGCATACACATTCGGAATACCGGCAAAGACCGATGCATCATTTACCAGGTAGCGGGTGGGGAAGTTGTCGGTGCCATCAGCTACAATGTCATAGCCCTGGAAAATTTCGAGGGCATTTTCAGAGGTGAGCTGCGTCTCATGTATGTGGATGGTTACATACGGATTCAGGTTCTGCAGCTTTTCCTTGGCCACTGCTGTCTTGGGGCGGCCGATGTCTTCCGTTCCAAAAAGGACCTGACGCTGCAGGTTGCTGTCCTCGACCCTGTCAAAATCAACGATGCCGATCTCTCCAATACCAGCAGCTGCCAAGTACTGAAGGGCAGGGGCTCCCAGGCCGCCAGTTCCGATGACCAGCACTTTGCTGCGCTTCAGGCGCTCCTGACCCTCGCGGCCGAACTCCGGGATGGTCACGTGCCGGCTGTAGCGGGCCAGTTCTTTATTGGTGAAAAGGCTATTTCCATTCTGGTTAGTCATACTTTACTGGTTTTAAGATTGTAAGTTGATGAAAAGCGCTCCGCCTGCGATAGCAGGTACCAGATTGATGGTCTGGTCATCCTTCACCGGTGTGGCCTCTGCCTCCAGGGATTTGATATTGGTATCATCCACGAAGACATTCACAAATGACCGGATGTGGCCTTCCTCGTCCAGGAGGTTTTCCTTCAGGTCCGGATAGGTTTCTGTAAGCTCGTGAACAGCTTCGGAAACCGTATGCTTATCCGTTTCGAACTTCGCATTGTTATCGGTGAATTTCCGCAGGGGGGTTGGTATCTGGATCGTTGCCATAATGGTTGTTAGTTTTTAGGGTTTATGAATCGGGTTCTCGTTCATATACAGTGCTGACTGATTCCTCATCAAAGCGACCTTCCCGGTTCAGCTTCCATGCACGGAGCTCACCCTGCTCGCCACCTTTGATGCTGATGATGACATACGAAAAGACGGGCATAGCTTTTTTCTGATCTTTCTCAGAAGGAACAGGAGCGGCATCCGGGTGAGAGTGGTAAATGCCGGCCATCACCATTCCATTTTCATCAGCATGTTTCTCAGCCCTCATGTAGTCGTCAGGGGAGATCTCAAAATTTCGCTGCCGGTTCCCGTCATCATCAGCATTATCCAGCTCCATGTAATCAATGATGATCCGTTCATCACTGTCGAGCTTGCCGAACAGGGCGCCGCAACACTCTTCCGGGTAAACGCGGTTGGCGTGCGCCCGGATCAGGTTTTCCACTTCTTTGTCAATTTTCAGCGTCATAGGGTATTGCTTTTTTAAGCGGTGTTAAAGATTGTTTGTGCTGCGTCCCGGTATTTTTCAATGCCGTCAGGAAAGACGGTAACAACAGTGCCCTCATCGAGCTCAGTGGCCAGCTGGTAGGCCCCGGCCAGGTTAGCAGCAGCAGAAGGGCTGATCAGCAGCCCCTCCAGTTGTGCGGCTTTTTTCACCCATTCATACGCCTGCTCGCTGGATACTGTTCGGTTTTCGTCAGCGAGTGTGGGATCGTAAAACTCCGGGATTTTGGCAGTTTCCATGTGCTTCCATCCCTCCAGGCCATGCATAGCGGTAGAGGGATGCAGGGCTACCAGGTTGATCTTATCGCTGTGAGCCCGTAGCCCTCTGCCGGTACCGATAAACGTTCCGGTAGTGCCGAGGCCCGTAGCCAGATGCGTAACCTGGTCATTGGTCTGCTCAATAATCTCGCTGGCAGTGGTGTAATAATGAGCCTGCCAGTTGGATGCATTGCCGTACTGATCGGCATAATAGTAATAGTCCGGGTAAGCCCCGGTCATCGCTACTGCTTTCTCCTGCGCCTCATCCGTGGATCCCTGGGCTGAGGTGTAAACAATATGCGAGCCCAGGGCTTTCAGGAACAGCTTGCGCTCTTCTGAGGCATTCTCAGGCATGCATAGGGTTACATGCAAACCCAGCGAGCGGGCCACTGCAGCGTAGGCAATTCCGGTATTGCCGCTGCTGGCATCCAGTAGCATCTTATCCTGGTCCAGTTTGCCCGCCCGGATCGCATCCTTGATGATCTGAAAAGCAGGGCGTGCCTTTACGCTGCCACCCAGCTGCTGCCACTCCAGTTTAGCATACAGGTTAACCCGTGGGTTGGGCAGGATATTGTGGAGCGGGTAGAGTGGCGTATGCCCGATAAAAGGCTCCAGCTTCTGAATCTGGTTTTCAATGGCTGAAGCGGTTATGGCTGAAGGTTCTTTATCCATACTATTCACTTGGCTATGTAATAAAAAAGCCCCACCTGAGTGCTGAGGTGAGGCTTTTTCAATGATTGAAAATATGGCTGATAACACCCCACCTACCTATGAATTTTGGCAACAACAGCAACAAAATTGAACGAAGGCAGGGCGGTGGTGCATAATCATTTCCAGGTTCTTTTGCTTTTTGATTAGCTGATAGTCCATCAGGCAATCCTGTGTTATAACACTTTTTTACCTCAGGGGTTTAATATACGGCAAAACTCCTGCAGAACACGAAACATGCCAAAGTGTTAGAGCGGTTAACAACTCCTACTTTTGCAGCATCCGCTACTAGCCTGTATTCAACAAACCCTTTATGAGCGTATCGATCAAGGATGTTAAGGCTCCCATCCAGGAGGAGATGGTTGAGTTCGAAAAGCGCTTTTATGAGGCGATGAAAACCCGCGTTCCGCTCATCAACCGGGTTATGAACTACATCGTCCGCAATAAAGGGAAGCAGATGCGGCCAATGTTCGTCTTCCTTACAGCGGGCACCTGCGGTGAGATCAATGATAAAACTTACCGGGGCGCTTCTCTGGTAGAACTCCTGCACACCGCTACTCTGATCCACGATGATGTGGTGGATGATGCCTTTGAGCGAAGAGGGCTGCTGTCTATTAATGCGCTCTGGAAAAACAAGATCGCAGTGCTGGTGGGCGATTACCTGTTGTCCCGGGGCCTGCTGCTCTCGCTAACCAATGAAGACTTCCGGCTTCTTCAGATCTCCTCAGAGGCGGTCAGGCGCATGAGCGAGGGGGAATTGCTGCAGATCGAGAAAAGCCGTTCTATGGACATCGGGGAGGAGACATACTACGAGATCATCGGCATGAAAACAGCCTCCCTGATCGCCTCTTGTTGCTCTATTGGAGCGGCATCGGTAGGTGCCTCTGACGAAACCATTGAGAAAATGCGGGTATTCGGGGAGAAGATCGGGATGGCATTTCAGATCAAGGATGACTTGTTTGATTACGGGGACGATAAGATCGGGAAGCCGAAGGGCACGGATATCAAGGAGCGAAAGCTAACACTGCCCCTCATCCATGCGCTATCCAATGTAGAGCCAAAAGAGCAGCGCCGGATCAAACGGGTGATCGAGAAGCGTGGCAATAAGCAGAAGGGCATCCGGGAGATTGTAGAGTTCGTTAAAACACATGGCGGAATTGACTATGCCCGGAAGCAGATGTTCACTTATCAGGAGGAAGCGTTCAACATCCTGGATGAGCTGGGAGCGGGCACCTACGAACATTCCCTGAAAAACCTGGTACGCTACACTACAGAGCGCCGCAAGTAATTTTGCCTTACCAAGTCATAAGCCATCCTGTCATGGGAGAGTTCAGGTCCCGCAGCCACACCCGGCAAAAAGCCAATCGGAATCTCTTGATCTACCTGGTACTCATGGCCCTGGTCGCAGGCCTGTATGTGTACCTGTCTTACCTCGAAAATGGCGGGGGATCGAATAAGGGAAAGCAGCAATCATCAGGCTTTCAGCTCATTGAAAGTAAAGAAGCCACAAGAGCCCGCTAAAGCTGGCTCAACCTTGCAGCCAAAGCATGATCAGCCAGCACTAAGGCCGTCATAGCCTCCACGATCGGCACAGCACGCGGAACAACGCACGGATCGTGGCGGCCTTTGCCCTCCAGGGTTACCTCATTTCCCGCTGAATCCACTGTATCCTGAGGCTGAGCAATCGTTGCCACTGGCTTGAAGGCCACCTGAAACTGCAAGGGAGCCCCGTTACTAATGCCTCCGAGCGTGCCGCCGGCATGGTTTGTTTGCGTGGTGATGCTATCCCCTTCGTACCGGAAGGCATCGTTGTGAGCTGAGCCCCGCATGCCGGACGCCTGAAAGCCCTCGCCCAGCTCAAAACCCTTGCTGGCATTGATGCTGAGCATAGCAGCAGCCAGATCGCTTTCCAGCTTGTGGAAAACCGGTTCGCCCAGGCCTTCCGGCATGCCGGAAACCTGGCAGCCAATTGCACCGCCTACACTGTCTTTGTCCTTACGCGCTGTTTCAATCGCGGTGACCATCTGCTGCGCTGTGTTCGGCTCAGGGCAGCGGACATAGGCATCCGCTGAGTGGGCTAGATCCAGTTCGCCCCACGCAGAAGCCAGCTCCACTTCCCCGATCTGGGTAACAAAGGCCTGAATGGCCAGCTCAGGATAGAGCTGCTCGAGCAACTGAACCGCCACGGCTCCGGCCGCCACCCAGTTGGCTGTCTCCCGGGCTGATGAACGGCCGCCTCCCCGGTGATCGCGGATTCCATATTTCACATCATAGGTGTAGTCAGCATGAGAGGGGCGATAGCGGTTTTCGAATCGCTGGTAGTCCCGGCTTCTGGCATCCTGATTCGGAATGCGGATGGCCATGGGACCGCCCAGGGTCCGCCCCTCAAACAGGCCGCTTTCAACGGTAAAATCCTCATGCTCCTTTCGTTGGGTCGTTAGCTTGCTCTGGCCGGGCTTCCGGCGATCCAGCTCCTGCTGAATCCGGGCCAGGTCTATGGGAATCCCGGCGGGGCATCCATCTACGATGACGCCCATACCAGCCCCGTGAGACTCCCCATAGGTCGTAATGCTGAAATAACGGCCAAAACTATTGCTTGCCATAGTTAATGTTCGTCCTCGTTTTGGTGAAAGGCAAAACCTGCCTCTGCCAGTTGAGCCCAGAAACCAGGGTATGATTTGCTAACAACACCCGGCTCTGCTATGCTCAACCCAGGGTGCTTCAGGGTCAGCAGCACAGCACTCATGGCCATGCGGTGATCCTGATAAGTGTGAATGGTGCCATGGCCTGCTGGCACTTCCTGGTAATGGTCACAGCTAAGCCCGTCCGCTGAGGTTGCAACAACAGCGCCAACCCAGCTTAGCTCTTCTCTTAGGGCTGCCAGGCGATCCGTTTCCTTATCGCGTAAATGGGCAAGGCCTGATAAGTTAAACGGTACATGAGCGGCCGCGCACATAGCTACCAGCGTTGGCACCAGATCCGGATGGTCAGTCAGAAAGCCCTCGAAATACTCCGGTAGCTGCTCATGGCTTTTGATCTGCAAGCCCTCTGGTGTTTGCTTGCGCTGCAGCCCAAACCCACCAGCCAGGTCCAGAATGGCCTGATCACCCTGCCAGGAGCGCTTGGGAATGCCTGGAAAAAACAGCCGGCTGCCGGGCAAGAGCCCGGCCAGCCCGATCCAGTAGGAGGCCGAGGACCAGTCTGGTTCGATGGTCAGGGCCTTGGATGGGAGCTGCGCCTTGGGGTAAACGGCTACTTCATTGCTCTTTTGCTCCACCCGCACATTGAAGTACTGCAGCATTTTGATCGTCATGGCGAAATACGGCCGGGAAACCGGAACACTGCTAAAGACTAAATGAATACCCTGGCTGGTGAACGGTGCTATCAGCAGGAGGGCCGTGACGAACTGGCTGCTGACAGCAGCATTCAGGGTGACCTGCCCACCCTCTACCGTGCCACCGTGGATCTCCAGGGGCGGGTATCCCGCATTCTCTGTGTAATGGATGGTAGCCCCCAGGCTGCGTAGCGCTTCCACCAATGGACCAACAGGCCGCTCCTTCATGCGCGCATTGCCTGTGAGGTAGCGTTTCCCGGGCATCAAAGCGGCATAGGCGGTCAGAAAGCGAAAGGCTGTTCCCGCATTGCCGCAGTCAAGCGAGGAGGGGTCATCAGTCAGCAGCTCCCGGAGCCGCGTGGTATCTTCGGCCTCAGATAGCTGATGGATCTCAAACTGGTGCTGGCTCAGGGCCTGAAGGATAAGGGCGCGATTACTCAGGCTTTTGGAAGTTGGAAGCGCTACCGTGTACTCGAGGGTTTCCGGAAAGGCATCGAAGGTTAAACGCGTCATACAGGGATTTTGTATCCTGTGCGGGCAACAACAGCCGGGCCAGGGAGTGCTGTTGCGGCCTGTTAGGTTGCTGATCCACTGCCGGACTTCTGGCGGGTCTCACCGGCTATCCAGTTCAGAAAATCGGCATTTCCACCCTCCACAGGCAGGGTAACCACACAGGGGCAGTCGTAGCTGTGCACCGCTTTGACCCGCTCAATCAGGTCACTGACCAGATCAGCCCTGGTCTTTGCGATGACCACCACCTCCTTCTCATTCTGGAACTCGCCCTCCCACATGAACATGCTTTCCATCTGCTCAATGATATTGATGCAGGCTACCAGCTGTTCCCGGATCAGGGTTTGCCCGATGTGGCGCGCTTCGTCCATGCTTTCCGCGGTGATGTAGGCAAAGTAAAACTCCATATTGGCGCATTTTTCGCAAATATCGCTCAAAGACGGGAACGCCGGAAACAAAGCTTAATCAAAGACCTGCACTGCGTGTTATCTGATAAAAACAATTTTGCTGTATGAGTGAGACCAAAAGCATAGCTGATCTCCGGAAAGAATATGCGCAGGGAGAACTGGACGAGGAACACGTAGATGCTGATCCGCTAGTCCAGTTCCAGCAGTGGTTTGATGAGGCCCACGCCTCCGAAGTCCCGGAACCCAATGCCATGACCCTGGCAACAGCAGATGCACAGGGACGGCCAAATGCCCGGATTGTGCTCCTCAAGGGCGTAGATAAGGAAGGCTTTGTGTTCTACACCAATTACCAAAGCCAAAAGGGACAAGAGCTGCGGGCCAATCCCAATGCAGCGCTGGTCTTTCACTGGCACGAACTGGAGCGGCAGGTCCGCATCACCGGCCCGATTGAGCAGGTAGCCCCGGAAACGTCAGATAACTACTTCCACTCCCGGCCTGCTGGCAGCCAGCGTGGGGCCTGGGCCTCCCCGCAGAGTCAGCCGATCAGCAGCAAGCAAGCGGTTTGGAACAAGTTGGCCGAGCTGGAGAACACCTATCCGGATGACAACATCCCACGGCCTGAGCACTGGGGCGGTTACCGCCTGAAGCCTGAGGTGGTGGAATTCTGGCAGGGACGGCCTAACCGCCTGCACGACCGGATTGTCTATACCTGGCAGGCTGACCGTCAGGACTGGAAGCTGGAGCGCTTAGCGCCCTGAAAAGACCCGCTAAGGCGTCTTCCAGGGGAAATCTGTCAGGATCTGATCGGTTACCCAGTTAACCCTGGCGGCTGAATGAGCATTGGTTGCGTGCTGAGCCCGCCCGTTGATAGCGCCTACCACATCGCTGATCATGGGCTCCTGGATAACGGCTGGAGTTTCGTGCGGAATGCTTTGCTCCCCGTTCTCATTGCACACCACGAGGGGATCGGTGCTGTGAATACCGAAAGCAAGGGTGCCACGTTCCCCCCGTATCACCATCTCATCTGCATAATTCGCCCCGCTAAAATCCCACTGTCCAACGCCTGTTACGCCATTGTCCAGCGTAAAGACTGCGCTAACGTGATCCTCCACGGCCGCAATCTGGGAAAAATTCTGAACAGAGGCCTGAACGGTGGTAACCGCTCCCAACAGGTATTGAATCAGATCAATGACATGCGGGGCCAGATCCATGAAAAGCCCACCGCCTGCGACTTCTGGCTTCAGGCGCCATGGTAACTCCGAAGTATCGCTAACCACAGGCTGAGGCTTCTGCAGGGTTACCTGAAAGCTGTGAACAGGGCCAATGGCCTCATGGCGAAGGAGCGCCTGCAAGGTCTGCACTTTTGGCAGCGCCCGCCGGTAATAGGCTACAAACAGTGGTACGCCCTTTTCCTCAAATGCCTGTACAATGCTTAAAGCCTCATCGTAGGTGCGTGCCAGGGGCTTTTCTATGTAGGCAGGTTTCCCGGCCTCTGCTGCCGCCAGCGCTGGCTGCATGTGCGCACCCGGCGGGGTGGCTATGTAAATGGCATCCACACTGGTATCGTTTATCAGCTCTTCGATCCGGTCGTGTGCTCTTGGGATCTGATGCCGGTCGGCATAATCGCGGGCTTTGTGGTAGCTGCGGCTCATGACAGCCGTAACGGTGGAGCCGGTCACCTGCTGAAAAGCCGGGCCGCTTTTTTGCTCAGTCACGGCACCACATCCGATGAATCCCCAGCGTAACAGGGTGTTGGGTTCCTGACCGTCCATGGCACGGGATTTTGGGATAAAAGGTACAAAAGCTCAAAGTTTCCCTTTTTGCAAAGGCCTATGGCGCTTTAAAACTCATAGCGCTTTTATTCATTTAATTAGATACCGCAAAAAGTAATTAATTAAGCCGCTGCAGCCCGTGCTTCTAAAACGAAAGTTCTGTCATGTCCGAGTTACTACCTGAATCCCGGTCTCTGGAATTCCGGAACACCCAATTAACCGATACGGCCCTGCCGGCAGTTGAGGCCGTTGAGTTCAAGGGCCATCCCTCGCGTTACCTGCCTTATCTGCTGATTACGTCCCTGCTACCGCTGACCTTTATCCTGGTAGGAGGGCTGGCGCTGATGCTCTTTGGCCTTTTCTGGTGGGGGATGAGTGTCCTGACTTTCTGGGTAATACTGGCCATGCTGATCAGCCTGGAAGAGGTCAAAGGCTTTCCCATACGGGGATATGCCCTGCGCTCTCATGACATCACCTACCAGAAAGGCTGGCTGTTTTTTTCTAAAGTAACCGTTCCCTTTAACCGGATACAGCACGGGGAGATCGTTCAGGGGCCGATGGCTCAGCTCTTTGAGCTATCAGAGCTACGGCTTTTTACAGCGGGTGGCGCAGTGTCAGATCTGCCTATTGGCGGATTGCCCTATGAAGAAGCCCAGCGCCTGCGGGAGTATGTAGCTAAATACTCGGCCACCTATGATTGATGCGGTTTTTTCGGAACCCCAACGGCAGAATGGCTTTGCCATCTTTGTTTACTGGTTCGACTTCCTGAAGCAGTTCTTTTTCCGCGGGATCTATGGTTTGATTCCACTGATCATTAACCCGGGGATCTGGTGGCTGATCCTGATCCTGTTGGTGCTGGCCATTTTCGTGACCGGATTTGCGGCTCTGCTGACCTATTACCATTTTGAATTCTACCTGACAAGCGAAGAGCTGGTTATCGAGCAGGGCCTCTTTAATAAGCAAAGGGCCAACATTCCTTTCGAACGGATCCAGACGGTACACCTTCATCAGAACGTCATTCAGAAAGCGCTGGGCGTAACGGGCCTGAAAGTAGAAACAGCCGGCTCCCAGCAACAGGAAACGGAGATACGGGGGCTGTCCGATACCTACGCCCAACAGCTGAAAAGCACCCTGAAACGCTCAGCCCCTGCTGTGACGGAAAACGGAGATGCGACCGGAGAAGCGGAAGCGGCCGAAAGCGAGCCGCTGGTTAACCTTAGCCTGAAAGACCTCTCCCTTATCGCGCTAACGGATAACCATTTCCGGAACGGCGGGGTTATTCTGGCCTTTGTGTTCGGAACCATCTTCCAGTTCTATCCGGAGGCCTCGTTTTCAGAGCTCATGAGTGACTTCAGCTTCAGCTCATTCATCAGCACCTCCTTCTGGATGCAGCTAACCTATGGGGTGGTGCTATTTGTCAGTATCATTCTGCTGGTGGCCTTTGCTAAGCATTTTCACTTCTACTATGCCTTCAATTCAAGCCTGACGAAGGAAGGTTTCCAGACCAAAGGCGGCCTGTTGCGCAGAAATGAGTACACCGTCCCTTATCCCAAAATCCAGTTTCTGGAATGGGAAACCAATTTTATCCGCTGGCCCTTGCGAATGCAGACCATCAATGTTTTTCCGGCCCAGAGTGCAGGCGGGGAGGCCCTGAGCACGGTGACTATACCGGGCTGCTTCACGGAGGCTTCCCAGTCTGTGATGGAGGCGGTCTATCCGGAATTTAAGGACGAGGCGCCAACTCAGACCATTCAGCCCATCGATTTTTACAAAGTATTGCTCCTGGTCCGGCGGCTGTTGATCGGGCTTGTTGGCGCTGGCTTACTGGGCTACTTCTACAGTTACAGCTGGGCGGCTGCCGCCTTCAGTGCTTTTGCCGTTTTTCAGGCTATTGCTATCCCGCGGTATGTAGACAGCATAGCGTTAGAGGTATACCGGTCAGGCATCATTTACCGAAGGGGGTGGCTTTTTCCTGCTGCCACGGTTTTCCGCCCTTATAAACTTCAGGGGCTGCGGATTAAGCAGAACATTATTCAGCAAAAACGGGGAACCTGCCACCTGATGATCGGTACAGCGGCCGGGGCTTTCCGGATCCCTTTCCTTCCTAAGGAAGCAGTCATGCCTATCTACGATTGGTTGCTGTATAAAACCGAAACCTACAAGGGCAGCTGGATGTAAAAAGCCAGGGATAAAGCTGTCTTCTACAAAACGGCGGTGTCCTGCACCAGCTGCCTACCTTTGCCAAACAGTGGTCCAAACGCTTTAAACACCCTTTGTCACCATGCCCGCGAATCCGAGCACTGATCGGTCGAACCTTGTCAATGCCCTGCTGATCATGCTTACCGCTATTACAGCGGTCTTTATCCTGATCATGGCTAAGGATATCCTGGTGCCGCTGGTGCTGGGTACCTTTCTAGCGCTGCTGCTGTTTCCGGCAGCTGAGCAAATGGAACGGAAAGGTTGGCCCCGTATCCTGACCAATCTGGTGCTGATCATCCTCTTTTTTGCCGGCCTGTCCGGGGTGATCTTTGTGGTGGTAAAGCTGTTCTTCAATTTCAGTGAGGACCTGCCCTTCATCAAAGAGCAGATCAACCAGAAGATCCTGACGTTTCAGGGCTGGCTGGAAGGCGTGATCGGCATGAGCCCAAAGCAACAGCAAGAGCTTTTCGCCAGCCGGACCGGGATGGTATTTGACACGGCTGGTCAGCTTTTCAAGAATATCTTCACAGCCACCACCGGAACCATCTTCAAGATCGGGATCCTGCCCGTCTTTACGTTTATGTTTCTGTATTACCGGGACAAGTTCCGGCAGTTCCTCTTCAAAATGCTCCCGCAGTCTACCCACTACCGGGCTGATAACATCATCCGGGAGATTTCTTATGTAACGCCCTCTTACCTGAAAGGGCTGCTGATCGTAGTATCCATTCTGGTGGTGGTCAATTCAGCTGTTTTTTTCTTTATCGGGGTCCGGCACCCGCTGTTTTTCGGGATTGTAGCGGCCCTTTTCAACCTGATCCCCTACCTCGGTACCATTATCGGCTATCTGGTAGCGCTGGTGTTCGTACTGGGTGCGCAGAGCCTGGATGTAGCTGTAGCCCTCGTTATCACGTTTATTGTAGTGCAGTTTGTCGAGAACAACATCCTGACGCCCAATATCACGGGCGTGAATGTGAGCATCAACCCCTTCGTCACCATCCTGATGATCGTAGTAGGCGGGATGATCTGGGGCCTGCCGGGCATGTTCATCGTGATCCCGATCATGTCCATGTTCAAGATCGCCTGCGAGAACATTCCGAACCTGCGGCCGATCGCCTTTTTGATCGGAGTGGAGGGCACGGAGCGGCATGCCCTCACTTTTGAAAAGATCCGCAACGGGTATCGCCGGCTGCTCAGGCGGCAGATATAGCAGCTACCGGTACTCCGGATTGGCATGCGCTGCATCCGCCCCGGCTTCCCATACTGACCGCTGATTCCCGTGAGCCGGCATTCCGCCCTGGTCGTGCAGGAGCTTAGCCATGTGCATCAGGTTCCACGTCATGAAGGTGGTGTTGCGGTTGGTAAAGTCATTAGCCGGCCCGCCCGACCCTTCATCCAGGTAGGAGGGACCCGGCCCGGCTTCGCCTATCCAGCCGGCATCGGCCTGTGGCGGGATCACGTAGCCCAGATGCTGAAGGGCGTACATGGTGTTCATGGCGCAGTGCTTAACGCCATCTTCATTGCCTGTAATGATCACACCACCTGCCCGGCCATAGTAGGCATATTGCCCGTGCTCATTCTGATTGCCGCTGTAGCCGTACAGCCGTTCAATAACCTTTGTTGCAATGGAAGAGCGCTCACCCAGCCAGATGGGCGTGCCGATGATCAGGATATGGGCGTCCATCACCCGCTCCTGCAGCTGTGGCCAGTCGTCCTGCTCAAAGCCATGCTCGGTCATATCCGGGTAAACCCCGGGTGCTATGTGGTAATCAACCGGGCGGTAGGCCTCCACCTGCACGTGGTTGGCTTCCATGATCGCCTTCGCCTGCGCGATCAGGCCCCCGGTATGCGATAGCCCGGGCGAAGGCTTCAGGGTGCAGTTCAGGATCACCGCCTTCAGCATGGAGAAATCATAGGGATTGGTCTGGTTCCACTGCTGCTGGATCGGATTCAAAGGATGGTTCATAAAACAGCGGTTATTGGTTTGGAAAAGGATGATAGGCTTAATGCCCTTTGTTGTAGATCTCAATCCCTTTCGAAGTCACCTTAGCGTGCGGGCGGGCGTGCTTAGGCGGGCCGTTTTCCAGGTGCAGGACCCCGCGCGGGCACACTTCCTCGCACAGCCCGCAGCCTACACAGGATGACCGGACAATGTTCTCGCCCCGTTGGGCATAGGCCTGTACATCAATACCCATTTCACAGTACTTGGAGCAGTTGCCGCAGGAAATGCACTGATCTCCGTTGGTGGTGATCCGGAAGCGGGAAAAGTACCGCTGAAAAAGCCCCAGGATTGCGGCCATCGGGCAGCCGAACCGGCACCAGACGCGGGAGCCCATGATCGGGTAAAAGCCGACACCGATCACACCCGAGAAAACCGCGCCTACATAAAAGCCATACCACTGCGAGAAATACGTAGAAACCGGACCCAGAAAAGCGCCTGACGTGCTCTGATCAACCCAGAGGACGATGGTGCCGAGCGTGATCACGACCAACACGCCATGGATCAGCCAGCGTTCTACCTGCCAGGCACGCATGGATTTATCAGAGAGATGACGGAAGGGATCGCCGGCTGTTTCAGCCAGGCCCCCACAGCCACAGACCCACGAGCAGTACCAGCGCTTGCCGAAGAAATAGGTCAGCGTGGGCGTGGCGATGAACGTCATCATAGCCCCCCAGAACACCATGAACGTGCCCAGCGCGCCTTCCTGCGTCAGCGTGGAAACTTTGGAGGGAAACAAGTAAGAGGGCTCCAGCGGCCAGAAGTAGGTGAAGTAAAAATCCGGTTCATTCAGCTTCTTGAGGAAATAGGGCAGCAGAAAGGCAAACCCGAGCTGAAAGAACATGACCGAGATGGTGCGGACGATCTGGTACTTGTTGTGCCGGTACCGGAAAATGGCCCGGAAGCCCATCAGCAGGATGGCAAGGGTATAAAAAGTGCCGTACAGGAACCACTGCGTAGCGGGCCCGCCCGTGAGGGCTCTGCTAAAGGGGTCCAGCATAGCGATCAGGCTGCTGAGGGCCCTGAACTCACTTTGCCAGTAGATCAGCACATAAAAGCCCGTCAGGACTATGGCCAGGATCCAGCCCCATGCTCCGCGGGACAGGACGTTGTTGAAAAGGAGCTGGTTGTTGATCGTACCCTCAGGCTTTCGCAGAAAGCGCATGAAATACACCATGCTGCCAGTTATCAGAAGCCCGAGGCTGGTGATCATGTAGAAGTAGGGCATCTGCTGCCCACCGCCAAAAGCGGCTCCCAGCATAGCCAGAAAGCTGAGCCCGACTATGCCCAGGCCTACTTTATCCTGCAGGCTAAGGTCTTCAGAGGATTTTCCGCTCAGCTGCAAACTATCATTAATGGCTGCCATAATTATCGGTTTGTAGATTCAGAAAAGGAGAAGCATCATTGCGTCCAAGTTAAGCCCCCACAAGGGCCTTGACCCGCTCAAACAGGCCTTTTTTCCGCTGGATGGTAACCGGGTTATCCGGGTGCTGCTGGTTATAGATAGCGACTACTTCGTCCTCGTGCTGAGGGGTGAATTCCGGGTCGCAATTGGCTACAGGTAGCTGCGCAAGCACTTCCTCAATCGGGGTGCCGGCTTCGATCCAGTACTCACACACGCGGTGCCGGTAGTGGGTACCCATCAGGTTAAAGCCGACCACGGCCCGGGTTTCTTCATGGTAATTGATCCGGATCGCTTTTTTGCCATCCGGGTGCTCCCAGTACAGGGTGGTGACCGGGGGCTCCGGGTTGGGCTTGATGCTCCCGTACACCTGGTAATCAATGGTGAAGAATTTGGCCGAGTTAAAGAAAACGCCCGGGTCATATTCCTTAGGCTGATCGCTGTGGATCACATTGTGGCCGAGCACTTCGCCCATCATCTTGCCGGTGTACCAAATAGCCTCAATCGCCCCGCGGCCGGGCTTTGGCTCCGTTTGCTCAGAGCAGTCGCCACCGGCATATACATTGGGAATGTTGGTCTGAAGGTACGGATCTACCTGGATGCCCTTGCTGGTCTGGATTGAAGTATTACCGGCAATGGTCAGGTTGGGGTGAACACCAATGGAGATGCCTACGAATTGACACGGAATGTCTTGCCCGTCCTTGGTAATGACGCGCTGAGCCCGGCCCTGCTCATCGCCTTTGATCTCAGCCAGCTCCGTACCCGTGCGCAGGTCAATGTGGTGGTTAAAGATCTCGCGGTTCACCATAGCTGACTCCTCAGGCGGCAGAATATTGTTCCAGTAGGAGGATTCCCGCACCAGCATGGTGGTTTGGATGCCGCGGGTATGCAGCATCTCGGCCAGCTCTATCCCGATCAGCCCACCGCCTACGATCACTGCCTGCCGGGCATCCTGCGTGTAGGCCTCCATGTTTTCCAGATCCTGAATGCTGTAGAGCCCCTGTACGCCTTTCAGGTTGATGCCGGGCCAGTTGAGGAAATTAGAATGGGACCCCGTGGCCAGCACCAGCTTATCATAGGGCAGGGGTTGGTGCTGCTGGAAGTGGAGTTCCTGCTGCGCAGTATCAATGTTGGTAACGTAGTCCCGCAGCAGGTGAATGCGGTTCTTTTCCCAGAACCAGTTTTCGTAAGGCTTGGTATCCTCAAAGGTCAGGTGCCCCATGTAGATGTACATCAGGGCCGTGCGGGCATAGAAGTAATCGCTTTCAGCTGAAATGACGGTTATCCGGGCCTCGCTGCTATGCTTACGGGCAAAACGGGCGGCAGTGGTGCCGGTTATTCCGTTGCCCAGGATTACGATGTGCATGGGGTGTGGGTTTCTGACTGACATCCCAATCTAATACCATTTTGATGGGATGCAAATAAGCCGAATAGCAGGCTTTGGAAATAGCACCTGAACGACAACAGGGCCAGCGCTCTGTAGTGCTGTTGGCACTACTTGTCAAACGCGTGCTTTAGAGCACCACCTTGCTTTCAATAGAGGATTTTGAGTGCGCCGGAGGAGCGGCTTATACCGGAACCAAAGGCCTTTTTTATCCGCAAATCACTTGGTGAAGTGGGCAAAGATGTAGGCCTGAGGCTTACCGGCAGGTGTGTAATGCATGGATTGCTGCGTATGGATCGCCCCGAATTCAGGTGCAAAAGCCTTAGCCAGCGTGGCGGCATCGTACTGTACCACGGGCAGGCCACTGCACCTGGCAGGGCCATCCGTGGAAAAAGTACCGATGACCAGGCTTTGCGTGGTAAAGCGCTTAACGAGCTCCTGGTAGCGAGCCCGGTCGGCCTCCTCCGTCAGAAAATGAAAGGTGGCCCGGTCGTGCCACAGGGCATACGTCCGCCCGGGCTCGAAAAACCGGACATCCTGTTCGATCCACTGCACGTGGCCGGCTTTTTCCGGCCCCAGGCGCTCCCGGGCGCGCTCCAGCGCCTTCCCGGAAATGTCTAATACCGTTAGATCGGTATAGCCTGCTTCCAGTAAATAATCCACCAGCAGGCTATCCCCACCGCCCACATCAATGATCGGGGCATCTTTCGGGATCCCTGATGCTTTGATCAGCGTAAAGGAAGGCTCAGGGCTGGTCTGGGTCCAGCCGACTTCCTGTGGCCCTTTTTCGGTGTAAACGGTTTCCCAGTGATCTTTAGCAGCTGTGGGTTGTTGCATGGTTTATTAAACATTTGTTCATTATTTCATATATCAACTAACGTGCCACCTCAACCTACCCGGTAGCTTTCCAGCTATTTAAGCCGGGCTTCATGAGGGTAGGCGGGCCTATTGGCATCCCAAGGGGAGCCATATGCCTAAACGCTTAAGGAATTGCAGCCAGGCAGGGCTCATACCTGTTGGTAGTAGCACAGGCTGTATGGCCGAATAAGGCATAAGTAACCCTAACAAAGCCACTATGATTGCCTATTTTAGTAATTCAAATCATAGGCTTATGCGACTACAGCGACATAACTTGCTGCTGGCTTTAGGGCCAGCAGCGCTCATGCTTCTTCTCCTTCCGGCTATTTTTACCAAGCGTGCCCACGCCCAGAATCAAACCTATCTTCAGGCTGATTTTAACAACGGGATTAAGCCTGCTCAGTGGGAGCTGGATTCAGCTGGAACATCTGTACAGGCCGGCACCTGCCAGGATGGCTCCCGCGTCTTTTCCTTTACCTGCTCCGATTATCCGGCCTCCAGTGCCGGTGGGGTGCCATCGGGCTTTGCTGGTAATGTCGCTGTGATTGACCTGGACAATGTAGGCGGGGCCGCTTCCACTGCGGATAGCCTCTACTGCCTGGTGACCGATACAGTTAATACCACGGGGGCCACAAACTTGGAGCTCAGTTTTGACTGGGAGCATGAGTCCTTTGTCAATACCGGTACCTTCCGGGTTGAGGTGTGGGACAGCACTAGCTGGCAGCAGGTGTTTTCGCAGGGAGCAGATGGTAGTGGCAGTAATACCATTGATATCACCACCTATAGCAATTCCGATCTCAGAGTGCGCTTTTGCTTTAGCACAGGCGGTTCCACCAGTGCCAACATCTGGGGATCTGCCATAGACAATGTGCTTATCCAGAATATCAGCTGTCCGGCCCCTACCAACCTGACTACAACAGGCCTTGGGAAAGACTCCGTAAGCCTGCGCTGGAATAGTGGTAGTAACAATCCGCTCAACTACATTGTAAGGATTCAGGGGCCCGGTGGCGACACGGTTACCACCACTGACACCAACACAACCATTAAGGGGCTGCAAGCCAATACCAGCTACAAGGCGCAGGTGCAGGAGGTCTGCAACACAACTGACACCAGTTTTAATACGTCAATTACATTCAAAACGCCATGCAACCCCTTCTCAGCCAGGCTTTACCAGGGCTTTGACAGTGCAACCGCTCAGGCCCCGATCCCTGTCAACCAGTTCTGCTGGGACACAGCTGGTAATGAAAGCAGTCAGATTGAGCTGGTTACCGGCACGGCTAATAACGATACGGATCCACCTGTTACCCGCCCCAATAAGGTCACGTTCAATGATGCTGACCTTTCGGCAGGAGACACAGCCCTGCTGATATCGCCCGCGCTATCAGACCTGACCGCTTACAACAACAGGCTGCGAATGCAGGTGGCCTTTGAGGATACAGCTGACTCACGCTTATTCATCGGGGTTATGGATAATACCCTGAGCAGTGCCTCACTGACAGTTGTAGACACGCTGACTGCCCGCTCAGGGCAGGCAGCGGGTACCTGGCAGGAATTTATCACGGACCTGGACAACAGTAGCCTGATCAGCAGCAGCGCAAGCCATGTAGCCATTGCCAATGGCGATGGCACCTGGGAGAGCAGCATTGACAACATCCGGTACGAGCAGATCCCGACCTGCAAAAAGCCCGAAGGACTAACGGTATCAAACCTGTACTCAGATTCTGCCGAACTTACCTGGAGCTCCCGGAATTCAGGAAACCAATGGCTGATCAATTATGACTCAGCTACATTCAGATCAGGGAGCGGTGATAACACCGTTTCAGTAAACGATACCACAGCTACCCTGAACAACCTGAACAGCGGCACCCGCTACCAGGCCTACGTTCAGGAGGTCTGCCAGAGTGGGGATACGAGCTATTTTAGCGCTCCGGTCACCTTTTCTACATTCTGCAGTCCCTTTACAACGCCCTATCGCCAGCAGTTTGACGGCCAGCCAGAGGCAGATCCCTTCGGCAGCCGGCGGTTCTGCTGGTCTACCCGCGGAGGGGAGTCTGACCAGATCGAGCTCGTAGCCTTTGACAATAACAACGACACAGACACCCCGCCATCCCGGCCGAATAAGGTAACCTTCAATGATGCTGACCTGGCCAGCGGGGATACTGCCTTGCTGATCTCTCCCGAATTCCCGGATCTGCCATCCTACGATAACCGGATACAGGTACAGGTGGCCTTTGAGGATACAGCCGACTCCCGGCTTTTTGCAGGCGTTATGGACAGCCTCAATGATCCCGCTACCTTCCGGGTGATCGATACTTTCACAGCGAGGACCAATCAGGCAGCAGGCGCTTTCCAGCAGTTTATCCTCAACCTTACCGACACGACCATCATCGATAGTCAGCGCTACGTAGCATTTGCCAACGGGGACAACACCTGGGAGACCAGCATCGATAACGCAGTCTACGATACCATCGGGCCCTGCCGGTTACCGGATCAGCTTACAGTAAAAACCTTCACAGATACCAGCGCCCGGCTGGCCTGGCGCAGCAATGGCACGGGTAGCACCTGGGTCATTGAGTACGATACAGCTGGCTTTACGCCGGGTCAGGGCACTGTGAGAGGAGGGGTAACCGATACATTTACCACGCTGAACGGCCTGACGCCCAATACCAAATACGAGGCTTACGTGCGCGAGATCTGCCTAAGCGGGGATACCAGCAGCTATGGTCAGCCATTGGTCTTCAGGACGGCCTGTGATACGCCCGGCCCCGTCACCCTGCCCTACACACAGGGTTTTGAGGGCCTGAGCGGTAGTTACCTCAGCTATAAGCAGTTCTGCTCAGCAGGGTCTGCTAAGTGGAAGTTCCAAAGTACGGATACCGCAGGGCGGCTACGCTTTAGCGGCAGCGGGGTGGTAAGTGCTTCAGGAAACCGGGCCGCTACGCTGGACAAAGCCTCAGGCACCGGACGTGCGGCCAATGACTGGATCCTGACGCTGAACATGAGCCGCTACGATACGGCTGAGCCCTATGTGCTCTACTTTGACCACCGCGACTACCAGGACGCTGCTGATGCCAACGACAGCGTCTGGGTGCGGGGCAATCAGGGAGCCCCCTGGATCGGTATTTACGACCTGGCCAGGGCAAGCAGCGGCAGCTATCAGTCAGTTGGCCCCCTACGGATATCAGCTGCATTGAGCCAGAATAACCAGGCTTACAGCCCCAGCTTCCAGGTTCGCTTTGGGCAGGAAGGCCGCAATGCCGTAAATGGCAGCCCTGCAGACGGCCGCTCTTTTGATAACATCCGGCTAACTCAACAGGACCTGACCCTTAGCAGCTTTCCGCAGCCGGCACAAGTATGTGGTTTGTCAGCGCAAGAGCCCGTTAGCGTGGCCCTCACGAACACAGGGCTGGATACCATTGCGGCTGGTAATAGCCTTCAGCTAACCTACCAGCTGGACACCAATACCTATCCCGCGCAGTCCGTCACCCTGAATCAGCCAGTTGCACCCGGTGACTCGGTAACGGTGCAGCTGAATCAGGCATTTGACCTGTCAGCAGGGGATACCGCCTACCGCCTGCAAGCCTCAGTGCAGTGGCAGCCTGACCTGAAAGCAGACAATGATACCGCCACCCGGACTATTACAGTACCGGACCCGAACCTGCGTGCCGATAACATCCTGGATACCTCAGCGCGGATAAAGTGGACGAATACTGCCACGGCTAGCTCTTCCCAGCTGATCTGGGGAACGAAGGGCTTCGATCCTGCGCAGCAGGGCAATAAGGCAACTACAGGCAATACAGCTTTCACCATCGGAGGCCTCCAGAAAGCCACCAGCTATGATGTCTACCTCAGGGAGGTCTGTAGCAGCGGGGATACAGGGCTTCTCCGTGGTCCGGTAACCTTTACCACCAGGGATGCAGCCAACGACCTGAGTGCCGTTCAGCTGATCGAGCCAACGGGCGGCTGCGGTTTGACGGCCAATGAGCCGGTAAGCCTTCAGCTGGTAAACTTCGGGTTTGACACCATTCCGGCCAATACCAACCTGTCTATTGCTTACCAAAAGAACGCGCAGCCTCTGGTACAGGAGACCGTTACCCTGAGCCAGGCGCTGGCACCCAGTGATACCGTTGTCAGGACTTTCACCCAGCCTGTTGATCTTTCGCAGCAAGGGCAGACCTACCGCCTTCAGGCCTGGGCAGACTGGGCGGCTGATCAGTCACCCGGGAACGACACCACAAGCCGCTCGCTTTATGCTTCTAATGTGCCCGCTCAGCCAACAGTTACGGGTGACAGTGCCTGCGCTGGCGGTCAGCTTACCCTGCAGGCCTCAGCAGCAGGCAAGCAGATCGATTGGTATGCGGATAGTGGCAGTACCACACCAATTCTGCGTAACAGTGGTTCTTTTAGCCTTTCAGCTACTAAGGATACAACCCTGTACGTCAGGGCCTATAACAATCCAGACAGCTGCCTGAGCCCTTACAAGGCCGTAGAAGCCGTAGTCCAGCCGATTCCGCGAGTCAGCTTTACCACGAGCCCTGCGTGCGCCAGTGCCCCGGTAAGCCTGGATGGCCAGGCTAGCATTAACCAGGGAACCCTGCAGGATCTTGAGTGGGACCTCGGTGACGGCCGTACCCGGCAGGGGCGGACTGTTCAGCCTTCGTACAGCAGTAGTGGGAACTATACCGTAACCTTTACGGCAACTTCTGATCAGGGCTGCAGCAATGATACTCAGCGGAGCCTGACCATTAAGCCAGCGCCCGAAGCGGATTTTGCCAGCGATACAGCTTGTGGGTCTGATGGTACCTTCACGTTTGAAGAGCAGGCTGACCGCAATGGCTTGTCTATAACAGGATTCCAGTGGTCCCTGGGCAACGGGGAAACGCCTGACGGGCCGCTGGCCTCCACCTCCTATAATACGGCCGGAACCTATACGGTGACGCTGGCCGTGCAGGCTGGTAACAATTGTTCTGACACCATAACAAAGCCAGCCTACGTGTTACCTGAGCCATCGGCAGCCTTTACAGCAACAGGCCGTTGTCAGGGCGAAGTAGTGCCCTTCACCAATCAATCGTCAGTAAACGGGGCAACCCTGGCGTACCGCTGGAACTTTGATGACGGGCAAACCAGCACCCGAGCTGAACCGGATCACGTCTATGAGCTATTCGGAGAGCGGCGGCCTGAGCTGGTTGCGTTCTACGATTCCCTTAATCAAACCTGCGCGGATACCGCTCAGGAAGTGCTGACCATCGACCGCCGGGTAGAGGCTGGTTTCTCCATTGATAAGGAAAATAGCGGTACTGTGGTGCTGATACCAGATAATGCAGCAGCTGAAACCTACCAGTGGGACCTTGGTAATGGCGATACAGCTGAGCAGACCAGCCCGGAGTACACCTACACCAGCGCTGGTACCTATACTATCACCCTCGAAACAATCACTGAAGAGGGATGCCGGAATGTGGATAGTCAGCAGGTCACAATAGAAAGTGTTGGCCTTCCCGGCAGGACTGATCAACCTGAACTCACGGTTTATCCCAACCCCGCAAAAGGCGGGCAGCAGCTAACGGTGGAATATAGCTTACCGCAGCAGAAGGCCGTTACCCTGCAGCTACAGCACATTAGCGGAAAGCTGCTCTACCAGCGGACTTACAGGCAGCAGGGCAGTGGTATTCACAGCCATCAGGTTCCGCTGCCTGCAGAAGCTAACAGTGGCGTTTATGTGCTACAGCTTCAGGCAGGTGATAAGCAGTACCAGAAGCGCCTGATCCTGATGCCCCGGTAGGCTCAGCTATCCGGCACCCGATTCAGCGGGCGGTAAGGCAGGACCTTATCGCCCGTTTTTGGTATGGGGTAGTGGTGTTCAATACCAGGATTTTATGCCACAGCCTCCTGTGATATCCTTACTGCACTGGTTTTGCTTTTAGGGAAGGAAAGCTCAAAGCGTCATGCCTCACACGCATCACAGCCACACCTCCGGCAAAAGTCGTTACGGGCCTGCTTTTCTCATTGGCATCAGCCTGAACATAGGCTATGTGATCGTAGAAGTGGTGTATGGCCTGCGCATTGGCTCTTCAGCGCTGCTGGCTGATGCCGGCCATAACTTCAGCGATGTGATCAGCCTTGTGCTGTCCGGTTGTGCGCTTCTGCTAACAGGTGTAAAAGCTAGCTGGCAGTTTACCTATGGTTACCGGAAGTTCACCATTCTGGCGTCCCTGATCAATGGGTTACTAATCATAGGCGCCTCCGGGCTTATCCTGTGGAATGCCATCGAAAAGCTACAGGCCCCGCCAGCCATACCCGGTAATACCCTGATGCTGGTAGCTGGTGCGGGGCTGATTGTGAATACCGGCACGGCTTTGCTGTTCTTGAAAGGTCAGCAGGAAGACCTGAACATCCGGGGCGCCTTTCTGCACATGGCAGCTGATGCTGCTGTAACCGCCAGTGTGCTGGCAGGAGGGCTTCTGATGAAGCTGACGGCTGCCTACTGGATCGATCCGGCGCTGAGCCTCATTATCGTAGGCGTTATCCTGTACAGTGCATGGGGGCTGCTTAACGAGTCGGTGCGGTTAGTGCTGGATGGTGTGCCTAAGGAGATTGACACGCAGGCTGTGCAGCAGTACCTGGAAAACCTGGATTGTGTGCAGGAAGTCCACGACCTTCATATCTGGGCGATCAGCACCTCGGAAACAGCCATGACCGCTCACCTGGTAATACCGGATGGGTGCCACGATGATTTCCTGTACCGGACCCGGGATGCGCTGGAAGCCTCATTCGGCATTAGCCACAGTACGCTGCAGGTGGAGCACAGCCTGTCAGATGACCAGTACCGCTACCATAAGGTGTAAGGCGGGCATAAAAAAGCCCTGGTAAAACCAGGGCTATCTGTTGATCGGATCATCCTTGTGCTGAGCCTCCCACGGGATTCGAACCCGCAACCAACTGATTACGAATCAGTCACTCTACCGTTGAGCTAAGGAGGCCTGTGGTGTTTTGTACAAAGATAAGAGGCAGCACAAAAGCGGCCAAAATCGGCCCTGAATAACCATCAAAAAACGCTGAGTATTAAGCAACTGCCAAAAACATTTCCTCACAAAGGGCTGTCTAAGAGTGCTTCAAGGATCTTTTTCAAAAAAAGCCTGATAACGAGGATATCGTATAGGTTTTATTAAGTGCCCTTATCTTGTGTAAGCACTTTTGTCCGTATCAGGACAGCAGCTTACTGTTTACTACCTGAGCTTTGCTACGCACTTTGTCAGTTCAACCAAAAAACAGACACTCCTATGAGTAAGATCGGCATCCTGATCCTGGCGGACAGCGAAACCTATGGCGATCTGGGCCGGATCACCAACGCTTTTGAAATCGCCAAGGAATTCTCCGAAGCCGGGGATACGGTTTCTATCATCTTTGATGGCGCTGCCACCAAGTGGCTGGGTAAGGTGAGTGATGAGCAGCACTACCTGTACCCGCTCTACAAGGCCGTGTTTCCGCACATCCAGGGCGCCTGTAAGTACTGCGCCAATGCCTATGGTGTTAGCAATCAGGTACAGGAAGCCGGCGTTACCATGCTGGATGACTACGAGGACCACCCCAGCATCCGGAATCTGGTGCAGGCCGGTTATCAGATCATGACGTTTTAGGGGGCTGCCCAATGCCGGCTTAGGGTTGGGTTGCGTTGGTGCGCAACAGATACCATATTTTGCGGGCCAAACCACCGGCCTATGCTACCTCCATACTTGCTATCATGGCAGGCCTTGCTGCTAACCAGTCTTATGGGCCTGACCGCCTGTGCGGAAAAAGCCGGGGACACCAGCACCGGTAAGGGCAGCCCTGAAGCCGATTCCTCAGACCCGGTTCTGGCTCAGTTAGTAGAATACGGCATTGATACCAGCGCCCTGATTCCGCAGGGGCTGGCTGCAGGCCAGCGGGCTCCGCTCTTCCAGGCCCGGACGCAGCAGGGTGATTCCATCAGGCTCAGGCAGCTGCTAAACCAAAAGCCTGTGGTGCTGATGTTTTACCGCGGGCAGTGGTGCCCTGTTTGCAACCAATACCTGCAGCGGCTGGAAGATTCGGTGAAACTGATCCGTCAGGCCGGAGCCCGGGTGCTGGCCGTCACGCCCGAAACAGCCCCCAATGCTGCCAAAATGCGGCGCAAGAGCGGAAGCTCAGTGACCATCATCCCGGATACGGCAGAGACGATCATCGGTTCCTACAACGTTGGCTTTGAGGTCAACAGCGCCTATGCCCGTAAGATCGAGCAGGGCCTGAACGTGAGCATAGCCGAAAACAATGGCGCCCGCCAAGCCCGTCTCCCCATTCCAGCCACCTATATCATTGACCAGCATGGCCGCATAGCCTGGCAGTTCTTCAATCCTAACTACCGTAAACGGGCCTCGGTTAAGGCCATTCTGGCCAACCTGCCCGATGCTTCTTCGTAAACCATCAGCCTATGAATGCCCTGCTTGCCCATTGGTACCTCTTTCCCTTATCCATTGGCATCGCCACCCTTGCTATGGCCACTGGAATGGGGGTGCCGTTTTCTTTTCGCCCCTGTTTATGATCGTTCTGGGCCTGAAGCCGCACACAGCTGTTGGCGCTGCTCTGCTCACCGAGCTGTTCGGCTTTGCTTCCGGCCCCTATGCCTATGTGCGCAGTAAGCTGATCGATTACACCATTGGTCTGAATCTCAAGAATATGGTTTCAGACCTTCCGTATTAACTATGCGCGGGTTACCTTTGGTCTGCAGCTGCAAAAGCGCCTGAACCCCGAAACCACTAAGCTCTTCATTGCCGGCCTGTTTGCTGTAGTGGGAGTCTTCATGGTGATCAATGCCCTGGCCTTCTAAGCGTTTTTTACCCCTTGAAGAAACGCTATGCTGTCAGGCTTTTCTGCCATGAGCTAAAATTCGCTGTTGAGGCGCTCTCTGGCAGGGCAAAAACCATAGAGGTACAATTATTGCACTAATAAGTAAATGAAAAAAGGTTATGATTTTCTCATGCCTTTCTGAACCGGTCACTGTTTGTAAAGCAGTAACTGACTTGTACAACCCTAAATACCTGCAACTATGAGTTTATTTGAAAGCAATCAAAAGCGCAACCGCAAAAAAAGCCGTAAGAAAGAAGCCCCTGCCAATACTGTTGTGGGCGATACTGTTAAAGTTCTCTCAGGCATTGTAGCAGGCGTAGCTACTGCCCTTCTCCTGGCCCCCCAGAGTGGTGACCGCACCCGGGAGCAGATCAAGGATACCGCCTCAGACCTTGGCAACACAGTCTCTGATAAATCCAAGGAACTGGGTAAGGCCACCAAGGATCAGGTCAACAACGTAAAGGATCAGGTTAAGGAAAAAACCAACCTTTAAATCAGCATTCCGGGCAGGCTCTACAAAGCCTGCCCTTATCAATTCCCCTCTTTTCAATTTCTCTCACCGAAAGGTTAAGCGGAACACATGGCCGCCACAAAGACCAAGTCCCACAAGCGAAAGGGTGTATTCAGCCGGGTTCGGAAAGAACTCTCTAAAGATTTGCTACTCTTCACAGCCGGTGCGCTGACCGCCACTATTGCCATTGCTAACCGGCGGAAGCAAAAGCGCCTCAAACAGCGATACAAGCAGCGGCTTAAAGCCCTTAAGCAGCAAAAAAGGGCATAATCACCTAAGTCAGTAGTGTTTGCTCCGGCTTCTTAATCCGCCAGAAAGGCCTCCAATACTTCCTGAAACGCCTGCGGTGCTTCTGCGTGAACCCAGTGGCCAACACCGGCGATTGATTTGAGCTGAGCCTTGGGAAACACGGCCTGATAACTGGCTAACTGCTCGGGATCGAGGTAATCCGAACGCGCTCCCTTTACAAACAGGGTTGGTTTTTCAAACGAGCGATTCTCCTCAACCACGCCCTGCATGAGGTAATGGTAATTTGCTTCAATAACCGGCAGGTTCATCTTCCAGCGATAGCCGCCTTCTTCAGCCCGCTCCACATTTTTAAGCAGAAACTGCCGGATACCAAAGTCCCTGATCAAAGGCTTCAGGGCCTCATCGGCCTCTTTTCGCTTGCTGATCCGGGAAAGGTCGAGGGCATTCATGGCCTCGAACAGGTTCTCGTGACCGCCGGGAAGCCTAAAGGGGGTCATGTCAATGCTGACGAGCTTTTTTACCCGCTCCGGCTGAGCAAGGGCCAGCTCCATAGCCGTCTTTCCCCCCATCGAGTGACCAGCCAGGAAGGCCTGCTCAAGTTTCTGATCATCCATAAAGGAAGCAATATCCGCTGCCATAGCCGGATAATTCATGGCTGAGGTGTGAGGCGACTTCCCGTGGTTGCGCTGATCAATAATGAATACCTGGTACTGCTCCCCAAGTTTTTTGGCCAGGGTATGCCAGTTGTCCAGACTACCAAATAGCCCGTGGAGAATAATGAGGGGTTCGCCCTGTCCGTAGGTTTTATAGTTAAGTTGCATCAGGAGTTTATTGAAATTCCGGCAAAATTAGCCTTTCCGGAAACCAAAGTCCTTGGTATTAAGAGCTTGAAAAGGCTAATTTAGCCTGAAACCGTCTATTGCTCATGGAAGACATGCTCATACCCAGTACAGAAGATGGCTGGGCTACCCTAAAGGATAAGCTAACCGGATGGTACGAAAACATTCTGCTGTACCTGCCTAACATCCTGCTTGCGATCCTGGCGCTTGTGATCTTTTTGTTCCTCGGGCGCCTTCTCAGCCGCCTGGTCAGGCGTGTTGCCAAAAAGCTTAGCCTTCCCTATGAGTTTGCCGGACTGCTGGCCACCCTGGCTTACCTGCTCATCGGGGGTTTAGGGCTCTTTGCAGCGCTGGGGATTCTGAACCTGAACAAGACGGTAACCTCGCTGCTCGCAGGGGCTGGTATCATTGGCCTGGTTCTGAGCCTGGCCTTTCAGAATGTAGCGATCAATATCCTGTCAGGGGCTATTATCTCCGTGAGGCGTCCGATTGCGGTAGGCGATGTGATAGCCTCAAATGGCTTTTTCGGAACGGTTGAGTACATCAACTGGCGGACGACTCACCTGATCACTTTTCAGGGGCAATACGTGCACATTCCGAATAAGGAAATGATCGAACACCCAGTCTCCAACTACACCAAGTGGGGCCGCAGGCGGGTGGAGGTTACGATGCGGATCGGGCTGGAAGCTGACGCTGAGGAAGTCCGCAGGGTAGCCGTGGCAGCGCTGGAGGGCGTACCTGAACGGATCACCGCTTTTCCGCCCGAATTCTTTTTTGAGGAGTTTGAAGCCGATGCCCTTCAGGGCCGGGCACGCTTCTGGATCCCCTATGCCCGGGATACCATTAACCGGGCCTACAAAGAAGCGGTTCACCAGGCCATCGTACGGCTAAGGCAGGGGTTTTATGAAGCCGGCATCCGGCTCCCCTATCCCCAATACCAGGTCAACCTGGATAGGCAATCCGGGAATAGCGTAAATGCCAGCTCCTCTTCAGTCACCGTTCAGTCATCCGGGGATGGTCAGGAAGAGGCATAGCGCAGGCACCTCAGCGGAAACTCAAAGCCCTGCAGGACTCCCCGGCCATCAATGTAATAGTCGAACGTGGGGATCTGATGCACGGGATAGCCCGGCTGAAACACGTAAACGTACTCGGCAGTCGGTTCGATCAGCCAGCCCAGCTGGCATCCCTGATCGCGCAGGTTAACCATTTCAGCATGATTGCGGCTGAACTCCGGCTCATCCGCGCTGGTCACCTTGACAGCAAAGCTTGGGGTTAGGCAGGGATCCCGCTGCCCGTTGCTCAACGTCCGCTGGCTCCATGCATGCTCAGGTATCCAGCCTGCATCAACCTGATGAGGGCTGCCATCTGCACTGTAAAATGGGAGGGAGCCATCCATCAATACACCACCCTGACCGCTTGTCTGCTGCCATTTTTCCAGGGTCTCAAGAATGAAGGTAACCTTCGCATCGGACTGTTTATACGTTCGGTTCGTTCCCATTGTCATCCACTTTTGGCCTTTTACCAATCTACAAAAATGCTTCTCCTGCCTCAACTCGTGCAGTCCTGTCAGGCTTGTCGTCTGAAGTAGCCAAAATAACCAATTCCGCCCAGAATTGCTATTGATGCTGCGATTGCCCACCACATCCATGATACACCACCGCCAACCGAGGCCGAAACTGGCTGTATGGGCTCATCGCTGCCCATTAGCACAAAACCCCCCCAGAAATGCGGATGGCTGTTTGCCCGGTCATGGGATTCGAGGTAAGTAAGCTTAGCCTGGCGCAGAGCCTCGCCACGCGAAAGGCCATCTGCCAAATTCTGGTAGAAATGCTTGACCAGATCTGTACTAACGCGGTCCCTGATCTGCCAGAGGGTCATGAGCACATTCTGGCAGCCCGCCAGCTTAAAGCCCCGCGCCAGGCTCATATGCCCCTGTCCGCGTTTAATCGGACCGTATCCGGTATTACAGGCACTCAGGACGGCAAGATCTGCCTGCATATCCAGGTTGTACAGCTCGTAGGTGTAAAGGTTACCGTCTTCCCCAGAGCCCGGCTCTTGATTGAACAAAAGCTTGTTGTAAGCAGGTGTCTGGTCACTCACAATGCCGTGGGTTGCTAAGTGCAGGATTTTGGTGTTGCCGGCAGTAGCTTTAAAAGCTGATTCGGTTGCTTGACTCCCCATCTGCATGGTGCCACTCAGCAGGTCCGAGCTATAGCTTACTTCCTGCTTAGCACCGGGAATCGCTTCCAGCGTCTGCCGGGGATTATTGCCGGCCAGCAGCTCCGTCTGTCCTGCACTGGATTCCTGCGGGAAAGAAGGGGCAAAACCAGCGAAGTAGTCTGTAATCCCGGAAGGCGTTTGTTGAGAGGCGGTTTCGTTCTGCTCTTTCACCCAAAGCGAAGCCGAGGGGCTGTAAGTGAAGGCATAATCCCTTACGAGGTAGTCAGGACTGGCCTCAGGCTGTGCGCTCCGCGCCAGGGTCCCGAAAGCCAGATGGCTAATAGGGCCATCCGGAATTATCACGATGCCCGAGGTCTGACCCAGGTCTTCAAAAGGCTTGAACAGCCGCTGGTAAAAGGTGTAGCTGAGTTGCTGGTCATACCGTTGCTGGTCAGCCAGCTGGTTCCGGTACTGCTCAACCTTGCTGGCAAAGTTGAGAGGGGTTTCCAGCCGTTTGATCACAACCCGGTCAGGGGTAACACCGATACCCATTAGCAAGCTGTCGTGATAGGTATAGGTGACCAAAGTCCGGTTTTCCTGCTGAAGCGAGCGCTGCAGCTGCTCAAGGCCTACGATCTGGTCATGGAAGCTGATAGCATAGAAATCCGGATGCTCCTGCTTAAGGTCTTCGAGCAGGTCTTTCTTACGCGTCCTGAGATCGACAAGCTGCTTTTGGTAGGTCTGACTTGTTTCAGGATTTTGATTTTGCTCCGCCCTTAGCTCATTGATGGTGTCAGTTAGGGTCCTGAGGTTATCCCCCAGGCTGTCAGGAAGGGATTGTGAGCGGCTCTGGCGCACTTTGCTAAGCCCCTCCAGGAGCTGAAGGGTTTTACCTTTTTCACTTAAATAAAACGCTTTTTCTGAATAGTATGAGCCGGGTTTTTCAGCTTGCTCACTCCCGGACAGGTAATGACAGGCACCCACGGCATAGGGGTAGATCTGCCGGCTGTTACGGGCCAGGGAAGCGTTGTCGCTGCCGATGTAAAGCTTTTGCTGAAGCCGCTCTGCCAGCGAATCGGCTTTTTGATGCACCGTCAGGGCGTGCCTCAGGTACCTGATCTTGCCAGTACTCTGGTACTGATCCCACAATACCTGGCCCTGAACAGTGCTGGCCTGGTAGGCATAGCGGGGATAGGCAATTTCCGGCAGATCGGGGATACAGATAGCATTGCTACAGTCATGCTCATCTGAAAAAGTTTGATAAGCTTTTTTAATGGCCTGCTGTGCGGTATCAAAGTTATCTATCCGGCGTGCGAACTTAGCCCTGCTGAGGTAACCATTCTTTCCAAGCTCAGGATGGTTTTCCGGCAGGCGCTGCCGGTAGATTGCTATCGCATCGTTGAGGTGCTCGCGAGCGGCCTCAAAGCGCTGCCGGTTCATGTTAGTGGTCATCAGGCTTATCTTAGCAATAGCCAGTTTTTCATGGCCGCTGGGATAAGCCTCACGCCCCAGGTCATAGGCTTTTTTCAGGTATTCAGCTGATCTGCTGTACTGGCCTGTCTTACGGTGCAGGGTGCCCAGATTCGTATAGGTGTTGAATAAGCGTCTTTTCCTGAAGGCTGATTCCGGTAACTCCCTGGCCAGGGCCAGGGCTTTTTCTTGCTGCCGAAGGGCTTTTTCAAACTGTTTTTGCCGCTTGTAGGCCCTGCCCAGTGCAATGTAAGGGTAAATAAGCTTGTAAGGCTTGTCAGGGTAGAGCGTTTCAGCAAGGTTGATGCTTTTCTGCAGATAGGGCGTGGCCCTTTCAGGCTGAAGGCTGCTCGAGAACAAGTTCCCCTTTTCCCGGTAGAGCTTAATACCCAGCGGTGAGGCCATAAGATCGTGCTTTTCGAGGATCATAAGGCTCTCATTGATATGCCGCTTAGCCTTTAAAGGAGCTGATTGACTTCGTAAAATATCTGATTCCACTTGCCCTAACCGGGCATTGACCGGATGGCCCTTGCCAAAGTGCTTGTCGATCAGGCGCTTTCCCTGTTGGAGGCATTGCAGGGCTGAATCGTACTTACTGAGTGAGCGGTAGGCCAACGCCTGGTAAAAACAGTGATCAGCGCGAATAGCATGGCTTACCCAGGCCGGGGTTCCCGCTGAGGTATAACGATCCCGGGCTTGGCGGAGCTTACCAATTCCGCCTCTGTAGGCCGACTCCATAAGCTGGAGCTTACCCCGCAGGCCCCTGACAATAGCTTGATACAGCGCTGGCTGCTGGTAGCCGGATAGGTATTTAGTTTCCAGTGTATCCAGCTTCCGGGAAAGGGCGGAAGTGTTACCTTTCTGAACAAACTGAACGCTTAGGGCTAACAGGCGGGTTTTCCAATAAGCTTGCGGGTATTCGTTCCGGATCCCTTCAGCCTTGGCCAGAAGCGATTTGAAAACTGCTCCTTTTGTGGTATCCTGCAAGGGGGTGTAGAGGAGAACCTGGAAGGTTAAGCGTCCTGCCCGCAGACATGGCCTTACCTCTCCCAGCGAGTCGTAGTAAAGCCGGGCCTGGTCGTAAAAATCCACAGCAGCCTGAAGTTTCCCTTTCTGAAAAGCCTCACTGCCTTTGTTCAGGTACTGCTGTCCTTTACCATCTCCTGCTTCTGCGTAAGGGCTTCCTGCTAGTAGGAAGACCAGTACCATAGCCCTTAGCAAAGTGGTAAAACATCCGCTGGTAGCATGGATCATCCACAAACCCTTTATTCAAAAGTTAGAAAAAACTGCGATTTCCGGATGCTAAGGAATTTAAGGAATTGTGAAGCAGTGGCGTGAACCTGAACCAGAATCAGACTTAAGTGGTGGCGGTTTCACCGGTCTTTTCCAGCTGAACATCCTCCAGCTTAGCCTGGCACAGGTAGTTGCCCATGGCCTTCCAGCCTCGTTGCTCTACCACTTCACTGACCGTTACCTGTTGTTTCTGCTTTTTACGCCCCGCTTTCAGGGTTAGCTTGATCTGCGGATCCGGCGCTGTGGTAACAAACACCAGCTGACTCTTAGCGTGGTTGGTGATCAGGCGGAATTCCTTGTCAAGCGTACTGGTCTCTATCTGGAACCGCTTGATGTAATGCAGTTTCTGCTGCCCGTCATAGTAAATAGCCGTTACCACCCTGTTGGGATCAAAGGCTTCAAGGTGGAGCACGCGCTCCGGCTCGTAGCGGTTGGTGAGCTCATGGTTGGTGAGCTCATAAGTGCCATCCCGGTAAAAAACGATCAGCCGGTCGTCATCAGCCAGCTTGCCCAGATACTGTCCCCGTTCCTCGGTATTCAGGCGGCCGTTCTCAGCATCATACCACAGCGGAATGATGGCTGCCGGGGCCTGCCGCTCAGCTACCTCAACATGCTTGACCGGGTAGCGCGATACAATATTGCCCTTTGCTCCTTTGGTTCTTACAGGGATGGTGCTGAAGTCAAAGGACAGGCTGGACTGCCGTGCCCGGCTGTTCGGACTTAACGTAACGTTAAGCACTTCGCGCTCCTCGTTAGGATTGATGGACAGATACAACAGGCGGGACTTTGGGTTCCCGAGTGTGAAATCGTGATACTTGTCCCGCGCTACGGATGCCATCTGAAAGCGCTTGGCGTAGGTTCTGCCCGACTTACCATCCACATAGATCAGGTTGTAAACCGTGCGCTCATCGCCACGCTTCCAGGGCCCTGCGTAGTAGATGTTCTTGCCCACATAAGTCTTCTCAGCCACCCTGGTGATCAGGTATTGGCCGTCATTGAAAACGACCAGGATTTCATCCAGCTCAGAAACCTCCCCGATCAGCTCATCCTTTTTAAGGCTAGTGCCGATAAAACCTTCGGCCCGGTTGATATACAGCTTTTGGTTGACTGCTGCTACGTCCTGCGCATCGATCTGCTCAAAGGAGCGCAGTTCGGAGAGCCGCTCACGGCCCTTACCGTACGTCTTTTTCAGGTACTTAAAATACTGGACAGTGTAAGCGGTCAGGTTATCCAGGTTGTCCTTGGTCTCCTCAATTGCCGTTTCCAGCTTCCGGATAGCCTCATCGGCCCGGCTGGTATCGTATTTTGAGATACGCTTGATGCGGATGTCGGTCAGTCTGATAATGTCTTCCTGTGTCACCTCCCGCACCAGCTGTTCCTTAAACGGATTCAAGCCCTCATCAATAGTCGACAGGACGGCTTCCCAGGATTCGCATTCCTCAATATCCCGGTAAATGCGGTTCTCGATAAAGATCCGCTCCAGGCTGGAGAAGTGCCACTTTTCGCGGTCCTCATGCAGTTTAATGGTAAGTTCCTGCTGGAGGAGGGTGCGTGTTTGATCGGTTGCATCTTTCAGGATATCGGAAACGGAGAGGAAGGTTGGCTTTTCCTCCCGGATGACGCAGGCATTGGGGGAGATGGCCACCTCGCAGTCTGTAAAGGCATAGAGGGCATCGATGGTGACATCGGGATCGCTGCCCTTGGGCAGGTAAACCAGGATCTCAACAGTGGCAGCGGTGTTATCCACTACCTTGCGGATTTTGATCTTACCCTGATCGTTGGCCTTCAGGATCGAGTCGATCAGGCTATTCGTGGTAGTGGTGTAGGGGATATCCCGAATAGCCAGCACCCGTTTCTCTACTTCCTCAATTCTGGCCCTGATCCGCAGACGGCCGCCTTTCTGGCCATCCTTATAGTTGGTCACATCAACCAACCCCCCGGTTGGGAAATCCGGGTACAGGGTAAAGGACTTCCCCTTCAGGTAATTGATAGAAGCGTCAATCAGCTCATTGAAGTTGTGAGGCATCACCTTGGTGGCCAGCCCCACCGCAATGCCCTCAATCCCCTGAGCCAGCACCAGTGGGAACTTCATGGGCAGGTTGACCGGCTCACTATTGCGGCCATCGTAGGAGAGCTCCCAGTCAGTGGTCTTGGGGTTGAAGGCAACTTCCAGCGCAAAGGCGGATAAGCGGGCTTCGATGTAGCGGGGAGCAGCTGCACTGTCGCCTGTTCGTACATCGCCCCAGTTGCCCTGCGTATCGATCAGCAGCCCTTTCTGGCCCAGGGTGACCAGGGCATCCCCAATAGCAGCATCCCCGTGGGGGTGGTACTTCATGGCCTCCCCGATGATGTTGGCCACCTTGTGATAGCGGCCATCATTCATCTGATACATGGCATGCAGGATGCGCCGCTGCACGGGCTTTAGCCCGTCCTTCAGCGAGGGAACAGCCCGCTCCAGGATGACATAAGAGGCATAATCCAGGAAGTATTCCTCGTACATGCCGGAGATGGGCGTAACATTCCTAACCTGTTCCTCCTGACCATTGGTGATGGTCCCGTTCCCGTTCAGGTTCTCATTCTGGTCTTCGCTCATGCGCTTACAATTCCCATTTAGCGGGTTTTCGGTTGGCAAAATTGGCAATAATCGCGAAAAAACCCGCTTTTCATGCGGTTTAGCACTACCGGCTAAAAGGCACAACCCGCTGATCAGCAAACAGGCCAGCCCTGTACTGGTAACAGGCCACTTGGTTGATCATAGCAGCATTGTCGGTACAATAACTAATGGAAGGGATGTAGGTTTGCCAGCCTTCATCACAGGCCATTTGCTGAAGCTGCTCCCGCAGGTAGCTATTGGCAGCCACACCTCCGGCCACACCGATCGCATAAATGCCATAGGCCCGGGCAGCGGCTTTCAGCTTAACCAGTAAACTGCTGATCACGGCCTGCTGATAGCTGGCGCAGAGGTCACCAATGTTGTTGGGAATAAAGTGCGGGTCCTGCTTAAGCTGATCCCGCAGGAAATAGAGCAAAGCGGTCTTTAGTCCGCTGAAGCTGAAATTGTAGCCCTTGATGTCTGATCGTGGAAAGGAAAAGGCATCAGGATCCCCTGCTCTGGCATGGTGATCAATAGCAGGGCCACCGGGGTACGAAAGCCCCAGCATCTGGGCTCCTTTGTCCAGCGCCTCTCCAGCTGCATCATCGATGGTTTGCCCGATAAGCTCGTAGGAGAGTGGGCTGTGCATCAGCACGAGCTGCGCATGCCCGCCAGAAACCAGCAGGTTCAGGAAGGGGAACGGAGGTGCCGGGTTCTCGATCAGGTGAGAAAGGTGATGGCCTTGTAAATGATTAACCGCCAGAAGCGGCAGATCGAGGGCCAGCCCCAGGGTCCGGCCGAAGCTATGCCCAACCATCAAAGCGCCCATTAGCCCGGGCCCCTGCGTAAAGGCAATGGCGTCCAGCTGATGCTTAGCTATCTCACTTTGGGTCAGCGCCTGATCCACTACAGGTACAATATTGGCCTGATGGGCCCGGGATGCAAGCTCAGGAATAACACCCCCGTAAGGCTGGTGAGCCTCCTGCGTGGAAGTAATGCTGCTTAGCAGCTGCTGATCACGATTAACTGCCGCACAGGTATCATCACAAGAGGTTTCTATTCCCAGAATTGTTGGCATACTGCAAAGGTAGCGGTCCGTTTGTTTTTTAGCTTAGAGCGATCTTTGCACTGCTATTGAAGCAATAATTGTTACCTAACTGAAAAGAAATCCCGTCAAAGGGCTGTTTTTGAGCGCTGCTAAATGCTTTTCAGCAGCTCGATCCCCTTGCGTGTGGATTTGTTCAGGGTCATGAAACATGCACGAGTTTCTCCGAAAATGCTTACGAGTTGGGCGCTCAGTACTGCTGGCGCTGGTAGCCGTTATTCTGGCTGGCCTGCTCAGCGGTGCGCTCTACCTGAAAAGTGATAACGGCCAGCAATGGCTGGGCAACAAGGCTCACCAATTCCTGACCAATAAGCTTGAAACCCAGGTTAGCCTGGACTCTGCCGCTTTTGACCTGCCCCGCAGCCTCACCCTTTACGACCTAACCATCTGCGATCACCGCAACAATACCCTCCTTACCACCCGGGAGCTGGATCTGCAGTTCACCCTGTACAGCTTCGATCTGCGCAGCATTGTGTTCTCCAACATCAGACTGGAAGAGCCGCACTTCTATGGCCGCAAGTACCGTTCTGATACTTCGTTCAACTACAGCTATATCATTGACAACGCAAAGTCTGACAAACCCAAACCCAAAGAGGAGCGCATATTCCGAACCCTGCTGGACGGGGTTCAGATCAATAACGGGCAGTTTGTGCTAAACAACTACACCCGCGAGGCTCAGCCTGAAAGTGCGCACGGGATGGACTATGACCGGCTGCACTTCAAAGATCTGAACTTAAGGGCCAGCTACCTGCAGTTCATTGGTCCGCGCATCTCAGCCGATATAAACCATTTGAGCTTTCAGGAGTCCAGCGGTTTTGGAATAGATACTTTCAGGGCAGATGTGACTTTTCATGATCAGACGCTTGATTTTCAGAACCTGCTACTGCAAACACCCCGCTCGCGCATTTCGGATCAGGTGACGATGAATTTTGAGGACAGATCAGCCCTGGGGAACAACTTTCTGGATGGGGTGGACCTGATTACGCAGTTCGATAGCTCGACCATCTCTCTTCAGGACCTCTCCTATTTTAGTAGCGATGTAGCACGGGTGGATAAGCGGCTGCATTTTTCAGGAGCGGTTAGGGGAAAGGTCGGCAACTTTCAGAGTGAGGACTTCCGCCTTGCTTTTGGTGAGCAGAGCTTTTTTGAAGGGGCTATAAGTTTCAACGGGCTGCCTGATTTCTCGCAGACCTTTATCAAGCTCCAGTGCGATCGCAGCCGCCTCCATATCCAGGATTTCCGGACCTTTTTCCCGGATTTCAGGCCGCCACTGAACCTTGAAAAACTGGGCCTGACACGCTTCCAGGGGAACTTCACAGGTTTCCCTTCTGACTTTGTAGCCTACGGGAACTTCCAGACAGCGCTGGGCACTGTCCGGACCGACCTGAACCTGAAACAACCCAGCCAGCCTGAAGCAGCCAGCTATTCCGGAAAGCTAAGCCTGCAGGAGTTTGATATTGGCACTTTGCTGGAGGCCGAATCCGAGCTGGGTAATATCACCATGAGTGGCAGTGTGGAGGGGCAGGGGCTGCGCCTGAAGCACCTGCGCACCAACCTTCGGGCAGCGGTTCCCCGGCTGAATTACCACGGCTATACGTATAACAAGATCAGGGTGGAGGGGGCCATCACCGATGAAAACTTCCGCGGAACGCTGACAGCAGATGATCCGGCCCTTGGTCTGGACTTTCAGGGTGGTATTGACTTCTCTAAGACCAAGCCGGCTTTTGATTTTACGGCTGACCTGCGCCATGCTGACCTTTTCAAGCTCAATTTTGTGAAGGATAGCCTGCTGGTGGATAGCCGCATTAACCTGGATTTTCAGGCTTCGAACCTGAATGATGCGGAAGGGCAGGTAAGCCTCTACAACACTAATGTAAGCCTGGCTAACCGCCAGCTCACTTTCGATAGTCTAAACCTGAACTCCCTTGTGCAAGAGCGGGCTGATACAACGGATTTTAAAAAGCTAACCCTGGCTTCCGATATCCTGGATCTGCGCCTTTCCGGGGGTTACAACCTGACTTCTTTAGGAGACATCGGCAAAATGACGCTGAACCGGGTAGTTGACCGCCAGCTTGTGCCGGGCGACAGCTTTGACCGTGTGGCGGAAGACCTGAACTTCCAGCTCCAGGTCCACAATGCAGCCTTTCTGATGGAATTGGCCCAGACGCCACTTGTGCTGGAAGACAATACTGACCTGTCAGGCTACATCAATACCCGAACCGGGGATCTTACGATAGAGGGCCGGATTCCGGGTTTTTACTACAAACAATGGAGTGGCAGAAACCTGCGGCTTCGAGGTTCTGGTAACCAGGATAACATCTACCTTCAGACTGAAATCGGAGAGCTTAAGCGGGCTGATAGCATCCTGATGACCAGGAGCCAACTCAGTGTCCAGAAAACCAGGGGAGATAGCCTTCAGCTCCAGGCTCAGCTGAATCAGCAGCAAGACCAGGTGAAGCTGAATGCATCCATGCTGGCCAATAAGCGTCAGCTCCAGGGGCGGCTTTTCCGGTCCAGCATACGCCTGGGCGATACCACATGGCAGGTCCGTTCCCAGCCCATTACCTATACTTACGACTCGGCTGTAGAGATTCCGCAGCTAACCCTTACCAATGCCCGGCAGCAGATCACGGCTACGGGGGCAGTTGGCGGACCGGAAACTCAGCCGCTGCGCGTGCTTTTCAGCCAGGTTAGGCTGGCCAATTTTACGCAGCGGCTCTTCCCTCAGTATGAGGCTTTCCGCGGAACACTGGACGGGCAGGTCATGCTGCAGGACCTTAAAACGGAACCCCATTTCCGGGGAGGGCTGATCGTTTCGCCTTTCCGGGTGAACAGGGATACCATAGGGAATATGCGCCTGTCAGCTACTTACAAGCCCCAGCGGCAGCGGATACAGCTGAATGCTGCCATCACGCGTCAGGACCAGCAGCCTACGATGGACCTTAACGGTTACATTGGCTTTCAGGGTGAGAACAGCATTTACCTGAACGGGGTCTTTAAGCAAACCCGGCTCAGCCTGATAGAAGGCTTTTTCAGCGATTACGTCAGTAACCTGGACGGGACCTTTCAGTCAAATGTGACTGTAAAAGGCCCGCTCGATAACCCCTCAGTTCAGGGTAACCTTGATCTCAAGCAGGCAGCCCTGACCGTGGATTACCTGCAAACGCGCTACCGGCTGGATGATCAGATAACATTCGACCGGGGGGCGATCCGGATCAATGACCTACAGCTGAAAGATTCGCAGGACAAGGTGGCGCGCCTGAACGGCAAGATCACCCATGACAACTTCAGCAACCTAAGGGCCGATCTGTCCATGCAGGCGGATAATTTCAAAGTCCTGAATACCACCAGGGCTGACAATGATGTGTTTTATGGCGAGGCTTACGGTTCGGGATTCGCTAACTTCAAAGGGCCGCTCAGCAATATCACCATCGATATGCAAATGCGGTCTGAAAAAGGGACTGTGATCAACTTACCCGCTGCAGAAGACGGGAACTACGAGGGGTATGAGTTCATCCACTACGTGAATAACCAGCAATACTATGATGAGGATTTTGGGGTGAATACCGGCGGCATTAACCTTAACATGGAACTGGAAGTGACGCCCGATGCCCTTGTGCGGATCATTTTTGACCCCGAAACCCAGGATATTTTGCAGGGACGCGGGCAGGGCAACCTCCAGCTGAACCTGACCCAGGCCGGAAATTTTGAGATGTACGGGAATTACACGGTAAATGAAGGCAGTTACCTGTTTACAGCACTTGACGTGGTGCGCAAACGCTTTGATCTGAAAGAGGGCGGAACGATCAGTTGGTCAGGAGACCCGCTGGATGCTCAGATGGATATCCAGGCTGCCTATCAGGTCAAGACCTCGCCAGCTCCGCTACTACCGCCCGATGCTGCTCAGAATCAGGCAAGCCCGAATGATGTCCCGGTTGAGGCTCAGCTCTTCCTGACCGGCTCCATCTTTTCGCCGGATATTGAGCTGGATTTTGAGCTACAGGAAGGTAGCGAAGCCGGCGGCAATATCAGTGCTCTGAATGCCCGGATCAGGCGGATCAAAAACAACGAACAGGCTCTGAATCAGCAGGTGGTGAGCTTGCTGGTTATGAACCGTTTTATCCGCTCTTCAGGTTTTCAGGCATCTGAGGCCATTGGTGCCGGCAGCAATTCCCTGGTCGGGGATCTGATCTCCAATCAGCTTACGTACTGGGTCCAGCAGTTTTCAGATGAGATCAAGTACCTCGAAAATGTGCAGCTTGGTATTGATTACCAGGGTCGAACAACAACTCAGAGTGGTCAGGTGAGTCAGCAACAGATGGAAGTGGCGCTAAGCACAAGGCTCTTCAACGACCGGGTGGCGATTAGCGGAAGTATGGATATGCAGAGCTCATCCGGCAACATTGAGGTAAAATACCGGCTGACAGAAGACGGCAATGCCCGGGTGAAGGTATTCAGCCGCAACAACAACAATCAGGTTCTGAACAGCAATACCCAAAAGCACGGCAGCGGGATTGTCTGGCAGAAGTCATTCGATAGCTGGAGGGAATTTTTTGGCGGTAGCCCCAAGCAAAAGAAGGCTCAGCCCGGTAACAAGCAATCACAGCCCGCGCCAGCTGATACCGCTGATAAAAAATCGCCTACCCAGAAACCCACATCCGGCACCAGTGATGACCAGAAAACCGGGCACCTGCCGGCTGATATCAAAGGAACCCTGCCTAACCGGACCTATGGGAATGACGCGCCACGGTAACTCACGTAAACGCCACTTAACACCAAAGCAAACGAAAAAAGCGAAATTCAAAGTTTAAATCAGATTCAATGGCTAAGCATAACCAAAAAGAAGCAGAGCCGGTCTACCGGAAGAAGAAAGCAATCAAGAAAGACGTAACGCAAATCCTGAAAAAAGACCCCACACAGGGCCTGAACCATAAGCAATTAGCAGCCCGCTTAGGGCTGCAGACCAAAAAGGAAAAGGACAAGCTCCTGAAAGTCCTGGAAGAGCTCTACATGGATGGTTACCTGGCTGAAGAAAAGCCGGGCAAATACCGTCACCTTAGCGAGGATCAGGAGATCGAGGGAACGCTTGACATGAGTGGTAAGGGGTTTGGCTTCCTGAAGATCGAGGGCGAAGCGGAAGACATTTTCATCCCGCCCAACAAGACCGGAACTGCCCTGCATGGCGATACTGTCAAAGCCCAGATCGTGAAGGGCAAGCGCAGGAATAACCAGCCTGAAGGCGAAGTCCTGGAAGTGCGGGAGCGGAAAAAGACCGAGTTTGTAGGCACAGTGGATGTCTCCAAGCAGTTTGCTTTTATCATTCCCGACTCCCCGCGCATGGACGTGGATATCTTTATTCCGCTAAAGCACCTCAATGGCGCCAAAAACGGGCAGAAGGTAGTAGCTGAATTCATCGAGTGGCCCGCTGAGGCAAAAAGCCCGTTCGGCCGTGTTAAGCAGATCCTTGGCGAAGCTGGTGACCACGATACTGAGATGAATTCCATTATTGCTGAGTTTCAGCTACCACGCGCCTTTCCCAAGGAAGTAATAAAAGAAGCTGAGGCAATTCCCGAAACGATCCCGGAAGAAGAGGCCAAAAGGCGAAAGGATTACCGCTCGGTTACCACCTTTACCATTGACCCGAAGCAGGCCAAGGACTTCGATGATGCCCTTTCCATCCGGAAGCTGGAGAATGGTAACTGGGAGATCGGGATCCACATTGCCGATGTAACGTACTACGTAACGGAAGGGTCAGCCCTGGACGAGGAGGCCTTCAATCGCGCCACCTCGGTATATCTTGTGGACCGGGTCATTCCCATGCTTCCGGAAAAACTATCGAATCAGCTCTGCTCGCTCCGGCCGAATGAAGATAAGCTGGCCTTTTCAGCCGTTTTCGAGATCGGAGAGCGGGGCGATGTGCATAACCAATGGACCGGGCGCACCATCATAAACTCTGATAAGCGCTTCTACTACGAGGAGGCGCAGGAGCAGATCGAGAGCGGTACCGGGGCTTTTGCCGACTCCCTGACCAAACTCAATGACATTGCCGGAATCCTGCGGAAGCGCCGCTTTGAGGATGGGGCCATCTCTTTCGAGACGGAAGAAGTGGAGTTCGAGCTGGATGAGAACTCCTTCCCGGTGGATGTGGTCAAGAAGGTCCGGCAGGATGCTCACTTGCTGATCGAGGAATTTATGCTGCTGGCCAACCGGAAGGTTGCGGAGTTTATCTTTTCCCAGAGTGAGAGCTTTCAGAAAACGCCCTTTGTGTACCGGGTACACGAAGCCCCGCCCAGCGAAAAGCTGGAGCAGTTCGTCAAAATAGCCCGCAGTTTTGGTTACCAGTTTGACTCCACGGATCCTGAAAAGACCTCTGCTTCCTTTAATCAACTACTGGATAGCGTAGAGGGCCAGCCTGAGCAGAACATGCTGGAGTCGCTGGCTATCCGTACAATGTCGAAAGCCTTTTACACTACCAAGCAGGGCGGCCACTACGGGCTGTCGTTTGATTACTACACGCACTTTACTTCGCCCATCCGCCGGTACCCGGATATGATAGCCCACCGCTTGCTGCAGCACTACCTGGATAACAACAAGGATGCTCCGGATCAGGAGTACATCGAGAAACAGTGCAAGCACTCCTCCGAAATGGAGATCCGGGCAGAGGAAGCAGAGCGGGCTTCCATCAAGTACAAGCAGGTTGAGTACATGGCTGAGCGGATAGGCGAGGAGTACCGCGGCCTGGTAGCCGGGGTGTCCAGCAAGGCCCTGTTCGTGGAGCTTCCTGAAAACAAGTGTGAGGGGCGCGTGCCCCTCCAGACGCTCATAGATGATTACTATGAGTTCGATGACCAGCGCTACCTGGTGCGCGGTACCAATACAGGTCGCACCTATCAGTTAGGCGATGAAGTAGAGATCCGGGTGATGGAGGCCAACCCGCTGGACCGGAAGCTTGTGTTTGAGATCATCTAAGAGCGCTATGGAGCCGGAATATGCTAAGTGGCTGCAGAAAGCCGAGCAGCAACAGAAAGCAACTAAGCAGTTCCTGAAAAAGCTGCGCAAAAAGCCGCCAAAAGATCTCGATCAGCGGTTTCAGCATGCCCACGAGGAGGCTTTTGAGCAGGTTGACTGCCTGGGGTGCGCCAATTGCTGCAAAACCATGAGTCCGCGCGTCTGCGATCGCGACATCAGGCGCATTGCCAGGGTACTGGGTATGACAGAGCGCCGGTTTACAGAAACTTACCTGTATTGCGATGAGGATGGCGAATACCTGATGAATGCAGCACCCTGCCCGTTCCTTGGGGATGACAACAAGTGCCTGATCTACGAAGACCGGCCGGATGCCTGTGCAAACTTTCCGCACACCAATCACCGGAAAATGCACAAACACCTGAATACAGCAGCTCACAACTACGATCGCTGCCCGATCGTCTACACAGTGTTGGAGCAGCTTAAGCAGGAGCTAACCTGAAAATCCCGGACAGCATGAATGACTGCCCGGGTTATGGCTTGCTACCTTAATCAGCCAGGGTGGAGGTATCGCCTACATCCTCGCCCGTTTCGCGGGCTCTCAGTACCCGGCGCATGATCTTGCCACTCCGGGTTTTGGGTAAGCTTTCCACTGCCTCGATCTCCTGCGGAACCGCTAATCCGCCCAGTGTGGTCTTCACCTGGGATTTCAGGGCCTGTTCCTTTTCTTCAGAAAAGGCCTCGCCAGCCGTCAGGATGACAAAAGCTTTGATCCGCTGTCCTTTCACCTCATCGGGCTTCCCTACCACAGCCGCTTCTGCCACGCTGGGATGCTCCACCAGTGCACTCTCGACCTCGGCACTTCCGATCCGGTGGCCGGAAACGGTCAGGACGTCATCCGAGCGCCCCAGGATCATGATATAGCCGTCTTCATCTTTGGTGGCCAGGTCCCCGGCAAAAAAGCGCCCGTTCATCTCAGTCCAGTACTGCTCAAAGCGCTCAGGCTGATTCCAGCAGGTGCGCAGGGCCCCCGGCCAGGGGCGGTTGATGACCAGAAAACCAACTTCCTCGGGCTCAGCTGATCCCCCGTCTTTGTTAACGACATCGGCCTCAATCCCGAAGAACTGCTTACCCGATTTGCCGGGCTTCTGAGACAGCCCGGGCAGCGTCAGGATCATATGGCCCCCGGTCTCCGTCTGCCACCACGTATCCACCACAGCCGCCTGTTGATAGCCAATGTTCTGGTGGTACCAATGCCAGGCCTCGGGGTTGATCGGCTCACCCACGGTCCCGATAACCCGCAGGCTGGAAAGGTCAGCCTGCTGCGGGTATTCCTCTCCGAATTTCATGAAGAGGCGAACAGCAGTGGGGGCAGTGTAGAAGCTATTGACCCGGTATTGCTCCACCAGGCGCCACCAGACACCGGGATCGGGATAGTCCGGTGCTCCCTCGTAGAGGACCGAGGTCAGGCCAACCGAAAGCGGACCGTACACAATATAGCTGTGCCCGGTGATCCAGCCAGTATCAGCAGCGCACCAGTAAATGTCATTCTCCTGAACATCAAAAGCCACCTTGGTTGAATAGTGGGTAAAGAGGTTATACCCGCCATGGGTATGGACCACACCCTTGGGTTTCCCGGTCGTGCCTGAGGTGTACAGGATAAAGAGCGGATCTTCCGCATCCGTGTACTCAGCTTCCAGCTCTGCGCTTTGGTTCTTCATCAGGGTATGAAAATCAGCCTCATGGGGGCGAAGGCTTAGGTGATCGCCTTCACGCTGAGCTACGATCAAATGCTCGAGGCCATCATACTGCGCTACTGCTTCATCCACGATAGCCTTAAGGTCGGTCTGCTTGCCCCGGCGCTGGGTCGAGGTGGCGTAAATCAGGGTTTTGGTTTCAGCATCCGCCAGCCGGGTCTGCAGGGCCTGCGCGCTAAAACCAGCATAGACCACGGAGTGAATGGCCCCGATCCGTGCACAGGCCAGCATGGCAATAACCTGCTCCGGCATAGGCGGCATGTAGATGGCCACCCGGTCGCCTTTTTCCACTCCCTGCGCCCGCAGGCCGTTAGCAAATTGGTTGACCTGCTCCAGAAGCTGGCCGTAGGTGAGCTTCTGCTCTTCCCCGCGTTCGTTGGTATAAATAAAGGCCACCTTGTTCCGCCGGCCTTCGTGAATATGCCGGTCCAGGCAGTTATAGGTGATATTGATCTTACCATTCACAAACCACTGGTAATACGGGTAATTCCATTCAAACAGCTTATCCCATTCCCGGAACCACGTTAGCTCCTCCCGCGCTCTTTGGGCCCAGAAAGCTTCCGGGTCGCGTATTGATTCCTGGTAAAGGGTTTCAAAGCTTTCAGGTGTGAAGTGTGTGCTGGCCTGAACTTTTGAAGAAGGCGCCACGAATTCATTGACTTGCAGCAGGTTTCGGTTCTGATCATCCATAGCCCGATAAATTTTACAATGGTGAAATTTTGCGTATTACAGGTTGTAATTTAGAAGCAATAATAGGAAAGACCAGACAGCTTGATCAGCACTGTGCTGGCCCTGCAATACTGATCCGGAAATGGGCAACGAAATATCGCTGAAGGAGGCCATCAATAAGCTTATCAAGCACTACCAGCTCCAGGGCAAGCTGACCGAAACGCAGCTGAATGACTCCTGGGAAGAGATCATGGGAAAGCCGATCGCCAAGTATACCCGCTCCCTTCAGCTGAACAATGGCCGGCTGGTGGTGAAGTTATCGTCCAGTGTTCTCCGGCAGGAGCTATCTTATGGTAAAAATCAACTGATCGAAAGGCTGAATGAGCATTTCGGGGAAGCGGTAATTAAGGATATCGTGCTTAAGTAGTGAGCCCTGTTACACCATTTAGAATGGTAGGTTTTCGATATCCAGGCCGGGAATATTCGGCAAAACACCCTGCAGGTCTTCCTTCAGCTTAGCCTTGTAAGTAGCGCTGGCCTTTTCCATGGCAGCATTTACCGTTTCAGTGATCTGGTGCTGCAGGGTTTCCTGCTTTTCAGCTGTTAGCAGCTGCTGATCAACGTGCACTTGCTGGATCTGCTTATCGGCTGTGAAATCAACCGTAACCAAGCCATCATCGCTAACCTCCTGAAGCTGGATGTAGGGCAGCTCGCTCCGGATCTCTTCCATCTTATCCTTGACCGCACTCAGCTTTCCCATCATGTTAAACATGTCATTCATAGCCAGAGAACAGTTTAATATTAAAACCGCAAAAGTAACGAAAAAGCCCTGACCAGACCGGCTTTTGCCGTCTTTGGAACCAGAAACGTGTACCCAGTCCAGCCGGGCACCGGTGCAGGTAACAGCTATCCGGTGCGACAAGCTCATTAGCTTCTCACTGCAGGCTGTCTTTTCCCGGTATCCATTGCCGGAAAAAGGTAGTTGGCAGCAGCATATCAGGTTCCTTTAAACCAAGCGTAGCTGCTAGGCTGGCTTAATGGTATTTGGGCCTGCTAGCTGTCTGATCTGCTGACAGGCTGACCAGCTCTGTGTAGCGGGAGACGGGAGCTGACAAGCTGGCAGAGGCCCCATTGGCAAAGATTTTGAGCTTGGAGAATAAAACAACAACAGGAAAAGAGCGTGGCTATGGAATACAAGGACTACTATAAAATATTAGGGGTCAGCAAGAACGCCAGCCAGGAAGAGATCAAGAAAGCTTACCGTAAGCTGGCCCGTAAATACCATCCAGATGCCAACCCTGATGATAAAAAGGCTGAAGAGCGGTTTAAGGAAGTCAGCGAAGCCTACGAGGTACTGGGTGATGAAGAAAAGCGCAAGCAATACGATACCCTGGGTTCAGATTGGCAGCGGTATCAGCAGGCCGGTGCCGGCGGAGCCGGATTCGAGGATTTCATGCGGCAGCAGGGATTCGGCGGTGGCGGCCGTCAACGAACCTATACCTACACCGGCGGTTTTGAGGATTTGTTCGGCAATGGCGGGTTTTCAGATTTCTTTGAAGCCTTTTTCGGTGGTGGCGGAGGCTTCAGCAACCGTGGTAATGCCTTTGCCGGACAGCGTGAGCAGAAACGGCAAGCTAAAGGACAGGACCTGCGGGCCAACATGGAGATCAGCATGGCTGATGCCTATGATGGGGCTGAGAAAATCGTTAGTGTAAACGATCAGCGGCTCCGGATCAAGGTTAAACCCGGAATCAATGATGGCCAGACCCTCCGGCTGAAAGGAAAAGGCAATCCCGGCCCGGCTGGGAAAGCGGGCGATCTCCTGCTTACGGTTTACATTAAGGACCAGCCGGGGTACGAGCGGAACGGCAAGGATCTCTATGTGAACCTGCCGGTCAGCTTATACAAGGCCACGCTGGGCGGAGAAGTGGCGTTTACCGTATTCGGGCATCAGCTTAAGGCGCGGATACCAGCTGGCACCCAAGGTGGCACTAACCTACGCCTGAAGAACAAAGGATTTGCTGAGTACGGAAGCTCTGAAGCGAGAGGGGACCTTTACCTGCGGATCCACATACAAGTGCCTAAGAACCTTAGCCAAAAAGAGCAGCAATACTTTGAGGCCCTTGCTAAGATGCGTGAGTGATGTGCTGTTTACCCATCTGCAGATAGGTTGGTATTCACTGATCAACCATTCCAGAGCAGGAAACGTTGATTAATATTGTGATCAGGAAAAGCTTACAAGAATTTAAATAGCAGACCGTTCAGGTCTAAAAATTAGCTTATGATACGGAAAACTTGCCTTGCACTGACCTTTATAGGGCTTCTGACGCTTAGTGCCTGTAGTCCGGAAACCTGCCCCGGTTTTGAGTGGGCTGAGGTTGTGAAAGCATTTCAGTGAGATTATGGAACAAACTGAGAGCCCCTGCCTGAAGCAGGAGCTCAGGAAGTAAAAGCATTAGCTAAAGCCAACCTCAGGAATACTCGAAAGTTACCTCTTGGTTAACCTCTGATGAAAGACTCATCGCCACAGGACAGTTGCGGGCAGCTTCTTCCAACAACTGCTTCTGACCATCGGTAAGATTGGGGCCTGAGATATCGAACTCCAGCTGAATGGTATCAATGCGCCGGGGCGATTTGGCCATTTCCTTACTTACACTGACGACCACGTCATCAATGAGGAGGTTATGCTGGTCAGCGCTGATCCCCATTGTCGTGATCATACAACTGGCCAGGGACGTGGCCAGCAGATCAGTTGGTGAAAAAGCCGCTCCATTCCCGTTATTATCAGGCGGAGCATCTGTCTTCAGAAGCTGGCCGGACAGATGATGCTCTGCTTCAGTCTTTAAATCACCCTGGTATCGGACTTCAGCAATCTCCATAGGTATCAATCAACTTTTAAGGTATTTGTGATGTTTTACGGAACAAATTGGAAGGGTAAATTTATGTTTTTCCCTCACCGTAATCAAATGGCCTTCCGCCTGATCTGTTTTGTGATCGCGCTGCTAGCTGGCGGAAACAATGGGCTCGTTGCCCAGCCTGATACTCAGCAAGCGAAAGCCTATCAGGAAGAGGCAGAAGTTCGGGATAAACATACCCTGAAAGGTGGCGCTTTGGGCCACACCAATGGCTATGGTATTACGGTAACCTATGGCAGGTTTCAGTCTAAAGACGTTAAGAACCTGTATGGATTTGACTATTTGTTTTCCCTTAAGCATCCGAAAGAGGCGAAAGTTGTCAATCCGGGTTTTGACCAGGCTAATCCCTACGTTTTCAGCCGGAAAAATGCCCTGATGGCTGCCCGCTTTCTCATTGGGCAGCAGCGGCAAATTGCTGATAAAGAAGAGGCGATTGGCGTTCGCATTGATTTCAATTACATGGTCGGACCCAATCTGGGGCTGCTTAAGCCCGTCTACATTGAATGGCTGCGTAATAAGAATAACAACCAACGAGTAAAGGAAACCGTCCGCTACCGGCCGCTGGAAAAGCACCGGAATCAGGGTCAGATCTATGGTGGCGCACCTTATATTAAGGGACTTGGCGAGATTGACGTTCAGCCCGGAATCAGTGCTAAGGCAAGTCTATCCTTTGCATGGGGAGATGACCGCGATAAATTCAAATCAATAGAGGCAGGGATTATGGCAGATGCCTATCCCCGCCGCATGCCCATTTTTCATTTTGAAGAAAGACAGAACAAAAGTATTTTCGTCAATCTTTTTGCTACCTTCAGTTTTGGCAAACATTGGTAGAATTAACTGGTTAAAAACAAGCTATGGCTACAGATACGACAAAGCAAGCGACAGCAGGAGTCAAGGAGAAGAAAAAGGCGAAGCGAACCAAGCCTCCGTGGCTGAAAGTCAAGCTACCAACCGGCGATAACTACAAGAAGGTTCGCAAGATTGTCGAGGATTACAAGCTTCACACGATCTGCCAAAGCGGCAACTGCCCGAATATGGGCGAGTGCTGGGGGCGTGGTACTGCTACCTTCATGATCCTTGGCAATACCTGTACACGGTCCTGTTCCTTCTGTGCAGTTGCAACGGGTAAGCCGCAGGAATACGATGAAGAAGAGCCCCACCGGGTGGCTGAGGCCATTAGCTTGATGAACCTTCAGCATGCGGTCATCACCTCTGTTAACAGGGATGAGCTCGAAGACAAGGGCTCCATAATCTGGGCTGAGACTATCCGTAAGATCAAACAGTATAGCCCTGGTACAACGATAGAGGTACTTATTCCGGACTTTAAGGCTGACTGGACAGCTCTGCAACGGGTCATTGACGAAAACCCGGAGGTCATCTCTCACAACATGGAAACTGTGAAAGGGATGTACCGGAAGGTACGCCCACAGGCTAAGTACTACCGCAGCCTGGAGCAGATCAGGCGTACCAAGGAAGCCGGGGTTAGAACCAAAACTGGCTTCATGCTCGGATTGGGCGAATCAGACGAAGATGTTTACCAGATCCTGCACGATCTGCGGGATGTTGATACAGATGTGGTAACCATTGGTCAATACCTGCAACCCACCCAGAAGCACCTCAACATCTCTCACTTTGTGCCGCCCGAAAAGTTCCAGCACTTTCAGGAAGTCGGTATGGATTTAGGATTTGATTTTGTGGAATCCGGCCCGCTGGTAAGGTCATCCTACCATGCCGAGCGGCACGTTTACCCGAATAAAGAAAAGACTGTTCAAGAGTAGTTCATCGTTAAGGCATAAAACAATAAGATTATGAAGACCAACGCGGTTTTACTAGGAGGAGTCGGAGCCTTTGTGGCCTCCGCTACACTTGCCTTCAGCCTGTATCAGGGTGAAGGAACTAACCTGAAACACTATGAGCCTTACCAGCCAACTGACCCTTCCGAGGTAGTTGAGCTTGAGGAGGAAGAGGAAAAGAAGAAGAGCGCTGAAGGCGCTACCCGCTACATGCACATGCTGAAGGCAAACCCGTCAACCGGGACTTACAGCAGCGCAGATGTGCGAAAGGCCATAGACCAGGCGAACCAAAACCGCAACTTGGCTAAGAAGTCGGCTGCCGAGTTTAACTGGAGCACCCGTGGTCCCGATAACCAAGGTGGGCGCACAAGGGCTATTATCATTGACAATGATGACAACAGTGTGCTTTACGCTGGAAGTGCCTCCGGTGGCCTGTTTAAATCCACTAACAAGGGAAGCACCTGGAATTCTGTAGAATATGAAGATGCCGGGCGGTACAAGAGTCTCGCCATCTCCTGTATGGAGCAGGCATCAAA
>CAYYUA010000002.1:0-99084 GCA_964474835.1 uncultured Sphingobacteriales bacterium
GGCAACTTCTTCTTGCTGGAAGTCGGCTACAAACTGGGCGGTTAGGGCAGTTGAATTTTCCGGCTTTTCGCCTGGCCGTTTTGGCTCCGGAACCTTACAATGTAAAGATCTCGGGCATTTGGATGGGGAATGTTCCACTGATACGCTTGCTGGCGCTGATTGACCCTCAGCGAAGGGCTGACCTGTTGTCCCTGCAAATTGTACAGGCTTAGCTGTCCGCTGCTGGGCCGGCTCAGGTGAACCTGGATCTGGCCTCCATCCACCTGAACGCGCATAGCCGGGGATTGCCCGGCCTGCTGGGCTGTATAGCCGGTGATAGAAGCCGGACACTGACTAACGGAATCACTCACAGTCTGCTTAATAGTGGGCAATTGCTGGTAAAGGTTAGCGCCCGGGCACAGCGTGGCACAGCCATCCTGATGGCCGGCAACTACACCCAGAAAATCCGGGGAATCTGCATAGGGGGGATGTTGGTAATAGGCTTCAGGATCCAGGTCAGCCATAGTGCCTTTCCACGTTAGCAGGTGCTGCAGGCTCTGAACAGCAGCCCGGGGCGGACTGGCTTCCTCATAGTTCCCGATCAGGGCCACGCCCATCGTACGGCTATTCTTACCGCAGAAATGAGCGCCTTTCACCCGGTGATCCGGCACCTGACCAAGTCCGTCCCGCCCCTGATAGATGCGGCCATTCACGCCTATAACAAAATTGTACCCAATATCCGACCACCCATTGACATCGGTATGATACAGGTAAATATTGCGGATCAGCTCACGGGTATTGGCATTGCCGGAATTAGCAGCTGAGTGATGCACAATGAGGTGTCGCACTTCCTGCCTGATCGGCTCATAGTCCGGCTCTGGCAGTCCGCTTCGCCAATCGGTCTGATCGATGGTAGGAGGTTTCTGGCAGTAGGTCCTTGGTTTCTTAGAGCGGGGAACCGGTTGCTGGCCCTGCGCCCTGGCGTCCAGCAGATGGATGGTCAGCGGCAGCGCTTTTTCGGGAGCGGTCAGCTTTAGCTGGTCAGTCCGCGAGGCCATCATGATCATTTCAGAACGGGTTCCGCTAAGGGCTTCCGCCGGATGAGCGCTGGGTTTTACTGCTACAGGGTTCTCATTCACCGTCACCACCACATCCGCAAAAGGGGCACTGGTATCCGGACTTTCCAGCGTTACCGCGGTAAAACTGTCGGGGAACGTCAGGGGCTCCTCTGCTGTGGCGGCTTTTTCCAGCCGGTAAACCCGGTGATGCGGATTACTTTTCCTGACCAGCTTTAGCGACTGGGCGCAGGAAACGGTGCTCAGGATCAACAGCGTGCTGATGGTAAGCAGGGAAAGCTTTTTCATAGGCTTGGGTTTAACAGGGGCACCCTTATCCGGCCAGGGCAAAGCCGTAGCGTTCCGCATAGTACTCCAGCGCCCGCTTCTCCTTAAAATCTACTTGCATCGGGGCAGCCAGGCTCCGGTCTACCGGATAAGCCTGCAGGTCATCATCCGGGTATGACTTGATAAAGCCTTTGGCCTCATCAGCTGGTAAATCCGCATCCAGCCAGGCCTGGCGCTCTTCAGGCGTCAGGATTACCGGCATGCGGCCTGCATTGGTGCCCTGGTTGTGCACGAGCTCCATCAGGCGGTTCCCCGCAGTGGTGATCAGGGTGGTGGTCATCTGCTGCTGTCCCTTCACTTCCTGGTACTGAAAAAGGCCGGCCACAGCAAAGGGCGCACCCCTCTTAGTGCCGATGGCAAAGGGAATTTTGCCTTTCGAGGTGCCCATCCATTCGTAAAAATGGCTCATCAGGAAAATGCACCGCTGCCCCTGGAAAAAGGGCGTCTTGAAGGACTTTTTCTGATCCAGGGTTTCGCCCCGCGCATTGATGAACAGCTTCTCGTTGGTCTGGCCGGTCTGTTTGTTGAAGATCCGCCCGGCAAAGCCCCAGTGAGCAAGATCGATCTGCTCCGGTCCGGCTGTGGTGATGACAGGCACAGCCTGACTGGGGCGTATATCGTGATGCGCCTGAAACTGATCGCGGGTGTCAGGATCCTGAAAGGTTGCCTGAAACTGGCTTTCCATCTCCTGAGCCGGTAGGTTGATCGCAAATCGTCCGCACATAAGCTGCTGGGATTGTGTACGTGTTTTTTCGCTAAGCCTAAAGGTAATAGCGATTCCGCCAGCCAAAGCTACCAATCCCTGTCCAGATCAGGAGCATGGCCAGCCCGAACAGGAACCAGTTAAAATCGCGGGGCGTGTATTGCTGGTTGATGGCAAAAAGGGCATCCTGTTCTGTCGTATAAAGGCTTGCCCAGCCGTAGTTGTTGACGACAAACGTGGTATAATCCCACACACAGGCCAGGATAAAGACCACGGAGCCCCCGATCAGCCATACCCAGGTTAGTGGCCGCACCTTAGCAGCAGGGTGGCGTTCTTTCGCACGGATCAGGAGCAGCCCCAGGACGATCATGCTGATAGCAGCACAAACCGGGGCCAGCACCGGGCCGGTCCAGGGCAGGGGAATGAGGAACAGGATATCCCAGGTGAGGAGAGAGGCCGGCCAGTCCAGCACAAGCTTAAGCCCCCCGTAGTACACCAGGTCCCACACGGCAAAAGTCAGCAGGAAGTAGGCAAAGCGCTCCAGGCCATTCCGGCCCAGCATCAGCCCTGCTGAAACCAGCATGACAAGGGTGGATAGCTCGCGGCCCAGCTCAGTAAAGGCGACCTGATCGGGTAGCGGTTTCAGCGGAAAGGCAAATCCTTCCGGGTAGTAGAGCTTGCGCAGGTATACCACGACTGCCGCTTCCAGAAAGCCCATGGCAATGGCAAAAACTGTAGCCAGCGATACTTGCTCCCAGCTTTTCATGAAGCTTCAATTTTGTAAGTGAGCCCGGTTCCAAATAAACCCAAGCTGCATCCGGAGTACAAACTTTTCCGTAACTTGAAATTCAACAGATCATTATGGAAGCAATAACCTTTACAGAATTCGGCCCGGCTACCAACCTCCAGCCCGAAACCATTCCCGATCCGGTTATCCAGGCCGATCAGGTGCTGGTCCGGGTGAAGGCCATTGGTGTTAACCCGGTGGAAGTTGCCATCCGCAGTGGTATGGCTTTTACCGAGGCCTTTGAGAACCTGACGTACAAAGTGCTGGGCTGGGATATAGCTGGCGAGGTGACGCAGACCGGCTCTCAGGTAACAAGCCTTCAGGAGGGCGACCCGGTATTTGGGATGGTGCACTTCCCAGAACCGGCCTATGGCTATGCTGAGTACGTTTCAGCAGCGGCTGATCACCTGGCCCGTATTCCGGCTAACATCACCTACCAGGAAGCGGCCGGGGCCACGCTGGCAGCCCTGACGGCCTATCAGGGGCTGGTGCACCACGGTAATCTGCAGCAAGGGCAAAAGGTGGTGATCCTCAATGCCAGCGGAGGGGTGGGCCATTATGCGGTCCAGATTGCTAAAAACAAGGGCGCGGAGGTGATCGGTACGGCTTCAGCGGCCAAGGGGGACTTCCTGCAGCAGCTTGGCGTGGATCAGCATGTAGACTACAACCAACACAACATTGATGAGGTAGTGCAGGATGCTGACCTCCTGCTGCATGGCGCGGCTGCTGTGGATGTGGATCAGGCGCTCAATGCTGTGAAGAAAGGCGGTTCCGTGATCTCATTGATCCCTACGGCCAGCGATCTGGAGGACCGGGCCCGGCAGCAGGGGAAGTCCGGTAAGCTCATGATGGTGCAGCCCAGCGGCCGGGATATGCAGGCGCTGGCTGAGCTGCTCAGATCCGGGGAGATCGTCTCTCACATTGAGGCGGCTTATCCCCTGCGCGAAGCTCAAAAAGCGCATCAACATCTTGAAGAAGGTCATACCAGGGGTAAGGCTGTGCTGACGGTATCCTGAACGGCCTCCCATAAAATAATAGCCTATGCCTAGTAATTACATGAAGAAACTGACCGCTGGGCTCGCCCTGGTGCTAAGCCCAGCCCTGGTACAAGGACAGGTTAGTGGCCTTCTTGAAAACCTGTATACCAAGCAAACACGAGCTATTCCGGTAAGCGATACAGTCAGCCTGGCCGCTGATGTTTACCTGCCCATTCCAGAGCGGGACATCAAGGTGCCGGTCAATCTCGGGCAGTTCAACATTGACAGTATTACCGTCTTTCCGAAGGGTCAGCAGTATCTGGTGTATGACAGCGTGAATGGTCAGCCAGCCGCCAATCCGCGCGAGCTGCCATTCCTGCTGCAGCGCACACCCTACCGGCGGGACGGTCAGGCCGGGCTGGGCGCCCTTACGTTCCTGGGCTATGGGGTAGCCATTCAGAATAACCGCGGCCGTTTTGAGTCAGAAGGCGTTTATTATCCATTTGTGAGCAATAGCTGGGAAACAGAAGCGTATCATCCGGGCTTTAACCATACCCTGGATGGCCGCGATCCGGCTGATCCCACCAACTCCAATACCCATGCTGATGGCCGGGCTACGGTCAAGCAGCTGGTTAACGGCCTGAAGCGCAGGATCGATACAGACCAGGATGGCAATACCAATAAGCAAATCAACCTGTCGAATGGCAGCATCGGGATGATAGGCGGCTCAGCAGCTGGCAATACGCAGTTCCAGGCGGCTGCCTCCATACCGCCTACCTCACCGGACAGTCCGGGACTAAAGAGCCTGCTACCCGTTGTAGCTACCGGAGAGTACCACCAATCCACCGCTTACCACAATGGCGTGTACCGGCGCTCCCTGGTCGAGACCTGGATCCAGGGCACTTTTCTGAACGGCCTGCAGACCGATCCGGCTGACGTGGCGCAGGACACCACCCGCACGAACGCCCTCCATACCATCAAAGACTATCCGCAGAACACGCCAGCCCAGGCAGCTGATCAAGCCGTGGAATACCTGACTTCCCGTGCTTTTCCGGACGGCAAGCCGGGTTACTATCCCAGTACCCCGATGCGATCTGATTTCGACATCAGCCGTGCGCTGCTTAACAAACAAGGGCAGCCTGATCCCAATGGCCAGGTTAGCCGCTACAATTGGCTGGATGTGCCTACCTATCACCTGACCGGCTGGTGGGATATCTTCATCAATGGCCAGATCAACACCTGGCAGAACATGGCCAAGTATACCGACTTGGATAAAAACCTACTGGTTATTGGCCCCTGGACCCATCAGAAAATCGGGCAGCAGGATATCGGGGATGTGCGCTTTCCGGATAATGTGGATCAGTTTACCGGAAGCCTGGATATCTCCAGCCGGAACTTCAACCAGGTGCTTGACTCAGAGCTGGTGCCGTGGCTGCGCAGCACCCTAAACCAGAATGCCTACAAGCGCACCGGGGAGCCGACTTTTGTGCTGAGAACCACTCCCGGATTCAAGGATGCCGGCGGTATCGAGTATAAGGCGCCGGCAACTGATTACCGCGTACCCTACCAGCAAATGCTGAATTTCCTGAACGGCAACGGCAGCCTGGATAATTTCCCGGTGGCCGTGAAAACCCCGTTCGGGGTGGATACTCAGCGGTTCAACATTCCGGCTACTCAGGTTCCGGGCTTTGAAGGGCTCCAGAACCTGTCAGCCCCTTCGGAACCCTTTGCCGAGACCCCGAGCGTGCGGGTCTACGTAGCCGGGCCGGATGGGAGTAAGCAGTATGGCAACTACTGGCTGGGCGCTGATACCTTCCCGGTTCAGCAGCAGGCGCTTACCCAGCAGCAGCTCTACTGGCAGGGTGGGGCGCAGTTAGGAGCTGAAGAGCCGTCCAGGGCAGATTCAGCCACCTATCGCCACGATCCTTCTGAGCCGCTTGAAACCATCGGTGGCAACAACCTCGTGCTCCGGAAAAACGGTGAGCTGAATCAGGGGCCGAAAAACCTAAAACCTTTTGAGGGCAGCACCATGCCGGCAGCTAACAGCCTGAAATGGCAGACCAAAGCGATTGAGGATTCCCTCTCCATCCTTGGCACTCCGAAGATGCGCATGCATATCAGCACAACCTATGATGACAGCACTTTTCAGGAGACCCTGACCAATACCCACTTTTTTGTGCGGGTGCTGGATGTGTACCCGGATGGCCGGGAGATCCTGGTCACAGAAGGAGCCGTCAATGCCCACGCCCGTAACCATGCTGCAAAGCGGGCTGATGATCCGGCCCTTGATCATCAGCCGCCTTTTGCGGCAGATACCACAGCTTTCCGTAACCTCAGGGTCAATCAGCAATATGAGCTGACTTTCAACCTGCTGCCCATTGGTTATACCTTTGCCGACAGCCACCGGCTAAAGGTGGTCATCACCAGCAGTAATTTTCCCAAGTACCAGACCTCACCCGGGCTGCCACTTAATCCTGATAGCTTCTTCCGCTGGAATCCGGCTAGCGGAGCGCTGGCTCAGCATCCGTCCGGCTACACTGAACCTAAAGTGCTGGAGAACACTGTTTATGCGGGATCGAGCCAGCAGACTGCGCTATCCCTGCCCGTTTTCGGAAAGCCCCTTCAGCCCCGACCACGGACAGCTGATACAACCAGGCTGGCCAGCCGCCAGCAGCCTGAGCTGACCATTTACCCGAACCCTGTACGCAAGCGGCTGAGGGGAGAGCTGGAAAGCCCTGAACAGCATCAGCTATTGCTCAAGAGCATTACTGGTAAGCGCCTGCGCCAGCGAAGGGTAAAGGGCCGTTTTGCCCTTGATGTAAGCAGCCTTCCACCCGGCATGTACGTGCTCCAGGTCCAGCAGGAGGGCTCTATTGAAAGAACGCGGAAAATCATCAAGCAGTAACAGCGGAAGTATACCAGCACAGGGGTTATAACATGTGGTATCTAGTCTCTTAAATAAATAACTGGTGTAAGCTTTATAGTTCTTAAATTGCTATATTAAAGCCAAAACGCATGCTTATGAGCACGGTACTGGTACCGATCGACTTCTCGGAGCACTCGCTCAACGCCCTGGACCGCGTCATGAACATGAGGGATAAGCTGGGCGATGACGTGGCGCTGGCTTATATCAAGCCCTCTAACTTTTTCAAATCCTTTTTGGGTAGTGAGAGCGAAAAAAAGCAGCTGAATGATGAAGTATACCATAAGCTGCAGCACCTCAAGACCCAGTATAATTACGATTTCGCCTTCTACGAAGGCGAGGGCGCGATCTACAAAAACCTGGTGCAGATAGCTCAGCAAGTGATGGCCGAGATTATGATCATGGGAACGCACGGCCACTCGGGCTTTGAGGAATTCTGGATCGGCGGGAATGCCTACAAAACAGTAAGTGCAGCGCCCTGCCCGGTTATCACCTTACGGGAATCTTTTCAGCAACCGGAATTCCGGAACATCATCCTGCCTATTGATCAGTCTGATCATACACGACAGAAAGTGCCCTTCACAGCTGAATTTGCTAACCGGTTCGGGGCCACGGTTCATGTTATAGGTGTTTGTACGGATAGCGATGAGGAGACGGTTATGTACATGCGGCAGTACACAAATCAGGTGCTGGATTTCATGGAAGAGCACGAGGTGCCGACTAAGCATGACATGCTGTTCGGAAAAAACATCACCGAGATCACGCTGGATTATGCTCAGCAGAATAATGGAGATCTGATAGCCATTATGACAGAGCAGGAGGTCAATCCCAGCAACCTGATCATGGGGGCCTTTGCCCAGCAGATGGTGAACCACTCACCGGTCCCGGTGCTCTCACTTCGTCCTGATCCGCGGTATCAGGGGGCTGTGACTTATTGAGCAGCTTCTGTTAAGGGTTGCTGGAAGCCTCGTTAGCTGATCTCGCCCGGGTTTATGTCTAAACAATGAGTGAAGGGCAAAATGTTACCTTTGTATCCTCAATAAATAAAGGTGCTCAACACACGCAGAGAATGCCGGAACTTAGAAACATTGCTATCATAGCTCACGTAGACCACGGCAAGACAACCCTGGTTGACAATATCCTGCATCAGAGTAAGCTCTTTGGCGACCATGAAGAACCGCAGGAACTGATCCTCGATAACAACGACCTGGAGAAAGAACGCGGGATCACCATTCTTTCCAAGAATGTGTCGGTCACCTACAAGCAAACCAAGATCAACATCATCGATACGCCCGGCCACGCGGATTTTGGCGGGGAAGTGGAGCGCGTGCTGAACATGGCAGACGGGGCGCTGGTACTGGTGGATGCCCTGGAAGGCGCTATGCCCCAGACCCGCTATGTGCTGGAAAAAGCCCTGCAACTCGGCCTTCGGCCGGTGCTTGTTGTAAACAAGGTGGATAAGCCCAATTGCCGGCCCGGTGAGGTTATGGAAGAGGTGTTCGATCTGATGTTCAACCTCGGGGCTACGGAAGAGCAACTGGACTTTCCGGTGCTGTACGGCTCGTCCAAAGAAGGCTGGATGGGCGAAGACTGGGAAAACCCGACTTCCGATGTTTCAGCCCTGCTAAACTACATCCTGGAGTATGTGCCGGCCCCGGTTTCTGAAGAAGGATCGCTCCAGATGCAGATCACCTCTCTGGATTACTCCTCTTTCATCGGGCGGATCGCCATTGGCCGGATCAACAGTGGTACCCTGCGGAACGGGCAGCAAGTAGCCCTGGTCCGCAAAGATGGATCGGTGGAAAAGGGTAAGATCAAAGAGCTCTACACCTTCGAAGGCCTGGGTAAGGTAAAGACGGAAGAAGTGCATGCCGGAGATCTGTGCGCTTTCAGCGGTGTTAGGGGCTTTGAGATCGGGGATACCATCGCAGACCCGGAAAACCCGGAAGGCCTGAAGCCCATTGCGGTGGATGAGCCCACTATGGGCCTGGTTTTTACGATTAACGACTCTCCATTCTTCGGCCGGGAAGGCGACTATGTAACGTCCCGGCAGATCCGCGACCGGCTTTTTAAAGAAGTAGAGCGGAACCTGGCCCTGCGGGTCGAGGAAACCGATAGTGCCGATGCTTTCATGGTGTATGGCCGGGGCGTTATGCACCTGGCTGTGCTGATCGAAACCATGCGCCGGGAAGGCTACGAGCTGCAGGTAGGGCAGCCCCGCGTGCTTACTAAGGAAGTAGAGGGCAAAACCCATGAGCCCATTGAATACCTGAGTGTAGAATCACCGGAAAGCACCTCTGGTAAGATCATTGAGCTGGTAAGCCAGCGGCAGGGGCATCTGCTGGAAATGCACCCGAAGGGCGACCGCACTCAGCTGGAAATGGAAATCCCGGCCCGCGGGCTGATCGGCCTGCGCACGCAGGTACTGAACGTAACAGCCGGAGAGGCTATCATGAACAACCGCTTCAAGGGTTATGAACCCTGGAAAGGCGATATTCCCGGACGAGTAGCCGGAGCTATGATCGCTATGGAAACCGGTACGGTGGTGGCTTATTCACTGGATAAGCTCCAGGACCGGGGGAAATTCTTCGTAGAGCCTAATGACGAGGTCTATGCCGGGCAGGTGGTAGGCGAGCACGGTAAGGAAAACGACCTTGAGGTTAAAGTGACAAAAACCAAAAAGCTCACTAACGTCCGCTCAGCTACAGCGGATGAGAAAATGAAGATTGCCCCGCCCGTGCGCTTTTCCCTGGAAGAGTGCATGGAATTTATAGCTAAGGATGAATTCGTGGAAGTTACACCAAAAAGTCTTCGGCTCCGCAAGACCCACCTGACCGAAAGCGAGCGGAAGCGGGCTGAGAAGCAGAATGGCTAATCACCTTAAACAGATTTCTATCTAGTGGGAGTAAAGACTTGGGACCGTCTTTGAAACCTATGGCAAAAAACCTTCAGCATGTGCTCATCATCGATGATGATGAGATCAATAACTTCATTTGCAAAAAAGTGATCAGCACTGCTAACATCACTGAAGAGGTCACTGCCATTCAGAGCGGTTCTGAGGCTTTAGCTTACCTGCAGCGTATTGTGGAGCAGGAACCCGCGAACCTCCCTGAGCTTATCCTGCTGGATATCAGTATGCCTTACATGAATGGCTGGGAGTTTCTGCAGTACTACCGCTCCTACAAGGATCAGTTCGCCTTTCCTCCTGTAATAGCCATCCTTTCCTCCTCGGTCTATGAAGCAGATGCTGAAAAGGCTGAGGCTGAGCCCGAAGTTCGGGATTACGTGACCAAACCCTTAACGGTGGAGAACTTTACTGCTCTGGTTGAGAAACATTTCTCAAAAGAGCAGCTATGAGGCAGAAAACCCTGTTTTTATGAAGATCGTCTCGCTTCTACCCAATGCTACGGAGATTGTCTATGCCCTGGGCTATGGGCATCAGCTGGTAGGCCGCTCCCATGAGTGCGACTATCCAGCGGAAATCCAGGACTTGCCGGTCTGCACAAAGCCGAAGGTCATGCCGGAAGGCCCCAGCAAAACCATTGATGCCAATGTGCAGAACCTTGTTCAGCAAGGGCTTTCGGTCTACGAGGTGGATGGCGAACAACTAAGGGCCCTCCAGCCCGACCTGATCATTACCCAGATGCAGTGTGAGCTGTGTGCGGCCAGCCCGAAGGACGTGGACGCAGCGGTCAGTGCTCATCTGGATTACCAGCCACGGGTGGTTGCGCTTTCACCCAATTACCTGCAGGACGTCTGGGAAGACATCCACCGAATAGGAGATGCCCTTAGTCAGGCAGCGCTAAGCAAGGCGCTGACCCAACAATTGCAGGGTGAGATCGATACCATCGCCCAGCAGGCGACTAACATGCCGCATCAACCCCGTACGGCCCTGATCGAATGGATCGATCCGGTCATGTATGCCGGTAACTGGATGCCAAGGCTGGTTAGCTACGCTGGTGGTATCAATCTGTTTACCGATGAGGGTGCGCATTCGCCCATGAGTAGCCTGAGTGCAGTGCTTGAGGCTGATCCGGATAAAATTGTGGTCATCCCCTGCGGCTTTGACATGCAGCAGACGATCGCGGAGATGCCTACCCTAACCAACGCGCCTGAATGGGAGACGCTAACGGCGGTCCGGAACAATGAAGTTTACCTGGCCGATGGCCATCAGTACTTTAACCGGCCCGGGCCGCGCTTAGTGGATAGTGTACGCATCCTGGCTGAAATTCTGCATCCCGGAACATTTGATTTTGGCTATTACCCGGGTGGATGGCAGCAGTGGTCTGCTTTAACCCCTGCTTCTGGTTGATAAGCCGCCGGCACTGTTTGGAATGGTGATAAATTCCGTTTCATTCATGGTTATTGAAACCGTAATGTCAATCCCGTAGTTAATCCGGATAGCAATCGAATCCTCGTAACGCTTATCAGGTCATGAACCGTTGTTTTCGCTTTTGTTTCACGATTTGGCTACTGCTGATGGGCATGCTCAGCACAACAGCTAGCGCCTGCCCTTATGATGAGCCTACGGGGGATCGATCAGCGGTTACTGAAGCCGATGGTTTATCCCTGATAAGCCATCACCGCTCCTACAAAAAGGAATCAAAGGCTAGTCACGGACACTTCGGCCAGAATGATTGCTGCTGCCTGTGCAAGGTGTACAGCATGAAAACAGCCGAAGCTCACCTCCCGATCAGGGCGCCCCTGACCCTGAAAAATGCCTACCCTGCGCAGGAGAAAGCCTGCCGGAACGCGAACTGGGGTAGCTGGCACCCGCCCAAAGCTTAGCTTCTTACGACTTGTGCCCGGGGTGTATCCATCCGGATACGCCGGGAATCCATGTTGATCATTACCTGGCAGTGATGCTATGGTTACTGGGGTAGCTATGGATGACTGCAGGTGCATATGAGTTATCAAAAGAAGCTATAGCTAAACGTATGATTCGAAGTATTATTCAATTTTCTGTGACCAATAAGATTGTCATTGGTCTGTTTGTCTTTGGGCTTGTGATTGCCGGCATTTATTCGCTCAGAACCCTTCCGATCAACTCCATTCCTGATTCCTCCAATAACCAGGTGCGCGTGATCACCGTTTCACCGGACTTAGCCACCAAGGAGGTTGAGCAATTGATCACCTATCCGGTAGAGCAGGAAATGGCCAACCTGCCGGGTGTTAAGCACATCCGGTCGGTCTCCAAGTTCGGCCTTTCGGTAGTCACTGTCATCTTCAAGGATGACATGGGTAAGTACCTTCCGCGGCAACTGATCCAGGAAAAGATCAAAACGGCATCCGAGCAAATACCAGAGGGCCTGGGCCAGCCCAGAATGGGACCGATCATCTCGGGGCTGGGCGAGATCTACCAATGGGTGGTGACCACCGAGAAAGGCTATGATTCGGCTTATTCCACCCGCGAGCTTCGCTCAATTCAGGACTGGATCGTCAAACGCCAGATGGCCGGGATTGAAGGGGTCGTGGAGATCAATAGCTGGGGTGGCTACCTCAAGCAATACGAAGTGGCTGTGGACCCAACCAGGCTCAAAAGCCTGGACATTACCATTTCGGAGGTCTACGAGGCCCTGCAGGAAAACAACGCTAACGCTGGCGGTAGCTACATCCAGAAGGAATCGCGCGCCTACTATATCCGGGGAGAAGGCCTGGTCAAGTCCCTGAAAGACATCCGCAATATCCAGGTGACTACCGAGGATGGGTATCCGGTCTTTATCCGCGATCTGGCCAAGGTGCAGTACGGGCACGCCACACGGCTCGGGGCCACTACGCACAATGGGAAAGGCGAAGTGGTGGCCGGGCAGGCGATGATGCTGAAAGGCGCTAATTCATGGCAGGTGATCCAGCGGGTGAAGGACCGGATGGCCGAGGTGAAAAAGACCCTGCCGGAAGGCGTTAAAATAAAGCCCTTCATTGACCGGAGTAACCTGATCACGGCCACTACCACCACCGTATCGGAAAACCTGGCCCTCGGAGGGCTGATTGTTATCCTGGTTCTGCTGCTGCTTTTGGGCAACTGGCGATCCGGGCTGATTGTGGCGTCTGTTATCCCGCTATCAATGCTGTTTGCCCTTCTCATGATGAAGGTCTTTTCCATCAATGCCAACCTGATGAGCCTCGGGGCTATTGATTTTGGGATCATTGTGGACGGGGCCGTCATCATTGTTGAATTCGTGGTCTACCAGCTTTACATCAAAAGTGATCAGCTCAGGGGGTTATTTGGCAGGGAGCGTCAGCAGGCGCTGGATCAGCTGACGGTTGATTCCTCCAGCCGGATGATGCGCACGGCTTTCTTCGGGCAGGTTATCATTCTCATTGTTTTTGTTCCCATCCTGACCCTGACCGGGGCTGAGGGCAAAATGTTCCGGCCGATGGCGCTCACCTTCGGCTTTGCGCTGATCGGGGCCATGATCCTCTGCCTGACCTACGTCCCGATGATGGCCTCGCTGCTGATCAAACCAGGAGCCCGGCAGGAGGGAGGGCTTTCTAATCGGCTGATCGATGCCATAGACCGGGTTTACCAGCCGGTCATCAGAGGAGCGCTGCGTTACCGCTACGCGGTTCTGGGCTCAGCCTCAGGCTTGCTGATCATCACGCTGGTGATTTTCTTCCGCATGGGGGCTGTGTTCCTGCCGCAGCTGGATGAGGGGTCTATCGTCATTCACCCCATCCTTCAGCCCGGCACTTCACTTAAGCAGACCGTGAAGACTAACACCCAGATCGAAAAGATCCTGCTGGAGAAATTTCCGGATGAGGTCGATCAGGTAGTCAGCCGGTCAGGCACCGGGGAGATCCCGGCCGACCCGATGTCCCTCGAGATGACCGATATGTTCGTTTCCCTGCATGCTGATGACCAGTGGACGAGAGCTGCTGATAAAGCAGCGCTGCTGAAGCAGATGCGCGAGGAGCTGCAGGTGATTCCCGGGGTGACCTATTCCTTCTCGCAACCCATAGAAATGCTGGTTAGCCAGTTTCAGTCCGGGGTCCGCTCGGATATTGCCATTAAGATCTTCGGGGACGACCTGAACATCCTTCAGCAAAAGGGCGACCGGGTAGAAACGCTGCTGCAGGAAGTAAAGGGCATCCAGAGCATAAAGGTTGAGAAAGTAACCGGCCTCCCGCAGATGGTCGTGGATTATCAGCGGCAGCGTATGGGTAAGTACGGCATCAGCATCCAGCAGGCCAACCGTGCGCTGAGTACAGCCTTCTCGGGGGCGTCAGCTGGTATGATCTACGAAGGGCAGCGCCGCTATGACATGACCCTGCGGCTGCAGGAGCAGGAGCGGCAGTCAATCCATGACATCCGCAACCTGCAGGTAGAAACCAACCAGGGCAACCAGGTACCGCTGAGTGCTATAGCAGCGATCAACTATGAAACCGGCCCTGCCCAGATATCACGAGAGCAGATACAACGCCGGATCGTGGTGGGGGTCAATACCGGTGAACGGGATGTGGCCTCCCTGATCGAAGCGATCCGGCAGAAGCTGGATCAGGAGCTGGCCCTGCCTCCGGGCTATTATACCACTTATGGTGGCGATTTTGAGAACCTCCAGCAAGCTCAGCAGCGGCTTCTGGTGGTAGTACCGCTGGCCCTTGGTCTGATTCTGCTACTGCTGTTCATCACCTTCAATTCCATCAAACAGAGCCTGATGGTGTTTGCCGCTATTCCGCTGGCGGCCATTGGTGGGGTGTTCGCTCTCTACCTTCGGGGTATGCCGTTTAGCATTTCGGCGGCAGTGGGTTTTATAGCGCTCTCGGGGATAGCGGTGCTAAATGGGATTGTCCTGGTCAGCTTTTTCAACGAGCTCAAAGCCAGCGGTACCACCAATAAGTTCCGCCGGGTGATCAAGGGGACGCGCATGCGTCTGCGGCCAGTGTTACTCACCGCCTCTACGGATGCGCTGGGCTTCCTGCCCATGGCCATTTCAGCCTCTACCGGGGCTGAGGTGCAGCGGCCCCTGGCCACCGTGGTGATCGGGGGCCTTACCACAGCTTTCCTGCTGACCATGGTAGTACTACCAGTTATTTACACCTTGCTGGAAGGAAAAGGTAAGCACTCATCTGCAGGGCCTGCCCGGGCCGGAGCTGGTGCCTCATTGGTAGTACTACCGTTCTTGTTCCTGATACCGGGATCAGCGCAGGCGCAGGAAGCTCCTGACCCCATAACCCTGGATCAGGCGATCGATAAGGCCATGGCGAATCACCCGGCTATCCAGGAGCAGAAGTACAGCGTGCAGCGGCAGGAGGCCTTGCAGGGCGCCACCTTTGACCCGCCTAAGACGCGGATCTTTATCGCTCAGGAAGAAGCAAGGCTGAACGCCCCGCGCGCGATCAATTCCATAGGTGCCAGTCAGCGCCTGAGCCTGCCTATGGTTTACCAGAAGGCCAGTCAACTTCAGAATGAGCGCTTGTCGCTGGCCAACCGGCAGCAAAGCCAGGTCCGACAGCAGCAGGTCAAGCAGGTCAGGCAGGCCTATTACCAGCTGCAGTATGGCTATGCCCGCCTCAGCCTCTACCAACGGCTGGACTCGGTTTTTGCCAATTACCAAAAAGCTGCTGACATCCGGTATGAAACAGGTGAAACTGGTAAGCTGGAACAGCTGGCCTCTGAAACCCGCTACCAGCAATTGCGGGTCAAGCTGAATCAGGCCCGGTCTGATCTGCAGGTCTACCATCAGCAGTTGCAGCAGGCCGTTAACACCAGCGATACCCTGGTGCTGGCTGACCAGGAACCTAAGCCTCTGCCAGCGCCCGGGTTGCCTGACAGTGCAGCGCTGGAGCAAAACCCCCGGATCCAGGTAAAGGAGCAGGCCGTCAACAAAGCACAGGCAGCCTACGAGCGGCAAAGAGCAGAACTATGGCCGGCCCTTAGCCTTACCTATCGCGCTCAGACAGTAAATAGGCAGTCCGGTTTTTATGGCTTCATGGCCGGGTTACGCGTTCCCTTGGCTTTTTGGTCCTACGATAGCCGCAATGAAGCGGCTGAGATCCAGATAGCCAGGCAGGAAGCCCGGCTGGCCAATCTGGCCAACGAAACCCAATCGCGGATCCGGCAGCAGCGGATTCAGGTGCGCCAGTATCAGAAACAACTGGCCTTTTACCAGGAGCAGCGGCTGCAGCAGGCAGAGCAGCTCCTGAGCACAGCCGGCCAGCAGTACGAGCAAGGGGCCATCACTTACCCGGTATACGCCCAGTACACCCGGCAGGCCCTTCGTATACAGGTGGAATACCTCAAAACCCTGAATCAGTACAACCAGGCGGTGATACGCCTGAGCTACCTTATCGGACAACAATAGCTAAATGACTGTATTGCTTATGTTTCAATCTTATCGTTTAATCGCAATCACAGCCCTTATAGCGGCTGTCGGGGCTGGGTGCAGCAGCGGCACAAGCCAGGAGTCCCACGATCATGCGGATAGCCATGCTCACGAGGAACACCACGATGAGCATGGCCACGGGGAGGAGCAAGGTGTGCACCTGACAAAAACCCAAATGGCACAGGCTGATATACGCCTGGGCCAGCCGAAGGCCATGAACCTGGATAAAACCGTCCAGACTACCGGCCAGATCATCCTACCTTCCCAGCACCGCGCCAGTGTGAATGCTGTTAAGGGCGGGCAGGTAACAAGCATCAGCGTAAGGCCGGGTGAGCGCGTACAGCAAGGGCAGATCCTGGCTCAGCTAAGGGACCCGTCTTTCATTGATGTACAGCAGCAGTACCTGACTGCTAAGACCCGGCTAACGTTCCTCAAGGCGCAGTACAGCCGGAAAAAGACCCTTTATGAAGGAGAGGTAGGGGCTGAGCAAGAGCTTCAGCAGGCCAGGGCGGACTATCATGCTCAGCAAAGCCGGGTAGCTAACTATGCTGCTCAGCTACGGATGCTGAACCTGAACCCAGATGACCTTGGCGATTCCGGCCAGATACGGGAAACTGTTCCGCTCCGGGCTCCTATCAAAGGCATTGTTCAGAAGGTAAAGGTCCGGATCGGTCAGTACCTGGAGCCCCGCAGTACGCTGTTCACCATTCTGGAGCGGCAGCACCTGAGGGTTAAAATGATGATCTACGAAAAGGACCTGGCAGCTATTGAGGTTGGGCAGCCAGTCTACGCCAGGCGGGTGGAGCCCGATCAGCCTCCCCTGAAAGGCGAGGTTGTGGGGATTAACCATGGCATGAGTGATCAACAGCAGGCTGTTACCGCCTTTGCCAGCCTGGATACCATCCCCGCTTCCTTTAAGCCGGGAATGTACATGCAATGCCAGGTAGTAACCGATCAGCAGGAGGGCAATGCGCTGCCCAACACCGGCACTGTTCGTCATAAGCAGGAGCAGTACATCTTCTACACAACGGAAGCCGGAAGGGACACGCTACACTTCAACCGGATGCCGGTGAAAGCAGGACCACGACAGGGGGAATTTACAGCTATCAGTATGAGCCGATCACTGCCGGATAATGCCACCGTAGTGACCCATAATGCCCATTACCTGCTAAGAGCGATGATGGAGGGAGCCGGAGGAGGGCATGCTCACTAAATGGGGCGCAAAGGATGAAAGGGCTGGCAAACAGCGGGCTGCCGCCCCGCTATGGTCGGCAGCCCATTCATCCAATAATCCTGCTTTTTACGATAAAGGCCTGATGCAGCCCTGAAAACCCGCTATTTTTGCCAATAATACGGTCTGCAAGGTAAGCTATCGGATATGGACATTAAGCGGATAAAGCTTTCTACGCTAACCTACCTCCTGGTAAGTTTAACGCTTATGGGTTACCTCATGGTTATTGGCCGGGGTATTTTAATACCGCTTACAGCTGGTGTTTTCTTCGCCATGATCCTTTATCCGCTCTGCCGCTGGCTTGAAGGCCTGGTAAAAAGCCGGATCGTAGCCATCCTTTTAAGCGAGCTATTGGTGTTTGGTGCTTTTTTAGGCCTGTTCTACTTCTTCTCACAACAGGTCTCTGTCTTCTTCGGGGAATTGGATCGCTTGCTGGAAGTGATACCAAACCTCATAGATGCTGTCGTACAGTGGGTAGCCGTAACCTTTAACCTTGATGCTGAAACAGCAAAATCCTGGACCACCACCATCAGTGGTCAGGCTTTTGATCAATTAGCCGGTAGTTTTAACGTTCCATCCATCCTTTTAACCACCATAGGCCTTCTGCCCATTTACAGTTTCCTGCTTTTGCTATACCGTTCGGCTTTTCGGCAATTTCTGCTTATTCAGGTTAGTGGAGATAAGCGGGAAAAGGTTACGCAGCTCATCCGGCAGGTTCTGAGCATTGCGCAGGGATACATCTATGGGTTAGGGATTGTCATTCTGATACTAGCCATACTGAACTCTACAGGACTATGGCTTATTGGCATTCCTTATCCCCTGCTCTGGGGCTTTTTAGCAGCCTTTCTGGCTATCATCCCCTACATCGGAACGTTTTTAGGAGGCTTATTACCCTTCCTTTATGCGCTCATAAACCTCAGCACGGTTTGGCAGCCCGTAATGGTAGTGGTTTTATATGTGGCTGTTCAGCAATTAGAGGGCAATTTAATTACTCCACGTGTCATCGGCTCCCAAGTAAAACTAAACCCGTTAGCCGCCATCATCGCCTTGTTTGTTTTTGGTGCTATTTGGGGCTTGATCGGGTTGATTGTCGCACTGCCGGTAATGGGCATGATTCGGTTGTTCATGACGTATATACCCTCCATGCGGCCCGTAGCGCACTTGCTGGGGAGCAATATTGGCCATGAAGACGATCAACTAATTGACCAATACAACGATGAAAGTTATCAGATCCTGAAGCGGCTCTTTTACCGTTAGCATGGGGATACCATAGCTACCAGCAGCCCATTATTACTCTACCAGGGTACCCACTGACTCCTCCTGAACCACTTTCAGGAAGTTCCCGGAGCTTATAATATCGAATACCACTATGGGAAGTTTGTTCTCATGACAGAGCGTAAAAGCCGTCATGTCCATGACGTTGAGATTTTGCCGGTAAACCTCCTCAAAGGTTATATGGTTAAAGCGTTCCGCGTTAGTGCTCTGCTCGGGATCTGCGGAGTAGATCCCATCCACGCGGGTACCTTTTAGGATAGCATCGGCATTGACCTCAATCGCCCGGAGCACTGCAGCGGTATCGGTGGTGAAATAGGCATTCCCGGTGCCGGCTGCAAAAATGACCACGCGGCCTTTTTCAAGGTGGCGGATAGCCCGCCTGCGGATGTAGGGCTCGCAAATCTCTTCCATCTTGATGGCGGATTGCAGGCGCGTCTGCAGGCCGATCGACTCCATGGCGGATTGGAGGGCCATACCATTGATCACGGTGGCCATCATGCCCATGTAGTCACCCTGTGCCCGGTCCATAAAGCCATCCTGCGAGCCTTCGAGCCCACGGAAAATATTCCCCCCGCCAATGACAACGCCTACTTCATAGCCGGCATCCACAACCTGCTTGATTTCGTGAGCATAATGAGAGAGGGTGTACCCGTTGATCCCATAGGCTTTGTCCCCCATCAGGGATTCACCGCTGAGTTTCAGTAGAACACGCTTGTATCCCATAGAGCTTTTAACGCTTTAGCTTAGCCGAGAATGAGGTATAATTCACCAATGCAAGACCAAAAAAAAGCGGCTTTCGCAAAAGCCGCTTTTTTTATTTAGTTACCCCCGATTGCTATTCGCTTGAAGTCTTTCACCTCAAGCTCGCTATCAACTTCGGCAAGGAAGTCTTTAACGGTCTTGTCGGAGTCCTTAACAAATTCCTGCTCAAGCAGGGAGTGCTCTTTGTAGAACTTGTTGAGCTTACCCTCAGCAATCTTATCGACAATATGGTCAGGTTTTCCTTCCTGCCGTGCCTGATCCTTTGCTACTTCCAGCTCTTGGTTAACCGCATCTGTGGGAATACCATCACGGGTTACAGCCATAGCGCCCATAGCGGCTATCTGCATAGCAATGTCCTGAGCAGCCTGGGCAATGTGATCACCTCCTTTATTGAAAGCGACCAGAACGCCAATCTGATTACCGAAGTGGTTATACCCTACAACATAGCCACCTTCGAGGTAATAATAGGAAGAGAAGGTTAGCTTTTCCCCGATTTTCGCCATTTGGTCTTCCAAAAGGGTATTTACGGTGGTATCATCTACTGTCACCTCACCGAGAGCGGTAATATCCGCGGGTTTGTGATCCAGTGCAGCTTTAGCTGCTTTCTGCACGAAGGCTGTGAAGTCTTCGTTTTTAGCCACAAAGTCAGTTTCGCAATTGGCTGAGAGGATCACGCCAGCTGTTTTGTCATCGTTGGTAAGCGCCTCTACACGTCCTTCGTTGGCTTCTTTATCAGCACGCTTGCTGGAAACTTTTGCTCCTTGTTTTCTCAGGTAGGTAATGGCTTCGTCAAAATCACCGTTGGACTCCTCCAAAGCTTTTTTGCAGTCCATCATACCAGCACCGGTTTGCTGGCGGAGTTTATTGACGTCACTTGCGGATATAGTGGCCATGCTCGTTTGGTTGATTTTCGTTTGAGTTACTCAGATTGTTCCTTACCCGTATCTGCCTCTTCACTAGCTTCTCCTTCCTGATCGGCTTTCTTAGCTTCGGCCTCGGCTTTTTCCTTCTCCTTGGCTTTCTTTTGCTCCTCGCGCTCTCTTAGTCCAGCTTCTACAGCATCCGTAAACTTTTCGGTAATGAGAGCGATGGACTTAGAAGCATCATCATTCGCCGGTACGGGGAAAGTAGGGTTTTCCGGGTTGGCATTGGTATCGGTAATGGCAAAAGAGGTCATTTCCAGCTTGTTGGCCTCTGCCATGGCAATATGCTCCTTCACAATATCAACAATGAAAACAGCGGCTGGCGGACGATTGAGATCTGTAATGCCACCCAGCACGCTCTCCAGCTTCTCGCGCTCGCGCTGCAGGGCCAGCCGTTCCCGCTTAGCCATCTTGTCAGTAGTGCCATCGTTAAACATCTGGTCGATGTTGCTCATCTTCTTGATGGACTTGCGTACCGTAGCAAAATTGGTAAGCATGCCTCCGAGCCAGCGCTGCGTAACATAGGGCATGTTCACGCGCTTGGCCTGCTCGGTCACGATATCCTTAGCCTGCTTCTTGGTGGCTACATACATGATCTTCTTGCCGGAAGCTGCCAGGCTGTGAGCAGCATTGCATGCCTCCTCCAGCTTGCGCTGGGTCTTATTAAGGTCCACGATGTGGATTCCATTCCGCTCCATGAAGATGTAGGGAGCCATATTCGGGTTCCACTTGCTGCGCAGATGCCCGAAGTGAGCGCCAACCTCCAACAGGTGTTCAATCTTAGTCTCTTCCGCCATAGGGTATTAAATATCTTTAACGCTTTCTGTACTGGCTCCGCTTACGGGCCTTTTTCAAACCAGCTTTTTTCCGCTCCTTCATGCGGTCATCCCGGCTTACAAAGCCTGCATCCTTCAGCGGCTTTTTAAAGTCTTCGCTCTCCTTTACCAGGGCCTGGGCAATGCCATGCCGGATTGCTTCAGCCTGACTGGATAGCCCCCCGCCAATTACATTGACCTTAACATCATACTGCCCTTCAACTTCTGAAAGGCGAAAGCTTTCAGCTATCATTACCTGGTAGGGAAGGTGGGTAAAATACTCCTCGTAATGCTTTCCATTAATGGTAATATTCCCTGACCCGCCGGAGAGGTAGACCCGTGCAATGGCTGTTTTCCGCCGGCCGGTGGCTATGGTGTATTCCATGGTATTGTTGGTTTAGAGGTCAATTTTTTCGGGCTGCTGCGCTTCTTGCTGATGCTCAGGCCCTGCGTACAGGAACAGGTTGTTCATGAAGCGCTTTTGTAGCTTATTCTTGGGAAGCATCCCGAGGACAGCCTTACGCAGGATTTCATTTGGCTTATACTCGTGAAACTCACGGGGAGTCTTTTCCTTCTGGCCGCTGGGGTAGCCGGAGTAAGACCGGTAGATCTTTTGCTCAAACTTATTGCCCGTAAAGCGAACCTTATCGGCATTGATCACAACAACCTTATCCCCGCAGTTCACGTGCGGAGTGAAATCAGGCTTGTGCTTACCGCGGATAAGCCGGGCAATTTCGGATGCCAGCCGGCCTACCACTTTGTCTTCCGCATCTACTAAATACCAGTTGTGGTTAACGGAATCTTTATTAGCAAATGAGGTCTTGTAGCTTAATGAATCCACGCTTAGATGCTTTTTAGCTTTGGCTGAAAGTAAGTGCAAACTTAGCTGATTCAGGCTGGAAACCAAAACCGAGCTGTGCTCGGGGGTTCTGGCTTACAGGGGATTGGCCTGCGGTACTGGTCAGGCTATCTCGAAATTATCCATGTATTTCGTGGTAAAATTACCGGACCGGAAAGCCTTGGTATCCAGTACCTGCAGGTGAAGGGGAATCGTAGTCGGAACCCCGTCAATGATAAACTCCTCCAGGCAGCGCTTCATGCGCTCGATGGCCTCTTCCCGTGTACGGCCGGCCGTAATGAGTTTGCCCACCATAGAGTCATAGTAGGGCGGGATCTTATAACCATCGTAAACGTGCGTATCCACCCGGACGCCATGCCCGCCGGGCTTGTGCAGGTTGTTGATATTACCCGGTGTGGGGCGGAAATCCTTGTACGGGTCTTCTGCATTGATACGGCACTCAATAGCGTAGCGGGCCGGGAGGTGGTTCTTACCGGAAATCGGCATGCCAGCCGCAACCTGGATCTGTTCTTTGACTAAGTCGTAATTGATAACCTCTTCAGTAATGGGATGCTCTACCTGAATGCGGGTGTTCATCTCCATGAAGTAGAAGTTCTTGTGCTTATCAACCAGGAACTCAACAGTTCCGAGCCCTTCGTAGTCAACAGCCTTGGCCGCGCGGATAGCGGCATTGCCCATTTTGGTCCGTAGCTCAGGGGTGATAGCCGGGGAGGGGGTTTCCTCGATCAGCTTCTGATGCCGCCGCTGGATGGTACAGTCCCGCTCTGACAGGTGACTGATCGTACCGAACTGGTCGCCAATGACCTGGATCTCAACGTGGCGCGGCTCCTCCACGAATTTTTCCATGTAGATGGCCTCACTGCTGAAAGCGGAGCCCGCTTCCTGACGGGCGCTTTCCCACTGCTTCTGCATGTCGCTTTCAGTCTCAACAATGCGCATTCCCTTGCCACCACCACCGGCAGAGGCCTTTAGCATAACCGGATAGCCGATTTTACTGGCTACACGCTTAGCCTCATCTACGCTGCTCAGCAGGCCATTAGAGCCCGGTACCGTTGGAACACCGGCCTTTTTCATGGTATCGATGGCGCTGGCCTTATCCCCCATGGCATTGATCATAGAAGCCGTAGCACCGATGAACTTGATGCCGTTAAGCTGACAGGTTTCAGAGAATTTGGCGTGCTCAGACAAGAAACCATAACCCGGATGGATGGCATCCGCGTTGGTGATCTCAGCGGCTGAGATGATGTTCGGGATCTTAAGGTACGATTGGTGACTCTGGGAGGGGCCAATGCAAACGGCCTCATCCGCAAAGCGAACGTGAAGGCTCTCTTTATCAGCCTGGCTATATACAGCTACGGTAGGGATGCCCATTTCCCTGCATGAGCGGATCACACGCAGAGCAATCTCACCCCGGTTAGCTATCAGGATTTTTCGGAACATAGGTTAGTGCTGTTAGGCTTGAATGGTCGGAAAGGAGTGCTTAGCCGTTCGGATCAACCAGGAACAGGGTCTGGTCGTATTCAACGGGTGCTGCGTTCTCTACTTCAATCCTGACGATCTTACCGGAAACTTCCGATTCGATCTCGTTGAAAAGCTTCATCGCCTCAACCACGCACACGGGCTGGCCAGCCTCAACCTTGTCACCGACTTTTACGAAGGGCTCTTTATCAGGGCTGGGGGAGCGGTAGAACGTCCCGATCATGGGCGAGGGAATAGGCACATACTTAGATTCATCAATCTCTTCACTGGCGGGCTCAGCGGGCTTTTCAGCAGGTTCTTCAGCTGCCGGCTGGCCTGGCGCTGAAGGTTGCTGGGGCGGGGCTGCTGCTTGCTGCTGAGGCATGGGCTGGGCCATGGGTTGCTGAGCCGCCATCATCTGGGGCGGAAGCATCTGCGCATACACGGAGGGCGGGCCGGCGGATGAGTCCTGTTCCGACTCCTGTTGGGTCTTAATGGTGAGCTTGATGTCATCCTTTTCCAGATTGACTTCGCTTACGCCACTCTGTGCAACGAATTCAATCAGATCCTGGATTTGCTTCAGGTCCATGGCGCGTGTTGTTTAGGCTTTGACAGGTCAGTTTCAATTAGCAGCCAAATCTAATAAAGCCGCTGTGATTCGGGATCAGGGCCTCAAAGGGCGTTAACTCCGGAGTGGCGGGTATTAGCGGTGGCAGGGCCTTATTTCTGCTTTATCCGCTCCACATAGCTGTTGCTGCGGGTGTCTACCTTGATGTGCTCACCAGTTTCGATAAAAAGGGGAACATTGACGCTAGCCCCCGTTTCGATAGTGGCGGGCTTCAGGGTATTGGTGGCGGTATCACCCTTTACACCCGGCTCCGTATAGGTGATCTCAGCTTCGATGAATTGCGGAAGCTTAACCTTGATCGGGGTTTCCGTTTCATCGTGGTAAACAATGGTAACTGAAAGCCCCTCTTTAAGCATCCCGGGATTGTCAATCAGGCTCTTTTCAAGCGATACCTGCTCGAAGTTCTCCTCATTCATGAAGTGATACCCGGTGTCGTCACTGTAAAGGAACTGAAAGGAGCGTTCTTCCACACGGGCCGTTGTTACCTTCTCGCCAGCTGAGAAGGTCTTTTCAAAAACACGCCCGTCATGGACGTTTTTGAGCTTAGTCCGGACAAAGGCAGCACCTTTCCCGGGTTTTTTGTGAAGAAATTCCAGGATTTGGTATAACTCATTATCAATCTCCAGGCACATGCCGTTCTTGAAATCAGCTGTCGTTGCCATACGAAACTTCCGCTTTTATTACTGCAAGGTATGTGGTGCTCGCTAACTGATGGGTACAGAAAGGCCAGTCCTGCTCAACCGTACGCCCACTGAAGGTAGACGGCCCCCCAGGTAAAGCCCCCGCCAAAAGCTGAGAGGATGAGGTTATCGCCAGCTTTTAGCTCATTTTCCCATTCCCAGAGGCAGAGGGGAATTGTGGCACTGGTCGTGTTGCCGTAGCGCTGAATATTCATCATCACTTTGTCTTCACTCAGCCCGATTTGCTGGCCGGCCGCATCGATGATGCGCTTATTGGCCTGGTGCGGTACGAAGTACTGGATGTTGGAGGCTGTCAGGCCGTTGCGCTCCATAACCTGGGTGGATACTTCTGCCATCTTCGGTACAGCTTCCTTGAAGACCTGTTTGCCCTCCTGGTAGACGTAATGTTCACGTCTTCTGACTGTTTCACACGATGGCGGATTGATGGAGCCCCCGGCTTTCATGTGCAGGTGCTTACGGCCGGCCCCATCGGACCGGTAAACGGCATCCTTAAAGCCATATCCCTCCTCGCTTGGTTCCAGCAGCATAGCAGTTCCGGCATCCCCGAACAGAATGCAGGTGGCGCGGTCCTCGTAATCAATAATCGAGGACATCTTGTCGGCTCCTACAATGATGGTTTTTTTAGAGAATCCTGATTCGATGTACTTGGCTCCGATAGAGAGCGTGTACAGCAGGCCTGAGCAAGCTGCTTCCACATCAAAACCAAAGGCATTTACCAGCCCGGTCTTATCGGTTATAATATTGGCGGTTGCCGGGAATAGCATATCCGGGGTAACGGTGCTGCAGATCAGGCAGTCCACCTCTTCCGGATCTGTGTTGGTCTTCCTGAGCAGGTCGTTAACCGCTTTTTCGGCCATGTAGGAAGTGCCCAGCTCTTGTTCTTTCAGAATGCGGCGCTCCTGAACGCCAGTCCGGGTCTGGATCCACTCATCGTTGGTTTCCACCATCTGCTCCAGATCAGCATTGGTGAGTTTGTTTTCAGGGAGCCATGCGCCAACTCCGGTGATCGCTGCTGTTTTGTTTTCCATCAGGTTCAGGATTCAAATGCCTGCTTAATGTGATCCACAAGGTTGGAATGAACAACCTTCTGGCTTTGCTTTACCATGTTTTCAAAGGCAGTGGGGGTAGAGATCCCATGCCCTACAATAACAGGCTTGTTCACGCCCAGAATCGGGGTGCCCCCGTGGTTTTCGAAATCAAAATGCTGGAAGTACTCATCGGTAATACCCCGGCGGTGTATCAGCTCAAAGATCCCTTCAGCGGATTTCAGGACAATATTGCCGGTAAACCCATCGCAGACATAGACATCCGCCTTATCCTTAAACAGGTCATACCCCTCTACATTGCCGATGAAATTCATGGAGGCTGCTCCGTGCTCAGTAATCTGGCGATAGGTGTTCTGGGCGTTAACATTGCCCTTTTCCGGTTCTGTACCAATGTTCAGGAGCCCTACTCTGGGACTTTCAAAATTGTAAACGCTCTTAAGGTACATAGAGCCCAGAATCCCGAACTGCTCCAGCACCTCAGGCCTGCAGTCCGGGTTGGCCCCCACATCCAGGATTATCCCGTAACTACCATCCGGCTTAGGAACCAGTGTGGTCAAAGGAGGCCGTATAACACCGCTTACCGCTTTAACTGTGTAAAGCGCACCGACCATCATTGCGCCGGTATTACCAGCGCTGATCAGGGCATCCAGTTCATTGCCGGCAAGGTGCTCCAGTCCTTTGGCCAGGCTGGAATCCGGCTTTCCACTAAAGGCCTTAGTGGGGCTTTCCGCCATCTCGATCACCTGGCTCGTAGTGACTGCGGAAAGCTGCTGGTGTTGGTCAGCATCAAGGATGGATCGATACTCATCGAAGGTGCGCTCTTCCCCGATTAAAACAAGTTCTGTATCCTCAGGCAGGGTATCTACTAAATTGGCAATCCCCTTAAGGGGGGCTTCGGGAGCATAGTCACCCCCCATGATATCAATTCCGATTTTCATGCTGTGCGGTGGGTGTCGTTAGGGTTTGACATTCAAAGGGGAAAAAGCAGGCAGAATGGGGATAGGGCTTACTTTTCCATGATTACCTTACCCTTGTAGTAGAGCTTGTTTTCATACCAGTAGGCGCGGTGATAGAGGTGAGGTTCGCCGGTGGTCGGGCAATTGGTTATCTGAGGCTGGGCATCCTTGACCTTAGTCCGGCGCTTGTTGCGCTTTGAGCTGGATGTTTTGCGCTTCGGTACTGCCATGATTTAGTTATTGTTTTGCTGATTTTTGAATTGCTTTAAAGCTTCCCAGCGAGGATCAATGTCAGCCTCGTTGTCTTTTGATTTAGGGCCTTTCTGCATGCTGCTAAGGATGTTCATCATCTCAGGGTTGCAGTCCTTGTTAACATCGCTGCAGGTAGGCTTCATCGGTTTTGCCAGGTTGATGAAGTCAAATATCGGCTTCGCCACATTGAAGGCAATGTCTTCCGGTGGAATGTAGATCAGGTTGCCATCCTTATCTTCCCCCTCAGAGCCCGAGGAATCATCTTCTGTAACCTTGACAATAAGTTGCTCCTCAAGGTGGACAGGCATATCAAATGCATCAAGACACCGGTCACACCCAAGGTTCAGGCTCCCTTCAATGAAAAAGGTGAAATGCAGTAAACTCTCATTTTCCTTTATCATCCGTGTGTTAACCTGAAGGGAGGCCTGCTCTATCAGGGAATAATCAAAAGCCTGAAAGAAGGTATCGGTAATATCAAACTGATAGCGGTACTGACCCGGCTTGAGGTGCACAAACCGGATGTCAAATTGCTCTAAGCCAGCCAACTGCACTTCTGTTTTGCGTGAAACAAAAATAACAAAATCCGTAAACCAAGGCTTTATTCCATCATAAAGCCTTTACAGAACACGACCGCAAAGGGAAAGGTGCGAGCTGGGTCAGGACTTTTCGGTCTGGTGGGTCATGCGATTGCCAAGTGGATTAGCAGTCAGGTCAGCATACTCCTTCCGGTTACGGGCGATCTGAACAGCCTGGAATATGGCTTGCCGGAAGGAGCCCTCATCGGCCTGATTTTTACCAGCCAGGGCATAACCGGGTCCGTGATCGGGAGAGGTACGGACTACCGGAAGCCCCGCTGTGTAATTGACACCCTCCCCGAAGGTCAGGGCCTTGAAAGGGATCAGCCCCTGATCATGGTAGAGGGCCAGCACAGCATCGAAGGATTGAAAGGTCTGGGAACCGAAAAAGCCATCAGCTGGATAGGGCCCAAAAGCCAGGTAATTGTTCTCCCATGCCTCAGCAATGGCCGGTGCTACCACCCGGTCCTCTTCATCCCCGAGAAGTCCCTGATCCCCGGCATGCGGATTCAGCCCCAGTACCGCCATCCTGGGTTTGTCATGCCGGAAGTCCTGAACCAGGCTGTTGTGCAGCAGCTGGATTTTTCGCACAATTCCTTCATGGGTAACGTTATCAGGCACTTCGTTGAGCGGGAGGTGGGTCGTGACAACGCCTACCTTGAGTTGTTCGTGGTTCATGAGCATAAGGGTATCCGGCGTATTAAACTGCCGCTGCAGGTACTCGGTATGGCCTGAGAACCTCCCTTCGCTGGCATCAACCGTATGCTTGCTCAGCGGAGCTGTAACCATCCCATCCAAAAGCCCGTTCTGAAGGTCCTGAACGACCGTATCCAGCGATTTGATGGCGTAGCCCCCCGCTTCTTCCTTGATATAGCCAAGCTGAACCCTTGGTTCTTCGTCCCATACGTTGATAAGGTTAACTTTCTGAGCGGAGGCTTTTCCGGCTGACTTAATGATATTGAGATGAAAATCGTTGAACCCTAATGTTTTCTTATGGTAGTTAGCAACCCGCGTTGAGGCATAAATAACGGGGGTGCAGTAATTAAGTACGCGTTCATCACTGAATGTCTTGAGAATGAGTTCGAAGTTGATGCCATTGATATCGCCAATTGAGACGCCAATGACGGGTGCAGAAGCCGTATTGGCATTCTGCTGGTCAGGGTTGTTATCCGGGTCTTGCTTAACCATGGCACGTGGTTCAGGGATTGGGAGCCTAAGTCTGCGGGAGCATTGTTATTTTGCAGGTGTAACGAGCGTTTGCCGATCAGCAGCCAAACACGTTACGGCCCGTTAGACTTGGCTAAACAAAGGTGAGGTTTATTTTGGCGTCTCCCAAGGTTAAAAAGCGCTTTGGACAGCACTTTATAACAGATCCCGGCATCGCCCGCAAGGTGGCTGAAGTCCTGGTACACCCGGGTGAGCTGTACTGGGATCTGGTAGAGGTCGGCCCCGGGAAAGGGATGCTAACCCAGGCTTTCCAGGAAGCTTTTCAGGACCGGGTAAGGCTTTGGGGGATCGAGGTGGACGAGCACTGGCATCAGCTCCTTTTGCGGACGTTTCCGAGCCTGGACGGGCGGCTTTTCAGGGAGAGCATTCTCAAACTTGATTTTCAAACGCTCCTGGGTGGGCAGCCTTTCGGCCTGGTGGGCAACCTGCCTTACAACATCGCCAGTCAGATCATCCTCAAAGCTGTGGAGTCGCGGCAAGTGGTACCGGAAATTGCCGGGACTTTCCAGCTCGAGGTGGCGCAGCGGCTAATTGCTGAGCCGTGCAACCGGCAATACGGCCTGCTGAGCATCATGTTTCAGGCCTTCTATGAGGTGAAGCTTTGCTTCCGGCTGCCGCCCGGTGCTTTTTCTCCGCCTCCGCGGGTTCACTCAGCGGTTGTCAGGGGCATCCGGGAGCCCCTGAACGAGGAAGCAGATGTTCCGTACGATTGGATGCTGGCTGTGGTGAAGCAGGCCTTTCAGCAGCGCCGCAAGAAGCTATCCAACAACCTTAAGGCTTACCGCAGCCATGTAGCAGCTTTTGATGCTGAGCTCCTGGCCCAGCGCCCCGAGACCATCGCTCCCCACACCTACCGCGATCTGGCGCGTTATATCGGGCAGGCTGAGGAATGGCCGGGCACGTTTTCCAAGGGATAGCAGGCTGGCTTCTGTACCTTTGCTCAATGCGGAATAACATGTGATCATGGAGGCAGCGCTGGATAAAAACTACCTAGAGCAACTTCAGAAAGCGATCCAGCAGGCCGATGAGGACTACCTGGAGGAGCAGCTCCAAAACCTGTATGCCGTAGACATTGCACAGGCCCTGAAGTACCTGGAGGATCCGGAAGCCCGCTACCTGTTCCAGATGCTTACGCGCTACCGGGGCGGAGAGGTGCTTACCGAGCTGGAAGAGGAGCAACGCAAAGGCATCCTGACGGATTTTTCTGCCCAGCAGATCGTGGATGACTACATCAAGCAGATGGATTCGGATGATGCAGCGGACTTTATCAACAGCTTCCCGGAGAGTTCGCGGGATGGTGTTATCGATTACCTTTCCAAAAGCAACAATCCGTCAGACCGCGCCATACTGGCCCTCTTGGCCTACGATCCGGAAACGGCAGGGGGCTTGATGGCCACTGAGCTGATCCGGGTTAATGAAAACTGGAGCGTAGCCCAGTGCCAGACCGCCATCCGGAACCAGGCGAAGGAGATCGAGAGCATCTACACGGTTTTTGTAGAAGATGATAAGCGCAAATTAAAAGGGTATATCCCGCTTACCAGCCTGATCCTTACCGAGCCCGAGATCAAGATCCATGAGATCTATAACGAGTCTGTGGTTTCGGTTATTGGCAATACCCCGGCTGAGGAGGTGGCCAGTGTTATGCAGAAGTACGACCTGGTGGCCCTGCCTGTGGTTAACAAGGAAGACATCCTGATCGGCCGCATCACCATTGATGATGTGGTGGACTTTATCAAGGGAGAAGCCGAGGAAGACTACCAACTGGCCTCTGGGATTGCTGAGGATGTAGGCTATGCGGACCGGGTATGGGTCCTCTCCCGGGCCAGGCTGCCCTGGCTGCTGCTGGGCCTGTTGGGCGGGGTTTCCAGCGCGAAAGTGATCAGCCTGAACGAAGGAGCCCTGGAGATCTACCCGCAGATGGCCTTTTTTATTCCGCTGATTGCGGCAATGGGGGGTAATGCTGGTATTCAGTCTTCGGCTATCATCGTGCAGGGCCTGGCCAGTAATACCCTGCTTAGCAGTAGCTACTTTGCCAAGATCCTGAAGGAACTGGCCGTTTCGCTAATGAACGGGCTGCTATGCGCTGCAGTGCTGCTCGGGTACAGCCTGCTGGTTAACCAGGGCCTGCAGCTGGCGCTAACAGTGAGCCTGTCGCTTTTTGTTGTGATCATTACGGCCAGCCTGCTGGGGGTTAGCATACCCCTGTTAATGGAACGCCTGAACATAGACCCGGCCCTGGCAACCGGCCCTTTTATCACTACAACTAATGACTTGATAGGCCTTGGAATATATTTTTTGGTGGGAAGGCTTATATATTCAATTCCATTGTGAATGCAGACCATTGCCATTGTAGAACCTGTGCCAGCCTTTTTCCGGAGTGAGCTTCAGGAGTTAGGCTTTGCACTTGAAGATACGACCACTCAGGACCTTAAAGATCGCAATCCAGAGGGGCAGAAGGGGATAGCCGGGCTGGTTATCCGTAGCAAAACCTCTGTAGACGCTGCACTGATGGAGGCGCTGCCGCAGCTAGCCTTCATCATGCGTCCCGGCTCCGGCCTTGATAATGTGGACCGGGCAGCTGCCGCTCAGCAGGGCATTCACCTGATCACCTCACCTGAGGGCAACCGCAATGCAGTGGCTGAGCATGCGCTGGGCCTGCTGCTAAGCCTGTTACACAACATCCCGCGTGCTTCCGCTGCCGTACGGGAAGGGCGCTGGGAGCGGGAGCCTAACCGGGGCACTGAGCTCAGGGACCTGGAAGTTGGGATAATCGGCTACGGGCATACCGGACGGGCCTTTGCCCATAAGCTGAGCGGAACAGGCTGCCGCATTACAGCTTACGATAAATACGCCCCAGTGCCCTTTGCAGACGCTTTTGTGGGAGCGGATACCTGGGAAGCCCTATCAGCGCGGGCAGATGTTCTCAGTTTTCATGTTCCCTACACCACTGAGACCCATCACTACTTTAGCCAGCGCTTAGTGCAGGAGCGGCATAAACCACTGATCCTGATCAATACCTCAAGGGGCGGGGTGGTAGGCACGCATGACCTGCTGAGTGCCCTGGAAAAGGGCAGCGTGAGTGGAGCCTGCCTGGACGTGCTGGAGACCGAGGATGTTAGTAAGCCAGACCAGGCCCTTCTGGACGCTACGGAGGCCCTGAAAAAGCATCAGAATGTGCTGATCACCCCCCATATTGCCGGCTGGTCCTATACCTCTGAGCAGGCCATCTACCACGGCCTTCTGGCCAAGCTTGCTTCCCTGTACAACCTTGGGTAACTGTACGCAATCAGAGCCTTTCGGGCATGGTAGCAATACAGCCTGAGAGGCTACGTTCGCTACTCTTAAAACCTGGTAATCAGGTTAAACTGAGGTTAAAACGCCCGGCCCGGCAGTGGGAATCAGCTAAATGGAAAACGCAAAATACCCGCCTGCACAGGCTTTTGTGAGTGAGACAATTTTTAATCATATTTGAAAATTCCAATCAATCTGAAATCAAGGGTTATGGTAAGGAAGCTACTTGGGTTTTTAATTACCCTCATTTTTACCACTTCTGTAGCCGTTGGCCAGTCTCAATACGGGCGTCTTCAGGGCACAGTTACAGATGAAAAAACGGGTGAGCCGGTCATTGGTGTTAACGTTACCATTAATGTCAGCGGAAGTACCAAAGGTTCCGTCACCAGTGATGGGGGCGAGTACGAGATCGCTGCTATTCCGCCCGGCAAGTATGACGTTACCTACTCTGACGTCAGATATGGCCGCAAAATCCTGAAAGATGTAGAGATCGGGGAAGGCCGGACCACGGTAAAGGATGTGGCTTTATCATCAGACGAAAAGACCCTTGATATTGTAGACGTGCAGGCTCACCGCGGCCTTTTCAAAAAAGACAAGACCACTGGCTCCAGGAATATTGACAGTGAAACCATCAGCAAGATGCCTACCAAAAGCATCAATGATGTTGTCAGCCTGAATACGAACATTTCCACCAAGGCAGGAGGGCTCAGTATTCAGGGCCAGCGTAGCGAAGGCACTGTTATAAAGGTTGACGGTGTTCGTGTTCGTAACCTCCGGAGCGTGCCGCAGCGCTCCATCCAGAGTATTAACACTATTACGTCCGGTATTCCTGCTAAGCACGGGGACGCCACCGGTGGGGTGATCTCTATCACTACCAAAGGGGCATCCCCTACCTACAATGGCTCCATTGAGCTGCTGAGTTCTCAGTTTCTGGACGGCTATGGCTTCAATGAAGTTGAGGGTAACGTATCGGGTCCCATCTACAAAAAATTTAAAGGAACTGACAGCTCCACGACCAAGATCGGTTTCCAGTTCGGAGGGGCCATCACTTACCAGGATGAGAACAGGCCCACTGTAGAAGATTATCAGGTTGTAAAAGACGATGCCCTGGAGGAGCTAAGAGAGCGCCCACTTGTCAGGGACCCAACCGCTGAAGGATTCCGGCGGAACGCATCTTTCATTACTGATGACGATATCAAAAATGTTTCCAACCGCCCTAATGTGGATCGGTTCAACACGAACATGACAGGTAAGCTTACTTACAATGTGAGCGAGCAAATAGACCTGATTGCTGGCGGGCAGTTTGGTTACGTGGACCGGCCGGATTTTAACCGGACGGATGCCATGTTTAATTACAACAACTATCCCCAGTTTGAAGAAACCAGCTGGCGCACCTACCTCCGCCTCACGCAGAGCTTTGCTAACGATGAGGACCAGAGCGGCATTAGCAATGTGTTCTACTCCATACAACTGGCCTACTCGGAAGATGACCGGAAGATTGCCAATGATAAATTCGGGGACGATCATTTTAAATACGGCTACTACGGGGAATATGACCGGAAGCGAGCCCCGAACTATCAGTTTGAAACGGACTCAGTTAATGGCGTAGAAGAGGAAGCCTTTTTCCAGCAGGGCTTCAGGGATACGGCTGTTGATTTCACCCCTGCTGCTATCAATGATGTTCCCAGTAATTACACCGAACAGCTTTACGATTTTACGGATGGTGATGTGCAGACCCTGCAGGACATAGCAGGGCAAGGAGGGCTGAGAAATGGTGATGCTCCCCAGTTTGTCTATAACCTCTGGAACAACGTGGGAAATACCCCGGGTAGCTACTTTCAGGACGAGCGGCAGACATTCAGAGCCAGTGCAGATGGCTCCTTTGATATTGGTGAGCACACCATATCCTTAGGCGTTCAGTACGAGCAGATTGTCAGAAGGGCCTATAGCCTTGCCTCAAGAAGCCTGTGGACCATTGGCCGGCAATCTGTAAACAGCCACATCAGGCAGCTGGACACGGATAATCCGCAGCCAGTATTCAGGGATGGTACCTTTACCGATACCGTCCGTTTTCAGCGCCTTGAGGCGGGTGAGCAGACCACCTTTGACAAGCGCCTGAGGGAGCAGGAAGACATTGGTCCCAAGGAGTTCATCAATATTGATGAGTATCGTCCGGAAGACCTCTCTATTGGCTTGTTCGGGGCAGATGAGCTCCTGAACCAGGCTTCTGTTACCTATTATGGTTACGATCACAAAGGCAATGAAACCAGCGGAGATCCCAGTATACAGGACTTCCTGAACAATCCGAGCTCCAGGCCGATGGGCGCTTACAATCCAAACTACACCTCTGGCTACATCCAGGATAAATTCCAGGTGAAGGACCTGTTCTTCCGGGTAGGTGTTCGGGTTGACCGCTTTGATGCTAACCAGGTAGTTCCAAAAGACATTTACTCCCTGTTCCCCACCAAGAAGGTTGGTGGCGTAGAAGGAGAACGCAACCCGGCAGGCGAGCATCCGGGTAACCTTTCCGATCAGGCGGTTGTCTATGTTGATGATGCCTTTGCCACAGACCCGGACATTGTTGGTTACCGGGAGGGCGATAACTGGTTCAACGCCTCCGGGGAATCCGTGCAGAACCCCAATACGATTGCCCTTGAAACCCGCTCTGGTGAGATTGAGCCATTCCTGGCTGATGGGGTGGATGAGGATGCCAACCTTGATCCCGCCGGCTTTGAGGAGTATGAGCCGCAGGTGACGGTCATGCCGCGCATATCATTCTCGTTCCCTATTTCACAGGAAGCCCGTTTTCAGGCAAGTTACGATGTGCTGACACAAAGGCCTAAGAACCGGATCCAGACAACACTGGATGACTTCTATTACCTGCAAAACCGGTCAAACCAAACCATCAACAATCCGAACCTCCAGCCGGAGCGGAGCAACAAATTCACACTCGGTTTCAAGCAAAGGCTAACGCGGAAGTCCTCCCTCGAGCTCAAAGGCTTTTACACTGAAACCCGTAACCTGATCCAGCAGCAGCAGATCAACCAGGCATATCCCTCATCCTACCGGACTTACCGGAACATTGACTTTGCTACGACTAAGGGTCTGACCGCTATTTACGATATCCGCTCCACTAAGCGCAGCCCCGTTAGTTTCAAGGCAAGTTACACCCTTCAATTTGCGGATGGGACCGGATCTAATGAAAACCAGCAAGCATCCCTGATCGAAGCCGGGCAGCCGAACCTTCGGACGCCTTTCCCGCTGAGTACGGACGTCCGGCACAACTTCCAGGGTATCCTGGACTACCGCTTCCGCTCAGGAGCCAATTACAACGGGCCAGTAACCGGAAACGGAACCCAGCTTCTCAAGAATGTTGGTATTAACCTCCGGCTGAGCGCTCAGTCCGGTCAGCCCTACTCAGCCCAATCCAATGTCACACAGGCGGTATCAATAGGCATCAGGCAGCGTGGCCTTCTGGATGGCGATATCAACGGTGCGCGGCTACCGTGGACGTATACCGCAAACCTGCGTATTGATAAGCGCATCCCGGTCAACTGGGGCGGAAAGGATGACAAGTCCGGAAGGGCTGCCAGAGGAGGCGGTCCGCAGGACAATATCAATATTTACCTGCGTATCGATAATCTGCTTAACACTCGCAACGTTCAGAGTGTCTATGATTACACCGGCTCAGCTGATGATGATGGGTTCCTGACCTCTGCCCAGGGTCAGCAGGCAATCAGTGAGGCCCTGAGCCAGCAAGCCTTCAGGGACCAGTACCGCGCTAAGGTTACGAATCCATTCAACTACGGCCGTCCACGGATTATACGGCTGGGCGCCCGGTTCAATTTCTAAGGGCTAATTAAAAGACTTATTCAGATAAAATCAGGACTTATGAGCTATACAAGATTTTTAGCATTAGGATTTGTGGCCTTTCTGGTGCTGCAGGGCCTTTCAGCTAATGCCAAGGAAAATGTGGGAGAGGAAGAGCGCACCCAGAAGCGGGAAAAACAGCAACTGGCAGCAGGGTGTGAGCCGCCAACAGCTGCGGTATTTCTGGACGTCAATAACGTGCGCGCCCGCATTATGAACGGGGGAGACATGTGGTGGGACCTTACCAGCAATGCCCGCTACATTGTACCGAACCGGTCAGAGCCGCCTTTCAATACCTCCCTGTTTGCTGGTTCTCTGTGGATCGGGGGTTTTGATCAGGGTGGCAACCTGCGGGAAGCAGCCATGACCTATCGCCAGCAACAGAGCTACGACTACTGGCCGGGTCCTCTGGATACCACCGATGCTTCGGTCTCCAGTGAGGTTTGCAACAACTACGATAAGATATGGAAGGTTAACCGGGACGATATTGAGGCCATTGAGGAAGGTGAAACAGATAACATACCGGATGATATCCAGAACTGGCCAACCAGGGGTGACCTTAGCAAAGGGCAGTCCCGTTACATAGCTCCTTTCAAGGATAATGACAATGATGGGGTTTATAACCCCGAACGGGGGGATGTACCCGATATCCCCGGTGACCAGGCACTTTTTTACGTTTACAACGACAAGGGCAATATCCACTCTGAAACCCAGGCGCCCGCTATTGGGATGGAAATCCAGACTACAGCTTTTGCCTTTAGCACGAATGACCAGGTAAACAATCAGACTTTTTACAGGCACAAATTGGTAAATCGCTCCAGCAACCGCCTGGATAGCATGTTCTTCGGGCAATGGGTGGATCCCGACCTTGGGTTTGCCTTTGATGACTACGTGGCCTGCGATACTTCCCGCGACTTAGGGATCTGCTACAATGGCGATAACTTTGACGAAGGAAGTCAGGGATACGGGCAGAATCCGCCCTCTGTAGGGGTTGATTTCTTCGAAGGGCCCCGAACCCAGGATGGCAAGACCCTGGGAATGCGGTACTTTGTCTACTACAACAACGACTTTTCCCCCAGCGGTAATCCTTCGGAAGCCCCGCACTATTACAATTACCTGACCGGCACGTGGAAAGATGGCCAGCCTATTACCGAGGGGGCGAACGGCCGTAATCAGAGCAATCCGGAAACCAGGTACATGTTCCCGGGCGATCCGGCTGAGCAGGAAGGCTGGACTGAGGGAACCGCAGGCAATGAGCCCGGCGACAGACGCTTTATCCAGTCTTCCGGACCCTTTACCCTGATGCCGGGAGCTGTTAATACAGTGACCGTGGGAGTGGTCTGGGCCAAAGCCACCTCAGGGGGTAATATCGGTTCTCTGGACCTGCTCCGCCTTGCTGATGACCGGGCCCAGCAGCTCTACAACAATGATTTTGATATCCTGAATGGTCCACCCTCACCCACCGTCAAAACCCAGGAGCTGAACAGGAAAATCATCGTTTCGCTAAAGGAAACCCAGGAAACCGAAAATTATTTTGACCGCGCTCTTGCGGAAAAACGTACTGATACCATTGAGTACCAGTTTGAAGGCTATAAGCTGCTCCAGCTCGAAAACGCGGATGTTTCGCCCTCCCAGTTTGACAATGATGAGCTGGCTCGCCAGGTCAGGCAAGTGGATGTGCAGAACCAGATCAGCACGCTAGTCAACCAGGAGTTTAAGCCTCAGGTGAATGAGTTCCAGTCCTCCTTGGAAGTGCAGGGCAACAATGAAGGGATCACTCACAATTTTGAGATCAATACTGATGTTTTCGCTTCTGACGATGAAGAATTGGTTAACAACAAGGAGTACCACTTTGCCCTGGTGACCTATGCAGCCGCTAACCCCAGTGACAGCACCTCGGCCAATGCCGACCGCCAATACCTTGAAGGCCGAGATCCAATCAAGTTCTCTGTAGTACCTCACAAGGTCATTGCGGAGAAAGGTGGCGTTGTTCAGCAGGCTTCGTTCGGGGATCAGCCACGCCTGACCCGGATCGAAGGCGCTGGAAACGGTGGGATGCGGCTTGATCTTACAGAAAAAACAGAGCAGGAGATCGTGGAAAACGGATCCGTACCCAATCCTACCTACAAGGTCAATAGTGGGCCGGTTGACCTGTTTGTCCATGATCCGCTGAATGTGCCACAGGGAAACTTCATGTTTCAGCTGAATGACACCACGGTGGCCGGAACACAGGGAGAAACGGTAAGCAACAGCACTACCTGGACGCTTACACGCTTAGGCCCTGAGGGTAACCCCCAAACGAAGATCAATGCTAACCGGCCACTGATTGCAGAAAATGAACAGGTGGTGGACCAGTACGGCATTTCCGTCAACCTTGAAAAGACCTTCGGGCCTTCTCTGGATACGGTGGTTGACTCCCTGGGCTTGCAGGGCGCTGAGATCACTTACGAAGATGAAGGAGCCAGATGGCTAACCGGGGTAGAAGATGATGACCGCAGGAACCCTTTTATTGACCCTGAGGACTGGATTCGCTCAGGTGGGCAGGGAAACCCAAGAGCCAGCGATGACCACAATACTAACCTAGCAGATGCCAGTGTAGGAGCAGATTTTATCGATCCGCAACAGGTTTACGAAAACTTGCTTGGGGGTATTGTGGCGCCATACGGCCTGACTGCCATCAGCTCTGGTGTTCCGTCTTCAGAGCTCCCAACCTATGGCCCGGCTTATCCAAGTGCGCTCAATCGTGACAACGGCACCATTGAAAACCTGAATAGCGTTGATCTGGTGTTTACAGATGATAAGAGCAAGTGGACGCAATGTGTAGTAATTGAGATGAACCCGGATGGCAGCCTTGCTGAAGGAGACGCTGAAAAGTTCGGGCTGCGGGATCATGGTTCCTGGCTGGACCCGAATGCCATCGAAGATGGTGAGCCCCAGTATGTGGATAAGAGCGAGGATAAAGGACGCTCCTGGTTCCCCGGCTATGCCATTAACCTGGAAACCGGCAAGCGCTTGAATATCATCTTCGGGGAAGATTCGTGGTTATCAGGTGAGAATGGGGACGATATGCTCTGGAACCCTACCAGCAATCAGATTAACGATGCAGCCAGCGGGGGTGACTTTGACCGGTATCCTTTAGCCGGTAAGCACTACATTTACGTGATGGGAGAGGAAACCAGTAACACCCTGGCACAAGATCCTGACGCTGTTTCTGCTGTTTACGATAGTGGCAAAACGTATCAGCGGGTTCTAAGTGAAAATAACATTAGCAGCTTCTCGGTGGATGCCATGTATGGGGCTGGCATGTGGGTAATGGTACCCGCACTGCGGGAAGGTTTTGAGTACAAGTCGCTCGAAGAAGGCCTTATTCCCACTGAAACCAAGGTCTCCCTGAGGGTGGACGTCCCGTACGAAACGGATAGCACATCCATCAGTAGCGAGAACGGCAATGTTCCCATGTACTCCTTCAACACCAACGGCTTAGCAACCCGGATAAATGAAGACATGGGCAAGACAGCGCTAGATAACGTCCGGGCGGTGCCAAACCCGTATTATGCAGCCTCCGGATATGAGCGGAGCCAGCTGGATAACCGGGTGCGGATCACGAACCTGCCCCAGCAGTGTGAAATCTCGATCTACACCCTGGATGGTAAACTCGTGCGGCAGTTTAACAAGGATCAGACTGAGGAAAACCACCAGACCTACCTGGACTGGAACCTGCGGAACGGAGAGCGCGTGCCCATCGGAAGCGGTGTTTACCTCATTCATGTAGATGCAGGCAGGTTAGGCTCTACCACTGTGAAGTGGTTCGGCATCCGCAGGCCACTTGACCTCGATACCTTTTAACCAAGCCTAAAACCAAACAGCAATGAAACGAACGCTGGTATTAGCAGTCTTTTTCCTGGCTTCCTTAACCTTGTCTAACCTGAAGGCCGGGAATCCAGACCGGGTGGGGCAATCCGGTGCCTACGAATTGCTTATCAACCCGTGGCCGGCTACTACTGGTATGCATGGGGCCAACATGGCCAAGATCGGTGGGCTGGAAGCTATTCGTAACAATGTTGCAGGCTTGGTGAACACCCGCAACCTTGAGTTTACGGCATCCAGGTCCAAGTACCTGCTGGGAACCGGCATCAACATGAATGCTTTTGGCTTTTCCAAGACGCTCGGGGAGCGTAACACCAATGCGATAGCGGTCTCTGTTACTTCGTTTAACATTGGAGACGTTGAGCGCACCACCGTCAGGCAGCCGGAAGGCGGGCTTGGTACCTTTACGCCAAGCATCGTTAATGTATCGGCAGGATATGCTAAGCGCTTTTCCAATGCCATCAAAGGTGGGGTTGCCTTCCGCTTCATTTCCGAGTCCCTGGCTGATGTATCGGCTACCGGTGTAGCAGTGAATGCCGGAATTCAGTATTCTACAAACCTCTCGGGCGGGGAGTCTAAGAACTCACACTTTGGCATTGCCCTGCGCAACGTTGGAACCCCGATGCAATTTTCCGGTGGTGGGCTGAATAACCGCGCAACCCTCCAGAATTCTGATTTCCCGCAAACCGTCCGCCTGCGTTCCAACTCCTTCGAGCTGCCCTCATTGCTGTCTATCTCACTGGCTCAGGATATTCCGTTCGGTAAGGAGGACGCTCAGGAAGTGTCCCTGGCTGCTAAGTTCATCTCCAATTCCTTCACCCGTAACCAGTACACCTTCGGTGCTGAGTACAGTATTTCTGATGTGATCGATCTTCGTGGTGGTTTCCTTTACGAAGCGGATATTTTTAGCGAGGAGGCTAACACAACAGTCTACACAGGCCCCTCAGCCGGTTTTTCGGTCAATGTTCCGTTTGGAGAGGAAAAAGAGCTGGAAGGCCGGGATATTACCTATCGGAACCAATTTTCGTTTGATTACTCTTACCGGGCAACCCGCAACTTTGATGGGGTTCATTCGCTGGGCGTAACGCTGAACCTCTGATTCAAAAAATTAATTCTAACTTGATAGAGGCGTTCTGATCATACTGGTCAGAACGCTTTTATTTACGGCTTTTTTTGCTAACATACAGCCTTAAAAAGCAAAAACATAGCGTTCTATGGCAGAATACTTTTCAAAAGAGGGATTACAAAAGCTAAAGGAAGAGCTGGATTACCTGAAGGGTAAGGAGCGAAAGCGGATTTCTGATGAGATAGCAGAGGCTGCTTCCAAAGGAGACCTGAGTGAAAATGCCGAGTATGAAGCTGCTAAGGAGGAGCAAAAGAAACTGGAAGCTCGGATTGCAGAACTCGAGAAAACCTACGGCAATGCCAAGGTCGTGGATGAGGACAACCTGGATACCTCTAAGGTGAATGCCCTGTCGACCGTGTATATCAAAAATCATAACCGCAATAAAGAAACAAAGTACAAGCTGGTAGCCGAAAAAGAGGCCAATCTAAAAGAGGGCAAGATCTCCACCTCTTCTCCCATTGGAGAGGCTCTGATGGGTAAGCAGGTTGGCGATATCGTGGAAGTGGATGTTCCTGCTGGCACCCTTAAGCTTGAGATTCTGGACATTACCCGTGAATAACCCGTAGCCTGAATACCTGAACTTGTGTAGCAATGGCCACTTTGTTCACTAAGATCCTGAAGGGTGAAATTCCTTCTTACCCTATTGCCGAAGACGAGCACTACTATGCCTTTCTGGACATCAATCCATTGACAAGGGGGCACACGCTGGTCATCCCAAAGGTGGAAGTGGACTATCTATTTGACCTTGAGGATGCATGGCTGCGTAACATGAGCGTCTTTGCTAAGCACGTAGCCAGAGGCATCGACTCGGTAATTACCTGTGAACGGGTGGGGGTTGCCGTGCTTGGTATGGAAATACCGCACGCTCATATTCATCTGATCCCTATCCAGCATGAGGGGGATATAGATTTTAAGAAGCCCAAGCTTCAGCTAACGGAGGAAGCATTCCAGCAAACAGCATCAGCTATCCGTTCGGCTGTTAAGCTACCGTATCAATAGCATCAGCCTTACCCGAGCCGGTCAGGGTTGTTGTTGACAAACGATTCCCACGAATTATAACGCTGAGTGCCGCCTTTTTGCGCTTTACCGCCCCGGTAATAGTGACACAAGGCAGCGGCCAGGCCATCGGTGGCATCCAGGTAATCGGGTAAGGAGGGCGTGCCCAACAGCTGGCTGAGCATACCAGCGACCTGCTCCTTTGAGGCGCTTCCGTTTCCGGTGATAGATTGCTTAATGCGTTTGGGCGCATACTCGAAAATAGGGACGTCCCGGTAAAGCCCTGCAGCCATTGCTACGCCCTGCGCCCTGCCAAGCTTCAGCATAGACTGCACATTGTTCCCATAAAACGGGGCCTCTATTGCCAGTTCATCCGGGAGGTAACTCTCCACCAGGTTCAGCGAGCGCTCGAAAGCTTTCCGCAGCTTCACCATGTTGTCCTGATACTTCTGCAGATTGATTACCCCGTGCGTGACCACGAAGGCGTGTTTACCCTCAATCCCCACGAGGCCATACCCCATAACAGCCGTTCCGGGGTCTACCCCGAGTATCAGACGCTCTGCATTACTCATAGCCTCACCTTGGTTAACTGCCCAAAAATAGCACTTTTGGTTAGATTCGATTCTGAAATTGCGCTTAAAAACCAGTAAAGCAGGTGCCTTGCGTACAGATAGGCAAGCAGCGTACGGAGCCCGGCTCAGAGCCCTGTGGTATCAATACGGTAAGGGCGTCATGTATGTGCTCAGGGCTGCTGTTCTGATAGGGGCGCTGGGTTACCTGTACCAGGTCCTTTTTTACAGTCAGGATTTTGATGCCCTGGTTGAAAAGGTAAAGCAGCTTCAGGGCACGCGTTATCTTATGCTTCCGCTGGTTAGTGCCCTTATGGTGGCCAACTGGGGCTTTGAGGCTTTCAAGTGGCAGTACCTCCTGAAGGCTGTTTACCCAGTTAGCCGTGGAACCGCCTTCAAGGCTGTGCTCAGCGGGGTAAGCGTTAGTGCACTACTGCCTAACCGGGTTGCGGAATACCTTGGGCGGATCTTTTACATCCCGGCCTATTGTCGTATCAAGGCCATCATAGTAACCATCGTGGGGAGCATGGCTCAACTGTTGGTAAGCATCGTTCTGGGAAGCCTTGCTTTTATTGCTTACCAGTACTATCCATTTGAGGCAGCTCCACTTAACCTTTACATCCTGTTAGTGCTTATCCTGCTGCTGAATATCATGCTGCTGATGGGGTATTTCAATATCCCGTTGATTGTGGCCAATATTCCCGATCAGGGTTACTTCCGGAAAGTGGCGCAGTACCTCCGGCTGGTTACGGTGTATCATCCGTACAGCCTCTGGAAAGTGCTGCAGTGGGCAGGGCTCCGCTATGCTGTGTTTGCCGGGCAGTTTTACCTGCTCCTCTATACCTTTCAGGTTCCTGTTTCCCTTATGGAAGGTGCTATTGCCCTGCCAGTGGTGTTTCTGGCTCAGACGCTTATTCCCACCATTGCCCTGGCTGAGGTCGGGATCCGCGGAGCTACAGCCGTTCATTTCATAGGCATTTTCGGGGGGAGCGAGGTTGGTATTCTGGCGGCTACGTACTCACTCTGGCTCATCAATATTCTGCTGCCGGCACTGCTCGGGGCGCTATTCATGGTATTCACTCACAATCCGGAAACACAAGCAGCCAGTGACCATACTTAACGGGCTCATCGGCCTGGCCGGAATTTGCTATGCAGGGCTGATTACCTGGTTTACGTATGGATGGCTAAGGCTATCCTATCCAAGCGACCAGGAGGTCCCGGAACCAAAAACCCTGTTTTTCAGTGTGATTATCCCAGCCCGGAATGAGGCGGGTGTGATAAATCAATTACTAAAAAGCCTCGACCAGCAGCACTTTTCGGCTGAAGGCTTTGAAGTCATTGTTGTGGATGATCATTCCACAGATACCACTTTGAAAGAGGTCCAGGCAGCGCAGAAGCAGTATCCGGCTCTTCAGCTCAGGGTTCTGCAGGCACCGAACCCCCTGGATGCCGGTTTTGTCGCTTACAAGAAAGCTGCGATCCGGGCCGGCATCCGCGCAGCGCAGGGAAGCTGGATCGTTACCACAGACGCGGATTGCCAGCCGCCTTCAGCATGGCTATCCACGTTATACCGGTACATTTACCGCTACCAGCCCTACCTGGTGTCAGGGCCCGTCTGCTACAGTCCGCAAAAAGGGCTGTTTGCCCGCTTACAGGCGCTGGAATTCACAGCTTTGATCAGTATTGGCGCTGCCAGCCTGCGCCTGAACGCACCAAGCATGTGTAACGGGGCCAATCTGGCCTACAAGCGCTCGGTTTTCGAGGCCGTCCGCGGATTTGAGGGCGTGGATCAGATAGCTTCCGGGGATGATGAGTTGCTTATGCATAAAGTGCATCAGCGCTACCCGGGGCGCGTGCATTTTCTCAAGCACCAGGGTGCGATGGTCAAAACGGCCCCGCTTAGCACTCTGAAGGCGTTCGTGGGCCAGCGAAAGCGCTGGGCTTCCAAAGGTGCTTACTACCAAAGTAAGTGGCTGAGGGCGCTGACTGGCTTTGTAGGCCTCTATCACTTAATGCTGCTTATTGTTCCTTTTATGCCTTCTGGTCTGCCCCTTTACACGACTGCCATGGGCTTTAAGTTAGTGCCCGAATTGCTATTTTTGGCAGTGGCCTCCTCATTTTTTGGCTCTGGCCGCGAACTGTTGCTTTATCCACCAGCTGCTTTGCTGTACCCGTTTTACGTAGTTGGAATCGGGATTTACAGCCAGTCCGGCGGGTATGTGTGGAAAGGAAGAAAGGTTAGGTAAATGCCACAGCTTGAGTTTGATATCCTGAGTAAGCTATACTTCATAGAAGCGTTTGACCGGCTGCTGGAAGAAGTGAATGCTTCGCCCAATGAAATCAGGGATGGGCTGCGCAACCTCCTCGGGCGGCAATATGTAGCAGCTTTTGTTTTTGACTTCCGGCATAACCGCTTTGAGCAGACGGCCGTCTATGATACCGATAGCCTGGAGGAATACTTCTTCGGAGCGACCCAGAAGGGTATAAAACTGCACAGTGAAGGAGCGGCAGATGCCTGAGCAGCGGCAGCAACAGCAGCGTTCTCCTAATTCGCTGGCCTGGGAGCGGTTTAAGCAGAACAAGCTAAGCCTGGGCGGGCTTGTGCTGATCGCCTTAGCGGTCATTACCGCCCTTGTAGGGCCGCTGATTGTACCGGATAGCTCCCGGAACGCCAATAACATCATGCTGCCGGTTGAAATGAAAAAGCCTGGTTTTTCTGTGGCAATCCTGAAGCAATACAAGGATGGCACCCCACCGGCTAATCCTCTCTGGAAAGTGCTGTGGCAGGGCAAAACCCTGCCTTATGAATCCACACCAATATCACAATGGCAGATCCAGGAAGACGAGCTGCATTACAAGCGGTACACAGGTCAGGATACCGGTTCTGCTAAAGCAAGGCAGGTGAAGCTTGCTAAGGCAGCTTTTCACTTGTCACCCGAAAACCCTGATTACCAGTTCACTGGAGAGACTGTCAGCTTCAGGGATTACAAGGGGCAAACGCAGGAAGTAGCCCTGCGCGAGCTACAGCGGCAAGTGCGGGCCCGTTGCCTCGGAGAACGGACCTTCTGGCTGGGAACTGACCGCTTTGGGCGGGATATGCTCAGCCGTTTGATCCTGGGCACGCGGGTCTCGTTGAGTGTGGGTATCATTGCTGTTGGCATCTCATTGGTGATCGGCCTGCTGATCGGGGCAGTCGGGGGTTTCTTCCGCGGATGGATCGATGAGCTCGTGCAGTGGCTGATCAATGTAGTATGGTCAATCCCTACATTGCTGCTGGTTATTTCCCTCAGTCTGGCTCTGGGAAAGGGTATTATTCAGGTATTCATTGCCGTTGGGCTTACCATGTGGGTTGAGGTAGCCCGTGTGGTGCGGGGGCAGGTGATCAGTCTCCGGGAAGCCGGTTATGTTGAGGCTGGCCGGGCGCTGGGCATGCGCGTTCCGCGTATCATCTTTCGCCACATTCTGCCCAACATCCTGGGGCCGGTTATCGTGATCTCAGCTGCTAACTTTGCCACAGCTATCCTTCTGGAAGCCGGCCTGAGCTTTCTGGGGATCGGAGTGCAGCCGCCAACCCCTGCCTGGGGGTATATGATCAATGATCACCGCAGCTTTATCATTCTGGACTCTGCCTACCTGGCTATCCTTCCGGGTATTGCGATCATGCTGATGGTAATGGCCTTCTATCTGGTGGGGAATGGCCTCAGGGATGCCCTGGATGTAAAGCTGGACTAAGCGCTGTTTCCTGTCACCAGATCTAACTACCTATCTATACCAATTCAGTTATGCAGATTGTGCTCCTTGAGCCTTTCTATACAGGCTCCCATAAAGCCTGGGCGCAGCAACTGGCCCAGCACAGCCGGCATACCATCACGATCCTCAGTATGGAAGGGCGCTACTGGAAATGGCGAATGCACGGAGCTGCGATCACCCTTGCTGAGCAATACCGGAGACTTTTCATTAGCCCGGATCTGATCCTGGCTACTGATATGCTGGACCTCTCCTCTTTCCTGGGCCTGACACGCGATGTGACCGCATCTGTACCTGTGGCCCTCTACTTTCACGAAAACCAGATGGTGTATCCAGTGAGTAAAAGCGCGGGAAGGAACAATGAATGGCGCCACTATGCCTTTATCAATTACATCTCAGCGCTAACAGCCGATAAGGTGTTTTTCAACAGCTCGTATAACCTTGAGACTTTTCATCGTGAGGCTTACGAATTGCTAAAATCACACCGTGACCATAATGAACTGGAAACCATTCATACCATCAGCCGGAAGAGTGAAGTGCTGCCCCTGGGACTGAACCTGCAGGCTTTCGATAAGTACATTGAGCAAACCCGGGATTCTGATCCAGCTCCGCTGGTCATCTGGAATCACCGTTGGGAACACGATAAGGATCCGGATACCTTTACCAGGCTTTTGCTCAGGCTGTATGAGGAGGGTTATGTATTCCGGGTGGCCTTAATGGGTGAAGTTCCGTATGGTACCCCAAAAGCATTCGAGGAGTTAAGGGCGACTTTAGGAGAGCGGATAGTCCATTTTGGTTATGCTGAGGACTTTGCAACCTACGCCAGTTTGCTGGCAAAGGGGGACTTGCTGCCTGTAACCTCAGATCAGGACTTTTTTGGCGGCAGCACGGTAGAGGCTATTTATTGTGGCTGCTACCCGCTATTACCCAATCAGTTAGCCTATCCAGAGCATTTGCCCCGGGGAGAAACCGAGGTCCTTTACCACTCCTACGAGGAATTGATCGATAAGATGAGAAAGGCGATGGATCAGGTAAGTCAGCTTCGTAAGAAGAACCGGCAACACTGGGTGGCGCAGTACGACTGGCACTTTATGAGCCGCCAATATGATGATAAGCTGGAGCAGCTAGCCAAAGGTGAATGGTAAAGCCCATTACTGACAGCAAAGCCGTCAATAAAAAAGCCCCGGCGAAGTGATCACCGGGGCTTTTATCAGGTAACAGGAGAGGGCAGGCAATTACATCATGCCGCCCATACCTCCCATTCCACCCATGTCTCCGCCACCACCGGCGGATTCTTGCTCATCATCCGGGTTATCAGCCAGGATGCACTCGGTGGTCAGGAACATGCCTGCTACCGAAGCAGCGTTCTCGATAGCAACCCTTGCAACCTTAGTTGGGTCAATAACACCGGCATTCAGGAGGTCTTCGTACTTTTCGGTCTTGGCGTTATAGCCATAGTTTTCGGTGTCCTTTTCCTTGATCTTTTCAAGAACGATGGAACCATCCTGGCCAGCGTTCTCAACGATCAGGCGTAAAGGCTCTTGGATAGCCTTCTGGACGATACCGACCCCGATGTTCTGGTCTTCATTTTCCCCCTTAACGTTGTCGAGGGCATTGACGGAGCGGATGTAGGAAGAACCACCACCTGCTACGATGCCTTCTTCAACGGCAGCGCGGGTAGCATTCAGGGCGTCATCCACCCGGTCCTTCTTGGCCTTCATTTCAACTTCGGAAGCAGCACCAACATACAGGACTGCTACACCACCAGCGAGCTTAGCAAGGCGTTCTTGCAGCTTTTCGCGGTCGTACTCGCTATCGGTGTCATCAATCTGCTTCTTGATCTGCTTGATACGAGCCTGGATGTCATCGCTTTCACCCTTGCCGTTGACAACGGTTGTGTTGTCCTTGTCAATGCTGATCTTCTCAGCTGAACCAAGGAAGCTCAGGTCAGCGCTCTCGAGGGTGTAACCCTTGTCTTCAGAAATGACAGTGCCACCGGTCAGGACAGCAATGTCTTCCAGCATGGCCTTCCGGCGGTCGCCAAAACCAGGTGCCTTAACAGCAGCTACCTTGAACGTACCACGCATCTTGTTGACAACGAGGGTGGCCAGGGCTTCACCTTCTACTTCTTCCCCGATAATGAGGATCGGCTTGTTCGACTGAACAACCTTTTCGAGCAGGGGCATGAGCTCCTTCATGTTGCTGATCTTCTTGTCGCAGATCAGAATATAGGGATCCTCAAGGTCCACCTGCATCTTCTCGGTATCAGTTACAAAGTAAGGGGAGAGGTATCCGCGGTCAAACTGCATACCTTCTACGATATCCGTATAGGTATCAGTACCCTTGGCTTCCTCTACGGTGATAACGCCTTCAGACTTAACCTTCTGCATGGACTCAGCAATCAGCTTACCGATCTCCTCATCGTTGTTAGCTGAGATGCTGGCAATTTGCTGAACCTTTTGGTTATCGTCCCCTACTTCGATGGAACGCTTTTTCAGATCCTCTACAACGGCCTGGGTACCCAGTTCGATACCGCGCTTAAGATCGGTCGGGTTGGCACCAGCAGTTACATTCTTGAGGCCTGAGTTGATCATGGCCCTTGCCAGAACAGTGGCGGTTGTGGTGCCATCACCTGCAGTGTCTGAGGTCTTGGAAGCAACCTCATTGACCATCTGGGCGCCCATGTTTTCAATGGGATCCTTGAGCTCAACATCCTTAGCAACACTAACCCCATCCTTAGTAATGTGAGGTGCGCCGAATTTCTTGTCTAAAACCACATTGCGACCCTGTGGGCCAAGGGTTACTTTAACGGCATCAGCTAGCTGATCAACACCGCGCTTGAGCGTGTCGCGTGCTTCCGTATTGAACTGCATTAGTTTAGTCATAATCGATCAAATTTTTTTGTTTTAAGATTGCTTAATCAATAAAGCTGCTACAGTTACTGGATAACACCCAGAATGTCCGACTCTCTCATGATCAAATACTCATCCCCATCCACTGTAATCTCTGTACCGGCATACTTTCCGTAAAGGACATTGTCACCGGATTGTACGGTTGTTGGCTCATCCTTCTTACCCGGTCCTACAGCCACAACTTCTCCCTTTTGAGGCTTTTCCTGGGCAGTATCGGGAATAATAATACCACTTTGGGTTTTTTCTTCAGCTTCAGCCTGCTTGATAATAACGCGATCGGCCAAAGGTTTGATGTTTACCGCCATTGTTCATCGGTTTTTTAATGTTTGACAAATTCTTTTCAACCGCTTTGTGACACAATGTGTGCCAATTACGAATAGCGTCAATTTTTCATTTAACTGGCAGAAGAAGGGTGGTCATTTTGGCAGGTCAGGCATCAATGCTGTAATAGCCCCATAATGCCGCGGCATATGTGCCGTTAGGTAAATGAGAGGTTGTATATTGGTTGGTGAGGTAAAAAGAAGGCACGCGCAATGGACACGAACAAGCAAAAACTTGACGCAGACTGGTTTCTGAGAGGGAGACTGGACCCGGAGTACAAGAAGTACGTCCTGCTGGCATATCTAAAGCAGGCTGAGGAGGCATTCGCTCACAATGAGCTCTATCCGCACCTTTCAGAGCTGGTATTCCACTACCGGAACCTTAAGCAGTTTATTGACCGGAAGCAGGGAGTGAGCGAGCAGTTTCCGGAAGAGCTGGTAAACATTGATATGAAACGCCTGCAGCTTCATTACCGGAAAGTGATCCAGGATGACGCACTAATGAAGCGGCTTGAGGCAATTGTTAATAGCTCGCTATTGGTTCTCGAACCATACCTGGAGGAGGGAAAGGCCATTTTCGACTTTATAGAGCAACAGGTGGCCTTCAAGCAAGTCGGTATGCTATCGGTGAATCCCAGCTATGGTTACCTGTTTATTCAAAACGGAGCGAACGGGGATACACAGGTATTCTACTACAAAATAGAGCAGGTAGCCGGAGAGCAGGAGCACTTCAAGGGCTTAAGAACTAGCTACCTGACGGCATTTAAGCGGAAGCTGACCAATACGTATGAGAGCATCAAAAAGGACCTGCTACACACCTACGAAAGCTGGACCAATCCGGCCAGCTACGCTATTGAGTCACATTATGCTTTTCCACTGGAAGCCAGTTTACTCCCGATCGGCAAGCGCCTGCTCTTGAAGCACTTCAAGCAATCCAGAGGGGCGTAGTAGATACGCCCAACCGGTTAGTTGCCCTCAGGCTGCTGGCCCTGTGGGCTTTGTGGTAGGCCTTGTTGCCCACCTTCACCTTGTTGGCCGTTCTGGGATGGCTGACCCCCCTGTTGCTGACCGCCTTGCTGCTGGGGGACAGGGGTTCTGCCTGAGCCGGGTTGCATATTTTCAATCTCATCCTTAAGGCGTGATTGATCCTGTTGCCCCGTGCCGCCCCGTTGGGGCAGAAAGAAATTGGTGAAAATAACCAGGACCATGATCCCCACCGCTACAATCCAGGTGGTTTTTTCCAGGAAATTGGTAGTCTGCTTTACACCCATAACGTTGCTGGCCATACCACCGCCAAAGGCTGAGGATAACCCGCCTCCCTTGGGATTCTGAGCCAGAACGATCATAATAAGAACAGCGCACGCAATTAGTATGAGGACTAACAGAAGAATTAGCATAGCAGGATAGTTAACGTATTAGCGGGCATTAGCGGTTATGGTGTTTCAGGTTTTCAGCCTGCTCTACAAAGTAATTGAAATTCTGGGGATGCTGCAACGACAGCTTCTCGTAAATCTCCACCGCCTTTTTTAACTCTCCCCGGGCCTCCAGCACCCTGGCATTGGCTTCGGTCAGTTCTGGCTGCTGTCCATCTGCCGATTGATCATCCTCAGTAGCTGAGCGTTGTGATGTTTCCTCGCCTGCGGGGCGCTTGCGGTTAAACAGGCCGTGATCATAGTTCGTGAGGAAAGCGTCCAGGATAGCCCGTTCAGAGCTCTGGGGCTGATTATCAGCGTTGGCTTCAGCGGTTGGCTGCTCGGTATCCCTGCTTTCTTCCTGTTGCTGTAAGCTGCCAAGAATGCTGTCAGGCGTTAGGGTTGGCGCAGATTGCTGAATAAGCTGGTCGAGCTCGTGTAGCTCCTGTCTATTGCTCAGGGCGTGGGCTTGCTGCTCGTGCAAGAGCCTGTAAAGCTGAGCCCGGTCGTTGATGTTAAGGGCAATCGTGCTCAGTGCCTGGTCAAAGCGATCGGGTTTCTGGTGATAATACGCAATGCCCAGAAGCAGATGAGCCGACTGGAAGTAGGGATACTGCTGGATAAGCTGGATTAAGGAGCGGGTGTCATTGAGTTCTGAGGCTTGCTCAGGATCCGCTATGTACTGAAGAAACGATGCCTGATCGGTCGGCTTACCAGTCATTGATGGATTCGTTGAAAATATTCTGAATGATGTTATCGGTAATTTCCTCTACTAGCTCATCCTCTACCTGACTAAGGGATTCGCTCTGATCAAAGGTTCTATTGCTGCTGAACAGCTGATCAAAGCTGCTTTTCTGGTCAACCTTATTCTGGTACTGAGTTTTGATGCCAATGCTCAGCTCGGATTTAGAGGCCTGCTGCCCACGCTGTACCACTTCGGCTGATACATTGTAGCGCTCTATTGTGCCGGAGAATACAATATCCCCGCCTTGTTCGACCAGCTCAAGGTTGGTGTCCTGCAGGAGCTTTTGCCTGAGCTTTTGGGTAAAAAGCTGGCTGAGTTCCGGATTAACCAGATCGGCATTATTGGGAAAACGCTGGACTGTCACGGTTTCCACTTCAGGAGAAAGGGCAGCCCCTGAAAAGCTGTATACCCCGCAACCCTGCATTACACCTGCCAGCAGCACCAAGCTTATGAAACTGAACAGATAAGGCCTGAGCATCCTGAGCATAGCAGCTAAAGGTCTTCCAGGTTGTACTCCTTGAGCTTGCGATAGAGCGTACGTTCAGAGATACCGAGCTCCCGGGCTGCCACCTTTCGTTTTCCCTGGTATTTAGCAAGCGCCTTTTTGATCATCTCTTTTTCCTGCTCCTGCAGGGAGAGGGTTTCGCTGTTGTTACCACTTTGCTCTGCCTGTTGAGCAGCATAGGGAACGTTGGAACCCTCAGGTATATTGACGGCATCCGGTGCAGGGGTATCGCTGGCAGCCTGCAATAGCTTCTGCCCGGCGGGGCTCCATCCTTCATTCTGAAAATCCGGTGTTTGAGCTGTCGCTGAAGGAAATGACTTGAAAAACTCCTGCATGAGCTTCTTTAGTTCCGAAACATCACTCTTGAGGTCAAACAGGATCTTGTACAGAATCTCCCGCTCTTCGTTGCTTTGGAAGCCGCCCTCTTGCTGGCCAGTGTTTTCCACGCGTTCTACCTCGGTTGTCTGTTCGGCTGGCATGTAGGACCGGATGGTAGAGGCATCAATGGTCCGGTCAGCTTCCAGGACTGATATTTCCTCCACAAAGTTCTTCAGCTGGCGGATATTCCCCGGCCACGAGTAATTCTGCATCTCTTGCTCGGCCTCTGGCGTCAGTTCGATCGGAGGGATGCTATGCTTATCGGCAAAGTCATTGGCGAACTTAGCAAAAAGCATCATGGTGTCTTCCTTTCGCTCCTGCAGGCTGGGAACCTGTATTTCGACTGTACTTAACCGGTAGTACAGATCCTCCCGGAATTTATTCTGCTTTAAGCTTTCCACCAGGTTCTTATTGGTAGCTGCTATAATACGGACATCGGTCTTTTGCACCTTGGAAGAGCCGACCTTCAGGAACTCACCGGTCTCAAGGATGCGTAGTAACCGCGCTTGTGTTCCCAGCGGCAGCTCCCCTACTTCATCGAGGAAGATGGTGCCGCCGTTTACCGTTTCAAAGTAGCCTTTGCGGGTATCCACAGCGCTGGTGAAGGCCCCTTTTTCATGGCCGAAAAGCTCAGAATCAATTGTGCCTTCCGGAATAGCCCCGCAGTTGACCGCAATAAATTTGTTGTGCCTGCGCTTACTCATGGAATGGATAACCTGAGAGAAAGCTTCTTTTCCCACCCCGCTCTCTCCGGTGATGAGGACGGAAAGGTCAGTCGGGGCCACTTTCATAGCCCGCTCAATCGCCCCGTTCAGCAAGAGGCTGGTTCCGACAATCCCAAAGCGCTGTTTGGTCTGCTCGATCTTATCTTTCGAAATGCTCATAGCTTTGAAAAGTGCCTCAATTATTCGTTTACCGGCTCGCCAATCAAAGTAGCGCTTGTGTAATCATTAACTTGTACGGTAACGTACTGACCCGGCTCGAATCCCTGGTCATCAAATACGATCATACGGTTGTGGGTGTTCCGCCCCTTGCACTGCTGGTTTGACTTTTTGGCTTTGCCCAGTACCAATACCTGAAACTGCTTGCCGACCTGCCTAGCATTGTTCTCCAGTGAGTGCTGTTGCTGGCGCTGAATGACTTCCTGTAGCCTTGCCTTTTTGGTAGCCAGGGGTACATCATCGCTCATCTTCTTGGAAGCAGGCGTATTGGGCCGCTCTGAGTAGTAGAACATGAACGACATATCGAAGCGGACCTCATCCATCAGTCTAAGAGTTTCCTGATGTTCTTCCGCTGTCTCGCCACAAAAGCCCGTCATAATGTCCGAAGAAAGGCCGATATCAGGTATGATGCGCTTCATCATCCGGATTTTATCCAGATACCACTCGTGGCTGTGGTTGCGGTTCATGCGGTACAGAACATCCGTACTGCCGGACTGGGCCGGAAAATGGATGTAGTTACAGATGTTCGGATACCGGGCCATGGTATGGACCACTTTTTCTGTGATATCCTTAGGGTGAGAGGTCGAAAACCAGATCCGCATATCCGGGTCCAGCTCTGCTACCATCGCCAGCAGATCGGCAAAATCCACCTGCTCTCCATTTTCCCATCGGTATGAATCCACATTCTGGCCTAACAGCGTCACTTCCCGGTAGCCTTTTGTCAGCAGGGACCGGGCTTCCTCCACAACGGTGTAAGGATTCCGGCTGCGCTCACGCCCCCTTGTAAAGGGAACAATGCAAAAGGAGCACATATTGTCACAACCGCGCATGATGGAGATAAAAGCAGAAACCCCATTCCCGTCCAGGCGGACCGGACTGACATCAGCGTAGGTTTCCTCTCTCGATAAAAAGACATTAACAGCCTTCTCGCCCTCCTCAGCTTGCCGGACTAACTTTGGCAGATCCCGGTAAGCATCCGGCCCTACTACCAGGTCTACCATCTGCTCTTCCTCGAGCAGCTTCTTCTTCAGGCGCTCAGCCATACAGCCCAGAACGCCAATCAGCAGGCCCGGCTTCTCCTTTTTATAGCTGTTGAAAAGCGAGAGCCGCTTCCGCACACGCTGTTCTGCATTATCGCGGATAGCGCAAGTATTGATAAGGATAAGGTCTGCACTTTCCACTGCCTGAGTGGACTCAAAACCAGCTTCCAGCAGGATAGAGGCTACGATCTCGCTATCAGAGAAATTCATCTGACAGCCGTAGCTCTCTAAATAAAATTTAGGTTTATCAATATCGCTGGTATCTGTTGCCTGGTAAGCTTCACCTTGCCGCTCATTCTGCAGAACGTTACCGCTTAAAGTTTCCATAAGGTTGTGCTCAGTAGTTATCTGCCGTTCTGTCACAAAAATAAAAAAATATCAGCTGGAGGCCCTGTTTGCCGGTGCCTGTTTCTCCCTGAGCCTGAGAGCGTTAGCAACACTTGAGGTGCCTTAATTTTAGCTGCTGAGGACAAACAGCGATAAGGGAAACGCTTACGTACCATGACATTTTGAGTTGCAAAAAGTACTTCTCTTATATTTGATCCTTTGAGCTAAAATGCTGATGGGATGAAAAAATGTTTCCTGATTGGATTTCCTTTTCTACTCCTTTTTTTGAGTTGTAACACCCTTCTGGCAGATCAGGCAAGCAATAAGCAAGATACCCTCACCATTGATCAGCAAATCAACCAGACAGTGGGACCGGTTGCTGATGCTATTTCTAACGTCATTTTTTATCCGATCCCGATCAAAGCTCCGGTCACTGCCGCTTTTGACGGGCAGATCAAAACAATAGACCGCGAAGAAAGCCAGTTTGTAAGGGTAAGGGTCGCTAACGGAAGCGGCCGGGACTCGACTTACCAGATACCCGCCTCACGGCAGATTGACCTGGCGAAGGGGCAGTCCGTTGGAAAAGCTGAAGCGCTCTCTGATCCATTAGTAGCTGTTCCCTTTGTGGTAGTCTGGCTTATCATAGGGGGGCTGGTCTTTACCATTGGGTTTAAGTTCCTCAATGTCCGCAAGTTCAAGTTTGCCATTGACATTGTCCGTGGCAAGTATTCCGATCCCAATGAAAGCGGAGAGGTTTCGCACTTTCAGGCATTAACAGCTGCCCTTTCGGCTACCGTAGGTCTGGGAAACATTGCTGGTGTTGCGATCGCTATCTCCATTGGCGGGCCCGGTGCGATTGTATGGATGATCCTGGCTGGGCTGTTGGGCATGTCCATGAAGTTTGTTGAATGTACGCTAGGGGTGCGTTACCGGCAGATCGATGAGCGCGGTACGGTATATGGCGGCCCGATGTACTACCTGAGCCAGGGCCTGAAAGAGAAGGGCTACACAGGATTAGGAAAGGCGCTGGCTGTGCTGTTCGCTATTACAGCCATTGGAGCTTCTTTCGGCGGTGGAAACATGTTTCAGGTGAATCAGGCTTACTCTCAGTTCCAGACCAACTTAGCGCCTGACTTTCCCGGATGGATATTCGGGCTGATCATGGCTATTCTGATCGGTATCGTGATCATAGGAGGTATTAAGAGCATAGCGCGGGTTACGGAAAAAGTAGTCCCGCTGATGACGGGCATTTACTTCACAGCTGGTATCATCATCTTGGTTGTCAGCTATCAGCAGATTCCCGATGCGCTTGTCGCCATCTACAATGGCGCCTTTAGTTCAAAAGCGGTTTACGGTGGCTTTGTGGGAGTGCTGATCATAGGATTTCAGCGGGCTGCCTTTTCCAATGAAGCTGGTATTGGCTCAGCCCCGATCGCCCACTCGGCCGTCAAAACCAACAACCCGGCCAGTGAGGGGCTTGTTGGCTTGTTGGAGCCTTTTATCGACACCATCATCGTCTGCTCTATGACAGCGCTGGTGATCATTGTTACCGATAACTACCAGTTCCAGCAGGATGTGGAGGGCGTAACGCTAACCTCTCAGGCTTTTGCCAGTATTTTTCCCTGGTTCGATCTAGTCCTTACGGTCGCTGTTATCTTCTTCGCTTTTTCCACTATGATATCCTGGTCCTATTACGGGCAGCAGGCCTGGGCGTACTTATTCGGGAAAGGGCGTTTGGCAGACCTTATTTACAAGGCGTTGTTCTGTGTTTTTGTGGTTATCGGGGCTGCACTCTCTCTTGGTAAGGTTTTTACCTTCTCAGATGCCATGATCTTTGCCATGTGTTTTCCGAATGTTCTGGGATTGTACATCCTGGCACCGGAGGCCAATAAATTGCTTAAAGGATATGTGCAAAAAATCCAATCCGGCGAAATCCAAAAGCGATAGGTAAAGCACTAAGGGTATTTTTTGATATAAATAGCCGGAACTTATCGCTGCTTTTAATTGGTTTTTTGCGTAAAAAACCATTATGCCGTGGCTCAGGAACTACTTTCAGCTTTCTACCGGCGAGACATACGGCTTTTGGTGCCTCATTGCCCTGATAACCCTACTTTTAGGGGTCAATCAGTTGCTTCAGCATGAAGCCCGGCTCAGGTACAAGGAGCAGAGCCCGGCTTTTAAACGAAAAGTAGAGCAATTCCTGGCTCAGCAAAGGCAGAAGAAATCCACGAAAACCCCGCGCACAGCAACTAGCGCTGAAGAAAAGCAACCGGTTTACTTCCCCTTTGATCCCAACTCCGTTTCAGTTCAGGAGCTGGAGAAACTGGGAGTGCGGAGTAAGTTAGCGCATACCATCATTAATTATCGTGATGCTGGCGGGCAGTTTCATCAAAAATCGGATCTGAAGGCAATTTACGGCATGACGGACTCCACTTACCAGCGGTTAAAGCCTTACGTAAGGCTACCTGATCAGGAGCGTAATGCCGGTAAGGCGGATACTTCAGCTACCCGTCAGGCCCAGCTTGCCTCAGCTTCGGATACCAGCTATGCCGAAGACAGCCGGGGTGAGTCCCGCGAGGCTATGCCCAAAGTTGCGCCGCTGGCTATTAACCAGGCTGATAGTGCGGCGCTAACCCAGTTACACGGCATAGGCGACTTTTTTGCCAGTGAGATTGTGGATCGCCGGCACCGCCTGGGCGGCTTTACCAGGTATAAGCAGCTTTTGGCGATCTACAACTTTGACAGCGCTAAGCTTGAGCAGGTAAAGCCACAACTCACCCTCGATTCCAACAGTATTGATCAGCTATCCCTGAACCAGGACAGCTTTGAAGCTTTCCTAAGGCACCCCTACCTGGATTATCCCCAGGTTAAGGCGATTTTCAACTATACTGACCGGGTAGACACAGTGCAATCCGTAAGCGCGCTCAGGGAAGAGCAGATAATCGGGCAGGAAGCCTTTGAAGAGATAAGCCCGTACTTAAAACCTTAGCCATTGAGCGCATAACCTTAAAGACCCTTGTCTGTTGATGGGGTTGGGAAAAAACAAGACTTTTGCAGTACCGTCATTGAGCGGAAACCTATTTGAACTTAAAAATGAAAAGGTATGAGCGTTGCGTCTATAGAAAACCAGGAGATGATAGCCGAAATGGTGCATGATCTTGCTAACCGTGAGATCAAGCCTAACATCATGGAATGGGATGAGCACCAGATACTGCCTGTTGACCTGTTCAAAAAAATGGGTGAGCTGGGCCTGATGGGTGTACTGGTGCCCGAGGAGTACGGTGGCTCAGGCTTCGGCTATCCCGAATATGTGACCGCCATCAAAGAGCTTGGCAAGTTCGATGGGAGTATAGCGCTGTCCATGGCGGCTCATAACTCTCTGGCCACGGGCCATATCCTGCAGTTCGGCTCGGAAGCGCAAAAGCACCGCTTCCTGCCCAGCCTGGCAAGCTGTGAGTCACTGGGGGCCTGGGGGCTGTCAGAGCCCAACACGGGATCGGACGCAGCTGCTATGGAGACAACTGCTACATGGGATGGCAACGAATGGGTGATCAACGGTGCTAAGAACTGGACAACCCATGGTAAATCAGGGGATGTTATTGTCGTCCTGGCTCGTACCGGCGAAAAGCATGAAAAAGAGAACGCCACGGCCTTCATTGTGGAAAAAGGCACTCCTGGCTTTGAGCCCGGCCGCAAGGAGAATAAGCTGGGCATGCGCGCCTCAGAAACAACTGAGCTGCTCTTTGATAACTGCCGAATCCCGGATGAAAACCGCATCGGAGATGTAGGGGATGGATTTCACCAGGCTATGAAAGTGCTGGATGGTGGCCGGATTTCCATTGCAGCCTTATCCCTGGGTATCGGCTATGGAGCTTATGAAGAAGCCAAACAGTACGCCCAGGAGCGAAGCCAGTTCGGTCATGCTATAGCTGATTTCCAGGCCATTGCCTTCAAGCTGGCCGACATGGCGCTGGAGCTGGAAGCCTCGGAACTGATGACCATGAAGGCGGCACGGCAAAAGGATGCAGGCGAGCGCACTACACAGATCTCATCCATGGCTAAGTACTATGCCTCAGAAGCAGCTGTTAAAATTGCCACAGAGGCCATCCAGATTTTCGGGGGCTACGGCTACACTAAGGATTATCCTGTGGAAAAGCACTACCGGGATGTTAAGCTCTGTACAATAGGGGAAGGCACAACTGAAATCCAGAAAACGGTCATTTCAAGGGAGTTGATCAAGTAGAAAGGCTACGGCAACGATTGCAGCTTACTGGTAGTCTCTCTGAAGTGCCTCTGAAAGCGAACGGGAATAGTTACATTTGTTCAGTAATTCTTTAAAATCAAAATTATGATTAAGGTAAGTGTAAAGGAAAACGAGTCCATCGATAAAGCCTTAAAGCGCTTTAAGAAGAAATTAGAACGCAGCGGCAAGCTGCGGGAGTACCGTAGCCGTCAGTTCTACGATAAGCCCTCTGAAGAGCGGCGGGTTGAGCTAGCCCGTGCCCAGCACAAGGAGAAGATTCAGCAGAACTTAAAATAGCATGAATGCTGTCCCGCTTCGCACAATGGCTTTCTGCCGAAAAGCAGCTATTGCCCCACACAGTTGATGCTTACAAGCGTGATCTGGAGCAGTTTCATGCTTATCTGCACGAGCAGTACGGGATAAGCGAGCCTCACCAGATCACCAAAGCCATTGTGCGGTCATGGTTTGTCAGCCTCAATGAAGAGGGCTTTCAGCCTGTGACCCTGCACCGCAAAAGAGCGGCCCTGAGTAGCTACTACTGGTTTCTGGCACAAGTGGGATATTACATTGCTGTTAATCCAGCCGATGTGGAGCTACCAAAGCCACAGAAGCGCATCACCCACGTAGCAAAACAATCCTCTGTCCTGGCATTATTGGATGACCACTTCCCGGATACGAGAAAGGGCCATCGCGACTATACCATTCTTGAAATCCTTTATGGGACCGGTCTTCGCCGGGGCGAACTGATCAACCTTACCATTCAGGATTGCCAGGGTGATAACCTCAAGGTGAGGGGTAAAGGGCAGAAAGACCGTTTTATTCCTCTGAACCCAACGCTGCGTGAATGGCTTCCCACGTATATGAGCCTGGAGCGGTCGTACAGGCCTCTCGATGAGCACAGCCACCTGCTAGTTACGGACAAGGGTAAGCCACTGTATCCCATGTACGTGCAGCGGGCTGTCAAGCAGGCGCTGCAACGATATACCACGCTGAAGCAAAACAGTCCGCACCAGCTCAGGCATGCTTTCGCCACACACCTTCTGGAACAAGGCGCTGACCTGAACGCCATCAAGGCGCTGCTTGGCCATGAGCAATTATCAGCTACAGCTCATTATATTCATTCTTCTATTAAGCACTTGAAAGCAGTCTATCAACAGGCCCATCCAAAAGCTGAGTAAGGTATGAAAGTAGACATTCAAACGCCCGACAATGTAACCCTGACTGAGCACCTGGAACAGGTGATTCATCAGAAGGTAGAAAAACTGGAACAGATCTATCAGAATATAATGGACTGTACCGTGTACCTGCACGACAATGGCAACGGCCAGAACGATAAGGAGGTAGAGATCAAAGTAACAGTGAAAGACAATACCCTTTTTGCACAGGAAAAGGAAAACTCTTTCGAGAAAGCTCTGGATTTAACGGTAGAGGCCGCCCGCAAACAGGTTCAGAAATACAAGGAAAAGAAGCAGGCTAAATAGTTTTTTTAAATTCTGTCGGAATTTCTATTTTTGCAAATCCTCTTGCAAAGGGAGGTATGAGATCTTTATTGACGCATTCCTGCCGATGTAGCTCAGGGGCCTAGAGCAACTGATTTGTAATCAGTAGGTCGGGGGTTCAAATCCCTCCATCGGCTCGGAAGGCACATAAAGGGGGGTTACCAAAGCGGTCAACTGGGGCAGACTGTAAATCTGCTGGCGTTTGCCTTCGTAGGTTCGAATCCTGCACCCCCCACTTGGTTGCCGCGGGAGTAGCTCAGTTGGCCTAGAGCATCAGCCTTCCAAGCTGAGGGTCGCGGGTTCGAGTCCCGTCTCCCGCTCAAAAGAAGCCGATGTAGCTCAGCGGTAGAGCGCGTCCTTGGTAAGGACGAGGTCACGGGTTCAAATCCCGTCATTGGCTCTTTTTTAGTACCTGTTTAAGTAAGGCAACACAGTTGCTGATTATATTATGGATCTGTAAAAACTCGAAGGCTTAAAAGTTATGGCAAAAGAAAAGTTTGACCGCAGCAAACCCCACCTCAACATTGGGACGATCGGTCACGTGGACCACGGTAAGACGACCCTGACAGCTGCAATGACCAATTACCTGGCTAATGCCGGATTGGCTGACACCCGGTCATTTGAATCAATTGACATCGCTCCGGAAGAAAAGGAACGCGGTATTACCATTAATACAGCACACGTAGAATACCAGACCGAAAACCGGCACTACGCTCACGTGGACTGTCCCGGTCACGCTGACTATGTTAAGAACATGGTTACCGGAGCTGCTCAGATGGATGGTGCCATTCTGGTTGTGGCAGCCACTGACGGCCCTATGCCTCAGACCCGGGAGCACCTGTTGCTCGCCCGTCAGGTAGGTGTACCTGAAATCGTTACCTACCTTAACAAGGTAGACATGGTTGATGACTCTGAGCTTATCGATCTTGTGGAAATGGAAGTCCGGGAGCTGCTTAGTTTCTACGAATTCGATGGCGACAATGCCGCTATTGTCAAGGGATCCGCACTCGGTGCTCTGAATGGGGAAGATCAATGGGTCAATTCGATTAAGGAGCTGATCGAAGCCATTGACAATTACATCCCCTTACCACCACGCGACAAGGATCAGGACTTCCTGATGCCGATCGAGGATATCTTCTCTATTACCGGTCGCGGTACTGTTGCAACCGGCCGTGTGGAAAAAGGAGTTGTTAATACAAACGACAAGGTTGAGATTGTCGGCATGGGTGAAAAGCCCCTGGAATCCACTGTTACCGGTGTTGAGATGTTCCGCAAAATCCTTGACGAAGGGGAAGCTGGCGATAACGTAGGCCTTCTGCTTCGCGGTATTGAAAAGGATCAGGTTAAGCGGGGCATGGTTGTGGCTGCTCCGAAGTCCATCACTCCTCACACCAGGTTTAAGGGCGAGGTCTACATCCTAAAGAAAGATGAAGGTGGACGCCATACGCCATTCTTCAAGAATTACAGGCCTCAGTTCTACCTCCGCACAACTGACGTTACCGGTACTATCCAGCTACCGGAAGGTGTTGAGATGGTAATGCCTGGCGATAATGTAACCATTGAGGTAGAGCTGATCTACCCGGTCGCCTTGAATAAAGGTCTCCGGTTTGCAGTCCGTGAAGGAGGCAAGACGGTAGGTGCCGGTCAGGTAACTGAGATCCTCGACTAGCCTCGATTAATGTTCAATATTTCCGGACACGGGCGTAGCTCAATTGGGAGAGCAACGGTCTCCAAAACCGTAGGTTGGGGGTTCGAGCCCCTCCGCCCGTGCTAATTTGCTTCTTATGTTCAGTCGAATCCGTAGTAGTCTGAAATCAGCTACTGACGAGCTCCTTTACAAAGTAACATGGCCAACGTGGGAAGAGCTGCAAAGCAGTGCTGTTGTGGTACTGATTGCTTCCCTTATCATTGCGCTGATAGTATTTTTAATGGATTCGGCCTTCCAGAACGCATTCGAAGTTTTCTATTCAATATTTGAATGATGCCCAGTCTGTATGTCAGAGTTTAAATGGTACGTAGTCAGAGTCATTAGTGGGCAGGAAAAGAAAGTACAAGACCGGGTTGAAACTGAGCTGGAAAGAGAAGGATTAAAAGACCATGTGAACCAGATACTGGTTCCAATGGAAAAAGTTGTTCAGCTAAAAAACGGGAAAAAAGTCACAAAAGAGCGAAACTTTTACCCGGGTTACATTATTGTTCAGGCACAGTTGGAAGCAGAGGTCTTTTACTGTTTCAAGAATACCAATGGTATTGTTGAATTTCTGGGGGAAGGCGACCAGCCAACACCCCTGCGCGAGTCTGAAATAAACCGTATATTAGGCAAGGTTGATGACCTTCAGCAGAAAGGGGAAGAAATGGAAATTCCCTTTTACACCGGGGAATCAGTCAAAGTTATTGACGGGCCGTTCAACGGCTTCAGCGGATTTATAGACGAGATCAATGAAGAACAGAAAAAGCTGAAAGTCATCGTTAAGATATTCGGGCGGAATACCCCTGTTTCCTTGAATTACATGCAAGTAGAAAAAGAAACATAAGATGGCTAAGGAAGTAACCGGCTACATAAAGCTTCAAGTTAAAGGTGGCGCAGCCAATCCATCACCTCCTATTGGTCCGGCTCTTGGGGCTAAGGGTATCAACATCATGGATTTCTGCAAACAGTTCAACGCCAAGACGCAGGATCAACAAGGAAAAGTTCTGCCAGTTGAGATCACAGTTTACAGCGATAAATCCTTCGATTTCATTATCAAGACCCCTCCCGCAGCTGCTCAGCTTATGGAAGTTTGTGGCGTGGAAAAGGGATCAGCCGAGCCGAACAGCGTTAAGGTTGGCTCTGTAAACTGGGATCAGATCCGTGAAATTGCGGAAAATAAGCTCCAGGACCTGAATACTGTTAAGGTAGAATCAGCCATGAAAATGGTTGCCGGCACTGCCCGGAGCCTGGGCATCAATGTAGAAGGCAATCCGCCCTGGGCTGAACAGGAAAACTAAAAGCATTTAATATTGGCTACGGTAACTAAGAAGCGCAAAGAAATACTCGAGAAGCTAGATAAAACAAAGCTGTATTCGCTGGATGAAGCTTCCGCTCTGGTTAAGGACATCACCACTACTAAGTTTGATGCATCAGTAGACCTGGACATCAGGCTTGGGGTGGATCCTCGCAAGCCTAACCAAATGGTCCGGGGATCGGTCACAATGCCGCATGGGACCGGTAAGGATGTTCGTGTTCTTGTCCTGTGCAATGAAGACCGGGAGAAAGAAGCAACCGATGCCGGTGCTGACTACGTTGGCTTGGACGACTACCTTCAGAAGATTGACCAGGGATGGACCGATGTTGACGTTATCATCACCACCCCCGATGTGATGCCAAAGCTTGGTAAATACGGTAAAACCCTTGGTCCCAGAGGCTTGATGCCGAATCCAAAGTCAGGGACTGTTACCGACAACCTGGGCGATGCTGTAAGCCAGACGAAGGCTGGAAAAGTGGATTTCCGTGTAGATCGTTATGGGATCATTCATACCGGAATCGGCAAAGTGTCTTTTGATGCCCAGAAGCTGTACGACAATGCGCTGGAACTGATCCAGGAAGTTAGCCGGCTTAAGCCCTCCTCAGCCAAGGGCGAATACTTCCGAAGCATCAACATGTCTTCAAGCATGAGCCCGAGTGTAAAAATCGATAAGCGTTCAATCCCCGGAATATAGACCCCTATGAAAACCAGAGAAGAAAAAGAGCGCATTGTTGAGCTCTTACAGGACCGCTTTAACGAGTCTGCCAATTTTTACCTGGCAGACATGTCCCAGCTCAGCGTGAATGACACCAACACTTTTCGTAAGCGCTGCTATGAAGAGGGGATTCACGTTCAGGTTGTCAAGAATAACCTGATCAAAAAAGCGCTTGAGAATGCGAACATCACAGATGAAAGCCTTCACGAGGTAATCAAAGGGCCCTCTTCGGTTCTCTTTGCTGAGAATATCAATGCACCCGCTAAGCTCATCAAAGAGTTCAGGAAAACGCATGATCGCCCGCTGCTGAAAGGGGCTTATGTAGAAGAAACGCTCTATGTAGGCGATGATCAGCTCGATACCTTAGCGGCCCTTAAGTCGAAGGAAGAGCTCATCGGAGATGTTGTCGGCATACTTCAATCCCCCGCTCAGAATGTGCTGTCAGCACTTCAGTCGGGTAGTAACAAGCTTTCCGGTATCCTTAAGACTTTGGGTGATCAGGAAGAATCTTAACTTATTTACTGAATATCAAAATCAAACACTAGTACAATGGCTGACGTAAAAGAACTAGCAGAACAGTTGGTGAATCTTTCCGTTAAAGAAGTAAATGAACTTGCAGATGTGCTCAAAGACGAATATGGTATCGAGCCAGCTGCAGCTGCTCCGGTAGCTGCCGCCCCAGCCGCTGGTGATGGCGGAGGCGGAGAAGCCGCTGAAGAACAAACCGAGTTTGACGTTATGCTCAACGATCCCGGCAGCTCTAAGTTAAACGTGGTTAAGCTGGTCAAGGAAATGGCTGGTTTAGGCCTGAAGGATGCTAAGGAGATGGTTGACAACCTGCCAAAGCCGGTTAAGGAAGGCGTTACCAAGGAAGAAGCTGATGATATCAAATCTCAGCTTGAAGATGCCGGAGCTGAAGTAGAGGTTAAATAAAAAAGTTCAAGCCTGTAAATAGTTGATAGACTCAAATATCATCCTTTCAGCAAGAATGACCTGCCATTTCGATGTCAGGTCTATTCTTATTTGTACCACCCCTTGCCCTGCTTAGACAGGAGAGGGGTTAATTGTTCAATACCAAAAGCTTTTTGATCTTGGCAGCAGAAGCAGAATTAGCAACACCGCAAAGGGTGTCGTTTCAGAGCAACGACAAAAGTCTTGAATACCCTGATTTTCTTGAGGTTCAGCTCAAGTCCTTTCAGGACTTCTTTCAGCTCGAAACGTCTCCGGATGAACGGATCAATGAAGGCTTATACAATGTATTTGCAGAGAATTTTCCTATCACCGATAGCCGGGGCATCTATGTGCTCGAGTTTATCGATTACTACATAGATCCGCCCAAGTACAATGTGGATGAATGTGCAGACCGGGGGCTGACCTATAGCGTAGCGCTTAAGGCCAAGCTTAAGCTGTACTGCACTGATGAAGAGCACGAGGATTTTGAAACCATTGTACAGGACGTTTACCTCGGCAACATTCCTTACATCACGTCCAGAGGCTCCTTTATCATCAACGGAGCCGAACGGGTTATTGTAAGCCAGCTTCACCGGTCGCCCGGTGTTTTCTTTAGCCAAAGCTATCACACGAATGGCACTAAGCTTTACTCAGCCCGTGTTATTCCTTTCAAGGGCTCGTGGGTTGAATTTGCGACTGATGTCAACAATGTGATGTTCGCCTACATCGACCGCCGGAAGAAATTCCCGGTCACCACAATGCTCAGGTCCATCGGCTATGAGTCCGATAAGGAAGTGCTTGAGATTTTCGGCCTGGCTGAAGAAATCGAAGTCAACAAAAACAACCTTAAGAAAGTCCTGGGCCGCAAGCTGGCAGCCCGTGTACTCCGCAAATGGGTTGAGGATTTTGTGGATGAAGACACCGGTGAGGTAGTCTCTATTGAGCGGAATGAGATTATCCTGGAACGGGATACTGTTCTGGAAGAAGATCACATAGACCTGATCATCAATGCAAACGTCAAGTCTATTATCCTGCACCGGACAGATACCGATTCGTCCGAATATGAAATCATCTATAATACCCTACAGAAGGATCCTTCCAACTCCGGCAAGGAAGCTCTGGAACATATCTACCGTCAGCTGAGAAATGCTGATCCGCCCGATGAGGAAACAGCACGCGGTATCATTGATCGCCTGTTCTTCTCTGACAAGCGTTACGACCTGGGGGATGTTGGTCGCTACCGGCTCAATAAAAAGCTTGACCTGGAAATCGGTAATGAGGTAAAGATCCTTACCAAAGAGGATATCATTTCCATTATCAAGTACCTGATCGAGCTCAGTAACCGGAAAGCTGATGTAGACGACATCGACCACCTGAGTAACAGGCGGGTCCGGACCGTTGGTGAGCAGCTTTACAATCAGTTCGGCATTGGCCTTACCCGTATGGCCCGTACTATCCGCGAGCGGATGAACGTCCGGGATAATGAGGTCTTTACCCCAACTGACCTTATCAACAGCCGAACACTGTCATCAGTCATCAATTCCTTCTTCGGAACCAACCAATTGTCGCAATTCCTCGATCAGACTAACCCGATCGCGGAAATGACCAACAAGCGCCGGCTTTCGGCACTCGGGCCGGGCGGCCTCAGCCGTGAGCGGGCTGGTTTTGAGGTTCGGGACGTCCACTACACCCACTATGGCCGCCTCTGTACCATTGAAACGCCGGAAGGGCCGAACATCGGGCTGATCTCCTCCATGTCGGTCTACTCCAAGATCAACAACATGGGTTTCCTGGAAACCCCGTACCGAAGAGTTGAAGATGGCGTGGTGCGCTATGATATCCCGGCTGAATACTTAAGTGCCGAGGAGGAGGACGACAAGATCATTGCCCAGGCCAACACCCCCCTCAATGAAGACGGCAGCTTTGCCGAGGAGCGGGTTATGGCCAGGAACGGTGGCGAGTTTCTGATTACCGATGCCACCGAGATCGATTACATGGATGTGTCTCCGAACCAGATTGTATCAATAGCAGCCTCCCTCATTCCATTCCTTGAGCACAATGACGCCAACCGTGCCCTGATGGGCAGTAACATGCAGCGCCAGGCTGTTCCCCTGATCAATACAGACTCTCCTGTTGTGGGAACCGGTATTGAAAACCGGGTGGCAACTGACAGCCGCACCTTCGTTACAGCTGACTATGATGGCGTTATTGATTATGTTGACTCCAATAAGCTCGTAGTTCGCTATGATCGGGAGGAAGAGGATGAATTGGTAGACTTTGACACCAACACGAAAACCTATAACCTTACCAAGTTTAAGCGGACCAATCAGAGTACCTGCATCAACCTGCGCCCTATTGTGAGCAAGGGGCAGCGCGTTGAAAAAGGACAACTGCTCTGCGATGGTTTCGGTACTGATAACGGGGATCTGGCCCTCGGGCGCAACCTTAAGGTAGCCTTTATGCCCTGGCAGGGGTACAACTTTGAGGATGCGATCGTGGTCTCTGACCGCGTAGCTAAGGAGGATATGTTCACCTCCCTCCACATCAGTGAATTTGAGCTGGACGTACGGGACACAAAACGGGGAATGGAAGAATTCACCAGCGATATCCCGAACGTTAGCGAGGAAGCCACGAAAGACCTGGACGAAAGTGGTCTGATACGCGTTGGCGCTGAGGTGAAGGAAGGAGACATCCTGATCGGCAAGATTACCCCAAAAGGCGAGTCGGAACCCTCACCGGAAGAAAAGCTACTACGGGCCATTTTCGGTGAAAAAGCCGGTGATGTCAAGGACGTTTCGCTGAGAGTGCCATCTTCTGTTAGCGGCATTGTGATCGATAAAAAGCTCTTCGAGCGCGCCAAGAAGGACAGCGCTTCAAAGAAGCAGAACAAGACACAGCTGGCTAAGCTGGAAGAAGAGCACAACAAGAACCAAGATGCCATTAAGGAAAAACTGGTGGAAAAGCTCTTTAACCTGCTGAATGGCAAGACATCCCGGGGCGTCTATAATGTGTACAACGAAGAGTTAGTACCCAAGGGGAGTAAGTTTACCCAGAAGCTACTATCCAAGCTCGACTATACCCACGTAGATCCGAAGGACTGGACAGCTGATCCGGAAAAGAACCGCATTGTTAAGCGCATCCTTCAGAACTACAAAGGGAAGGTCAATGAGGAAATCGGCCGCTTCAAGCGGGAAGAGTTCCAGCTGACCATAGGGGATGAACTTCCGACAGGTGTTCTGAAGCTGGCCAAGGTCTACCTTGGTCAAAAGCGGAAGCTATCGATCGGGGATAAGATGGCCGGCCGGCACGGCAACAAGGGTGTAATTGCCAAGATTGTCCCGGAAGAAGATATGCCGTTTGATGAAAACGGCGTTCCGGTAGATACGGTGCTAAGCCCGCTTGGGGTGCCCTCGCGGATGAACCTGGGGCAGATCTTTGAAACCGCCTTAGGCTGGGCAGGCCATGAGCTCGGAATTAAGTTCTCTACCCCGGTATTTGATGGTGCCACCTACAAGGATATTGAACAATATCTGCGGATGGCCGGCCTGCCCGAAAGCGGTAAAACAACCCTGATTGACGGGCAGTCCGGGGAAACTTTCCACCAGGAAGTGACCGTAGGTGTGATCTACATGCTGAAGCTTGGTCACATGGTAGAGGATAAGATGCACGCCCGCTCCATTGGGCCGTACTCGCTTATTACACAGCAGCCCCTTGGCGGAAAGGCTCAGTTCGGTGGTCAGCGTTTCGGCGAAATGGAAGTCTGGGCACTGGAGGCATTCGGTGCGTCCAATGTGCTGAGAGAGGTGCTTACCGTTAAGTCTGATGATATCGTTGGACGGGCTAAGGCTTATGAGCATATTGTAAAGGGTGAGAACCTTCCTGAGCCCGGCATTCCGGAGTCATTTAATGTCCTGTTGAACGAGCTCAAGGGTCTGGCTCTGGACGTCAGCCTGGACTAGATCAATTTTTCAAACAAATCACTTGGAGGCCTCAGTATGGCAGTGAAGCAACAAGATAAAAGAGTCGATAGCAACTTTGAATCTGTACGGATTGGTCTGGCTTCCCCGGAAACCATCCTCAACTGGTCGAACGGGGAGGTCACCAAACCCGAAACCATCAACTATCGGACTTTTAAGCCAGAAATGGGTGGGCTCTTCTGCGAGCGCATCTTTGGTCCGGTAAAAGACTACGAATGCCACTGCGGAAAGTACAAGCGTATCCGCTACAAAGGCATTGTCTGTGACCGCTGTGGCGTAGAAGTCACTGAAAAGAAAGTCCGGCGTGACCGGTTAGGTCATGTAAACCTTGTAGTACCCGTTGCCCACATCTGGTACTTCAAGTCCCTTCCCAATAAGATTGGCTACCTGCTTGGTCTTCCGACCAAGAAACTTGAGCTTATCATTTACTATGAGCGATACATCGTCATTCAGCCCGGCGTAAAGGAGAATGACGGTGTAAACGATATGGATTTCCTTACGGAAGAGGAATACCTTGAGATCCTGGAAACCCTTCCTAAGGAAAACCAGGCCCTTGAGGATAGTGATCCGCAGAAGTTTATCGCTAAGATGGGCGGGGAGGCGCTAATGACGCTCCTCTCCCGCCTTGACCTGGATAAACTCTCCTACGAGCTCCGGGATAAAGCCTACCGGGAAACTTCCCAGCAACGGAAAAATGAAGCGCTAAAGCGCCTGAAGGTTATCGAAAGCTTCCGGGATGCCAATAGCCGCTTCGAGAACCGACCCGAATGGATGATCGTCAAATGCCTGCCGATCATCCCGCCTGAGCTCAGGCCTCTTATTCCACTGGATGGTGGGCGTTTTGCCTCCTCGGACCTGAATGACCTTTACCGGCGGGTCATTATCCGGAACAACCGCCTTAAGCGATTGATGGAAATCAAGGCTCCGGAAGTTATTCTGCGGAACGAAAAGCGGATGCTGCAGGAGTCCGTTGACTCCCTGTTCGATAACAGCCGTAAGGTCAGTGCTGTTAAGACCGAAGGCAACCGCCCGCTAAAGTCCTTAAGCGATATGCTCAAAGGCAAGCAGGGCCGCTTCCGCCAGAATCTGCTCGGTAAGCGGGTTGACTACTCCGGCCGCTCCGTTATTATCGTTGGGCCTAAGCTCAAGATCAATGAAGTCGGCCTGCCTAAGGATATGGCAGCTGAGCTCTTTAAGCCGTTTGTGATCCGAAAGCTGATTGAGCGCGGTATTGTCAAGACGGTGAAATCTGCTAAGAAGATTGTAGAGCGCAAGGACCCGGTTATCTGGGATATCCTGGAAAATGTCCTGAAGGGCCATCCAGTTATGCTGAACCGGGCGCCAACGTTGCACCGTCTTGGGATTCAGGCCTTTCAGCCTAAGCTTACAGAGGGTAAGGCTATCCAGCTGCACCCATTGGTCTGTAAGGGTTTCAATGCCGACTTTGATGGCGACCAGATGGCTATCCACGTACCGCTGGGGCACGAAGCTATCCTGGAGACGCAGCTGTTAATGATGTCCTCTCACAACGTCCTCAGCCCGGCTGACGGAACACCGGTACTGGTACCAACGCAGGATCAGGTTCTGGGGCTGTATTACATTACCAAGGGCCGTGAGCACACCCCGGAAAACCCGGTGAAGGGCGAAGGAGCGCGCTTCCACTCACCAGCTGAGGTGTTCACCGCCTACGAGCACGGCAGCGTATCGCTCAACGCCTGGGTGAAGGTGAAGGCCCCTGTAAAGCAAGAAGACGGAAGCCTGCAGGAGCAGATCATTGATACGGTTGTCGGCCGTGTTATATTCAATGAATATGTACCCAAGCGGATGGGCTTTATCAACCAGCACCTGAATGGTAAAGCTATCCAGGGCATCATTGATGACGTCTATCGTAACTCAGGACTTACCGAAACCGTAGAGTTCCTGGATAACATTAAGGAGCTTGGCTTCTATTACGCCTTTATTGGTGGTATTTCCTTTAACCTGTCGGATGTACCCATTCCGGACGAAAAGGAAACCTACACGGGGGAAGCCCGTGAGGAGATAGAAGAGATCTGGGATAACTACTACAACGGCTTCATTACCAATAATGAACGCTATAACCAGGTTATCGATACATGGACTCACAATACCAACAGGGTGACCGAAGAGCTCATGAAGCAGGTCACAGAAGACCGTCAGGGCTTCAATCCGGTTTACATGATGATGGATTCCGGCGCACGGGGCTCCAAAGAGCAGATCCGGCAGCTTGGCGGTATGCGGGGCCTGATGGCTAAGCCACGGAAGAGCGCTGGCTCTGGTGGTGGTGAGATCATTGAGAACCCGATTATCTCCAACTTTAAGGAAGGGCTCTCAGTCCTGGAGTATTTCATTTCCACCCACGGTGCCCGTAAGGGACTGGCTGACACCGCCCTTAAGACGGCTGACGCTGGTTACCTGACCCGTAGGCTTCACGATGTGGCTCAGGACGTTGTGGTCCGTGAGCGGGATTGCGGGACCCTCCGGGGCATCTCGATCACAGCGCTCATGGATAAGGAAGAAGAGGTTGAAAGCCTCTATGAACGGATCCTCGGTCGTGTGCTACTGCATGACGTTGTTCATCCGAATACCAACGAGGTCATTGCAGAGGCTGGTACTCAGCTGACCGAGGAAATTGCAGCCCAGATAGAAAACAGTCCTGTTGAAACAGTAGATATCCGCTCCGGACTTACATGCGAGACCAAGGATGGCATCTGTGAGCAGTGCTATGGCCGTAACCTCGGTACTGGTGATATGGTCGAAAAGGGGGAAGCCGTAGGTGTTGTAGCAGCACAGTCTATTGGTGAGCCTGGTACGCAGCTGACGCTACGGACTTTCCACACTGGTGGCTCGGCCGCTAAGGTGGCAGAAGAAAGCCAGCTAAAGACCAAACATCCCGGTAAGCTGGAGTTTGAAGGGATCACCACGATCCCACGCCAGGCCACAGAAGATGAAAAGGATTACGCTGATAAGAAGGGCCAGATCGGGGTTGTAACCGGCAGAGCCGGTGAAATCAGGGTCCTTGATAAGGAAACTGAGAATACCCTGACCACCTACAATGTCCCCTATGGCTCTCACCTCTATGTATCGGATGGGCAGGAAGTGGAAAAGGATGCCCTGATCTGTCAGTGGGATCCGTACAATGCTGTCATTGTAGCTGATCATAACGGTACAGTAACGCTTGAAAACATCATAGAGGGCGTTACGTATCAGGAAGAGGCTGATGAGCAGACAGGACACCGTGAGAAGGTGATCATCGAATCCAAAGACAAGAAGAAGATCCCGCTGCTCAAGATCTACGACAATAAGAACCTTGAGGGGGAACCGCTTAAGGAATACAACCTGCCGGTTTCCGCACACCTCCGCTATGAGGAAGGCGATGAGGTAGCAGCTGGTGATGTCATGGTCAAAATCCCCCGGACAACCAGCCAGACCCGTGATATCACTGGTGGGCTACCGCGTGTTACCGAGCTCTTTGAAGCCCGTAACCCATCCAATCCGGCCGTTATCTCCGAAATTGATGGAGCTGTTTCATTCGGTGGTGTGAAGCGCGGCAACCGTGAGATTCTGATCGAATCCAAAGAAGGGGATGTGAAGAAGTACCTGGTGCCCCTTTCCAAGCACATCCTTGTGCAGCAGAATGACTACGTCCGCGCAGGTGAGCCGCTTTCAGACGGTGCTATCACACCGGCCGATATCCTGAAGATCCAAGGGCCCTATGCTGTTCAGCAGCACATTGTCAACGGGATTCAGGAAGTATACCGGATGCAGGGCGTGAAGATCAATGACAAGCACATTGAGATTATCGTCCGCCAGATGATGCAGAAGGTACAGGTCAAAAATGCCGGGGATACCCGATTCCTTGAAAAAGATGCGGTCAATAAGTTTGACGTCATGGAGGAAAACGACTGGATCTACGACAAGAAGGTCGTAACCGAAGCCGGTGACTCCAATGACTTAACCCCGGGTCAGATCGTATCCTCCAGGCGGCTTAGAGAGGAGAACTCGAAACTCAAGCGCAAGGACCTTCAGCAGGTTGAGGCCCGCGATGCTATGCCAGCCACTGTCAGCCCGTTGCTGCAGGGTATAACGAAGGCTAGCTTGAGTACAAAGAGCTTCCTGTCAGCTGCTTCCTTCCAGGAAACCACCAAGGTGCTAAACGAAGCTGCTATTAGCGGTAAGGAAGACCCCTTGGTAGGCCTGAAAGAGAATGTGATTGTCGGTCACCGGATTCCGGCTGGTACTGGTCTCCGTGACTATGACAGCATCACCATCGATTCGGATGGTAAGGAGGCTGAGCCTGGTGAAGATCATCAACAACAGATCGAAGCCAAGGAGCAGCAGGAAGAAGAGCAGCAGCAAGCTTCCTCTTAAACACTTCCGCTAAGCATTCAGACAAACCCTTTTCTGCCAAGACAGAAAAGGGTTTGTTTTTTTGTTACACCAAGCCTGTTCGAACGGCCTAAAATGATAGCTAATGAGTGATGACGAAAACCAAAATCAGCAGTCGGATGACGATAACCAGCTGAATATTGAGTTATCAGAAGAAATGGCAGAAGGCACTTATGCTAACCTTGCTGTTATCACCCACTCTGACTCTGAGTTTATCATTGACTTTGTCCGGATTATGCCTGGTGTTCCTAAAGGGAAAGTTAAGTCCAGGGTATTCATGACCCCAAAGCATGCTAAGAAGCTTTACAAAGCGCTTGAGGATAATTTGAAAAAGCATGAGTCAGCCCACGGCAAAGTGGAGGAGAGTGACGGCTTCGAAGGGATCCCGATGAACTTTGGCGGCCCTACGCCAGAGGCCTGACATCCGGTACTGTGGCATGCATCCAAATCGTTCCAGCATTTGGCTAATAGCAGGCTTTACAGTACCTTTGCATCTCCTTTTGAAATCTGAATAAAGGTTGTGTTAAGATATGCCAACAATACAACAGCTTATAAGAAAGAGTCGCGAACCGGTTTATGAAAAGCGGAAATCACCGGCTCTGAACAAATGCCCTCAGCGAAGAGGGGTTTGCACACGCGTTTATACCACAACGCCTAAGAAACCCAATTCCTCAATGAGGAAAGTAGCCCGGGTCCGCCTTACCAATGGTAAGGAAGTGAATGCTTATATCCCGGGAGAAGGACATAACCTCCAAGAGCACTCGATCGTGCTGTTGCGGGGTGGCCGTGTTAAGGACTTACCGGGTGTTCGCTACCAGGTTGTAAGAGGAGCATTGGATACAGCAGGTGTAGAGGGCCGGAAGAAGGGCCGTTCGAAGTACGGAACCAAGAAGCCTAAAAAGTAGACCAACAGGGTTATGAGAAAAAAACAAGCTCCAAAACGGGTAATAACACCAGATCCGCGCCATGGAGATCGGGTTATCGGTAAGTTTGTGAATAACCTGATGTGGGATGGCAAAAAGTCAATTGCCTACTCCCTTACCTATGATGCACTGGATATTGTAGAGGAAAAGATGGAAGAGCCGGGCTTAGATGTATTCCGGCGTGCTTTATCTAATACTATGCCTGCTGTGGAAGTCCGGAGCCGCCGGGTTGGCGGTGCCACTTTCCAGATTCCGGCCGAGATCCGTGAAGATCGTAAGCAAGCACTGGGCATGAAGTGGATTATTCGTTACGCCCGTCTGCGCACTGGTAAAAGCATGAAGGAAAAGCTTGCCAACGAGATAATGGATGCCTCGAATGGCGAAGGGGCGTCTGTACGCAAGAAGATTGAAACACACAGGATGGCGGAAGCAAACAAGGCCTTTTCGCATTTTAGATTTTAAAACGCAGGATGAACTAAGTTATGGCACAGTCGAAGAACAAGAACCTGGTATCCTTTCGGAATATCGGCATCATGGCTCACATTGATGCTGGTAAGACCACCGCTACCGAGCGTATCCTTTATTACACTGGCAAGCGGCACAAGATTGGTGAGGTCCACGAGGGAGCGGCCGAGATGGACTGGATGTCACAAGAGCAGGAGCGGGGCATCACGATCACGTCAGCCACCACTCGTTGCTTCTGGAATTACAACAATACCGAGCACACCATTAATATCATCGATACTCCGGGTCACGTAGACTTTACAGTAGAGGTGGAGCGCTCCCTGCGGGTGCTCGATGGCTCCGTGGCTGTGTTTTGTGGCGTTAACGGAGTTGAGCCCCAGTCTGAAACCGTATGGCGGCAGGCTGACAAATACGGCGTTCCCCGGTTAGCCTTTGTCAACAAGCTGGACCGGGCTGGTGCTGACTTTTATTTCGTAGTTAACGAAATGAAAGATAAGCTAGGCTGTGTAGCTGTACCCATTCAGGTTCCCATTGGTTCTGAGTCCAATTTCCAGGGTGTTGTTGACCTTGTTACCATGAAGGCTCAGATCTGGAGAGAAGATGACAACAATTTTGGGATGAACTACGACACGGTTGAGATCCCAGAAGAATACCAGGAAACTGCCGAAAAGTACCGGGACCAGATGCTGGAAATCATCGCTGAAAACGATGAGACCCTCTTTGAAAAGTATTTCGATGATCCCAGTACTATTACCGAAGATGAGATCAATAACGCACTTCGGACTGCTACCATTAACATGAGCATTGTACCGGTGATGGCTGGTACGGCTTACAAGAATAAAGGGGTTCAGCCACTTCTGAACTCGATTGCTAACTACCTGCCTTCTCCATTGGATATGCCCCCAATCGAAGGTTACAACCCCAAGACGGAAGAGCAGGAGGTACGGAAGCCAGACGTTAATGAACCTTTCTCAGCCCTGGCCTTCAAGATCATGACGGACCCGTATATGGGTCGCCTTGCCTACTTCCGCGTCTACTCAGGTCATCTGGATTCCGGGTCCTATGTCCTGAATACCAGGTCTGAAAAGAAGGAGCGTATTTCCCGGATTTTCCAAATGCACTCCAATAAGCAGAACCCGATTGACTATTGCAGCGCAGGAGACATTGGTGCAGGTGTCGGCTTTAAGAATATCAAGACCGGGGATAGCATTTGTGACGAAAAGCACCCCATTGTTCTTGAGCAAATGAAGTTCCCCGAGCCGGTGATCGGTGTTGCGGTTGAGCCCAAGACGCAGGCTGATGTAGACAAGCTCGGAAATGCACTCGGCAAGTTAGCTGAGGAAGATCCGACTTTCACGGTAGAGTCTGATGAAGATACAGGCCAGACAGTCATCTCTGGTATGGGTGAGCTTCACCTTGAGGTTATTGTGGATCGCCTTAAGCGCGAGTTTAAGGTTGATGCAAACCGCGGTAATCCGCAAGTCTCCTACAAGGAAGCGATTACCAAAAAGGTCACACACCGGGAGATGCTCAAGAAGCAAACAGGTGGCCGTGGTAAATATGCAGACATCGAATTCGAGCTGGGGCCAGCCGATGACGATGCCCAGCAGAAGGGCCTTTACTTTGAGAACCAGATCCATGGTGGTAACGTGCCCAAGGACTTCATGCCAGCCATTCAAAAGGGTTTTGAAACTTCCATGCAGAATGGGATCCTGGCAGGATACCCGATCGATTACATGAAGGTTAAGATCTATGACGGCTCCTATCACCCGGTAGACTCGGATGCTGTAGCCTTTGAAATGTGTGCCAAGTCCGCTTTTAAAGAAGCAGCTAAAAAGGCCGAACCCATCCTCCTGGAGCCAGTGATGAATGTCGAAGTGGTAACTCCTGAAGAATACATGGGCGATGTAATGGGTGACCTGAATAAGCGCCGTGGTACCCTTCAGGGCGTGGATGCCAAGGGTGACAGCCAGGTAATCCGGGCTTACGTTCCACTTGCCGAAATGTTCGGCTATGTAACGCAGCTACGGACCATGACTTCAGGCAGAGGCGTTTCCTCCATGATGTTCTCTCACTACGAAAAGGTACCGAATAACATTGCCAACGGTATTCTGGAGAATGTTAAGGGAAGCAACCAGCAAGTTGAAAACGCATAAATCAAGTTCATGAGCCAGAAAATCAGGATTAAGCTTAAATCCTACGATCATAACCTGGTTGATAAATCAGCGGAAAAGATTGTAAGGACCGTAAAAACGTCCGGTGCAGTTGTAAGCGGTCCGATTCCGATCCCCACCGAAAAGAAAGTTTTTACGGTCCTCAAATCCCCCCACGTGAATAAGCGGGCGAGGGAACAATTTCAGCTGTGCTCGCATAAGCGGTTGATTGATATCTTCAGCTCCAGCACCAAAACCGTTGATTCTCTCATGAAGCTTGAGCTTCCCAGTGGTGTAGACGTAGAAATAAAAGTATAGTCATGACAGGTATACTCGGAAAGAAATTGGGCATGACCGGTATTTTTGACGAGCAAGGTCGTCATATACCCTGCACAGTGGTTGAAGCCGGTCCCTGCTATGTAACGCAGGTAAAATCCGAGGAGCGGGATGGCTACGAAGCCATACAGCTGGGCTTTGAAGACAAGAAGGATAAACGAACCACCAAGCCGCTCAAAGGCCACTTCCAGAAAGCCAATGTTACGCCTAAGCGGAATGTGGCTGAGTTCAAGAATTTTGAGCAGGACTTTAACCTTGGTGATGAAGTTAAGTGCGACATTTTTGAGGAAGGCCAGTTAGTTGATGTTGCAGGCTATACCAAGGGGAAAGGGTATCAGGGCGTTGTAAAGCGTTATGGATTCGGTGGTGTTGGTGACGACTCCCACGGTCAGCACGGCACCCAGCGGATGCCCGGTTCAGTAGGCGGAGCGTCTGATCCTTCGCGTGTGTTTAAGGGCAAAAAGATGGGGGGTCGAACCGGTAACCGGAAGACCAAGACTTTTGACCTGCAGATTGTGAAGGTAATGCCAGAAAAGAATACGCTGCTGATCAAAGGGTCCGTCCCCGGCGGTAAGGGTTCATACATCACGATAGAGCAATAGCAAATATGGAACTGGAAGTACTCAACTATAACGGTGAAAAAACTGGTCGCACAGTCCAATTGGACGATGCGCTGTTCGGCATCGAACCGAATGAGCACGCTATTTACCTTGATGTAAAGCGCATCCAGGCTGGAAGGCGCCAGGGAACGCATAAAACCAAAGAGCGGAGCGATCTCTCAGGATCGGGAACCAAACTTAGGCGCCAAAAAGGAACTGGCTTTGCCCGTGTAGGTGACGTTAAGAGCCCCATTTTCCGCGGTGGCGCCACCGTATTTGGTCCGCAGCCAAGGAGTCACGCTATTAAGGTTAATAAGAAAGTCCAACGGCTTGCCAGGCGTTCAGCCCTTTCCTCGAAGCTACAGGCTAATCAGCTGTATATAGTTGAGGATATTCAGATGGAAGCTCCTAAAACTAAGCAGTTCCAGACATTTATTGATAACCTTTCCCTCTCCGGGCAACCAACACTGTTTGTCACCAACCAGCAAAACCGTAATGTTTCGCTTTCCCTGCGGAACATTCCTGAAGTCCATGAGCACCGTGCCCGCTCACTCAACACTGAAGCTATCTTACGTTACCAATATGTCCTGCTCAGCGAGAGTGTAGTCAGTGACTTACAAGAAACCTTTAAGTAAGTAGTATGGAGATCCTTGATAAACCAGTTATTACCGAAAAATACACTGAACTGGGCGAGTCCCAGAACCAATACGCCTTCATATGCCATCCTAAGGCTGACAAAGGCCAGATTAAGCGTGCCGTGGAGCGGGTCTACGAAGTAAAGGTCAAGAAGGTCCGCACAATGCGGTACCCCCGGGAAAACAAAACCCGGTATACCAAAACCAACATCATCAAGGGTAAAACGGCTATGTACAAGAAGGCCATTGTAACGCTTGCTGACGGTGACGAAATTGACTTCTACAGCAACATTTAAGCAACTATGGCAACTAAGAGACTAAAGCCCGTAACGCCGGCAGCCCGCTATACGGTCCTCAACAAAAGGGCTGAGGTTACTGCTAAGCGCCCGGAGAAATCACTTGTAACCTTTCTCAATAAGAAAGGCGGCCGTAACAGCTCAGGCCAGCAGGTAAGCCGTTTTCGCGGTGGCGGTCACAAGCGGCTTTTCCGGATGATTGATTTCAAGCGGGACAAGTTTAATGTGCCGGCTAAAGTCAAAAGCATTGAGTACGATCCTAACAGATCGGCTTTTATCGCCCTTTTAGCCTATAAAGATGGTGAGAAGCGCTACATCCTGGCTCCGGAAGGCGTGCAGGTAGGTCAGGAATTGGTTTCGGGTGAGCAGGTTACGCCGGAAGTGGGCAATGCCATGCGCTTAGCAAACCTGCCGTTAGGTACCATCGTGCACAACATTGAGTTTAACCCGGGACAGGGCGGTGAGATTGCTCGTAGTGCTGGCACTTATGCTCAACTCATTGCCCGGGAAGGCAAATATGCCACCCTTAAGATACCCTCTGGTGAAACCCGTCAGGTGCTGAGCCAATGCCTTGCTACTGTTGGCAGTATTTCCAACTCAGATCACGCACTGCTCTTTCGCGGGAAAGCCGGCAGAAGCCGTTGGAATGGTAAGCGCCCGCGAACCAGAAACACAGCCAAGAACCCAGTCGATCACCCGATGGGTGGTGGTGAAGGCAAAAAGTCCGGTGGCCACCCTCGCTCAAAGAAAGGGCTTTACGCCAAAGGGCAGAAGACCAGGAAGCGAAAGGCTTCAGATGGCCTTATTCTCGAAAGAAGGAAAAAATAACCTGATAACTTATGCCAAGGTCACTCAAGAAAGGTCCTTACGTTCACTATAAGCTGGAAGATCAAGTCCAGTCCATGAATGATTCCGGTAAGAAACAGGTAATCAAGACCTGGTCCCGGCGCTCAATGATCACACCGGAGTTTGTGGGGCACACCATTGCTGTCCACAACGGTAATAAGTTTATCCCGGTCTTTATTACTGAAAACATGGTGGGGCACAAGCTCGGAGAGTTTGCTGCCACCCGCACATTCCGGGGCCACCCCGTCAAAAAGCAGAGGTAATCAATGGAGAGCCGCGCAAAGCTTAACAACTGTCCAGTCCCTCCGCGCAAGATGCGTACACTTTGTGATAGCATCCGTGGAAAGTCTGTAGATGCTGCCCTGAACTTCGTTAAGTTCCACCCGAAAAAAGTTTACGGCCAGTACCTTGAGAAGTTGCTGCTTTCGGGTATAGCCAACTGGCAGCAGAAAAACGAAGATGAAGCCATAGAAGATCACAGCTTGTACGTGAAGACGATTTCCGTGGATGAAGGCCGTACACTCAAAAGAATCCGTCCGGCTGCCATGGGCAGGGCTAACCGAATCCGTAAGCGTGCTAATCACGTCACGCTGGTGATTGATAGCCTTAACCCAACGCAAAAAGATGAAAGCGGAGACGAAGCGCCCGAAAATCAGGAACAGCAACAAGAAGAATAGTTAACACCATGGGACAAAAAATACATCCAGTCGGACTACGGCTAGGCTACATCCACGGGTGGGAATCCAGCTGGTATAGCGAAAAGCAGCTTCCTCAAAACCTTCTGGAAGACAAGAAAATCAGGGATTACATCCATGCCCGTATGGCAAAGGGTGGCATTTCGCGCATCGTCATCGAGCGCACCCTGAAGCGGATTACCATCACCATTCATACCTCACGCCCTGGCATTGTTATAGGTAAAGGTGGAAATGAGGTGGACAAGCTCAGAGAAGAGCTTAAGAACCTTACCGACAAAGACGTTCAGATCAATATCTATGAGATCAAGCGTCCCGAACTGGAAGCTCGCCTTGTAGCTGAAAACATCGCTAATCAACTAAAAGCCCGCATTTCTTTCAGGCGCGCTATGAAGATGGCCCTTGCAGGTACCATGCGGGTTGGGGCTGAAGGCGTTAAGATCCGCTGCTCCGGCCGCTTAGGCGGTGCCGAAATGGCACGGGTAGAGGAATACAAGGAAGGCAGGGTTCCCCTCCACACGCTGAGGGCGGACATTGATTATGCCCTGGAGGAAGCCTATACCATTTACGGCAGCATTGGTGTTAAGGTGTGGATCTTTAAGGGTGAAGTTTACGGCAAGCGTGATCTGGACCTGAACGTAGGCATGAGTAACAAGAAGGGTAGCAGCGCTGGTGGTGGCGGAAAGAAAGAAAAAGGCGCTAAAGGATTGAGCGGCCGGGGCCGGAATTCCGGCGAATAAGCATTTCTTCCATATTTTAAGTATTAAACCATGCTGAGCCCGAAGAAATTAAAATACCGCAAGTCACAGAAAAGCCGGATAAAAGGCTTTGCTAACCGCGGTACAACGGTAGACTTTGGAACTTTTGGTATCAAAAGCCTTGAGCCAGAATTTATAACCTCTCGTCAGATTGAAGCTGCGCGGATTGCCATTAACCGCTACATGAAGCGGGAAGGGAAGCTGTGGATCCGCATATTCCCGGATAAACCGATCTCGCAAAAGCCAGCTGAAGTCAGAATGGGTAAAGGAAAAGGAGATCCGGAATACTACGCCTTTGCCTGTAAGCCCGGAAAAGTGCTTTTCGAGATAGATGGCGTTTCTGAAGAGGTAGCAGCTGAAGCCCTGCGCCTTGGCGCTCAGAAGCTACCGGTGGTTACTAAGTTTATCACCCGCCGTGATTACAGTTCAACCTAAAAGTAAGCCGCCATGCGGAACAATGAGATCAGAGAACTGAGCACAAAAGAAATACAGGACATCATTCAGGATCGGAAAGATCAGTTGATGAAGATGAAGCTTGCCCACGCGGTATCCCCGCTGGATGACCCCAGTAAGCTTAAGAACACCAAGCGTACGGTGGCTCGCTTGAAGACCGAACTGCGTAAACGTGAGCTAAATGGCTAATACCATGGATAATCAGCAAACTGCCCGGAATACCCGTAAAGAACTGGTAGGGCGTGTTGTTAGTAATAAGATGCAGAAATCAGTAGTGGTTCGTGTCGAGCGCAGGCAAAAGCATAACCTCTATGGAAAGTTCATAACACGCACATCCAGGTTTAAAGCGCACGATGAACAGGATGAGGCGAATGAGGGTGATCTGGTTCAGTTAATGGAAACACGGCCTTTAAGCAAGAACAAGCGGTGGCGGCTCGTCAAAATACTCGAAAGAGCTAAGTAATAATGGTACAAAAAGAAACGGTATTAAAGGTAGCTGATAACAGTGGAGCCAAGCAAGCAGCTGTGGTTGCCGTCCTCGGCGGAACTGGTATTCGTTACGCCAAAGTGGGCGATATTGTAACGGTAGCTGTTAAGTCTGCTATCCCTAATAGTGCTATTCGTAAAGGTACGGTTTCGCGGGCTGTTGTGGTAAGAAGCAGCAAGGAAGTAGCCCGGGAAGACGGCACTTACATCAGGTTTGATGAAAACGCCTGTGTCCTGTTGAACCAAGCTCACGAGCCAAGGGCTACCCGCATTTTCGGACCAGTTGCCCGCGAGCTCCGCGAGAAGCGATTCATGCGGATCATCTCCCTAGCACCTGAAGTTTTATAAGCAATGGAAGCCATGGTAAAGCGCAAGAACCAACTACCGAAAGTCAACATCAAGCGTGGCGACAACGTGAAGGTAATAGCCGGAAACGATAAGGGTAAAACCGGACGTGTTCTGGCGGTTCGGCCTAAGCAAGGAACGGCCCTCGTGGAAAATGTGCGCATGATCACCAAGCACGTTAAGCCTAACCAGCAGGATCAGCAAGGGGGCATCCGTAACCAGGAAGGGCCCATCAACCTTTCCAACCTTATGGTGCTGGAGCCGAAATCCGGTGAACCAACCCGGGTCGGCCGCCGGCGAAATGACAATAACCAGTTAGTAAGATACGCAAAAAAAACAGGGGAGGATATTGACTAATGACTTATCAACCCGTTCTTAAGCAGCGATACAAAGAAACTGTTGTTCCTACCCTGAAAGAGCAATTAGGGTATGGCAACACCATGGAAGTTCCCGAGCTCAAGAAGATCATCCTGAATCAAGGGGTTGGGGCTGCTGTAACTGACAAAAAAATTCTGGATCAGGCGATCGAAGAACTGAGCGCTATTGCCGGCCAACGGGCAGTGCCCACTTATGCAAAGCGTTCCGTATCCAGCTTTAAGCTTAGAGAGGGAATGCCGATCGGTGCAAAGGTTACCCTCAGGCGTAAGCGGATGTACGAATTCATTGAGCGCCTTGTTTCCATAGCCCTGCCACGAGTACGGGACTTCCAGGGAATAAGCGATAAGGGATTTGATGGCCGTGGCAACTACACCTTAGGAGTAAGCGAACAGATCATATTCCCGGAAATCAACATTGATGGCGTACAGCGAATCAATGGCCTGGATATTACCTTTGTGACTTCGGCTTCCACTGATAATGAAGCATACCAACTACTAAAGGAGATAGGATTGCCCTTTAGAAACCAAAATCAGGAGTAACCATATGTCTAAGCTCTCAGTGTGGGTAAGAGACCGGAAGAAGCGCGACCTCTACCATAAATACGCGGAAAAGCGGAAGGAACTAAAAAAGCAGGGAGATTCCAGAGGGCTGGATAAGCTTCCACGGAATTCCTCACCAGTTCGGATCCGCAACCGTTGCGGTATGACTGGTCGACCAAATGGATACATTCGTCAGTTTGGACTTTGCCGTAACATGTTCCGTAAGCTCGCCCACCAAGGCAAAATACCTGGTATACGAAAGTCAAGCTGGTAAAAAGTAACAATCCATGGCCGATACAGTAGGTGATTTCCTGACCAAAATACGTAATGCAATTATGGCTAAGAAGCGGGTAGTAGATATCCCGGCTTCTAACATGCGTAAGAGCATTACGAAAATTCTTTTTGACAAAGGGTATATCCTCAATTTTAAGTTTGAGGACACCAAACCCCAAGGCAACATCAAGATTGCCCTCAAATATGATTACAAGAGTGGCGTACCTGCTATCAACTCGCTTCAGCGATTCAGTACGCCGGGCCTCAGGCAGTATGCCAAAGCCCAAACCCTTCCCAAAGTTTACAATGGGCTGGGAATCGCGGTGGTCTCGACACCAAAGGGCGTTATGACTGATAAAGAAGCTCGCAAGCTGAATGTTGGTGGCGAGCTTGTTTGCTACGTTTACTAAAAAGGCTAATTATGTCCAGAATAGGGAAACTTCCTGTTAAGATACCGCAGGGTGTGGATGTAGAAATTCAAGCGAATAACTACGTTCACTTCAAAGGGCCGAAAGGTGAAATAACCCAGAAAGTGCATCCTGATCTCACGGTCAAGCATGAGGAAGGCGAGATCAGCGTAGAGCGCCCAACCAACCAAAAGCGCCACCGGGCCTATCACGGATTGTACCGTTCCCTGCTTAACAACTGCATGACCGGCGTATCGGAAGGATTCGTCCGCAAGTTGGAACTTCAGGGAGTTGGCTACAAGGCTGTGAATCAGGGCCAAATGCTGGAATTATCGGTTGGTTTTTCCCACGATATCATCATGCAGATTCCTGACGAGATTAAAGTTACAACCGAGACTGCAAAGGGAGCCAATCCTGTTATCACGCTGGAAAGCCATGATAAGCAGTTAGTGGGGCAGATAGCCTCAAAAATCCGCTCTCTCAGGAAGCCCGAACCTTACAAGGGCAAGGGGATTCGCCTGAGTGATGAAGAAGTACGCTTCAAGGAAGGTAAATCCGGAGGTAAATAAACCTTAAATTAATCATGGACAGCCTTAAACAAGTCAAAGCCCGCCGCTCTCGCCTACGCCGCGGAATTCGCAAAAAAATTACGGGAAATGCTACCCGTCCGCGCTTATGCGTGTTCCGCAGCAATAAGCAGATATACGCTCAAATCATTAACGACTACCAAGCACACACACTGGCGTCTTGTTCCTCCATAGATCAGGGTGTTCAGGACAAAGTAAGCGGCCTTTCAAAACAGGATACGGCCAGGGAAGTAGGTCGCCAGTTAGCTGAGAAAGCTAAAGAGGCTAATATTTCTGATGTTGTTTTTGACCGGAATGTGTACCTGTACCATGGCCGTATTCAGGCGCTGGCTGACGGTGCCCGTGAAGGTGGTCTAAACTTTTAAACGAATTCTAATTATATGAATCCACACATAAAGCGCGTCCGCTCAAGTGAGCTGGAACTAACAGAAAAAGTAGTCGCCATCAACCGTGTAGCTAAGGTCAATCAAGGCGGTCGTACTTTTAGCTTTGGAGCTATTGTGGTAGTTGGTGACGGAAGTGGTGTTGTTGGCTTTGGCCTTGGTAAGGCCCGGGAAGTCACCGAAGCTATCAACAAAGGCGTGAACGATGCCAAAAAAGCCCTGATACGCATTCCGCTCATCAATGGTACGCTAGCTCATGAAATTGAAACCAAATTCAGCGGTGCCAAAGTACTCATGAAACCAGCGGCACCTGGTACTGGTGTAAAAGCTGGCGGCCCGATGCGGGCAGTACTTGAAAGCGTTGGAGTAAAAGATGTAGTGGCTAAGTCAAAAGGTTCCTCAAACCCTCACAATGTGGTAAAAGCTACCATACAGGGGCTTACTGAGGTTCGCGATCCCATTACGGTAGCCAGAACAAGGGGCGTAAGCTTAGAACGGGTCTTCAATGGATAAAGTCAATATGGAACAAGTTAGGATTACCCTTATCAAGAGTATGATAGATCGTCCTAAGCGCCAGAAAGATACGCTTGCGGCTCTGGGCATATCAAAGCGCGAGCAGAGCGTTACCAAGCCTAAGAATGATCAGATCATGGGCATGGTCAACAAGGTGAATCATTTAGTGAAAGTAGAAACCGTTCAATAACCATGGATCTAAGTAACCTTAAGCCTGCAAAAGGTAGTACGCACAAGCGCAAGCGAGTAGGCAGAGGACTGGGATCAGATCTTGGTCAAACAGCCGGCCGCGGAAACAATGGTGCCAAATCCCGCTCCGGGTACCGTATCAATCCCGGATTTGAAGGCGGAGGGTATCCGCTTTACCGCAGGGTGCCGAAGTTTGGCTTCAAGAATAGAAACCGGGAAGAATACGTGCCGTTAAACCTTGATAAGCTGCAACGTTTGGCTGATAAGCACAATGTTACCAATTTTACCCGTGACCAACTGAGAAAGCTCCGGATTGTAAAAGCCAATCAACGGGTGAAAGTTCTGGGTAAAGGCGAGCTGAAGGTTAAGGTTGATATCGAGGCGGACGCTGCGTCTAAAAGTGCCCGGGAAGCAATTGAAGCAAATGGTGGTCAAGTAACAAACGCTCGTGATCAATGAGAAAGATCATAGAAACCATCAAGAACATATACAATGTGGAAGACCTCAGGGTACGTATTCTGAATACCCTGGGGTTTTTGCTTATCTACCGGTTGGGATCCTTTGTGGTGCTGCCGGGTGTGGATCCTAATGCACTGGATGAGTATGCCCAGCAGACCTCTCAGGGCATTCTGGGCCTTATCAACATGTTTGCCGGTGGCGCTTTTTCCAGGGCTTCGGTTCTGGCGTTAGGCATCATGCCGTATATCTCGGCCTCTATTGTTATCCAGCTGTTGGGGATTGCGGTGCCCTACTTTCAGAAACTACAGCGCGAGGGTGAATCCGGTCAGCAGAAGCTGAACCAGATAACGCGGGTACTGACTATCGGTATTACAGCTGCTCAGTCAATAGGTTTCCTGGTAAACCTGCAAAGCACAGTAGGCGGTGCTTTGATCTCCCAAACCAATCCGGAAGTCCTTTCCCCGATCATGTTTACGGTATCCAATGTGATCATCCTGACCACAGGTACGGTATTCGTGATGTGGCTCGGTGAACGCATCTCTGACAAAGGGATCGGCAACGGCATTTCGCTGCTTATCATGATCGGAATTATTGCGCGCTTACCAACAGCCCTTATCGCTGAGTTCGACACCCGGCTATCTGAAGCCGGAGGCGGTTTGGTGATCTTCCTGCTTGAAATCGTGCTTCTGCTATTTGTGATTCTGGCTGTTGTTCTGTTAGTCAAAGGAACGCGGAGAATTCCCATCCAATATGCTAAACGGGTTGTGGGTAACCGTCAATATGGGGGTGTCCGGCAGTTCCTGCCGCTCAAGGTCAATTCTGCCGGGGTTATGCCGATCATTTTCGCTCAGGCGCTAATGTTCATTCCCTCTACGCTTGCCCAGTATTTCCCGAGTTCCTCTTCCATGCAGGGGATAGCTGCTTCTTTCACAGATTTTTCCTCCCTTGGATACAACCTGACATTCGGGACCCTGATTATCCTCTTCACGTATTTCTACACAGCTGTTACTGTCAACTCTAAGCAAATAGCAGACGATCTCAAGAAGAACGGAGGTTTCATTCCGGGAGTAAAGCCCGGCAGAAAGACATCTGAATACATAGACACCATCATGAGCCGGATCACGCTACCAGGTTCAATCTTTTTGGCGATTGTAGCCGTTTTTCCAGCTGTAGCCATGCAGATGAATGTCAACACGCAGTTTGCTCAGTTCTTTGGCGGAACGTCCCTTTTGATCATGGTTGGCGTTGTACTGGATACGCTGCAGCAGATCGAAAGCCACTTGCTGATGCGCCACTATGATGGTCTCATGAAAAGCGGTCGTGTAAAGGGACGCAGCTCTGTGGGCGGAGTCGCTTAGCCCTTGCTTGCACTAGGGATTTCCTTTACCTTTGCACAACTTTTTAGAACGGGATTTATGACAAAACAAAAGGCAATTACGCAGGATGGCACGGTAAACGAAGCGTTACCCAATGCCATGTTCCGCGTAGAATTGGAAAACGGTCATGAGGTGCTCGCGCATATTTCCGGGAAAATGCGGATGTACTACATCCGGATTCTGCCTGGTGATAAGGTGCGCGTAGAAATTTCCCCTTACGATCTATCCAAGGGTCGGATCACTTACAGGTATAAATAAACCAATAGGCATGAAGGTAAAAGCTTCTATTAAAAAGCGTAGCGCTGATTGCAAAGTTGTTAAGCGTAAAGGCCGCCTTTACGTCATTAACAAGCGGAACCCAAGGTACAAACAAAGACAAGGTTAAGCTTTATGGCTCGTATTAAGGGGATAGACCTACCTAAGGATAAGAAAGGTAAAATCGGACTAACCTATATTTTCGGCATTGGCCATACGCTGGCTAACCAAATACTGCGTGAAGCGAAGGTTGATCCGGATACCCGGGTGAGAGAGTGGGATGATGACCAGCTAGCAAGTATCCGGGAGGTTATTAACAACAATTACCGGGCAGAAGGAGAACTCAGGGGTGAAATTCAGACTAATATCAAACGCCTGACCGACATTGGTTGCTACCGCGGTATTCGTCATCGTAAGAGTCTTCCTGCCCACGGGCAACGGACTCGTACAAATTCGCGCACCAGAAAAGGGCGTAAGCGTACAGTCGCTAACAAGAAGAAGGCTGTTAAGTAGTAAACCCGACCCGATTAATTCTGGTCCCTTAAGCAAAGAAGTATGGCAAAAAAGACAAACCGAACGGTAAGCCGTAAGAAGAAAGTAAGCGTAGACTCAGCGGGAGCCGTTTACATACAGGCTACTTTTAACAATATCATTATTTCGATCACCAATGGCAGTGGCCAGGTGGTAACCTGGTCATCGGCGGGTAAGATGGGATTCAAAGGATCCAAGAAAAACACGCCATTTGCTGCCCAGACGGCAGCCGAAGACTGCGCAAAGTCTGCCTATGAGCTCGGTATGCGTAAGGCTAATGTTTATGTAAAGGGTCCGGGCTCAGGAAGAGAAGCAGCTATTCGTACCATCCACAACACCGGGGTTGAGGTTATGGCCATTCAGGATCAGACCCCTATCCCGCACAACGGTTGCCGTCCTCCCAAACGGAGAAGAGTATAACACTGTCTAAAATTATAGCATAATGGGAAAATACAGAGGCCCGAAGTCTAAGATCGCCCGGCGTTTCAAAGAGCCGATCTTCGGTCCGGATGAAAGCGTAGCCAAAAAGCCTTACCCACCCGGCCAGCATGGACCGGCTAAGCGCAGGGCCAAGATGTCTGAGTACGCCCGGCAGCTATCGGAAAAGCAAAAGGCTAAGTACACTTACGGGCTCCTTGAGAAACAGTTCTACAACACTTTCCTGAAAGCTAGAAAGCGGAAGGGCATTACCGGTGAAAACCTGCTTCAACTGATGGAGTCCCGTTTGGACAATGTTATTTTCAGGTTGGGAATTGCACCAACCCGTGCCGCAGCCCGGCAGCTTGTTAATCACCGGCATATCCGCGTTAACGATAATGTCGTGGATGTTCCTTCGTACAGTGTTCAGCCGGGAGATCTGGTAGGAGTGCGGGAACGCTCCAAATCCCTTGAGGTTATTGATGATGCCATTAATAAAGCTCAAAACCGGAAGTATAGCTGGCTGGAGTTCGATGTAAAGGATAAGTCCGGTCGGTACCTGAACCACCCTTCCCGGGATGAAATTCCCGAGAATATTACTGAAACACTAATAGTTGAGCTTTACTCAAAATAAGCTAGAGATTTATGGCAGAAGAAAGCAATGTTATGGTCAATAGGACCTTTCAAAAGCCTGATCAGATCATCATGCAAAAGGCTTCTGATCAGGAAGGTACTTTTGAATTCGGTCCATTAGAGCGGGGATATGGTGTCACGATTGGCAATGCGCTTCGCCGGACCTTGTTATCCTCCCTTGAAGGATTTGCCATAACGAATATCAACATCACCGGCATTGATCACGAGTTTTCCAGTATAAATGGGGTTAAAGAAGATGTGGTAGAAGTTATCCTGAACCTCAAGCAAATTAGGCTTAAGCAGGTTGGGGAAGAAGAGGAAGAAACCCTGCACGTCAAAACCAACGGCCAAGAGCAGATCACAGGTGCGGATATCAGCAAAGAATCCAACAATTTCCAGGTGCTGAATCCTGATAAAGTACTGGCCAATATTGAGCCCTCCATTAGCTTTGAGATCGAGGTTAAGATTGAAAAAGGACGTGGCTTTGTTGTGGCCGAGGATAACAAACCTGAAGATGCTCCTATCGGTCAGATCCCGATTGATGCATCATTTTCTCCAATCAGGCGTGTTAAGTTCTCAGTAGAGGATACGCGGGTAGGTCAGACCACTGATTACGAGAACCTCCTGCTTACCATTGTTACGGATGGTTCCATTCTGCCTCAGGAGGCTCTTAAAGCTGCTTCTGGTATCCTGATCGAGCACCTAGCCCTCTTCTCTGATGAAAACATCACCATCAACGAAGAAGCAAAGGAAGATGATGAGCAGGTAGATGAAGATTACCTGCACATGCGCAAGCTTCTCAAGACTTCGCTGACCGATCTGAACCTGTCAGTAAGAGCTTTCAACTGCCTGAAGGCAGCTGATATCCAAACCTTGGGCGATCTGGTTAACCACGATGTGGCAGACCTCCTGAAATTCCGGAATTTCGGTAAGAAATCACTGGCCGAGCTTGAGGAAATTGTCCGTGAAAAGGGGCTCACATTCGGGATGGATGTTTCAAAGTATAACCTGGACGAAGACTAACAACGACCCATGAGACACGGTAAAAAAATTAATAGCCTAAGTCGGAAGGCTGAGCACCGGAATGCCTTACTCAGTAACCTGTCTAAGTCCCTGATTACCCACAAGCGCATTCAGACGACTCTGGCTAAGGCTAAATCGCTCCGCAAATATGTGGAGCCGCTCATTACCAAGGCCAAGTACGACAGCACGCACGCCCGGCGGACGGTATTTAGCTACCTGCAGGATAAAGAAGCGGTTAAAGAGCTTTTCATTACGGTAGCTGACAAAGTAGGTGACCGTCCCGGTGGGTACACCCGTATCATAAAAATGGGTAGCCGCCTTGGGGATGGAGCTGAAACAGCGCTTATCGAGCTTGTAGACTTCAATGAAAACCTACTGGAAGATAAGAGCAAATCATCCGGCCGCAGAAGGCGCAGAAGAGGTGGCAGAAGCCGCGGATCAGGGGGAGCCGGAGAGCAGCAGGCTCAATCCGGATCCACTGATACTGCTGAGCAGGATGCTGACGATGAAAGCACCACTTCATCGGGTGACCAGCAGAACGATGAGAACGATACCGGTGACACCAATGAGCGTAACGCATAAAAAACTTCTGGCTAATTGAATGCTTAGAAAAAGGATAAAACAACGTGTTTTATCCTTTTTTTTTGACCTGCGATCAGATTAATTTTACACAAATGCTTTGCTATGACATCCTCAGCTAAGCCTGCGGTACTCCTTCTCGAAGATGGAACAGTATTTCGCGGCCAGGGTATAGGAAAAGCGGGGACGACAACCGGTGAGATCTGCTACAACACCGGTATGACCGGCTATCAGGAGATCTTTACTGATCCCTCGTACTATGGTCAGCTCATGACAATGACCAACGCCCATATCGGGAACTATGGGGCCAATGCCAACGAGCAAGAATCCCGGAGACCACAGATCAGCGGTCTGGTGTGCCGGAACTTTGCTGGTGATACCTTTTCCAGGCTAAACGGGGGGTATTCGCTTCAGGCTTTTCTGGCTGAGCATAACCTGACCGGCATTAGTGGTATTGATACACGGGCTTTGGTCAAACACGTCCGGGATAAGGGAACAATGAATGCCATTGTTTCTACAGCGGATTATTCCATCACAGGGTTGCAGGAGATACTGAGTGAAGTCCCGCAGATGGATGGCCTGGAGCTCTCAAGTGTTGTGACCACACAAGCTCCATACACTTGGGGACCTGATGATGCGCCCTATAAAGTGGCTGCGCTGGATCTGGGGATCAAAGAGACCATCCCCGATCAGCTCCTGGCTCGGAACTGTCAGGTTCGGGTGTTCCCGGGGCATACCTCCTTTGAAGAGCTGGAAGCCTGGGAGCCTGATGGCTACTTCGTATCCAATGGTCCCGGTGATCCGGCAGCAGTCAGCTATGCGATGAAGACCGTTGAGCTTATGCTTGCCCAGAGAAAGCCCTTCTTCGGGATCTGTCTGGGTCACCAGCTATTTGCCCTGGCCAAGGGAGCTCAGACCTACAAGATGCATACAGGCCACCGTGGGATTAATCATCCGGTAAAAAACCTGGACACAGGCCATTGCGAGATTACTTCTCAAAATCATGGCTTTGCTGTGGATCAGGATTCCGTTGCTGAAACTCCGGACCTGAAAGTGACGCATATCAACCTGAACGATGGATCCATAGAAGGCTTAGCAAGCCAAAGTCAGCCCGCTTTTTCAGTTCAATATCATCCGGAGGCCTCACCAGGGCCTCATGATGCCCGTTATCTTTTAACCCAATTTCAAAACCAAATTCAGGCAGCCAAAGCAACCCTTGCCTGATTATTTCCTTCGAAAACTGTCACGCTATGAGCTACTTTGCTGAGATTCAAGCCCGTCAGATCCTGGACTCACGTGGTACCCCAACTGTTGAGGTTGAAGTCATTACGGAAAACGGAATCACAGAGCGAGCAGCAGTGCCCTCAGGCGCCTCTACAGGAGAGTATGAGGCTGTAGAGCTCCGGGACGGTGACAATAACAACTACCGCGGTAAATCCGTGGAGCAAGCAGTTGCGAACGTTAACGAGAAAATTGCTCCCAAACTCTTTGAGTATGATGTTTTCCAGCAAACGGCCATCGATCAGCTAATGATTGAGCTGGATGGCACTGCCAATAAAAGCCAGCTGGGGGCGAACGCCATTTTAGGAGTATCCCTGGCGGTAGCACGTGCTGCTGCTTCCGAGGCTGGTATTCCCCTTTACCGTTACCTGGGCGGAGTTGGGGCGCAGACCCTGCCAGTCCCCATGATGAATATCCTGAATGGTGGGGCTCATGCTGATAATAAGACCGATTTTCAGGAATTCATGATCATGCCGACTAACGCTAACACCTTTCACGAGGCTCTGCAAATGGGGACTGAAGTATTCTTTACGCTAAAAGACGTGCTGAAGGCCGGTGGTCATGCCACTAATGTCGGAGATGAAGGGGGCTTTGCTCCTGATCTGAAGTCTAACGAAGAAGCAGTTGAAACCGTTATTCAGGCTATTGAAAAAGCCGGCCTCAAGCCCGGTGCTGACGTGCAGCTGGCACTGGACGCTGCCTCTTCTGAATTTTACGATAGTGATAAGCAGAATTACCATTTTCATCAGTCCACTGGCGAGCGCCTGGATGCTCAGCAGATGACCGATTACTGGCACAAGTGGGTCCAACAGTACCCCATTGCCTCCATTGAGGATCCGCTGGATGAGAATGATTGGCAGGGCTGGCAACAGCTGACTCAGCAATTGGGCCATCAGGTTCAGCTGGTGGGCGATGACTTCTTCGTAACGAATACAGAGCGCCTGCAGCGGGGGCTTGACGAGGAATCAGCCAATGCAATCCTGATTAAGTTTAACCAGATCGGCACCCTGACCGAGACCGTTAAAGCGGTCAATATGGCCATCAGAAACGGCTGGAACAGTATCATCAGCCATCGCTCAGGCGAAACGGCTGACACGTTTATAGCCGATCTTTCAGTTGCCCTGAACACCGGTCAGATTAAGACGGGCTCCTTGTCCCGCACGGACCGGATTGCCAAATACAACCAGCTGCTAAGGATCGAGGAGGAACTAGGCAATGAAGCTATCTATGCTGGTAGGGCGCTTAAAGTAGCAGCTGAACGTCAAATGTCTTAGCGATGGGAGCAAAAAAATCAGCCGGCCAGAAGGCTTTGCAGCTTCTTCAGAATAAGTACCTGATAGCGACATTGGCTATTCTTATCTGGATGCTTTTTCTGGACCGGAATAACCTGATCCATCAGGTGCAGAAATCTATGCAACTGGAAGAGCTGAAGGCTGAGAAGGCTTATTACAAGGAGAAAATTCAGGAGACTCGAGAGGCTCGCCGGGATTTGATGAAGAATAGCCAGAGCCTGGAAAGGTTTGCCCGCGAGGAGTACTTCATGAAGAAGCCAGATGAAGATGTGTATATCATTGTAGATGAGCCGAACCAAGAGAAGCCAGAGCCTTAGGCCTGTTCTTTGGCTCCGGCTTCAGCTGGTGCCTGATAAAGGCAGCGTTTGAGCTTGTCGATCTTAACCATGCACTCTTCATATTCCCGCTCAGGATTGGCATCATAGGTAATGGCTGATCCAACAGGTAGTGTGAGCGTTTTTGTCTGACTGTTGTACAGAAAGCTTCGGATAACAACATTAAAATCATAATCCTGCCAAGGGGTGATGTACCCAATGGCTCCGGAAAAAATACTTCGTTTAGAGGCTTCATACCGTTCGATGAGCTGCATGGCTCTTACTTTTGGTGCGCCCGTCATCGATCCCATAGGAAAAGCATGCCGCAGGGCATCTATGCTGTGCACGTTTTCAGCCTTCAGGGCTGATACGGTTGAGATCATCTGGTGAACGGTTGGGAACGGGTAAATCCCAAATAGCTCATCTACATGCACACTACCGGTTTGAGCACTTTTAGCAAGGTCATTCCGGACGAGGTCAACGATCATGACATTTTCAGCCCGCTCCTTTTCATCCTTGTGCAGATGGCTGGCCTGGGCCTGATCCGCTTCTGCAGATAAACCGCGTTTGGCAGTGCCCTTGATGGGTTGTGAGACCAGTTTATCCCGAAACTTCGTCATGAAGCGCTCCATAGAGGCTGATACCACATAGGCTCCCCGGAACTTGTAAAGACAGGAGAAGGGCGTAGGGGTGACCGCCATCATTACTTTGTAGAGCTGTACCGGATCCAGTTCTACGCTGTGGGCGTAAAAGGCCTGGCAAAAATTTACCTCGTATATATCTCCGGCTATAATGTGATCAATCAGAGACTCTACCCGCTTAATATAGGCTGTTCTGGACAGCTCAGCCTGAAATCTAATCTCCTGCTCAGTTGGTGGCTTGTTGTTCTGATCCAAGGAATCAGCTACAGGCTGAAGCTTTTCGTAGATGGCGTCTGCCTGCTCTTGTGAATCAGTATAAAGGACAATGAGCCCGTTCTGAAGGGTCAAAACCCACTCAGGCACAAAGCCATATAAATCAGGGAAGCCATGGTAGTCGTAATTCTGAGAGGAGAGGTTTTCTAACTCATTTTTCAGGTCATACCCTAAATGCCCGAAATACCATTGCTGTTGTTGATCCGCCCACGCCTTTAACTCATCGAACTGGTTCGCGGTGTCCGGGCTCAATTCAAACCGTCTTCCAGCGCCAGCTACCAGTTCATAAGTGCTGTAAACAGGACCAGTCTGCGCTTCCTGATTACTGTAAAATCCATTTGTATCGAGAAAGGCGTAGGTATCGTAGCGCTCAAGTTCTTTCAGCACCTGGGCTTTGAGCGATTGCACTGAAAAGCCCCACGAGTAACAATATCTTCCCATGCTCTTTTATTTCCTTATCGGACCAGAATTAACTTACCGGTCCGGTCATGCTGTCCCGCCCGGTCATCCGTAATCTGGTAGGGAACAGGTTCCCCATCCACAAAAGCCTTGACTTTGTAAAAGTAAACACCGGGCGAAAGGCTTTGCCCCTCGGCATTCCGACCATTCCACAGGTAGTCCGTTTTGTTTTCACCCATCCGGAGTGGTGCAAGCTCATCATGGCGGATGGTCCGTACCCGGTCGCCCTGAACTGAGAAAACCGCGATACGCATCTCATCGGGTACTTGTGCCCCTTTCAGCCTGAACTGGAAGCGTGTGCGATCAGCAAACGGATTCGGCGCTGCATGAAAGTCAACAATAGCGGTTTTTTCCATTACGCGGAATCGCTTTTCAAAAGCCTGACCAGCCGCAACATTCCCCGTAGCATCAGCCGCCTCTACGCTTAGCTTATACTGGCCAGTGGCTAGCGGACTTTCGGGCTTATACCTGACAATGGCTTTGTTGTCGTTCTTGACCGTGGCAGGTGAAAAATCCAGTTGCGTTCCGTACTGCAGTTTTTTCTCACTGCCGTTGGGATACGTAAGCCTTACGTCAATCCGGGAAGTATCTTTCATGAAGTAGTAATTGTTGTTATCCCTCGCTTGAATCTTAATGAAAGGCTGCGGATTCAGCACCGCATTGTCCTTTATATAGCGACCATTGAAGGTCACATCCAGGGCCGGAGCTGTTCGGTCCGTTTCAACATGGAAGTCACGGGTAAAGATATTGTTGAATAAATACCGCTCTGGTTGTGCCTTTTCCGGATTGACAATTACTTTAAGCTTGCCAGAGCCCGCTAACTCGCCTGTGCTGAACGTGTCACTGAGCATAAGGGTATCGCCTACCGCCAGACTCCGGTAATGCTGGGTATCTGCTATAACGGCTCGATTGGCCTGGTTTAGCACTTTGGCCACGACTTTCAGGCTATCCATCGGATAATCCGAAATGTTTTGAAAGGCAATTCTATAGTCAAGCCTGTCACCGCGCTCAAGGGTGTCCTTGTTAAAGGAAAAAGCAGTCTGCGGCATGAACGATCCTTCTGGCAAGTAGTCGTAGTGAACAAGCCAGGTATTGAGTTGGGGTGGTGTAAGGGTTCCCTCGTCTGCAAGGTGAGCCCTGATCTTCAGGTAGGGGTATTGATCCTGATCGATATCACTGAGACCATGCGCACCGGGCCGCAATCCTTGTTTGAGTACTTCTTCTTCGTTGTTCTGCCGGTCAAGACCGATGACATCATAAGCTACCGAGTCTCCAGAGGTAGCCTCTAGACTAGCAGTCTTCAGGAAGACATCTTCCCAATGGCGCGATGGCCCGATAGCAGTAGAAGTGATGGTGCCCTGCTTTTGTAGGGGGAAGATGGTTTTAGAAGCTTTAATTAATTGGTTCTTAGGAGGAACGGGTTGGGTTGTATCCGCTGTTATCTCCGTTGCTTCTCCCGGGCTAAGGCCTTTCTCCCCTATCAGGATATAAGGCCATTCAGCCTTAATATCTTTAACCTTACTACCGCCAATTTTAGCCATAGCTTCATAAAACTGCTCCGGCATTTCAGGGATAAGATGGCGTCTTGCTGTAAAGGCAAATACCTGGTAACCATTGGGTATTGAGTCAGTTATATGGGTGATAAAATCATTGACAACACTGGTATCTATTTGATTTTTTCCTCTTACCCAGTTAAAGTGGAAAACACCGCTAGAGGTATCACTTGGCGTTCCATCTCCTGTTGCTCTATTATTGGGGATATTGTAAGAACTTCTGTAGTTCAGACGCTTTGGCGTGTTTTCATTAACAGCAAGAACATACATACCCGGATCAGCTCCGCCATAAAATAACCGAGGACCCTCATACCTGATAAAGTAGTCACCAGTATTATTCCGACCTCTTTCTGCACCCGTAGTCTGGATATTATACCTGCCAAGCGCCTCCCGGTCAAAACTGAGCTGCGGGAACGGGCTTTCTAAAAAACTCAGGCTCTCAGCCCGACTTCTCCTAAACTGATCAAAGTGTCCCTGAGCCCATCCTTTTTCAGATCCATCGATGTAAACAAAAGATTTCTGAACCCAATCTGTTTCATCAGGTAGGACCTTTTTAGCGCGCCAGTAAAAAGCTGTCGAATCTTTCTGTGATAAATTTACTTTCCAACTGCCGAACTGATCCCCATTTATAATAGGAGAGGTCTGCTTTGCCGGGCTGTTAAAACTTGGTACTGTATCAATCTGAAACTGATACTTGGCATCGGTAAGGAAGAGGTTGTTCGCCTGGACTTTGAGCTGAACCTTCTGACTATTTACGATCGAATACTGAGCTGGCCTTATGACGGTAATTCCGCTTGAAGGAAAGAAAGTGCTGACTTGAGCTGAATTATTGCCTGAATCCAGTTCAGTTATCGATTTTCTGTTGTTAAGCGAAACCTTGAATCTGTTATTACCCTTAAACTTTTGTTCATCTACTGATATCGGGAATTCAAAAGTATCAGTATTAGCCGGAGCAGGAACTTTCTTGGGGGCGTAAGAAACAGTTGATAGATCAGAAAGCTGCTGCTCCACATTGATAGACAGCGAATCCTTTTTCAGGAATTTACCCAGGTTTTTAACTACTATGCTTAAAGTAAAGAAGTCTAATGATGAATTAGGCTGTTCCGGCTTAAAACTGATCAGATCACGACTTGTCGTATAATCCGGATTCTCAGGCGCGAATAATTCCAAGGCAGGGTCTCCATGAAGGGTTTTCTGGAGTATCTGCATTTCATTGATGTAGTCTCGGCCGGATCCTGAAGATTTGAAACGACTGGCTGTGGTTTTAAATATTTCTCCTAAAGTAGATCCGTATTGTTCATTTGTGAATGACTGGTAAAAATCAGTTGTGTACCTATCAAGGTAAGATGTAAAACTAAAGGCTGATTCCGCCATCCACGCTACCCCGCCATTGTCTTTGTCTTTAACCAGGAAGTTCTCTGGCATTGATGTACCCTGCGTGTAAGAGTTTCCAATAATGCACCCGCTGAAGAGAAAGATTGGGTAGTTACCCTTTTTCTGTGTGTAATCCTTTGGATCTCCAATATCTACTTCAAGGACTTCAGCTGCACCGTGGCCAAAGTAGGTTACAAGTCCTCTTCCTTCATTAATTGCGTTTACGACAAATTCTTTCTGGCTTTTATCAGTTGGAATAGATTGACTCTTAGTTATGATATCAGTCTCTACACCTAACTTAGAGTTCTCAGCAATCTTTTCATAATCCTCTAAATACCGCTTGTACCTTTCACTTTCTTCATCAGATGTGCCTCCGCTTATGTGTAAAAATTGCTTTCGCCATGCCCTGCTGTCGCCTTCATTGCTACCATTTACCAAACCCTTTCTGTACTCCTTTACCTTATTAAGGTAATTGTTAACCTCTTGGTTAGTAGAAGCTGGTATCCTTCCTACTGGAAAAGTTAAGGAAGGTTTTGGACCAGACTCATCTAAATTTTTAACAAACAAATTGTCAGTGGGAGGTTGTCCCATTGTTGGCACAAGGTCATTGCTGATCAGGTTTCCTTTTCGAAGCTTATTGGGCTGAAGCCCTTTGCCGATTAAAAGGAGATAATCGGGCGCAATGCCATTATTTACTATATCCTCAAGGAAATACCGGATGC
>CAYYUA010000002.1:99184-103270 GCA_964474835.1 uncultured Sphingobacteriales bacterium
TCAAGTAATGAGATGTCATTGTTGCGTTGATCTCCGGAATTGTAACTTTCTTCAAACGACCTGATCACCGTATCCATAAAGTACTGCTTGGGCTGGTACTGGCTGTAATTGGTGTAGGATTCCGTTTGATACCGCTGGCCAGCTTCGCCTTCAGCCCAGGTCAGGAAATAAGCTGCCGAGTCGGTATACAGGCTCTGGTACGGATTAGCCATCGCATCCGGGTCAGTGTAAAGCCCTGTGTCAATTGTCCCATCATTCTTCTCGCCATAGAACGTCATGTAATCCCCCTGATCAAAACTGCCATCTCCACCGAGTTCAGTGTGCAGGGGTTCTTCTTCGCCAAGCCGGTATAACTGAAAGTATTCCGGGTTCATAGACGCCAGATCCTGATCAGTTACCCGCTGTAAGTCCTGAAATGTGAGCTTGTATATCCCTTCTTCAGCAACCTTAAACTTCCAGTAAGGCTGGTCCGCGTTGATCCAATCATCAGTTTGAAAGGCGAGGGCTGCAGAGCTGCTCATCATCGTGAGGACCAATGTGGCTACAAGCCGAAAGTATGAGGGGAGGGTAAACGGCTTCATAAAAACTTCAATTTGAGCTGTTCAATGAAAATTTAGTTTACAACTGTTTAACAGTCTAAGTGTAAAAATAATTTAGCTTCTCAGCATCGCACGCCAAAAGATCAATAAGTGTTCCATCCTGTAAATAAAGAGGGCAGTGCTGAGCCTCAACGCGCAGCATTGACCTACTGAAAATCTGTAAATCATTAATTTTGCACCTCTTATCGAGCACCTGAAAAGTGCACCTTGCCCATGACAATTACAAGCAGTGCAGATGGCAGCTACGTAGAAGCGCTATACCAATCATACCAGAAGAACCCTGACTCTATAGAAGAAAGCTGGAAACAGTTCTTTGAAGGGTTTGAATTTGCCCTTGACCAGCCACTTAGCAGCTCAGGAGGCGGAGAATTATCTCAGGAGGCCCTGCAGCGTGAACTCAAAGCGTACCAGCTAATAGAAGGCTACCGGTATCGCGGGCATCTCCTGTCTACCACCAACCCGATACGAGAGCGGAAAAACCGCTACGCGTACCTTTCTATTGAGGACTACGGTTTGGCAGAGCGTGACCTTGACCAGCCTTTGATGGTCAGCCAGGAGTTAGGATTCGACCAGGCTACTCTTCAGGAAGTGATCGATCATTTGCAAAAAGTCTACACTGGCAACATTGGAATCGAGTTCAAGCACATCCGCCGGGTGGATATCGGGAACTGGGTTCAGCAGCGCTTTGAGGATACCTTTCCCACTTACCAGTTCAGCGTTAATGAAAAGAAACAGATCCTGCAGAAGCTAAACCAGGCTTCAGTCTTTGAAAACTTCCTGCATACCAAATACATCGGTCAAAAGCGGTTTTCCCTCGAAGGGGGCGAGAATACCATCCCAGCGCTGGATACCATGATCAATGATGGCGCAGACCAGGGCGTGCAGGAAGTAGTGCTTGGTATGGCCCACCGGGGGCGCCTGAACGTCCTGGCCAATATCCTGGGAAAAACCTACGACTACATTTTCAATGAGTTCGAAGGGGAGGTAGAGCCTAACCTTCAAATGGGAGACGGGGATGTTAAGTACCATCTGGGATTCAGCTCGAAGGTCCAGACCCGGAATGGTCAGGATGTTTTTGTCCAACTGGCGCCCAATCCTTCCCATCTGGAAGCGGTAGACCCGGTAGTAGAGGGTTATGCCCGGGCTAAGGGTGATGTGCTTTTCAATGAAGACCGGAATAACATATTGCCCGTCCTGCTTCATGGCGATGCCGCATTAGCCGGGCAGGGTGTGGTGTACGAAACCATCCAGATGGCCCAGCTGGAAGGCTACCACACCGGGGGTACCATCCACTTCGTGATCAATAACCAATTAGGGTTTACCACTGATTTCGATCAGGGCCGCTCATCGGACTACTCTACGGCCGTTGGTGAAATCCTGGATACTCCGGTCCTCCATGTAAACGGGGATGATGCCGAGGCAGTGGTGTACGCCACCAAGCTGGCAGTTGAGTTCCGGCAGAAGTTTAACCATGATATCATCATTGATATGGTCTGCTACCGGAAGCATGGCCACAATGAAGGAGATGATCCGAAAATCACCCATCCAACCCTCTACAACACCATTGCTAACCATGCCGGCCCACGCGAGATCTACAGCGAGCAACTGATCGAAGAAGGGGAGATCGAAGCCCAGATGGCCAAGGACCTGAAGAAGGATTTCAAGCAAATGCTTCAGGACCGGCTGAACATGGTCCGGGAGCAGCCGCTGGAGTATGAGTACCAGCAACCGGATCAGGAGTGGCGAAAGCTACGCAACTCTACGCCGGAAGATTTTAAGGAATCACCGGATACAAGCGTTGATAAACAGTCACTGGAGAAAGTCGCTAATGCGCTGACCGCGATCCCGGAGGATTTTACCCCGATCAAGCAAATCAAGAAGGAGCTTGAAAAGCGGCAGCGTGCCTGGGATCAGGGTACGTTCGACTGGGCCATGGGTGAGCTCTCAGCCTATGGAACCCTTCTGCAAGAGGGCGTTGACGTCCGCCTGAGCGGGCAGGATACCATTCGCGGCACCTTTGCCCATCGCCATTCAATCCTGTATGACGCTAACAATGACACCCCCTACCACAGCCTGAACCACATGGAAGGGGCTAATGCCCGGCTCCGGGTGTACAACAGCCTGCTTTCCGAGAATGCAGCCCTTGGGTTTGAGTACGGGTATGCCCTGGCCTACCCCTATACCCTTACCATTTGGGAGGCTCAGTTCGGGGACTTCAACAACGGGGCTCAGACAGTTATTGATCAGTTTATCTCGTCCGGGGAGAGCAAATGGCAGAAGATGAATGGCTTAGTGCTCTATCTGCCACATGGTTACGAAGGACAGGGCCCTGAGCACTCCAGTGCTCGGCTGGAGCGCTTCCTGCAGCTCTCAGCAGAGCAGAATATGGTCGTGGGGAATTTCACAACCCCGGCTAACTTCTTCCATGCGATCCGGCGGCAACTGACCTGGGACTTTCGCAAGCCTCTGGTTGTGATGACGCCTAAGTCCCTGCTCCGGCACCCGCAGTGCGTTTCTGATCTGTCAGCTTTTACAGGTGACAAATTCCGCGAAGTGATTGACGATGAAGGCTTCAGCCAGAAGCCGGAAAAAGCCCGGAAAGTCCTGCTGTGTTCGGGTAAGATCTACTACGAACTGGCTGCAGAGCGGGCTGCAAACAGCATTGAGGACATAGCCATCGTCCGGATCGAGCAGCTGCACCCCATGCCCGAATACCAGCTACAGCAGATTTATGACCGCTACACCAATGCTTCCTTTTACTGGGTTCAGGAAGAACCGAAAAACAAAGGTGCCTGGACTTACCTCCTGCGGTGGGAAGAAAACATAAAGCGGCTGAGCCTGATTTCCCGGAAAGCCAGTGCCTCTCCGGCCACCGGGTTCTCCAGTATCCATAAGCGGGAGCAACAGGATATTATCACCAAAGCCCTCGACCTCAATCCTTCAGAATAACGCCCAAATCAAATAGCACTACTATGGCAGCTGACATCACTGTTCCCAATATTGGCGAATCCGTCACCGAAGTCACCATCTCGAGCTGGACAAAGGAAGAGGGCGCTTATGTCGAAATGGATGAGGTCGTTTGTGAAATTGAATCTGACAAGGCAACCTTTGAGCTCACAGCTGAAGATGCCGGTGTGCTACACCATGTAGTGGAAGAAGGGGATACTGTAGGGGTTGGCGATAAGGTGGCAACAGTTGATACCGCTGGCGAGGCCCCAGCCACAGGTGAGGGCAATCAGCCAACTGATGCAGCCTCAGCCAATGGCCAACAGGAACAAGAAGCCCCGGCTGAACAGGCGCAGGCACCCGAACAGCCTACCTATGCCACCAGCGAGCCTTCCCCCGCTGCCAAAAAGATCCTGGATGAAGAGGGCCTGAGCCCTGATCAGGTGACCGGGACTGGTAAAGATGGCCGCATCACCAAAGCTGATGCGCAGAAAGCAGTCCAGGAAAAGCAAAAAGCACCAGCCCCGCAGCCGGAGGCTGC
>CAYYUA010000002.1:103370-122630 GCA_964474835.1 uncultured Sphingobacteriales bacterium
CAGCCGCAGGGTGCTGGCCGCGAAGCCCGGAAAGAGCGAATGAGCCCGATGCGGAAGACCATCGCCAAACGGCTGGTGGCCGCTAAGAATGAAACAGCCATGCTTACCACCTTCAATGAGGTGGATATGACCAACCTGATGGCCATCCGGAAGCAGTACAAGGAGTCCTTCAAAGAAAAATATGAGGTTAGCCTGGGGTTCATGTCATTCTTTGCCAAGGCTGTTTGTGAGGCAGTTAAGGAATTTCCGGAGGTGAACGCCAAGATTCTGGAGGATGAGCAGGCGATTGAGTATCATGATTACGTTGACCTTGGTATTGCAGTTTCCACCCCACGGGGACTGGTAGTGCCAAATATCCGGAATGCGGAAAGCATGAGCTTTAGCGATATCGAGAAATCGGTTATCTACTACGCCAAAAAAGCCCGGGATAATCAGATCAGCATTGATGAAATGCAGGGTGGCACTTTTACCATTACCAATGGTGGTATCTTTGGCTCAATGCTTTCCACTCCGATCCTGAATTCTCCTCAATCAGCTATTCTGGGCATGCACAATGTCGTAGAGCGGCCTGTTGCTATCAATGGACAGGTCGAGGTGAGGCCTATCATGTACATTGCGCTTTCTTACGACCACCGCCTGGTTGACGGCAAAGAATCCGTCAGTTTCCTCTACCGCGTTAAAGAGTACGTAGAGGATCCGAACAGGCTCTTGTTGGGGGTTTAAGTCCTCCCTCTTTTTGACAAACTTTTAAAATAGCCAGGCAATCATGGCACAATATGATGTTACGGTAATCGGTTCAGGACCCGGAGGGTATTACAATGCGATCCGCGCAGCCCAGCTGGGTTTTAAGGTTGCCATCATTGAAAAATACGAATCACTGGGTGGTACCTGCCTGAATGTAGGCTGTATCCCCTCGAAATCTCTGCTGGACTCCAGCCACCTGTACTACGATGCTGTGCATGAGTTCCCGGAGCATGGAATTCACATGCAGGACCAGGGCATTGACTTCACGCAGATGATCGAGCGGAAGCGGAAGGTCGTTAAGCAGACCTGTGACGGGATCAGCTTCCTGATGAAAAAGAATAAGATCGATGTCTACACAGGCATGGGAAGCTTTAAGGATCAATCCACCATTCAGGTCAGCAGTGATGATGGCAGCGTGACAGAGCTCACCACAGATAAAACCGTCATTGCTACTGGTTCTAAACCCTCTGCGCTCCTGGGGATGGAGATCGACAAGCAGCGTGTTATCTCGTCCACCGAGGTCCTGGAGCTCAGCGAAATCCCGGAGCGGCTGGTTGTGATCGGAGGCGGTTACATTGGCCTTGAAATGGGATCCGTCTACAACAGACTGGGCACGCAGGTAGATGTGATCGAGTATGCTGACAGCGTGATTCCCAGTATGGAGCAAAGCCTTGGAAAGGAGCTTAAAAAGAGCCTGAAGAAGCAGGGCATGAACTTTTACCTGAAGACCAAGGTCACGGACGTACAAAACCATGGCGATAAGGTTACGATCCAGGCTACTGATAAAAATGGAGAAGCGATCACTTTTGAAGGCGATTACTGCCTGATGGCCACAGGCCGCCGGGCATATACCGATAAGCTTGGCCTGGAGAACATCGGGCTAAGTACCGATGACCAGGGTAAAATCAGCGTGGATGAGAACCTTGAAACGGCTACTCCGGGAGTTTATGCCCTTGGAGATGTGGTAGCAGGTCCTATGCTTGCCCACAAGGCCGAAGAGGAAGGCGCCTTTGTAGCCGAGGTTATGGCAGGTGAAAAGCCGCACGTCAATTACAAACTGATCCCGGAAGTCATCTATACCTGGCCTGAAGTGGCCTCAGTAGGGTACAAAGAGCGCGAGCTGAAAGAGCAGGGTATTGCCTACAAGACCGGTTCTTTCCCGTACCGCGCCTCAGGCCGCGCCAGAGCCAGCAACGATCCGGAAGGAGAGGTAAAGGTCATAGCCAGCGAGGAAACCGATGAGATCCTGGGGCTGCACATGATCGGCCCGCGGTCTTCAGATATGATCGGGGAAGGGGTGATCGCTATGGAGTACAGAGCCTCAGCTGAAGACATTGCCCGGATGACCTACGCGCATCCCACATTTACTGAGGCCATCAAGGAAGCCTGCATGGCAGCCACGGCTGACCGTGCGATTCATATCTAATGCCATGTTACACTAAAATCCACCAACTATGAGAAGTCTGCTTTTGCTCCTAACGATTATGATTGTCACGACAACAGCCCAGGCCCAACAGGCTTACGATAGTGTGCACTATGGCAATAAGGTCAGCGAAGAGGGCGCTGTATCACTGAAAGCCCTTATGCAGGAATTAGACGATCCGGCTGAAGCCCTGCCCATGCAGCAGAAAGTTAGCGGTGAAGTAACAGCCGTCTGCCAGAAAAAGGGGTGCTGGATGAAGATGGAACGCCCCAACGGCAAAGCCATGCGGGTAACATTTAAGGACTATGGCTTCTTTGTGCCAAAAGACCTCGCCGGGCAGGAGGTCGTTATGAAGGGTAAAGCCTATCGGGATACGGTTTCCGTCAGGGTCCGCCGGCATTTTGCCCGCGATGAAGGCAAATCCGAAGCGGAGGTTAAGCAGATCAACGAACCCACAACCCGGATAGCATTTAAAGCTACAGGTGTGAAAATCCTGCAACCCTGAAAGTTAGGCTTACCTAAAAGGTAGCGCTATTCGTAGTTAACTACCCGTAAACTTCTGAATACTTCATAAAAAGGCCCTGATGGTTTCATCAGGGCCTTTTTTTATGCCCTGGCCCGGAAGGTAGCGGCCTCTTTCGCTCAGTTTTTAGATTAAATTTAGACGAAAATTTCGCTGAAATTACCGCTACTCAACCTCATAGGATCCGGAATTGATAATGTAAACTGCTGAAAATCAAAATTTTAAAGTTATAAAACAAGCAATTTAGAACTTGAAATCATCTGGCGTCAAGTTGGTAAGCTTTTTGCTATTTAGGTAAAAATTTAGACAAAAATGCTTTTTAAATCGATAAAACCCGCTTAGCTTTGGATGAAACGAAAGGTAATTTTATGAGTAACGATACTACCCATCTAACCCCTGAGCTAAGGAAGCTTCGGTTTACCCCGGACTTCTACCTGAAAATGGTACGATGTACCCGAACCGTCAGAAGTAAAAGGAATCGCACAATGATTAACGAATTAGCACCGATTCAGCTCTTTTTGTCCTAAATCAGCAGGCCTTACTGTCCCCTCCCACTTTCACCCCCTCCAGTAAGGCCTGGCTGATTCCCCTCTTTAGGACGAGCTGAAGGCTCCCCAGATCAAAAGGAATTGAAGTTGAGCTTATGTTTTCATTTAAACGATCAACAGCACTTGTAGCAAGCACAGCCGTGATGTTAGGGCTATCCGCTAATGTCATGGCTCAGTGTCAGAAAGCCCACATTCAGCCCAACCAGGTAAAAGGCTGTGCCCCCTACATTGCCAGCCTTCAGGCAAAGGAAGTACCGGATAACGCTAACATTGACTGGATCATCGGACCGGATACCCTCACCGACCGTTCAAAAGTCTCAAGGGCGTATCGCAAGGCCCGGACCCTGGATGTTACCATGATGGTCAGGCAGGACGGTCAGCTAATCTGTGAGCAAACCAGGGAACAACTGATTGAGGTTTACGCCAAGCCCAAAGATTTTTCCCTTACTACCTCCACTCAGCAGCTCTGTGAAGGGCCCGCTGATGTTAGCCTTCAGCTGAAAGGGGCTTCTTCGGCCAGCCGTTATAACTGGATAGTTGCTAACGAACGCTACAATGACACCAGCAGGGCGCTTACCCACACCTTTACCAGTACGGGCAAAAAGACCATCTCCGTTAAAGCCATCAGTGACGAAGGTTGTAGCACGGTTGAATCTTTTAACGAGGCCATCCGCATCCATGAAAGGCCTGAGCTATCAGTAAAAGCTGATAAAAACGCTGGTGTTGATGTTCTGCAGACCGGGATTTCCCTCGAGTCAACTGCTGAGCTGGCTAACATCGCATGGTCGTTTCCTCATGCTGCCTCTACTGAAAACATGCAGTCGGATACCCCAACTGTCACCTACAATACACCCGGCACTTATAAAGGTGGTGCTACGGTCAAAACCACCAGTGGTTGCCAGTATCAGGTCAGTGTAAAGCCTGCACTGCAGGTTATTGATCCGGTTAGCCTGTCCTTCAGTGCTAACAAAACATCAGTTTGCCCGGATGAGCCCATTCAGCTGACCAATCAATCTTCCCAGTTAAAGGGCAGCTTCCGGTGGATCCTGGAGAGTGATAACGCCAAAAAGACCTTAAAGGGCCGCGATACCGTTGTTCAACTCTCCGAGGGCGGAACATACAGCGTTACCCTTGAATACACCCGCAATGGCGTGAAGCAGCAGCATACCAGAAAAGACCACATAAAAGTTCAGGACTTTAATGCGGATTTCTCGGCAACGCCGGCCTGTAATTGCCGCGTTCCGGTCAGCATCAAACTGAACAGCCATACCAAATCAGCCAACGGCATCACTTACCAGTGGACAGTGCTGGATGATGAAGGTAACACGGTATTTGAAAGCACAAAGGCGAATCCCAGTATCTTTATCCAGCAGAAAGGGGCTTATGATGTACAGCTAATTGCTGAGAACAGCCAGGGTTGCCATGATTCCACCTACCGCGAGGACTACCTGGAGCTGGGCCAGCTGACCCGGGAAGTGGACCTGGACTTCAAGACATACGCAGTGGATCAGCCAATCCACCTCGCCTTCCCCAGTGATTCCTTTTGTACCAATGACTCCCTCCACGTTACCTGGCTTGTATGGAATGAAGCAAAAACCCGGCTTCTGGATCAGTCCAAAGAGCGGAACCCCCGTTTTACCTTCCAGGATTCCGGCCAGTACCGGATTTCACTGAAAGTAGCCACAAAAAGTGGCTGTAAGCAGGGTGTTTCCACCAACCCTGGCAGCGGCCCCATCGATGTTAAGGATCCTGACCCGGATTTTGGTATTGACACCGGTCAAGCTGGTAGTAAAACAGCCAAATCCGGTAAGGGCGGTGATTCTAACAGTCATACCTACTGTAAAGGTGAGAACTTTACGCTTGTACAGCAGACCGTCCCGAATGCCCTTAACTACACCCACCACTGGCAAATCACCCACCAGGAAGACACTACGATTCAGTTTACCGGAAAAGGGGAGAAATTCGACAAAAGCCTGGCTGAACCAGGCGTTTACGATGTTACCTACACAGCCGCGGTGGATAGCGTTACCGCTTTTGTGGAGGTTAAAAAAGGTTTCCTGAAGATCAGGGGAACAGCGGTAAGTATGGCTGCCAGAACGCTGGATGAATGCATTCCTTACAAAGGAGCGGTCAGAGCCAAGCTGGATCCTGCACACTCCTATCCGGCACCCGGTCAGGCCGCCCGTACTTTCCAATGGCAGGAGCCGGCTTCCCCGCACCTTGAGCTGAATCGCAACTCTGCTGTTTCTGCCAACGCTAAAATTGATGCTTCCGGTAGCTACGATGTTACCTACACGGTGACCGATTCAGCAGGCTGTGTGGATACGTTTACGGCCAATAACCTGCTGCAGGCAGGTGTGGATGCTGACTTTAGCCTGCCTGATCACACTTGTTATGGAGAAGGCGCCAAAGCACAGAATAAAAGCTTTGCTGGCGGTGGCGATCCTGGCTACGAATGGGCCACCCTGAACGATAATGCTAAGCTGCAGAATTCCTCTGATTCAGAAGATCAGCGTCTCAGCTTCCCTGATTCCGGTAACTACAAAGTGCAGCTGGCAGTGACTTCAGCCAGAGGCTGTACAGATACGCAGAAAGCGACTACCGAAGTAGAACGCGTATTTGCGGACTTTAGCTCACCCGATACCTTCAATACCTGTGCGCCTGTTGTGGTGGACTTTGAGGTTCAGAGCAGCCCGAATGTCAGCAACTATCAGTGGGAATTCGGCGACAACCATTCCCAAAAGACCACCAAGACCAACATTTCCAATGTTTACACCCGGAATTCCGGTGATTCAAGCTCAGGATTTGATATCAGGATGACCGCTACTTCAGACCGTGGCTGCAGTAAAACCATTGCCAAAGACAAGTACGTCACTGTTCTGGGCCCGGTTATCGATTTTGAACTCAGCAGCCGGGAAGGCTGTGAACCGATGAAGGTCGATTTCAAGCTGTCCGGTAAGAATTACACCGCTGCATTTGCCAGTTATGATGACAACAGCAACCTGGACACAGCGCCTGACCTTCAGCACACCTACAAGGTAGCCCGCAAGGGCGTCAAGCAGACTTTCGATCCTTTCATCCTGGCTAAGGATGCACAGGGCTGCTTTGCCAGCAGCCAGCTGGATGAGCCCCTGACCGTACACCGGAAGCCTGAGGCAGCTTTCTCCATGGATACGGCCAGCGGCTGTAGTCCTGTTGGGGTTACCTTTCAGGATGAAACAACAATGCCGGTCACCAAGACCTGGCATTTTTCGGATGAGGCTGGTCCGGTAGCCAACGCTGCCCATAAGAAGGCTCAGCAACATCGCTTTCCGCAGGGTGAGCACACCGTGTGTATGGTCGCTACCTCGGAAGCCGGCTGTAAGGACACCCTGACCATGGCAGATACCATCCAATCCTACAGCCATCCGGAGGTCGATTTTGCTATGGATCAAGACCAGGTCTGCCCCGAGGCAACTTTTGATATCGTTAACCAATCAGATGGAAAAGGCCACCTGCTTACAGCCCACCAATGGGTGATCGCTGGTGACGATCATACCGATACCATGCGGCAGGAACATGCCAGCGGGCTCTCCTACAGCAATCCGGCTAAAAGCTTTGATGTAACCCTGACCACCACCAATGAAAAAGGCTGTACCTCAACCCGCACCCGTGAGGATTTCATCGATATTCTTGCCCCTGTAGCGGACGCTCCTGCGCTAAAGCAGGTCACCTATCAGGAAGGCGTTCAGCCATCTGCCGGCAAACCGGAAAAGAAGATCTACTGGAACCAGAGCCAGGAAGAGGCCTTTGACCAGTATTCGCTCCTGGCGCAAACTGACGAGGGTACCCAGCCCATTGCTGATATCGCAGACCGGCAGCAGAACCAATACATCCACAAGGCCGGCCAGCAAGAGCAGGGTTATCAGCTAGTGGTAGAGGGAAGGTGTGGTTTTCACTCTGACACAACGGGACTGGATGCCGCTTCTGATCTGACAGTTGAAACCCCTGAGGCCTCCACGAATCAGCTATCCTGGACTGCTTACCAGGGGTGGTCCAGCGTTGAAGCTTATCGCATCATGCGATCAACAGAGGGCGAGCCGTTTCAGGCTATTGACACGCTGAACCCTGAACGCACACAATACACCGATGCAGGCCTGTGCCGTGAGGAATACAGCTACCAGGTAGTAGCGATCAATCCTGAACACCGCTATCAATCCTGGAGTAAGCCAGCAGCCCAGGTGCCGGAATACAATTATCCGACCTTCAGGCATTCGCTGACCAATTCTACCGTCAAGGGTGACCAACTGGTAACCACCTGGGAGCAGCCCGCAACCTGGACACCTAGCAGCTATACCATCCAGCGGAAGACAACTGGCACTGATAATTACCAAACAGTGGCTGAGGATGTGAAAGCGCAGCAGTATATTGATTCCAGCGCTAAGGTAGCGGACCAGGCCTACCAGTATCGCATAGAAGCGCTGGATCACTGCAACACGCCCTCCGCTAACTATGGCTTTAGCAGTTCGGTACACCTGAAAGCAGAGGCCAGTCAGCAAAACATCGATCTGGCCTGGGAGTCCGCTAAGGACTGGAGCAGGGATGTTTCCAGCTATAAGGTTCAGGTCAAAAAACAGGGAGCGGGTTTCGAAACCATCGCTTCCATTCCCGGCGGTCAGACGGCTTACCAGGATCAGAACCTTAGTAGCAGAACGGATACCACCCCTACCTACCGGGTCAAAGCTTACAAGGCAAATGGTCAGACCAGTACTTCTAACCTCGCTTCAGCTACTTCTGTAACCCTCTACGTCCCAAATGCTTTCACGCCGAACCAGGACGGGCTGAATGAATCCTTCCGGGTAGAAGGGCAAACCCTCGAATACGCCACTGGCAGGGGCTTTCAGTCCTTCAGCATGGAGATTTACAATCAATGGGGGGAGAAGATTTTTGAGACCAGTGATCCAACCCAAGGCTGGGATGGGACAGGCAGGAATGGCGAGCAACTAAGCAGCGGTACTTTCATATATCAGGTAACAGCCCGTACTCAGCAAACTATTCTGTCCAGAAAGGGGAAAGTAGACCTGATCCGCTAATGACCAATACTGCTAACCTTACCTGGCAATAAAAGCGGAGGGGAAGGGTCTCATCCTGGCAGGCTTTTTTTACAAGTGCTTTGGCCTATCCAGGATGAGGCTTCTTTTTCCTGAAATTAATGCGTATAAGCTGAGTGAATAATAGCAGGTCACAGCACATGTATTTAAGCTGCTACCTGAATTTAGTAATCCCCTGGGTTTCAGATATCCGGAAAGGAAGCCGTTACTGGGCTGTCCGGGGGCTTTCCCGCAATTGCTCAACCGCTTTGTAGAAAGGGTCTTCATAAAAGCGTGACCGCTGAAGCTCGAAATACACGGGAGCAAGGGCGTGATCCCGCCTGTCAAAACGGAATTCCAGCGTAGGCAGGCTGTTTTTGTTCGGGTATATCCACACCTCCGTGGTGTTGGTGCGGTAAACGATGTACGGCTTCCCGAAAATGGTGTAGATCAGCCCTCGATCCGTTTTCCAGCCTTTTTTATAAGTGGTGAAAAACTCATTGGCCTGCTGCACGCGCTGGTAGTACTGCTGGATCATTTCCCGGGCCTGATCCTTTTGCCGGTTGGCCCTGGCAAGCCAGAATTCATCAACAGCTGCCTTGGCAGGCTTAGCTTTCAGCTCCTCATAATTGCTTTTACTGGTGATGTAACGAATGCTTTGCCTTAGCTGGCGGGGTTGCTTAAGCTCGGGGAACGCGCTACCTGTGACGCGTAAAGGCAGGATGCTCTTTCCACCAATAGCCTTTATCCCGTAAAAACCCGCCTTATTAAAGCTTATCGGTTGATCGCTTGCAATGGTAAAAGTCGAATCCGGGTTTAACCCGAATAGCTCCTTATTGGTGTAATCTTCTTCGAAGGGAGGGGCAGCCGGCCGGAATGCTGCAGCATTGTACCGGCTAACCAAGAGGGAATCGGCATCATTTGTTGGCTCGATCCGTACCTGCTGGTTCTTCGGGAGGTATGGCTTCATGTGAAGCTGGGAAGTAGCAGCCTTTTTTACCAGGTAATGCTGGTCGCCAGCCTGACTGTATGGGCGGTAGTACAAAAATGCCTGAGCATCCCGCTCAGCTACGAGGTCTTTCACCCTTACAGCCACCAGGTAGTACTGATCCGCTTTTGGTATCCTGAAAGCGGTGGTATGGGCGTCAGTGGATAAGCGATCTTTGGTAATACTTACCTCAGCCTGGCTGCTATCAAAAAGGGTACGGTACTCATAGTTTTTATAAATCCGGTAAGTGATGCGAAAACGCGCTCTGGCCTCTGCCCCGCTGGATCCGCTAAAAGCCAGATCCTTAGTCGGCACCTTAACAAAAAGCTTTGAGCGCTCCTTACTGGGATGAAAAATATGCAGCTCCGGCCGTGGTCCTTTTTCCTTATCGTTGTACAGGTACTCAAGGTTTTTGTTGCTCAGGTACTCAGTCGTCTGACAGCCCGAGAACAGGGAAGCCATTCCGGCAAGAAGAAGGATTGGAAGCCATACCAGATGCCTCATGGCGGTAAGCACCAGCTGATTAGCAGGTCAAATTACTGAATTATCCACGGGAAGGCCCTCAGGATCGAGTACCCCGAAAAGGCTGAAACCATCGTACCAAATAAAAAACCCAAGCCCGTCAGCGGGCTTGGGTTTGCCATAAGTGCTATTCAGCAGTAGTCAGCTGTTTACAGGAAGCGGCCGCCTTCTTCACCCTGGAAGCCTTCGTCATCGCCTCCAAAGTTCATCATACCGCTTAGCAGATCCTTGAAAGTCTGACCCTCTTCAATGTTGTGCTTGCTCAGCATGGAATACTCAGCTAAGCCGTGCAGGACAAACTCCATAAGCAGCAGCTTTTCCTGCTTTTCGGCCTTAGGATGGTGCTTATCCACCAATTTTTCCAGACCGCTGACGGCCTTTAGCTTGTCTTCATATTCCTTTTCGGTCATGTCGTGGAAGAGCTCAACCATCTCACCCTTGCTGAACCACTGCGTGATATCCTGATAAGGGTTGTTGCCTTCCTTCTTATCGATCTGCTTCGGATCGGGGAAGTACTTGGTGAATTGCTCACGGATGGCCTTGCCGATCAGCATATTGGCTACGTTCGCTGGTCCTTCCTGTTCGCCTTCATATACCAGCTCAATCTTGCCGGTAATAGACGGAATGAGGCCAACGAAATCTGCAATGCGGGCATAACCCTTTTTCTCCTTATTCAGGAGGGTACGGCGCTCAACGGCACTCATCAGGTTTTCATAGCCGGATATGGTCAGCCGGGCTGATACGCCACTCTGCTCATCCACATATTCGCTGTTCCGGGCCTCAAAGGCAACCTGCTCAATAAGGTCTTCAGCCATCGGATGCATCTCTACTAAGTCCTCCTGCCCTTCGTGGACGCGGGCCTCCTGCTTGGTGATCTGCTTAGAGATGTCCAGAGTCTTGGGGTAGTGCGTCAGGATCTGGCTGTCGATCCGGTCCTTCAGCGGTGTAACAATGGTACCACGGTTGGTATAATCCTCTGGATTAGCCGTAAAAATGAATTGGGTATCCAGCGGCAGGCGGAGCTTAAATCCGCGGATCTGGATATCTCCCTCCTGCAGGATATTGAAGAGCGCTACCTGGATTCGTGCCTGAAGGTCCGGGAGCTCGTTAATCACAAAGAGGCTCCGGTGCGAACGCGGAACCAGCCCGTAGTGAATAACGCGCTCATCCGAGTAGGGTAACTTCATGGAAGCAGCCTTGATCGGGTCAACGTCCCCGATCAGGTCAGCCACCGTTACATCAGGAGTGGCTAACTTTTCAGTAAACCGCTGCTCCCGGTGTACCCATTCGACAGGCGTGTCGTCTCCATGTTCTGCCACCTGGTCGCGGGCGAACTTGGAGAGCGGTTCCAGAGGGTCATCATTGAGTTCAGACTCTTGTATGACCGGAATGTACTCGTCTAACAGGTTGACCAGCAGGCGGGCGATCCTAGTCTTGGCCTGCCCGCGCAATCCCAACAGGATCATGTTGTGATTGGAAAGGACAGCCCGCTGGATATCGGGAATAACCGTCTTTTCAAAGCCCATCACCCCACGGAACGGATCGTAATCATTCCGGAGGGCATCGATAAGGTTATCCCGCAGCTCCTGCTTGATGGATTTCGGCTGATAGCCGTGGTTTTTGAGGTCCTTGATGGTATGAATTTTATCCATTGCCTGGATATGTGCCTGCTGCGTCATGATTTTGTGAGTTTGTGTTACAGAGTTGTGATGTATGCGGGCGCAATGCTTTTAGCGTACCCGTTTGTTGCGGTTCCGCTCATAGTCCTCAAAAATGTACTCGCCCAGGCCCTCAAGGCTGGTGTAGAAGGCCTTTCCATTGTTGGCCTCGGTAAATTCGCGTACGAATTGTTGCAGGAATGGATCGGAGGCTACCATGAAGGTATTGATCAGGATATCCTGACGCCGGCACTGGGAAGACAGGTTCAGGGTTTTGTTCAGGATCTGCTTATCCAGCCCAAAGCTGTTCTGGTAATACTTCATGCCGACCTTCATGCAGGTAGGCTTACCGTCCGTAATCATGAAGATCTGCTTGTTGGCGTTTTTCTTCCGGCGTAGCAGATCCATGGCCAGCTCCAGGCCAGCGATGGTATTGGTATGGTAAGGCCCGACCTCTAAGTACGGGAGGTCTTTGATCTTGACCTGCCAGGCATCGTTACCGAATACAATGATATCAAGGGTATCCTTGGGATACTTCTGCGTGATCATTTCAGCAAGCGCCATGGCCGTCTTCTTAGCTGGGGTGATCCGGTCCTCCCCGTACAGGATCATAGAGTGGGAGATATCGATCATCAGGACAGTGGACATCTGGGCCTTGGCCTGCTTTTCATTGACCTCGAGGTCATTCTCAGTGATCATGAAGTCCCCAATGCCGTGATTAACCTGCGCATTGCGGATGGAGTCTGTCATGGCGATGTTCTCTGGTGTATCCCCGAACTGGAATTCCCGGCGGTCGGTAGTGGGCTCATCGCCCATTCCGGGATTCGGTGTATTGTGGTTACCAGATGTGGACCGCTTCATCTTGCCAAAAATCTCTTCCAGCGATTGCTGGCGGATGGTCTGCTCGCTCTTGGCGGTCATGCTGTAGCCACCGCCCTGACCATTGTTATCCCCTTCTTTCGCGATATAGCCTTTCTCCTTCAGGTCTTCGATGAAGTCATCCATGGTGTAATCCTCACTGGTAAAGCCATAACGCTCGTCCAGCTGACGCATCCACTCCAGGGCTTCATCTACATCCCCTGAATTGAACATCATGATCTGGTTGAACAGGTTAAGAAGATCTTCGAATTGCTTATCCGGCCGCTGCTCTTCTGGAATGTAGTCCGTAAATAGTTGCCCTATCATAGTCACGAAGATTTTTGTCTGGGTTTAACGGTAAGTTACCAAGTTTGGTTTTTTATGAGTTCCAACCGGGTGGAAAATCTGCGTTCGGTACTGTTATCCTCATAATCACAGCTCATTTATCAGGCATTGCAGCAGAAGGTGCTTAGCTACGCCTGCATCCTTCCGTTACTGGCCGCGATCCATCAATCCATCCTTGATGGTACGGGCGCCAACGAGCTTAAAGATATTCCTGAAGGGGTCCTTAAAGTAGACCAGCACAATATACTCGTTTTCGGTCTCAAAGTGACTCCCTTCCAGGCGCTGCGTGTTAACACCAGTGCCCGGTCCCCGGCTGATGGCGTATTTGTAGTCATAGTACCCCTGTTTGAGAAGCATATTGGCATAATAGACCCCTTTGTCCGGCAGGTACTGCATCTTGTAACGCTCCTTGATCTGCCAATCTGAAAGGCCGCCGAACACATAGATGGCCTCGCCTTCATCCAGCCGCGGATTCGCATCCAGGTAAAAGTAAGTAGAGAGGTAGGAGGCTTTCAGGTTGGCACGCTCGCGGTTGGCAGTGAGCGTCAGGCTGCGGCCATTGTTGTCGTTGTAATTAACGTGCGTCTGATAAGCCCGGCTTTCATCCACATTCAGGTGAGCTGTGTAAATGGAGTCCAGCTCAATTTTCCGAACGCCCTGACCGCCAAAGTCCAGCGAGCGGATATCGAGCGGCCGGAACTCATTCCCGCCTTTGAATAGATTTTTCTCCTGGTAATTGTAGATCAGGCTCTGGCCTTCCACATACCGGGGCTTGAGGCCGCGAATGGCGTTATCATCCCGTCCGTTCTGGCGGATTACCACCCTGAACTGCCGGAAGGGCTCTGAGACGTCCTCCACGCCCTGGTAATTGATCGTGAAATTCAGCTGTTGCCGGGTATCCCGGTATTCCGGGAAGCTGGCCTGCTTCAGGGTTGCGCTGATGTTTACCTTTTCGGACGCCACATAAAATCGCCGGGTGAAAACCGGCTGATCGTCATCATCATACACCTTCAGGATGTAATTGCCGGGGATTTTGGGCTGCATGTCCCGGTTCGGAAACTGCAGGGTGTAGTGGACGTAATTGAAGTAGGTGTTAAAGGAATGCTGATACTGATCAATAAAACCCCGGCGCATACCGCTCAGGTAGATCTGGGAACTAACCCCGCTGCTCTGCCAGGTGGGGGAGCAGTGCTCAATTTTGTAGGTGTAGTTGTTGATCTCGCTGCTGAACTTATCAAATGAAAGCCTGAGCGGCGCTCCGCCTAACTGATAAAGCGGATAGGAGCGGGGATCTCCGCGCTGGTATAGCCGGACCGTATGGATGTCATCCTTGTAAACACTATCCTTCCAGACCTTATCCGCCCCCTGCTGAGCACTGCTAATGCCCGGAATCAGCAGGAGTACCGCCAAAAATGGCAAAAGCCCCTGCGAACCTGCCTTAGCGCACCTGCCTGCCAGAGCGGTAAAGCGTACGGAAATGCCTTCTGATCGCATCAGAATCATGAGCCGGCTGCGGTTAGTTGATCTGCGGGAGCTCTGGATATTCAATCCGTGTGGGAACGATAAAGACGGTCTGAAAGCGCTGATCCAGCTGGTGATAGAGCTTCTGGGCTTCTAACTTGTTGCGGAAATTCCCAACCCGCACTTTGAAGCTGGGGCGCTGGTACAGCGTGTAAGCCTCGCGCTCCGGGTATTGTTTCAGGAAACGGGCTTTAACCCGGCTGGCCTGCCGGCGCTCGCCCCCGAAGTAGATCTGGATGCGGTAACCCCGGATTTTGCGGGCCTGCTTATTGGCGCTGCGTGTGCTGTCCAGTAGGTGGTAAAAGGTGGAATCGGCAGATACGCGAAGGCTGCCTGCTTCGCTGGATTGGCAAAAGTCAACCTGCCCATGTCCTGCAAGGGGCAGGCCCAGCGATAGCATTGACAGGATTGCTAACCATCTAAACTGCTTCATCTGCTACTAACCTTAAGCTTGAAGAAGTGCCCAGCCGGTCAGCGCCACTTTCGATCAGGTTCCACGCTGTAGTGGTATCCTTGATACCCCCTGAGGCCTTGATCTTGGTATGGGCCGGCAGGTTCTCGTGCATGAGCTGAACATCCTGCACGGTGGCCTGTCCGCCATTGAACCCCGTACAAGTCTTAACAAAATCTACTTTGTTATCTGCACAGATCCGGCAGGCTTCAATGATCTCGGACTCAGACAGCAGGGCTGTTTCTATGATGACTTTAACCAGCTTGTTGGTACGGTGCGTGAGCTGAACGATGCTATCGATATCCTCCCGCACATAGCTGCTCGCCCCAGACTTAAAGGCACTGATGTTAAGCACCATGTCCAGCTCATCGGCTCCGTCATCCAGTGCCAGGCGGGCTTCCTCGGTTTTTGTGCCGATCTTCTGGTAGCCCAGTGGAAAGCCGATCACCGTTACCACCTTGGCTTTTCGGTCCGCCAGGTATTCGTTGGCCTGCTTAACCTAGGCCGGGGGCAGGCAGATGCCGGCAAAGTGGTGATCAATGGTGTGCTGGCAGCCTGCGTGCATCTGGTCTGCTGTGAGGTCAGGCTTCAGCAGGGTGTGATCCAGATAACCGTTCAGCGGGTTTATAGCCTGCTTAGGATTTGCCATGGCAGTTCTTGTATTTTTTCCCGCTCCCGCACGGGCACTGCTCATTGCGGCCAACTTTCTCGCCTACCTTCACAGGCTCTTGCTTGGGAGCTTCCGGGGTATTGGTGCTGGCCCCATTGTCCTGGCTTCCGCCTGAACTATCCGGCACATCACTGGTACGGGAGGTTTGCAGCTGATCCTGCCGGTTAGCGGATTGAGCTGGCTGCTGAGCCTCCTCTACATCATTGGCATCGTCTGTCACGATATCAGCTTTAGAGAGCAGCGATAACACATCGCGGTTTACCTTGGCCAGCATCTGCTGGAAGAGCTTGAAGGATTCAAACTTGTAAACCAACAGCGGGTCCTTCTGCTCGTAAACGGCATTCTGAACCGACTGCTTCAGTTCATCGATCTCCCGGAGGTGCTCTTTCCAGGCATCATCAATCGTGGAGAGTGTGGTCATCTTCTCAAAGTCCAGAATGATCTGCCGGCCTTCGGTTTCGTAAGCCTCTTTCAGGTTAGTAGATACCTGCAGCTGCTTTTCGCCATCCGAGAATGGAACCACAATATTCTCGATCTGCTGGCCACGCTGCTCGTAAACATCCTTGATCACCGGGTAAGCTTTCTGCCGGATGCGTTCAGTCTTGGAGCGGTACTGCTCACTGATATGATGGAACAGCTGCTGGGCCAGCTCATCCTGCTTGGTGGTCAGCATTTCTTCTTCCGAAAAAGGCAGATCAGCGGTAAACACCCGCATCACTTCGATCTTCAGGCCTTCGTAATCCGAAAAAGGCTGGTATTGCTCTACGATCTCCTCGCACAGGTCTTCGGTCATGTGGTTAAGATCCACCGCTAACCGGCTTCCGTACAGGGCATTCCGGCGCTTCTTGTAGATGACTTCCCGCTGGTTATTGGTAACGTCATCGTACTCCAGCAAGCGCTTACGGATCCCGAAGTTGTTCTGCTCAACCTTTTTCTGGGCCTTTTCAATGGAGTTGGAAACCCACGAGTGCTGAATGACCTCCCCTTCTTCAATGCCCAGGCGGTCCATGTACTTGGCGATCTTTTCAGAGCCGAACAGCCGCATCAGGTTATCTTCCAGCGACACGAAGAACTGCGAGGAACCCGGATCACCCTGGCGGCCGGCCCGGCCCCGCAGCTGGCGGTCCACCCGGCGGGCCTCGTGGCGCTCAGTGCCGACAATAGCCAGCCCGCCGGCCTCTACTACGCCCTCGCCCAGTTTGATATCCGTACCGCGACCAGCCATGTTGGTGGCAATGGTGATCGCACCGGATTCGCCGGCCTCTGAAATGATCTCAGCTTCCTTCTGGTGGTATTTGGCATTCAGGACGTTGTGCTTCAGGCCCTTGCGTTTCAGCATGCGGCTTAGCAGCTCGGAAACGTCCACCGAGGTGGTGCCGACCAGCACGGGGCGCCCCTGATTCACCAGGCGTTCCACCTCATCAATGACCGCATTGTATTTCTCGCGCTTGGTCTTGAAGACCATATCGTCTCTGTCCTCACGCACTACCGGCATGTGGGTGGGGACCACAACCACGTCCAGCCCGTAGATCTCCATGAATTCGCCCGCTTCTGTTTCTGCTGTACCGGTCATGCCGGCCAGCTTGTGGTACATGCGGAAGTAATTCTGCAGGGTAACGCTGGCGTAGGTCTGCGTGGCGGATTCCACCTGCACATTCTCCTTGGCCTCAATAGCCTGGTGAAGGCCATCGGAATAGCGCCGGCCATCCAGCACGCGGCCGGTCTGCTCATCCACGATCTTGATCTTGCCCTCGCTGATGATGTAATCCACGTCTACTTCGAAGTGCGTGTAGGCCTTCAGGAGCTGATTGATGGTGTGGATCCGCTCGGATTTGATGGCAAAATCCCGCATGAGCGTGTCCTTCTTCCGGGTCTTCTCCTCATCCGGGATGTCCTCCCGTTCAATTTCTGCCATCTGCTCGCCCACATTGGGCATGATGAAGAAATCCTGATCCTCCGTCTTGCGGGAGATGAGCTCAATGCCCTTATCGGTGAGCTCTACATTGTTGTTCTTTTCATCCACAGTAAAGAATAGCTCATCATCCACTTTGTGCATTTCCTTGGCCTGGTCCTGCAGGAAGTGGTTCTCCGTTTCCTGCAGGAATGCCTTCACGCCCGGCTCGCTCTGGAATTTGATCAGGGCATTGTTCTTCGGCAGCCCCCGATAGGCCCGCAAAAGCTCCATAGCGGCCTCATCTGTGGGCTTCATCTTATCGATGCCGGTTTCGTGAACGGCCTTCTTAGCTGTGGCCAGGGCGTTGTTCACATACTCCTTCTGAGCCTTGATGAGCTCCTCTACGCGGGGCTTGAGCTCATAGAATTTCTCCTGCTCCTTGTCGGAGGTCTCCGTAGGCCCTGAGATCACAAGGGGGGTGCGCGCATCATCGATCAGCACCGAGTCGATCTCGTCTACCATGGCAAAGTGGTGCTTCCGCTGAACGATCTCTTCCGTGGAGCGCGCCATGTTATCCCGCAGGTAATCAAACCCGAACTCGTTGTTTGTCCCATACACAATATCAGCCTGGTAGGCTTTCTTGCGCCCCTGCGAGTGTGCCTGGTAGTACTCAATGCAGTCCACCGTCATGCCGAGGAAATTGTACAGCGGCCCGTTCCACTTGCTGTCGCGCTTTGCCAGGAAATCATTCACCGTAACAATGTGCACCGAGTGCCCGGAAAGGGCATTGAGGTAAGCGGGCAGCGTGGAGACCAGCGTCTTACCCTCACCTGTGGCCATTTCTGAGATCTTACCCTGATGGAGGACCATCCCCCCGATCAGCTGAACATCGAAGTGTACCATATCCCAGTCGATGGGAATGCCGGCTGCATCCCACTTGGTCTGGAAGTAAGCCTCCTCGCCTTTAATATCCAGGTACTCCTCGGTAGTAGCCAGCTCACGGTCCAGCTCTGTGGCGCTGGCTTCGATCACCTCATAGTCCTTAAACCGCCGGGCCGTTTCCTTCATCACAGCAAAAACCTCCGGCAGCAGGTCGTCCAGCACTTCCTCCAGCTGCTTGTCCCGCTCCTTCTCCAGGCGGTCTAACTCTTCGTAAAGCTTTTCTTTTTCTTCGGGGTGCATATCCGGGTCATCCCGCATCTGATCGTAATACTGCTGCATCTCCTGGTCCACCTCGGTCAGGTACTCGCTGATGCGGTTTTTAAACTCCGTGGTCTTATTCCTCAGCTCATCGTGGGTGAGGCCCTGCAGGTCGCGGTAAAAGTAGTTGACCTGCTCCACGCGCGGCCACAGGGCTTTGATATCACGGTCCGATTTGCTACCGAAGAGCTTGGAGATGGTTTTAGTGATGATATTGGCCATAAAGGGCTTAGATCCGTTTTTTTCCTTTTCACGCTATTCCTTCAAAGATAACAATGGCTATCCGAACGGGGGAATCTGGTAGTTGCACGGGGAATAACAACCTAGTGCCAAGGCTTACGTACGCCTTTTCAGGGATCGCGGATATCCCATCCCGCTGCAGGGGAAGGGCAGGCCTACCGCATATCATCCTTGAAGAGGTGCTGATCGGCCTTCCCATTCCCGCTGGGCTTTCCTTTGCCGCCGGTCGGTGAAGTGGGGCAGCCCTTATTACTGCAGGCACTTAGCCCGATAACAGCCAGTACGCTTATGACGGTGAGCAAGGACTTTAGGGTTTTCATAAGCAGCTATTTCTATGCATTTAGCCTTTGAAATGCTGAAATCGTTCCAAAAGGGCGGGCTGCCTTATCACTTTGCGCGCTAATAAGCCGGGCTGCTGGCTGCTGTTGTCAAGCAACTGACCATTAATCGGGAGAATGGCATATTAATTCTTTGAAGTAGGCGCTTTTTCAATACGCTTTGATTCGTTTTTGGCCGAATTGATTACAAATCCTCCCTGTGGTCCGCCGGCTGGCGGACACATCAATTGGTATTCGGCTAAAAACGAAAATTAGTATTTATCATGAT
>CAYYUA010000003.1:0-92500 GCA_964474835.1 uncultured Sphingobacteriales bacterium
TGGGTGGCTTCAAAAATGGCATGACCGGAATCGTAGTTGATATTGGCCCCCGGTGCAATGCCAATGCCGCCCACCATGGCTGCTAAAGCATCGGAGATGTAATCCCCGTTCAGGTTCATGGTAGCAATCACGGAATATTCTTTCGGCCGCAGCAGAATTTGCTGCAGGAAGGCATCAGCAATGGCATCGTTCACGATGATTTTGCCGTCTTTTTTGGCTTGTTTTTCGGCTTCAGCAGCAGCATCGGTGCCTTGTTCTTTTTCAATGCGGTCCCATTCCAGGCCGGTAAAAACCAGGTCACCGTAGGCGCGCTCGGCATACTCATAGCCCCACTGCTTAAAGGCGCCTTCTGTATACTTCATGATGTTGCCCTTGTGCACCAGCGTCACAGACGGCAGGCTCTTGTAGCGGGCGTAGTCAATGGCAGCGCCTACCAAGCGTTCTGTTCCTTCTTTTGAGATGGGCTTGATGCCAACGGAAGAAGTTTCCGGGAAGCGCATTTTGTCATTATCCATATCCTCCCGGATAAAGCGCTTCATCTTTTCATTCTCCTCCGTGCCGTGCATGAATTCAATGCCGGCATAGATATCCTCCGTGTTCTCCCGGAAGATGTGCATATCCACATCCTCAGGTTTTTTGACCGGGGAAGGCGTACCCTGGTAATAGGTAACCGGCCGGAGGCAGGTGTAGAGGTCCAGTTCCTGCCGCAGGGCTACATTCAGGGAGCGAATGCCGCCACCCACAGGGGTGGTCAGCGGGCCCTTGATGCCCACCAGGTAATCCTTAAACGTCTGAAGGGTTTCATCGGGTAGCCACTCTCCCGTTTTATCCTTGGATTTCTGGCCGGCTAACACCTCGTGCCAGTGGATTTTCTTCTGGCCGCCATAGGCTTTTTCCACGGCTGCATCAAAGACGTTTTGGGCGGCATGCCAGATATCGGGCCCGGTGCCATCGCCTTCTATGAAGGGGACAATGGGTTCATCGGGTACCTGAAGGTTTTCGCCTTGTTTGGTTATGGATGCTCCTGCCATAGGGCTTGGTTTTGAGGTTTTACAGCGAATGTAACCGCAAAACTAACCCTTCCGCCCTGAACGATGGCTTGTGCTGGCATGGTTAACCCAATTGCTAAGGCAAGGCGTTGCTCTGGCTCCCTTAAACATTCCGGAACTTGATGTAGGAGCCGACATGCGGAGGCTGCGTGCCGTAGTGCAGGTCCTTGAAGTACTCCTCCAGGGCAAAGGCTGTGGAGGAAAAAGCCAGGTCATCCCACGGGATGGAATCCTCATCAAAGAACTCTGCTTCCAGGCTTTCCTCGCCCGGAAACACGGCATCCGGATCGGTGAGGCGGGCCCGGAAGTGCATGTACACCTGGTTAATGTGGGTGATGCTAAAAACCGTATGCAGCGTTTCGATCTCTACGGCCGCGTTGGCTTCCTCCCAGGTCTCGCGCTCAGCCCCTTCCTGAACAGTTTCCCCGTTCTCCAGAAAGCCGGCCGGCACGTTCCAGAAGCCTACAAAGGGGTCGATCGCCCGCTTACACAGCAGGATTTTATCCTTGTAATACGGAACACAGCCAACCACCATTTTCGGGTTGGAGTAATGGACCATGTCACACTCCTTGCAGTAGTAGCGCTCCATGGGGTCGTTCCCGATGGTTGTGATGGATATTGTCTGGCCACAATTGGAGCAATAGTTCATAATTCAGCTAGTATCATCTGTCAGTTGTACAACGTTCCAATAACAAGCCAGCCTGCTTTTAGGTTATTAGTAAGCCGCCAAAGCTGCCAGTTTTTCGGCCAGGCGGTGCTTGGGTAAAAAAGAATCCTCGAGCGCTTTGTTGAAAGGAACGGGCGTATCCAGGGAGCTAACCCGCATGACCGGCCCGTCCAGGTATTCAAAAGCATGCTCGCTAATGAAAGCAGCTATGGTAGCGGCAAAGCTCCCGGTTTCTACGGCTTCCTCCAGCACCAGCACTTTTCCGGTTTTCCTCACGCTGGCCATCACCGTCTCCTGATCCCACGGTACCAGGGTCCGCAGGTCCACTACCTCTCCGTCAATACCGGGCTGAGCGTCCAGGGCTTCCAGGGCCCAGTGCACACCAGCCCCATAGGTGATGATGCTAAGCTCAGAGCCCCTTCTCACTACACGAGCTTTGCCGATCTCAAGGGTGTAGTAATCGCTGTAAACCAGCTCTGCCTGGCTGCGATACAGGGCTTTATGCTCAAAATACATCACCGGATTGGGATCTTCGATAGCAGCCGTTAAAAGGCCCTTGGCATCGGTTGGGGTTGCCGGGTAGACCACCTTCAGGCCCGGAGTATGGGTAAACCAGCCTTCCGTTGATTGGGAATGAAAAGGCCCCGCACCGCTTCCGCCACCCGTGGGCATGCGGATCACCACATCGGCCTTAGCCCCCCAGCGGTAATGCAGCTTGGCCAGGTTGTTCACGATCTGGTTGAACCCCATGCTCACAAAGTCCGCAAACTGCATCTCCACCATGGCCTTATAGCCAGCCAGGGATAAGCCGAGGCCAGCCCCGATGATAGCCGACTCGCACAGGGGCGTGTTCCGGACGCGCGCCTTCCCGAAATGCGCTACAAATCCTTCCGTTACCTTAAAAGCTCCGCCATATTCGGCTATGTCCTGCCCCATCAGGACCAGTTCCGGGTACTGCTCCATGCTCTGCCACAGGCCTTCCGTAATGCACCCGATAAAGCGCTGCTCCTGCTTATCCGCTACCTGCGGAAAGTGCTGAAAATCATGGCTATTTGGAATGTCGGAATTGTGCTGTTGAAGTGGTTGATGGGGACTGTAAACGTCCGCTAGCTCCTGATCGGTATCCGGTGTAACATCCGGGGCGGCATAAGCAGCCTGCAGGGCTTCCTGGATCTGCTGCTTAAAATCTTCCCGGAAGTGCTCCTCCTGGGCCTCGGTCAGAATGCCTTCTGTTTTCAGGAAGCGGCTCATGGTATCGATCGGATTTCGCTCGCCCCAGTAATCGAAGAGCTCCTGGGGAACGTATTTGGTCCCCGAGGCCTCCTCGTGGCCGCGCATCCGGAAAGTCCGGCACTCTACCAGAACGGGCTCTGGCTTCTGGCGCATCTCGTCAGCAAGCTGGCTGAGGGTTTCGTACACCTCCACCACATTGTTCCCATCGATCTGATAGCCGCGCATGCCGTAGCCGGGTGCACGGTCTACCAGCTGCTCGCAGGCGTATTGCTCATAAGTAGGGGTGGATAAGCCGTACCCGTTGTTCTCGATCAGGAAAATAACCGGTAGCTGCCACACAGCCGCTACGTTCAGGGCCTCGTGAAAATCACCCTCGCTGGTGGCGCCATCACCGGTAAACGCGAGGGTTACCCGTCCTGCTTGGCTCAACTGATGGGCCAGGCCGATGCCGGTAGCAATGCCCAGCTGCGGGCCCAGGTGCGAGATCATGCCAGCGATCCGGTGATCGAGGGTGCCGAAGTGGAAAGAGCGGTCCCGGCCTTGGGTGAAGCCGCCGGGCTTGCCTTGAAACTGCTCAAACAGCTGCTGGAGTGAAACGCCCCGGTTGGTAAAAACGCCCAGGTTCCGGATAAGCGGTAGGATGAATTCATCCGGATACAAGGCTTGTGTAGCACCCGTAGCTATGGCCTCCTGCCCGATTCCGGAAAACCACTTACTGATCTTGCCCTTACGGAGCTCTGTCAGCATTTTTTCCTCGATCAGGCGCGGGAGCAGCATCCCCTGGTACAGGCGAAGGAGGCGATCCGTGCTAACAGCCTTGCTGGTGAATTCCATGGGTCAAGCCAATTCAGGTGCTATACAAAAATAGCGCTTATACCAATGGCCACGGGCTTAGGATTGCAGCCATAAGGCCAGGGAATGGCCCAGGTACACCGCTACTAACCCCGCTACCAGGGTGACCAGCCCATAGCTAACAGCCATTAGCAGCGCCTGCCCAAGGGAAAGTTGATAGAGCTCCAGCATGAAAGTAGACATGGTGGTGAGCGAGCCCAGAAAACCGGTCACCAACAGCTCCCGCCAATAGGGTAAGGCTGGCCATTCTGCAGGCAGGCTGAAAACCAGCAAGCTGATGAGGAAACTACCGCTGATGTTGGCGACCAGCGTGGCCAGGGGAAAGGTGGACATTGCTGATGATAACAGCTGAACCAGCCCATAGCGGCTTACAGCCCCTAAAAAGCCTCCCAGGCCCACGATCAGCCCCTTAAGCATTGTGCGGGGATTGCTGCCTGAGGTGCTCCCGGGCATCAGCCTTAACGAGTTCAGCGTTTTGCTCCGAGAGCCTGACGTGGTACAGGCTGAGGTTGCTGTGCGGATAGGCATCCATACGGCTAAGGGGCTCCTGCAGCAGCTGGCATAGCAACACCCGCATGGCTCGCCCGTGCATGCACACCAGGACCTGCCGGTCCTGGGATTGCTGACGGAGGTACTGGATAAAGGTCTGCTGCCGCTCAGCTACGCACTCCGGGCTTTCGCCTCCCTGAATGGGAATATGCGTATGCCCCTGGTTCCATTGCTCCAGCAGATCCTGGTAGTAGGCGCGGTCCACTTCCCACACTTTCAGCCCCTCGTAATCGCCCCACGAGATCTCGTTCAATCCCCCGTGCTGTACGTGGGGAATGCCTTTGGCCAGAAAAGGCAAAACCGTCTCATGCGTCCGCTTCAGCTCAGAGGTATAGATGCGATCAAATGCATAATCCTGATAGGCCTCAAAAAAAGCCTTGGCCTGTTCCTGACCGGTGTCATTCAGGCTGGCATCGATACCAGAGCCCTGCACAATGCCCTGCTCGTTGTAGGGGGTACGGCCGTGCCGAACGATAAAAATATCCTGTATGGGCAAATTAGAAGTTTTGCATTTCCTTAGCTAAGGTAAGGGGATTTCGGGAAAAAGCGGGTAAGCGGTTTTGCCAGTTGGTACTTTTGCCGCTCACAAAAGCCCGATCATGTTAGACACGACCATCAGCATAGCCTACCTGAACCAGCTGAACAGCGGCAACTACACGGCAAACCTGGGTATTGAATTTACCGAAATGACGGACAGCACCCTCACGGCCCGGATGCCGGTGGATCAGCGCACCATTCAGCCATTCGGCATTGTCCATGGCGGGGCCAATGCCGGTTTAGGCGAAAGCGTAGGCAGTGTGGCGGCCTACCTGTCCGTAGACCGGGAGCAATACTACACCGTGGGGCAGGAGATCAAGTGTAACCACCTGAAGCCCGCCAGCAGCGGCTATGTGTACGGAACAGCTTCAGCGCTGCGGCTCGGCCGTCAGACCCACCTGTGGCAGATCGCCATCCGGGATGCAGAAGCCTCGCTGACCGCTTTCTGCACGCTAACCATGATGGTGCTACCGCTTACCGAGGAGATGCGGCAGATTCAGCAGCAGTACTTCTTTTAGGCTTTACTTCAGCTCAAAGTTCTGCCCGAGGTACACCCGGCGGACCTGCTCATCGTTGGCCAGGTCTTCCGCAGTGCCGGATTTGAGGATCTGCCCTTCGAATAAGAGGTAAGCGCGATCCGTGATGGAGAGGGTTTCCTGCACATTGTGGTCAGTGATCAGGATGCCGATGTTCTTGCTCTTTAGCCGGGCTACGATGGTCTGGATATCCTCCACTGCAATCGGATCCACTCCGGCAAAAGGCTCATCCAGCAGGATGAAGGCAGGATTCACAGCCAGGGCCCGGGCGATCTCGGTCCGCCGGCGCTCACCGCCCGATACCAGATCCCCGCGCGAGCGCCTGACGTGCTGAAGGCCGAATTCCTCCAGCAGGTCCTCCAGCCGTTTTTCCTGCTCTGCTTTGGAGATATTGATCATCTCCAGGATGGCCTTGATGTTGTCCTCCACCGATAGCTTGCGGAAGATCGAGGATTCCTGCGCCAGATAGCCAATACCGCGCTGGCCGCGCCTATACATCGGTTCTTTGGTGATCTTTTCCTCATCCCGGTAGACCTCACCTTTATCGGGCTTTACAAGACCCACCACCATGTAGAAGGTAGTGGTTTTGCCAGCTCCATTAGGCCCCAGCAGGCCCACGATCTCGCCCTGGTCTACTTCCAGCGAGACATGATCCACCACCGCTCGTTTCTTATAGCTCTTGACTAAGTTATGGGCCGAGAGTTTCATGTTGCGGGTTTCAGGTCTTTGATGTTCAGCTGCAGGGTTGTGCGCCCGTTGAAGGTGTTAGCCTCGATCTGATAGCAAATGGCGAAGGGCTGATTCATGCTGAGCTTCTCAGCCTGATCGCCCTGGCTAAAGGCAATGGCATCGAACACCTCGCCAGCTTCTTCTTCCTTTAACTGAAGCTTCAGGTGATTATTGCCCACAACCCGCGGTAAGGCATGCAGGTAAACCTCAGCGGTCATGAATACGGGCTCCAGGTTACCCGGACCAAAGGGGGCAAACCGCTGCAGGCTCCGGTACCATTTCCAGTCAATATCCTTCAGGTTCAGTTCCAGATCATAGGATACGGTGGGAACCAATAGCTCAGGATCTATACGGTCGCGCACAACCTGTTCAAAGCGCTCAGCAAAGGCCTCCACCTGATCCAGCTGCACGGTCATGCCGGCTGCTGCCACATGGCCCCCGAACTGGTAAAGCAAATCGCTACAAGCCTCCAGCGCCTCGTACATATCAAAGCCCGGCACGCTGCGGCCGGAGCCCACGGCTGTGCCGTTCGATTCGGTAAAAAGGATGGTAGGGCGGTAGTAGTGCTCCATGACCCGCGAGGCGACAATGCCTATCACCCCTTTGTGCCAGTTTTCATTAAACAGCACAGTGGTATAGCGGCTGGCCAGGTCGCTATCCGCTTCAATGCGCTCCAGGATCTCATCGCGGATACTGCGGTCAAACTGCTGGCGCTGGGCATTGTCGTCATTCATGGGCTTAGCCTTCTCCACGGCAACCGCCTTATCCTCAGCCATGAGGAGCTCCACGGCATTGCTGGCATGCGTTACGCGCCCTGCTGCATTGATCCGCGGGCCGATCTTAAAAACCAGGTCCTGAATGGTAAGGGCTTTTTCCAGGCCGCTTACCTCCTTGAGCGCCTCAAAGGCGGGATTCGGGCTGTCATTGAGCTTTTGCAGCCCGTGGCAGGCCAGCACGCGGTTCTCGTCCTTCATCTCTACAATATCTGCAGCTGTGCTAACCGCTACAAAGTCCAGAAAATCCTGCGGATCGGGCGCCTGCGGGTATTGCTGATGCAGCGCCTGGATCAGCTTAAAGCCGATCCCGCAGCCGGATAATTCCTTGTAAGGATAGGGGCAATCCTGCTGCTTGGGGTTCAGGATCGTATGAGCCGGAGGCAGCGCTTCGCCTGGCGTATGGTGATCCCCAATGATCACATCCATCCCGTGCTCGCTGGCATATGCTACGTAGTCGTGACCCTTGATGCCACAATCCAGTACGATCACAAGCGAAACCCCACGCGCCAGCCCGTAATCGATCCCCTCATAGGAGAGGCCATAGCCTTCTTCAAAGCGGTCCGGTACATAGTGGTACGACTGATCCGTAAGATGGCCTAGGTACCGGTACAGCATAGCAACGGCCGTGGTACCGTCCACATCGTAATCCCCGAATACCAGAATGGGCTCCTGCTGCTGCAGGGCGTTGCTGATGCGCTCTACCGCCTGCTGCATGCCCTGCATCCGGAAAGGGCTGGCTGTGGCCTCGTAGGCCGGATTGAAAAAAGCATAGGCCTCCTCATAAGTGGTCAGGCCGCGCTGAGCTATCAGCCGGGCCAGCGCTGGTCTGATGCCCAGGGTCTGTTGCAGATGGGTAGTTGTGGCTTCCGCGGGCTGAGGCGCCGCAGTCCAGCGTTTCGGGGATACGGGCTTTACCATAAGTGATCCACTAAGGTAAGGGCTGAAGCTATTTTTTGAGAAATTCGACTCCCTCATTTCAACCCTGTTGCATCCGTACCCGTTTAACAAGTCTATCTTCCAGAAAAATTGCACCGCTTATGGCCCGTCAACTCCGGCTCGTCTTCATGGGAACGCCTGACTTTGCGGTTCCGTCCCTGCAGCGACTTCATGAAAGTGGCTATGTGATAGCCGGGGTGGTGACCGCTCCGGATAAGCCAGCTGGGCGCGGCCAAAAGCTTAAGGAAAGTGCAGTGAAGCAATATGCCCGCAGTCAGGGCTTCCCGATCCTGCAGCCGGACAACCTGAAAGACCCCGGCTTTCAGGAGGCACTGGCTGCACTGGAGCCTGACCTGCAGGTGGTTGTGGCCTTCCGTAAACTGCCACAGGCCGTGTGGCAATTGCCGCCCTATGGCACGTTTAACCTGCACGCCTCGCTGCTGCCGGATTACCGGGGAGCAGCTCCCATTCACTGGGCGCTGATCAATGGGGAGCGCCAGACCGGAGTGACGACTTTCTTTATGAACAACCGCATTGACGCCGGCACCCTCATTCAGCAGGAGCGTGTGCCGATTACTGAGGATGAAACGGCCGGCTCCCTGCACGATAAGCTCATGGAACAAGGGGCCGGTCTGGTAAAGCAAACCGTGGATGCCATTGCCGAGGGTACGGCTGTGCCGCAGCCGCAGCCTGAGGTTACAGCGCCCAAGCAGGCACCGAAAATTGACAAGGAAACCTGTCAGATCAACTGGGTGTGGCCGCTCCGGGATATTTACAATTTTATCCGCGGGCTAAGTCCCTATCCAGGGGCCTACACCGCTTTCCAGGGCCAGCAGCTCAAGATCTTCTGGGCTGAACCGCAGTATGAAGAGCATCATTACTCAGCTGGCCGGATCCTGACCAACCGCCGCAATCAGCTTAGGGTGGCAGTTCCGGGTGGCTACCTTTACCTTAAGCAATTGCAGATAGCCGGACGGCAGCGGATGAGTGTGGAGGAATTCCTGAATGGGTTCACGATTCCGGAGGGCTACTCATTCTTAGCAGACGCGCCTACTCAGTAGCTGCAACGGTTTCTTCCAGCGCCTGATTCAGGTACTCGTTTAGTTGTTCTGCAACATCCAGGTTATACCGTTTAACCTTGTAGGAGCCAACCCAGCGGATCCCTTTGACGGAATCGGTCAGGAAGAGTTCACTGGCCTGGAACAAGTCTTCCAGCTGAACAGGGGCTATGTGGTAGTCGATCTCGTGCTTTTCAAGCAGATCCAGAATGTAAGTGCGCATAACCCCGGCAATGCATCCTTCTGAAAGCGGGGGTGTGATCAGGTGACCGTTCTTGACAACAAAAATATTAGAACTAATACCCTCGATGATCCGGTTCTGGGCGTTTACGATAAAGCAGTCATCCAGGGCTTCTTCCTTTTTGTAGATGGCAGCCAGGGTGTAAACCAGGGCATTGCTGGTCTTAAAGTTGGAAAAAGGATTGCTGGTTTTTTCCATCTCACTAAAGACCTCCATTTTGAGGCCCTTCTTGTTCAGGATGAAATGGTCGCTGTTGTAAGGCTCGTATTCGATCAGCAGATTGCCTTTGGATGATTTAGGGGTATAGGTACCTCCGTCAGCCCGGAAGATAGACAGGCGGATCTTGCCATTGCGGGTCTCTCCGTTCTTTTCCAGTAGCTCCCAGACCTTTTTCTTGAAGTAGGCTTTGTTCCAGTTAGAAGGGAGCTCGATCTTCAGGAAATCAACTCCGTTCAGCAGGCGCTCCATGTGGTACTCGAACAAGTGAAGCTGGCCGCGGACCAGCCTTATTGTTTCAAAAATGCCATCGCCATACCGGAAAGAGCGGTTAGCGGCCTTGAAGATGGGTTCATCAATGGGGTGGCACTTATTGTTATAGAGAAGGTACTTAGGTTGCTTAGCCGTAGTCATAGTCTGCGCGTTTAGTCGTCTCTGTTTGATCGGGACTGAACCCTGTAGACCTTGAGGCTCAGTCCTTTCACTCGTGCTTTTGATCGCAAAAAGTGCCCGCAATTTTAGGAACTTCGTAGCTCCTGACTGCAAGGGTAACTTATGAAATTCGGGGCCTGAAATGATCTATTTTTAACCCGCTATCTATGGTGCGCATCAACTCGTTTCAGCATCCTGGGGATCGCACGGCTTTTCAGGTATTCCAGGCTTATGCCAAGCAGTATTACTTAGGGTTAGCGATGACGCTGATGCTGTTCTTACTTTATCAGCTAGCCCAGCGCTCAGCTATTTTCATTCCCGGAGTAGCGGGCGTGTTTGCCACCATTTTGCTGGCTAACCTGCTGGCCAGTGTCCAGATGCAGCGTACTAAGGCTGAGGCTGGTTTTTACGAGGGGCATTTTTACCTCCGGAATGTTTATGAAGTGGCAGTTGGCCAGGAAGCCGCTTTTTTCCCCCTACCCTATGCCAATGCCCAGCTAAAGGGCGAATACCTGTACGTCACCTATTTTGATACGATTTACACCCTGTGGAAAGAAGAATGGCAGCAGTGGGATGATCTGCTCTACTACTTTGGCTTGCGGTGGTTCCGTGGATAAGTTAAAGGGGAACCCGTTTCAGGTAATTATCAAAAATCCCGTAAAGGTTCGGAAAAGTTTGGTCCATAGCCCTCTGAAGGCCCTGAGTATCCATCCAGCGTATGGTCTCAATGCCCTCTTCGGTCTGGGGATTGATGTTTTGGGGATCGGTGCAGCTCATGTCGTACCAGTACGTGATCTTGAGCATACGCTGGTTGAACTGCCAGTAAGTATGGTATGAAGTGCCGTAAAAGTGATTGAGCGTGAGCTCTCGGATCCCGCATTCCTCAGCAACCTCCCGCTCCGCTGCCTCGGCTATGCTTTCGTTTTGCTCTATTTTGCCCTTGGGTAGATCCCACTTGCCGTGCCGGAAGATCAGTAAGATGGCCCCGTCCGGGTTCCAGACAATGCCTCCTGCTGCCTCTACGGGCTGAAAGTGCGATTTGAAGGCCTGAAAAGTTGCATCAGGATCAGGCGTTACCAGGTAAGCAATTTTGTGCTTGGTATCAGCTTCTATGTTATCGATCGTTTCTTTTAATCGGTCGGAATGATCAGTATTAAAGGTAAGGATATCCGTTTCATCGTAAACACCGTCTGGCGGGTTAGTGGTAACAACCACCGGCATGTTCCTTAGAAAGATTTTATACTTTTGTTCCATGCTTTTTGACGTTCACGATGCACAAAAATTAGCGCAAAAATTACTCCAAATTGAGAGTGTTGTTCTCGATGCTGAGCAGCCATTTACCTGGAGTTCAGGTTTAAAAGCACCAATCTACTGCGATAATCGTACTATTTTGAGCTATCCTGACCTCAGAACCTATATTCAAAACCAATTCTCAGCTATAGCGCAAAGTCTGTCAAAAACGCCAACTGCCATAGCGGGGGTAGCAACAGCCGGTATCCCGCATGCTACCCTGTTGGCTGATGCGCTGGCGCTACCGATGGTGTATGTGCGAACTTCAGCCAAGGGGCATGGCCGGGAAAACATGATCGAAGGGCAGCTAAGTGCCGGTCACCAGGTACTTCTGCTTGAGGATCTTATCTCCACAGGCGGTAGCAGCAGTAAGGCGCTGAGTGCGCTGAACGAAGCAGGTCATCAGGTTAGTGACCTGGCAGCTATCTTTCACTACAATTTTGAAAAGGCTGAGCAGACAATTCAGGAAATGCAGGTCAGCTTACATACGCTGACGGATTACAATACCCTGATCAAAGTAGCTCACCAGCAGGGCTATATCCAAAGCCGATCGATCGAAAAGTTACAGGCCTGGCGGGCAGACCCGGAAGGGTGGAAGCCAACCTAAAAAAAGCAGCCTACTTTTGCGGAATAGGCTGCTTTTCTGAAAAACAGGATGTTAGAAAAGGGTGGGTGCCCCGAACCTAACTTTCCTTGCTATTGCCCTTCATATCGCTTTTCGACTGATCTTTTCCGCTTTCCATTTCTCCCCCGCTATTCATGGAGCCTTTCAGCCTAACGTTGCGTGTTACCTCATTGTACTTGCTGTCCACCAGCTCGTCATTTCCATTCATGAGCTGAAGCTTCACTGAGACTTCACCGGCTTCTAAACCTTCAATGACATAAGGCTTGTGTTCGGTGAAGGTGAAAGCCGTGCTATCGTTAATGGTAGCCTTTACCTTATAGCTGTTTTCACCCATGGTATCGACATTCACCGGGTAAAAGTCCAGCAGGAGCTTGTCATAATCGCCCTGACCATAAGTGCCCTTTGGCCGGCTGTAGAAGAGGTGAGGCTTCGAAAGGTCAGCCTGCATCCCCTCTTCCGGATCGCCTACTTTAAACTGCTTAATGGCAAAAGCATTCGGGTTCTTAACGCTCTCGTGGTAGGAGCGGGAAAGGAAGGAAAAAACGGTGTAGTAGCCGGGTTCATCCATGGTGGCCTCAAAGCTGGACTTGTACTTAGCCTGGTAAGGGCCATTGTTGACGATAAAATGGATATGCTGCCCTTTGCTGGACTCAGCTAAGCCATGTTTATCAGCATCCGGCGTCCCTTTCTTGAGCTCATAGTTTTTTACTGCAAAGTCAAACTGAAAGGTGCCGGGATCGACATCCGAGGCAGTTGGCTTGTTGAGGGAAAGCTTAGCATCCGGATAATTCTTGGTTTCAATCGGATAAACGGTAAGCCCGTCTTTCTGCATGGCATTATCCGGCATAGCTGAGGAGCTTTCATCCTCCATATTACCGTCTTTCTTCTGTTCACTTTCAGCACTGCCCTCACTTTCACCGCCACTTTGATTGCTACCTGACTGGCCGCCCCCGCAAGCTGTTAATACCAGAAAGAGGGCTGCCGTTAATGACACGGTTAAATTTTTCATAACTATTCGATTTTGGGTTTCAGACAAAGCTATAAAAATCGCCTAAAAGCGGAAAAAGCTTAGCATTGCCGCCATTGAGTTTCACAGAATGGTAACATGCTAATGGATTTACCTCCGCCTGATCGCATCAATTTTTTACTTTTGCAAGCTCCTATTCAGAACTGAATAACTAAATACTATGAAACGCCCATTTCAGCCCTCTAAGCGTAAGCGCAGGAATAAGCACGGATTCCGCCAGCGAATGAGTACCAAGGAAGGCCGCGCTGTACTCTCAAGAAGACGAAAAAAGGGGCGTCATAAGCTAACTGTATCTGACGAAAAGCGTCACAAGCTTTAGCCGATAAGCTACAGCTGACCCTCACCTGATTACAAAGCTGCTAGCTTGCGTAAATGCAGCTTGTGCTAAACGTTTCCATAGTTCAGGATTCTTGATGTGGCCATTTACCGCTTTCGGAAGCAAGAGCGCCTTACCCGTAAAACGGAAATTGCAAAGCTATTCGACCGCAATAGCCAGGATGGTCATGTAAAAGCCTATCCTTTCATCTTTACGTGGAAGGAAGCATCAGTGGATGCTGATGTGCCAGCTCAAATCCTTTTTGTAGTCAGCAAAAAAAGCTTTTCAAGGGCACACGACCGCGCCCGCATTAAGCGGCAAATGCGCGAGCACTACCGTTACCGCAAAGCTGAACTTTACACATTGCTCAATAGTTACAGTAAGCAAATCATCTTAGCAGGAATTTTCGCCGGCAAAGCGCATGAGCCGCCAACCAAGTTTACCAAGCAATTCGACAAAGCCTTTCAGCGGCTTATACAGGGGCTTGAGGGAAGTTTTCAGCAAGCTTCTGATAGCCCTGATCACGCTTTATAAGCTTGTAATTTCCCCGCTAATAGGGCCATCCTGCCGTTATTATCCCACTTGTTCTGCTTATGCCACAGAAGCGATAAAAAAGCACGGGCCCCTGTACGGTGGATGGCTGGGTATAAAGCGCATCCTGTCCTGCAACCCGTGGGGCGGCAGCGGCTACGACCCCGTGCCAGATCCCGATCAGCCAGAAGAGCCTTTAAACCGTAATAACAATAGCTAACTTAGCCCATATTAGCACAATTATTGACCCACAAGGGGAACATCAAAGAACAGAAATAAGCCATAGATATGCGGTACCGCCTGAAGCAGTTAAGTACTCTCGGACTCCTGATTGTGACGCTTACATCCATTGCCGGAGGCAGCTATGCTTACATGAGCAAAAACTTCGAGATATCAAAGCAAGTGGAGGTCTTCGTCTCGTTGTTTAAAAAACTACACAATTACTATGTAGATGATATCAACACCAGTAGCCTGATGAAGACGGGTATTAATGCCATGCTCGATGAACTGGACCCCTACACCAAATATATTCCTGAATCCAAGATTGAAAACTACCGGATGCAGACCACCGGACAGTATGGGGGGATCGGAGCCGTTATTAGCCAGAAAGGGAATTACGTGCAGATCATTGAGCCCTACAAGGGATTTCCGGCTGACAAAGCTGACCTGCGAGCCGGGGATATCATCCGGGAAGTAAATGGCAAGAGCGTCAAGGGGAAAAATACCAATCAGGTAAGTGAGCTTCTTAAGGGGCAACCAGGCACTGATGTGAAGGTTACCATTGAGCGCCCAGCTGTGGAAGATCGGGAAATAACCAAATCCCTGAAGCGTCAGAAAGTTGAGATGCCGAACATCACCTACTCTGGCGTGGTAGAGGGTGAAAATGTCGGTTATATCAAGTATAAGAGCTTTCGCAAGAACTCTAGCGAGGAGTTGAGAAGCGCCCTGCAATCAGTCAAGGAAAAGGCCAATGACACCCTGTCTGGTCTGATTCTGGACCTGCGTGGCAATCCCGGCGGTATCCTGAACGAGGCCGTGAAGAGTGTCTCCTGGTTTATTGAGCAGAATGAGCTGGTGGTGAAAACGAAGGGCAAGATCGATCGCTGGAATAAGGAGTACCGCACAACAACCGGCCCTGTGGACACTGACATTCCGATGACTGTGCTGGTGGATGGTAACTCAGCATCAGCTTCCGAGATCGTATCAGGCGCATTGCAGGACTATGACCGGGCTGTTATACTGGGGCAGCAGACGTATGGTAAGGGGTTAGTGCAGCAGGCTAAGGACCTTCCCTACAATGCTAAGGTTAAGCTGACCATAGCCAAGTACTATATTCCCAGCGGCCGGTGTATTCAGGCTCGGGATTACGCAAATGGCGAAGCTCAGCGAAAGGCCGATTCCACTATGATGACCTTTGAAACAGAAAATGGGCGCAAGGTCCATGATGGAGATGGCATTACCCCGGATGTTAAGGTTTCATCCAAAGATTATCCCAAAGCAGTGCGCAACCTCCTTAAGGAAGGGCACCTGTTCAGCTTTGCCAACCAGTACCGCAACACCCATGACTCTATCCCTGAGCCCGGCAAATTCGAGATCACTGATAAGCTGTATGCCAGCTTTACCAGTTACCTGGAAAAAGAAGATTATGAGTATGAAACCCAAACGGAAAACAAAATAGCAGCCCTGAGGGATAAAGCCAAAAAAGAACAGTATTACCAAGACCTGTCTGAAACGATTGAGAGGCTGGAAAAGCAAGTAGATGCTAACAAGGCCGATGACCTGCAGGTACACAAAACCGATATCAAGAAGCTATTGGAGGAGCGCATCGTTAGCCGCTACTACCACCGCAGCGGCCGGATCAAGGCTTCTTTGGATAATGACAACTACGTCCAGAAAAGCCTGCAAGTGCTGAATGATCCCGAGCGCTACCGGGAAATCCTGAAAATCCAGCAAAAGAATTAAGCTAATTGTGGGCCCTTGATGATGTAGCGATCCTGTTCGGAGTGGGAGCTGTGGGCGGATTGCTAGCGGGATTGCTGGGTATTGGCGGAGGCCTGATCTACATCCTTGCGTTTACTTACTACCTAAACCAGTACGAGCTCAGCAGTGCTGAGCTCGTGCGGTTTATCGTTTCCAATTCCATCTTCGCGGTGTTTTTTGCCGGATTATCCGGTACAGCCCGGCAAGTTTTTCTGAAAAACTTTTATTTCCGGGAAACTATCATCACAGCTATACCTGGCATTTTGGGAGCGCTTTTATTCTCCATCATTATTGTGTCAGCTGACTGGTACACGCAGGAGAAATTCAGCCTCCTGGTGCTGGCCATGCTCGCGCTGCTGGGCTACCGGATGTTTAAGCGCAGCAGAGCTACCAGCCAGCAGGCCGACATTGTTATGGATGATCTGCCAGCTAAAAACTATGCAATCAGCGGCCTTTTCAGCGGGATCCTATCCGCAGTTTCGGGATTTGGGGGTGGCATTGTCCTGATTCCGGTGCTATCGGGCTTTATGCGCCTGAATATCCGTATCGCTGCCTCCATATCGCTGGGGATTATGCCCTTCTACACACTGGCCATGAGCATATTTTACGGCCTGCGGAATGGAGCCTCACCTATTGATGTGCCCGGTACTTTCGGTTATATTGTTCTGCCGATGGCCCTGCCCCTGGCTGTTGGTGTGGTGATCTGTACGCCGGCCGGGGTATGGCTGGCCCAGCGTGTATCGCGGCCGGTGCTGCAGCTCCTGTTTGCGCTGCTGATCGTGGCTGTTAGTATCCAGCTTTTGGTAGAGCATTTTTTCAGTGCTTTTTAATCCACTTCCCATGAAACTACTCCTTATTGACACCTCTACTGATAACTGTTCTGTCAGCATTTCAGCTAACGCTCAGCCACTATGCACGGTAGAACAGGCAGGAAAGCGGCTGCACTCGGAAGTGCTGAATGCGTTTATCCAGCAGGCGCTTCAAAAAGCTGGAACTGACCTGTCAGAATTAGCCGGAGTCGCAGTTGGCAAAGGGCCTGGATCCTACACCGGGTTACGGATTGGCGTAAGTACCGCCAAGGCCCTGTGTTATGCCTTATCAGTTCCGCTGGTCGGTATAAACTCGCTGACCACCCTGGCCTGGCAGGCCAGGGCTTCCGTTGGTGATCACAACGCGGCCTATTGCCCTATGCTGGACGCCCGCCGTATGGAAGTCTACACAGCGCTTTACGATGGGGCACTAAACCCTGTTCAGCCTACATCAGCCCTGGTAGTAGACGAAACCAAAGCTGAAGAGCTACTAGAAGGTCAGGTTATGACTTATTTAGTAGGAGAAGGCGCTACGAAAGCAGCACCTTACTTTAAAGAGCACGATGCTGAACTGGTCAGCACCATTAATTACCCTTCTGCAGCTGGCATGGCCGAATTGGCAGGTACAGCAATAGCCACTGGCCAAACGGAGGATGTAGCGACTTTCGAGCCTTTTTACCTGAAAGGCGTTGCAGCTGGCAAAAACGAAAAACTAACCCGGTTCCTGAATACCTGAAAAAATTAGCTTTATGCCTGAAAGTCCACTTAACCTGAATCTGTCCCTGAATGAATTCCAGGAGTACAAGGACAAAGGTTTTATGGTTGTTGATACCCGATCGCCCTCAGAATTCAGCAACAGCCTGATACCCGGAGCTGTAAATGTGCCCTACACCAGCCGCTTTTACGAAATAGCGGAAGCGCTTTTGTTTAAGGACAGAGGCCTGATCCTGGTAGCGCATCAGGGGCAGCCCGAAGTGGAAGCCCTTAAGTCGGCTGGCTTTACCAATGTAGCCGGCTATCTGGAAGGAGGGATGCAGGCATGGCTGGAAGCCGGGCAGAGCCTCGATATGGTCATATCAATCGAGCCGGGGGAATTTGCCCTTGACTTTAAGCATGACGATCAGCTGACCGTCTACGATCTAAGGCCTGCACTGGCTTTTCAGCAAGAGCACCTGACTGAAAGCCTTAACCGTACGCCCGAGGATCTGCTTGCTGAGCTTCAGGATCTGCACACGAACAAGACCTATTACCTCATCTGCTCGGATGGGCAGTTATCAATGGGCATGACTGGCCTGCTCAAGGACCGGGGTTACCACAACTTTTACCATGTAGAGGGTGGTTTTGAGGCTACCCGTGAGGAGGAAAAGATCGAGCTGACCAAGCCGGCCAAGGCACACAACAAAAATCAGTGAGCGGCAGGGCCTATACTACCTTTGTGCCTTAGCTCTATCAGTTTATTACGGAAGAGAGCGGCCGGATATTAAGTCTCTTTTTTCTTCTTCTTGGCAGCCGGGAACAGAATATTGTTAAGGATCAGGCGGTACCCCGGTGAATTCGGATGATTATCCAGATCAGTCGGGGGTTCATTTACCATGTGCTGGTAATCCTCAGGATCGTGCCCGGCATAAAAGGTCCACATCCCTTTGCCATACTCACCGTGAATATACCGGGCATTATCCAGTTTGACGTTCTCTCCCATGACCAAAACTTCCGGCTTCAGGTACTGCTTGCGGAAAGAGGTGGTCTGACCGTAAAAGCCATGAATCAACCGCTCGTGGTTCTGGCAGAGCATGGTGGGAACCGGATCCCATTTCGCTGAGAACTTAAAGAGCTTAAAAAAATCTTCTTCTTTATCGATCTTTTTGTGATCATTGGTCCCGTCAACAGAAGAATATTCATAGCGGTAGGGACTCTTAACCAGGTCAAAATCCTTAAAGGCGAAGGTATTGGTGAAGTCAAGCTGCTTAGTGGCGTTAGCGTCCATCCCATCCCCGTCAAACATGGGTTTGCAGATGTCCACATCTTCCGCAGCCAAAGCGATGTCGTAGGTGTCCGGGGCTGAGCACATGGCGAATAAATAACCCCCGCCCAGTACGTAATCACGGATCTTTTTGCTAACAGCCAGCTTCAGCTCCGAGACCTTATCGAAGCCCCATTGCGCTGCCAGGTTTCGATCCTCCTTGACTTCCTGCTTATACCAGTCAGCATTGCGGTAATGGGCCCAGAACTTGCCAAACTGCCCGGTGAAATCTTCGTGGTGAAGGTGTAGCCAGTCGTACTCAGAGAGCTTGTTCTCCATGACCTCCCCGTCATACACCACGTCATACGGAATTTCCGCATAAGTTAAAGCCAGCGTGACAGCATCATCCCAGGGCTTAGCAGATTTAGGGGAGTAAACGGCTATTTCCGGAGCTTTCTTGAGCTCCACATTATCCATGTTGGCATCCGGCTGGTTGATCTTGCTCAGGGTATTCTGATACTGAGCGTTAGCCAGAACTTTGTAAGAAACACCCCGTACTTTGCACTCTTTTTCGATGGCATCCTGATAGGGAAGGGAAAAACTACCGCCCCGGTAATTCAGCAGCCACTCAGCTTTTCGGCCGTTCTGCAGAACCCAGTAGGTCAGCCCGTAGGCCTTCAGGTGGTTTTTCTGGCCATCATCCATCGGGATCAGGATACGGGCCCCGAAGGCACTACCCTGAATAAGTAGTAAAACAGTCAGTAAAAGGCCAAAACCTCCTTGAATTCCTCGCCTCATGGGTGTTGCGTGTTTGATGAATTAATACGCTAACAGAGCAAATTTTATTCCTCGGAGAACTGCACAAGCAGACTACGATAGGCTGAGAAGATCTTGGACTTGGAAATAAAGCCTTTGTATTTCCCGTGTTCATCCAGCACAGGCAGGTTCCAGGAGTTTGTGCCATCAAATTTATTCACTACGCTATCCATGTCTTCCGTTGTGTAGAGGTACTCCGGCGGCTCGTGCATAAGATCCTTAGCTGTAAGCTGGTAGTGCTTATCAGTTTTAAGCAGCAGCTTCCGGATGTCATCCAGGTGGATGATCCCGAGCAGTTTGCAGTTCCTGCCGATGACCGGGAAGATGTTACGGTGGGACTCAGCCACTTCATGCCGCAGAATCTCGCCCAGGGTTTGATTAGGGCGGATAGTGCGGTGGTCATAATCGATCAGCTTTTCCATCTTCATCATCGTCAGAATAGCCTGATCCTTATCGTGGGTGATAAGGTCACCTTTCTGGGCCAGTTTCTTGGTAAAAAGCGAATGCGGCTCGAAGAAAATGGTCACTGTGTAAGAGATGGTGGAAACCAGCATGAGGGGTATGATGAACGTATAGCCCTGCGTCAGCTCCGCGATGAGGAAAACGCCGGTCAGCGGTGCGTGAAAGATCCCGCTCATCACTCCGCCCATGCCTACCAGCAGGAAGTTGGTTTCGGTAAGGTTACCAAGAAAGCCAAAGCTATTGACCAGCCGGGCAAAGAAGAATCCCGAAACCCCGCCAATAAAGAGCGAAGGCGCGAAGTATCCGCCAATTCCCCCGCTGCCAAGGGTGATCGCTACTGCAAAAGCTTTAAATACGATAATAGCTCCCAGAAAGGCAATCAGAACGCCATCCTGACCGCGCATGTCGTAGAAGATGCTGTTATTCAGCAGTTGCAGTGCCTCTCCTTTTTCCAGAGCCCGGATAGCCTCGTACCCTTCCCCGTACAGCGGTGGAAACAGGAAGATCAGCAGCCCAAGCACAAGCGCCCCGATGAGCCCCCGGCCAAAAGTGCGGTCAAACTCCCCGAAAAAGTCTTCCATGAAATTGGTGATGCGCGTAAAGTAGACCGATATAAAGGCAGCAAAGACCCCGAAAACAATGTAAAAGGGAATGTTAGCTGGCTCAAAGGGGGAGTTCAGGGTGAAGTTGAAAACCAGACTGTCGCCCAGAATAATGTTGGAGATCAGGATGCCTGATAGCGAGGCCATGAGCAGGGGAATCAGGGAGCTCATGGTAAGGTCCAGCATCAGGACTTCAAGTCCGAAAATCATCCCGGCTATCGGAGCCTTGAAGAAAGCAGCTACTGCGCCGGCCACCCCACAGCCCAGCAATAGCAGCCGGCTCTGGTAGGGCAGGTGCAGGTAGCGCGCAACGTTTGAGCCCGCTGATGAGCCGCCCATCACCAAAGAGGCCTCCATCCCGACTGATCCGCCTGACCCCACTGTTATCAGGCTACCTACGATGAAATACAGGGTGCTTTTGATGCGGACAATGCTCTCCTTGTTGGCAATGGCTTCCAGGACATTCGTAATGCCGTGATCAAAGAAATCCCGGTATAGAAACTTCAGGATCCCGAGGGTCACCATGATACCGATGACCGGATAAGCAATGTAAAGGTAATTAGAGGTTTCTGCTGTGAATCCACCTGTCAGGAGATGGTGAATCTCGGTAATGGCGAGGCTTAGAAGAATTGCTGTTACCCCGCTGAGCAGACCGATCAGAATGCTCAGTACAATGATGAAACTTCGGTCACTGATGTTTCGAAGCCGCCAGGCCAGTACCTTGCCAATGACCGTATTAGGAAATTTCAAAGCGTTTTGCTTTTAGATCGAAACCAGCTAAAAGCTGGCTGAGCGATAAGCTGCGATAGCTCCAAAACTGCCCCGACACAACGGGGATAGGGCCTGATTGTTACGAAAATGCCTGCAAGTTTGTAAACCTTAAGAGACTGGAAACCGGCTACCAGCATCGCTTTACCCTTATCGCTTTTTTAATCTAATGAGCTCATTGGTCATTTGTTTAAACGCTCAGCTTCAGCAGGCAATGTAAGACCTTCCGCTGCAGGCTGTAGCATCTGCCATCCATTGGGTTTGCAGGCCGTAGAGCCGAAGCCCAACGGTTTGCCTGCGCTTAACCATTCGACCTTTATTAATCCAGGTCAAAGTTATTTTTATTCTCGGTTATGCCACACCATCCAACCTGCCGGATATAAGGCCCTGAATACAGGGCTTTATATCCTGACTGACAAAGTAACAGGAACAGCGCTAAGGTTGGGGGCAGTAACTGTTCAGCGAGGATCGAACCTAAAAGGTGCACTGAGCCTCCTTCCGGGTATCAGGGGTAATTTGCTTTCTTTGTAGCCCTCAAAGAAACCAGCTATGCAACTTTTCATCACCGGCCCGGAAAACCGCTACAGGGAGCTTTGCAAGGTGCTTCCACCAAAGGCTGATACGGATTTTCATCAATCTACTAACGCGGACCTAACCCCGTATGATGCCATCTTTGACCTCTCGCTGGATGAGCGTCCGGAAAAGATAGCGGACTACAAAGGCCTGGAGGGAAAACCCGTCTTCGGGTCGGCCGTCAAGCGTCAGCTGGCTGAAATCGCTATTTTCGGTAACAATGAGATCGATTGCTACTTGTTTGGCCTCAATGCGCTGCCCACTTTCATCTACCGGGATACTAAAGAGATCAGCATCTGGAACCCTGATCACCAGCCTTTTCTGGAAAACATCGCCAATGAGCTGCAGTGGTCTTATGAATTAGTGGCCGATCGTGTTGGCATGGTGACCTCCCGCGTGCTGATGATGATCATCAATGAAGCTGCTTACACCCTCGAGGCCGGGACAGCCAGCAAGGAAGCCATCGATATCAGCCTCCGGAAAGGGGTTAACTACCCGATGGGCCCATTCGAGTGGGCTGATAAGATTGGCGTCCCGGATGTGTTTGAGACGCTGGAAGCCTTGTACGAGGATACCAAAGACCCCCGTTACAAGATCTGTCCGCTCCTGAAGACCATGTACTACAAGGAACAGGCTTTCTGGAGCGATGACTAACACTGCTTACCCTATTAGTAAGCTCCCACAATGGGACTGCGCAAGCCGTAGGTGTACCGGTTACCCCGGACGATGCGCAGCTGCAGGTTTTTTACGGCAAACCCTTTTTGCCGGGGATCCCAGACACCGGCTTTGGCTGTAAGCTGCCTGGGATCAAAAGGCTTTCCCGCTAGCTGAATGGTGATGACCGCAGGTTGCCAGCCAGTATCGGTCAGCGGCATGGGCTGGCTGCTGCGCCAGCGGATAGCCGAATCTACGCCCGGGCGCTGAAGGCTTAGCGCCAGCTCTGCCTTAGAGGCGGAGTCTGTGGATTTTAGCTGAGCGCTGGCCAGGATCACATCATTCGGGTTGCTCAGCAAAGTGTCCAGCGAGGTGCTGAAATAAGGACCAAACCGCTCGCCAGGCGGGGAGTAAGTGGAATCAATGCTGGCTTCAGAAGCCTGGTGCGGAAGCATGTGGGTATAAAGTGGCAACGTATCGGGATGGGGTTCACGAGCCATGAGGAAATACTGCCCCAGGTGAAAGTCCTTCCGCTTAAGCAGGTACGGGTAGTGTTGTTTAGCCAGCCATAGCTTTCGCCAATCCATCCGGTCAGGCGTGGCAAAGGCCAGGTACGGCTTTTGGGAATCCTGCAAAAGCTGATTTAGCGAGTCAGGTGAGTGGGCTGGTAGCCTTCTAAGATCGACACCGGCCAGCTTTGGCGATTGCGCCTGCCATCGGTCTTGCAGCCGCGAGTCTAAAGCCATTAGCGGTAATAGCTGATCACGACCGTATTGCTGAAGGTCTTGCTCCAGCACGCGTTGGGTTGCTACGTAACGGTTGTCGTACAAAAGCTTGTAGTGCTGGCGCTCAGCGATCAGCGTGTAGCTATTAAGCCCGAGAAGTAGTACCACCACGATGCCCTGAACTGTATCCGAGAGGGAAGGCAGAAGCGAGCACCCGGCAATGAAAAGCAGTGGCAGGCCAAATACCAGGCTTGAGAACTGCAGTACCGGTTCTACCAGGACGGAATAGACAAAGCCAACCAGGGCTGGAATCCCAAAAGCCCCGAACAGCAGATAGCGAAAGCGGATACGCTGATCAGCGGGCTCCTGCCGGTAGCGGAAATGGAAAACAAGCCCTCCGGCCAGCAACACCATCCACAGCACGAGCATTACTGTGCTGTAATGCGTCAGGTACCGCAGAAAATTCCAGAAAAACGTAACCTCAGGCGCGCCCAGCCAGCTTAGGCCTTCCTTTTCTAAGTGACCAAGGGTGATCGGTATATGCGGAGCAAAGCCTGCAAGAATAAGCCCTCCTGAAAGGAAGTAGCCCGGGATTTTTGAGCGCGGCACTATCAGAAGCGCCAGCAAACCAACGACCCCAACGGTCAGCAGGCTAAAGTAATGATTGTAAGCTGCCCCAAGCGCTGACAGGATCCAGCCAGTGTACGACCACCACGCCCTGCCCGGTTGATGGAGGTAAAGGCTTAGCGACCAGATAGCCAGCAGCACTAAGCATACCCCGCTCATGTAAGGCCGGGCTATCTGGCTGTACATGATCATGGGCTGCGTGCTGGCTACCAAGGCAGCTGCTACCAGGCCTGCTGTTTCATGATACCAGAAAACACCCAAACGGTAGGTCAGGTAGATCGCTCCAAGCCCGAATACCAGAAAGGGCAGCTTAACGATATAAGCTTCATCCCCGAACACGGCTATCCAGTAATTCAGGAAAACCTGAATGCCTGCCGGATGCCCATCAGGCTTAACGCCCTCCTGGATGAGCTGGCCAAAATCCTGATAACCGGTGCGGAACAGGGCGCTGAACTCATCGTGGGTAAAAGGAATGGCCATCCAGTCGTAAGCCCTGAGGAAAACGCCTGCAAATAGCACAAGCAGAAAAAGGAGCGCCGGAGCAATGGAGGTCCGCATGCGGCAGAGCTAAAAGGTAGAGAAGGGATCAGGAACGCTTGATCAGGCCCTGCGCCACCGCATCCAGGTTCTGGTACCAGTCTTCCCCGAATTTCCGGATCAGGGCTGCTTTTACGAATTGGTAGATCGGCACCTGCAGGGATTCCCCAAGCGTACAGGCGGGGTCGCACATTTCGGCCTTATCGTAGCGGAGCTCGGTCATGGCTCCCCGGTCTTCCAGCCGGACCGGGTACAGATGGCAGGAAACGGGCTTCTGGAAGGGCTGCCGGCCGTCTTCCCAGGCCTGCTCAATGGTGCACTTGTACACGCCATTAGCATCCTGCCGGGCAAAGATGCACTCGGTTGCCTGCTCGTCCATACACTTCGTTACCAGGTCACCATCCGGGTCTTTCTCCCAGAAGCCTTCCTGCTCCAGCTTTTTGCGGTTAGCCTCTGGTAAGTAGGGCTTAATCGCCTCCAGGTGATCGGTGATCGTTTCCACCTCTGTAGCTTCCATAGGTGCGCCATAGTCACCTTCCACGCAGCAGTAACCCTTACAGGCGGTCAGGTTGCACACAAAGTCCTGCGTGATGAGCGCTGTATCGATCAGGGTATTGTTCAGCGTAATCATAGGAGCGTTGTCGTCATCGTTCATACGGCCGAAGGTACTGCTTTCGGCAGAGGGAGTAGCAGGGGGCTAACTTTTCAGGGCGCCATGGGTAAGCTCAAAAATGCCGCTATGGGCTGAAAGCGGGGTCAGCAGGTTCCGGATGCGCTCATACGTAGTATCGGTGAGGAAAACCTGGCTGAAAGGCGGCTGGGTAACAGCCTCCATCAGGCGGCTTACCCGGGTATCATCCAGCCGGTCGTAGATATCATCCAGCAGCAGCAGCGGGGCTTCGCCCTTTGCATCCTGCACCATCTCGTACTGCGCCAGCTTCAGCGCGATGAGGTAGGATTTCTGCTGGCCCTGGCTGCCAAACCGCTTCAGGCTGTAGTTAAAAATGGTAAAATCCAGGTCATCGCGATGGATGCCAGTGGTAGTGCGCTGCAGGGCGCGGTCTTTTTCAAGGTTCTGCTTAAGCAGGACGGCCAGAGAGGCCTCGTGCAGCGGTGAATCATAGCTCAGCGCTACAGACTCCTGGCCCTGGGAAAGCCAGGCGTAGTAACGGCTGAAAACCGGATTGAACGCCTCAATGAAGGCTTTGCGGCGCTGGTAGATCGCATCCGCCAGCGGGCCCAGCGTTTCATCGTACACATCGATCAGCGAAGCATCAAAGTAACCGCCTTCCGCCATCTCTTTCAGCCGCGCATTGCGCTGGCTCAGGTAGCGCTGGTACTGGCTGATCTGCTGGAGGTACGTCTTGTCGATCTGGGAAATGATGCTGTCCAGAAAGCGCCTGCGCTCTTCACTCCCTTCATTGATAAGCTTAACATCATAAGGCGTGATGATCACATTCGGGAACTGACCGATGTGGTCGGTAAGCTTGTCGTAAGGCGCTCCGTTCTGCTTGATCACCTTTTTCCGGCCGGGCATGTAGCTGCAGAAGACTTCATGGCTTTTATCATTTTGCTCAAACGTGCCTTTGACGTTGAAGAACTGCCCACCAGCCTGAATATGCTGCCGGTCTGAGGGGTTGAAGTAACTTTTGCCCAGGGATAGGTAGTGAATAGCATCCAACAGATTGGTTTTGCCTACGCCATTCGGCCCTGTAAATCCCACAAAGCGGAAGTCCTGAAAATCCAGGCTCAGGTGTTCATAGTTTTTAAAAGATGTTACCGTCAGGTCTTTCAGCCTCATAGGGGTGGCACGCTGCCTGCATTCAGCACCTTACTCCGCAAATTCAATGAGCACCTGGTTTTTGTTCACTGTATCATGCTGGCTGACGGTTATATGGCTTATCGTGGCATCAGCCGGTGCTTTCAGGACGTTCTCCATTTTCATAGCCTCCAGGATGAGCAGGGGCTGGTCCTTTTCCACCGTGTCCCCGCTGGTCACCATGACATCCACCACTTTGCCCGGCATGGGCGCCTTGATGTCCTCCACCAGGCCGGCCTTGCCAAAGGAAAGGCCCAGCTCGTTCAGTAGGAGGTCGTACGGATCCTCAAGGCTTACCGTGTAGTGATTGCCGTTAACCGCCAGCGTGAGTTGCTTATCGTCCTGCTCCAGCACCTGAACATTGTAAGAGCGGTTGTGATGAATAATATGGTACTGCCCGTTGCGGACGTGCGCAATGTCAGGCCTGGCTTCCTGGTCATCAATGGTGAAATGGTCAAGGCTGTGGGCCGTTACCTTTTTGGTGAGGTGATCGTTAAGGTGAGCCTTGTACATAAGCGCAGCAGTGGTTATTTAATACGACTGGTCAAAATTAAGGGATTAACAGTCTGCCCCGTTGAGGCAGTGAGCTGATATCCTGTAGCTATGACCGGAACCAGCTGTAGAAGCTTAACCATAGGCAGCTAAAGGAATTAATGCTGACGCGCCCGGAATAGCACATACGGACAAAAGCCTACAATAAAAGGAGTACCAAAAACGATCGGGACAATTCAAAAAAGGGCGTAATGGCAAAAAGTCACTGAAGAACACTCACAAGCAACCTTTGCGTTGAAATTTACGATTATTACTGTGTTAATAGAAAAAGAAACACTGGATAACCTGAACAGAGCAAGAACCTAAGAGGTGGAGCTTGTGAAGCTCCAGAGCTCAAATCAGGTAAGCGGTTGGGCGTTGTTTTTACTGCTTGAACGCCAATAGGCAAGCCATTTGTGCGTATTTTTATACCAAATCAGCCAATGAATCATGCCGGCTAACAGACGTTTCATAACAGCCTTAACGGTCCTGATTTTACTGCCGGTGCTGTCGCAGGCTTTTTCTCCGGATAAGCGCAGCAACACCGTGCGCTTCCTGCCTAATGAAGGGCAGTGGGATGAGGCTGTGCGCTATAAGGCCAACATTCCGGGAGGCCAGCTCTTTATAGGCGAGCATACCCTTACTTACCGGTTCTGGGATCAAGAGCAGCTATCGCGGTATCACCACAAGAAGGATTCAGCTGGTGTTCTCAAAGGCCACATCCTGAAAATGAAACTGGAAAATGCCGCTGAAACTGTTAGCATCCGGGCTAAAGCGCCTTCTGAAACTCGCTTTAACTTTTTCAAAGGAGATAACCCTGATCAGTGGGCCACAGGGCTCAGAAGCTACCAGCGCCTGCGGCTTCGGGATGTGTACCCTGGTGTTGATATGGTTCTGAAAGGACGGCCGGACGGGATCAAGTACAACTTTGTGGTGGAAGCAGATGCCGATCCCTCCCGGATTCAGATGCAGTGGAAGGGAGCCGATAGCCTGAAGGTGGTGCAGGAGCAGCTAAAAGCCACTACCAGCCTTCAGCCGCTGATCGAGGATCAGCCCGTAGCTTACACACTCGGAACAGTTGATGGTAAAAGCAAGCGAAAGCAGGAAGTGCCGTGCCATTTTGACCTGACCGGCAATCAGGTGCAGTTCCAGCTGCCGGACAAGGTAAGTACTAACCAGCGCTTACTCATCGATCCGGAAGTCATTTTTGCCACCTACTCAGGGTCCCGTGCTGATAATTTTGGTTTTACCGGCACGTTTGATTCTGCAGGCCACGCCTATTCCGGTGGCACCGTTTACAATGCTGGTTTCCCTACGACTACAGGAGCTGTTCAGGACACCTTTGCAGGGGGCAAGCGTGTGGACCGGCTGATCGGGGATATTGAGCGGGATGTAGGCATTCTTAAATATACTGAGGATGGTTCCAGCCTGATCTACGCCACCTATCTGGGAGGCGGGCACAACGAGCAGCCTCATAGCATGATCGTTAACAGCAAGCAGGAGCTCCTCGTGTTCGGAACCACCTTCTCCTCAGATTCTACAGCCTCGTCAGATTCTACAGGATTTCCAGTAACAGTCGGTGCCTACCAGACCAAGAATAAAGGACAAAGTGATGCCTACATCGCCAAATTAGCGCCAGACGGCCGTACCCTGATCAACTCCACTCTGCTGGGCGGTAAAGGCCGGGATGGGCTAAATGGAAAGTACCGTGGCGGAAATCGCCAGTACCAGAACCGCACCATTCTGGGTTACAACTACGGAGACCTGTACAGAGGAGAGATCATGGTGGATAGCCAGGATCAGGTATACATCGCTTCCACTACGCAGTCGCCCACATTCCCCACAAGCCCCGGTGCCTTTCAGGAAAACTTTGGTGACGGGTATCAGGATGGTTTTGTTAGCAAGTTCGGGGACTCCCTTCAGCAGCTGGAATGGAGCACGTTTGTTGGCGGGCGGCTGGAAGATGCAGCTTACAGCGTAAAGGTGAACGAAAAGCAGGAAGTCTACGTGACCGGAGGGACCAAAAGCCGGGATTTCCCGGGACTTGGCAACGGCTGGCAATCCACCCTTGCAGGCGGGGTTGATGGCTACGTGCTCAAGTTATCGGCTAATGGGCAAAAAGCAGAAGCCGGAACCTACCTGGGCTCCGGCGCTTTTGATCAGTCCTACTTTGTGGAGATTGGCGGTGATGGGGGCATTTACGTTACCGGCCAGAGTGAGGGCCGGATGCCCGTTAAGAATGCCAACTATGAAGATCCCAACAGCGGTCAGTTTATCAGCAAGTTCAGCCCCGATCTGAAAGCCCTACAGCTCTCCACCACCTTCGGATCAAGTGACGGCACACCCGATATTGCACCGTCTGCTTTTCTGGTGGATATCTGCGGCAACATCTACGTATCCGGGTGGGGTGGTGAAACCAATGGCCGCGGCTCCCAAAGCAAGGCGGACTTTCTACAGAACATGCCGCTAACCAACAATGCCTACCAAACCCGAACAGATGGCTCAGACTTTTACCTGGCGGTTTTCAGAAAAGGAATGGACTCTCTGCTGTATGGCTCTTACCTGGGTGGCGCTGTCAGCGAAGAGCACGTAGATGGCGGGACCAGCCGCTTTGATAAAAAAGGTGTGGTTTACCAGTCCATCTGCGGTGGTTGTGGTGGCAACTCGGACTTCCCCACAACCGAGGGTGCGCATTCCAGGGTTAATAACTCTAATAACTGCAACAACGCCTTTCTCAAATTAGAACTTGACGTAGCCAATCAGGGGCCTGAGGTTAATGAGGGCCCTGATAGTGAGGTCCGTGAGTTCTTTGAGTTGCAGCCCTTCGATACCCTGCGCTATGAGGTGCCGGTAAAAGATCCGAACAAAGACTCGGTATTTATCTCAGGCAAAGGTGAGCTGTTTAGCCCCAAAGAGGCCCGTATAAGCCCCGCCCGGCTAACACAAACCAAGGGTAAGGCCCCCTACAACACCCAGCTGACCTGGGCCGCAGGTTGCCCGCAGGTTGGTGACACCTTTAAGGTACAGATAAAAGGGATCGATAATGGATGCCCGGCCACTAAGAATGACCTGGCTACAATCGAGATCTACGTGGACTCGCTGCCGGACCCTAATACCCCCCCTGTTTTCTGCTCGCGGGTGATAGACAGCAATACCTTCCGGGTATCGTGGGACTCGCTGAAGGGTGAGCCTGCTGTTAGCCACTATGAACTGATGCGCATTAATCCGAACGGAGATACCCTTAAACTGGACAGCCTGAACCCGCGTATAACGCAGGCTTATGAGGATGAAACGGCTTTTGGGGTACGCGAACGCGCTTACTGTTACTATTTAAGAACAGTAAACCTGTGTGGCCGGCAGATCAACAGTAGCTACAAGATCTGCACCGGGCCTGACTACCAACTGAAGCCCAAGACGATTGACATCCGTGAGGTTACAGTAGTCAATGACCAAAACCTGCGGATCACCTGGACTAAGAGCACGGATAATGAATTTGCTGAGTACCAGCTCCTGCGAAAGCCCAACGATGCTCCCGATCAGGATTTTCAGCTCTACGCTACCTTTGGCAATCCTGATAAAACCACGTTTGTGGACAGCAGTACTGAGGTGAGCGAAACTTCCTATTGCTATAAGGTACGGGTCAGGGATTTATGCGGTTTTTATGGTGTAGAAGGCTACCAGGGCTGCAGCATCGTGCTTGGGGGTGATTCCGAGTCTTTCGAGCACATGCTTGACTGGAATCCTTACAAAAAATGGCCGGGCGGCATCAGTCACTACCGCATCTTCCGGCGGGATCCGCTTGTGGATACCACCTTTCAGCCCATTGCCCGCATATCCGGGGATGAGGCTTTGTACACCGATGATGAGCTGAATTACGAGGTAGGAGCCTATTGGTACAAGGTAAAAGCCTACGAACAGCCTGCTGCAGGCCAGCGGAGTAAGCGCAGCGTCAGCCAGTCCAATATCATCTACTTAGAGCAGAAGCCGATCCTGCACGTACCGTCTGCCTTCACCATCAACCGCGATGGCCTGAATGAGCACTGGGGGCTGGAGCCGGTCTTTGTGAAGGATATTCACGTGAATGTCTACAATAGATGGGGCGCCAAGGTCTACGAGACCCGCGATCTGGATGACAAATGGTATGGCCCGCCAGCAGGATCAAGCTACACTGACAAGATGAGCGATAATGTGTATCTGTACCAGATCTACTACAAAGGCTGGGACGAAATTCTGCGCTCTAAAACCGGGGACGTGACTATTCTGAAGTAAGGGCTACCCTCCTGAAGCTGACAAGTACAGGACTACACTTGTCAGGGCTATCCCGTAGCCATACCCAAGATAGATCTGAGCCGGGGTGTGGGCATGAAGATAGAGCCGTGCGCTACCGATAAGCCCGGCCAGCACGATGCTCCACACTAACAAGGCGGCTGAGCCATCCCCTGTCTCGCTATACATGAAAAAAAAAGCGCTACCATGCTACCAGCAGCTGATGTGTGAACACTCAGCTTGTAGGACCTGGTAACAAGGTAAAGACCGCTTAACCCTATTACCAGGCTTAACATGAAAGCCAGCATATATTCCGGGAACGCCAGTAGGTGAAAAAGCCCCCAGGCCCCCAGGTAGCTGGCTGCGGTCACCAGCAAAGGGGCAAGCCGCTGCTGGCGTTCCTCCATAAAGAGGCTCCGGCTCACCGCGTATTGCCCAATAACAGGGATAAAAACGGTAACAAGCAGGATAAGGGACAGATTGTAAAACTGCCCCTCTGCCCGGAAAGGCGGGAAGATAACACCGCTTGCTGCGAGGTAACAGCAAACCCCATAGAATACCAGAACCGGATGGGTGGCGATGCTCAGTAAGACGGCCGCTTCGTATTTTATCCGGTCCGGAAGGCTTTCAGGCATTAAAGGGCCTTTCTTAAACGAGCCACCTGAATCCCCAGCTGCTCGCGGTATTTGGCCACTGTGCGCCGGGCTACATTGTAGCCCTTGTCATTCAGGATCTGGGTTAGCTTTTCATCGGTAAGCGGCTTTTGCTTATCCTCATTGCTTACCATGTCCTCGAGGATCTGCTTGACCTCCCGGTTAGAGACCTCTTCGCCCTGAGCTGTCTGAATTCCCTCCGAGAAAAACTCTTTAAGCGAGTAGATACCAAAGTCGGTTTCTACATACTTACTATTCACCACACGGGAAATGGTGGAAATATCCATGTCAATGCGGTCAGCAATATCCTTCAGCACCATAGGCTTAAGCTGCGAGAAATCCCCGGAGAGGAAAAAGTCGCGCTGAAAGGACACAATGGTCTGCATGGTCAGGAGGAGGGTTTGCTGCCGCTGCTTCACCGCATCAATAAACCATTTGGCACTATCCAGCTTCTGCTTGATGTACTGCACCTGCTCTTTCAGGTTCTTGTCCTTCTGTTTTGCCTCCTTGAAGCCTTTGAGGGTTTCCTGATAGCCAGGGTTGATCTTCAGGCTCGGGGTGTTCTTATTGTTCAGCGATACCTGCAGATCGCCATTCACGTTGGTAACCACAAAATCCGGCGTGACGTACTGAGCCTTACCCGCACTCAGGGACTCGCCCGGCTTGGGGTTCAGGTGAGTGATGATATCCAGAACCTCGCGCAGCCGCTCCCGGTCCACCTTCAGGCTCTGGGTGAGCTTACCGTAGTGCTTGTTGGCAAGTTCCCGCATGTAATCCCTTACAATACGGTGTGCCAGCTGCACATCCTGGGTCTGCTCTTTCTTGTTGAGCTGTAGCAGCATGCACTCCTGAAGATCCCGGGCACCCACGCCCGCTGGCTCAAACTGCTGGATCAGCTGGAGGATTTTTTCAAGCTCCTCTTCTGATGTATCAATATTGTTGAGGAATTTAAGGTCGTAAGCCACGTTTTTAACCGGCCGGCGCAGATAGCCGTCCTCTTCCAGCATTCCGATAAGGTGCGTGCCCAGCATAGCGCTTCGCTCATCCATATCCAGGGCATTGAGCTGCTGCTCCAGTACCTCATACAGGCTCTGGGAGCTGCTGACGGGGATCTCCTTTTCCTCCTCGTCCGGATCCTGCGGCATCTGATCCTGATTCTGGTCATCATCGTTCGGCAGGTATTCCCCGATCTCGAGGTCATCGTAGGGTTCTTCCTCGTTGCCCTGCTCTACTTTGGCTTCTGTATCCTCCAGGCTTTCCTCTACCGGCACTGCCTCATCATAGGCATCCTCTTCGGGATTCTCAGCCTCGCTCTGCGCAGTGTCCTCATAAGCAGGTTCCTGCTCAGCGGGCTCTTCCCCCTCTTCGCTGGCTTCCTCGAGGGCCGGATTCTCGTCCAACTCCTCCTCAAGCCGCTGTTCAAACTCAGCACTGTTTAGCTGTAACAGCTGAATAAACTGAATTTGCTGCGGGGATAGCTTCTGAAGGAGTTTCTGGTTTAGCCCTTGTTTTAACATCGTGGTGCCCGTATTTTTGCGCGTCTACGGAATTTTACGCAAAGTAAAAGATTTCAGCGCTTTTCTTAATATCCCGAACGAATGAGCACTTAAAAGCAACACCTGAACATGGAGCTTCGCAAGGATACGGTCACTTTGGCCGATCTAAAGGATCATGAAGGAGAGCAGGTAGCGGTAAATGCCTGGGTGGCTAATAAGCGCAGCAGTAAGGTTGTGGCCTTTATCGTGGCCCGTGACGGAACAGGCTACGCTCAGTGCGTGGTGAGCCGCGATGCCTGTGGGGAAGAGCTCTATGATAAGGCCAAGCGCATCCCGCTGGAAAGTTCCCTCTGTCTGGAAGGGGAGGTTGTAAAGGATGAACAGCAAATAGGAGGCTATGAGCTGCATGTTACGACCTTTGGCATCTACCATGAAGCTGAAGCTTACCCCCTTGGCAAAAAAGAGCACGGGGTCGATTTCCTGATGGATCACCGGCATTTGTGGTTGCGCTCCAGCCGGCAGTGGGCTGTTATGCGCATCCGCAACCAGATTATTTACAGCGTTTACCAATTCTTTCAGGAGCGCGGTTTCTCCAAAATGGACTCCCCGATCTTTACCGGCAACGCAGCTGAGGGCACAACGGACCTTTTTGAAACTGATTTTTTTGAGGAGCCGGCCTACCTGGCGCAGACAGGCCAGCTATACGGTGAAGCCATGTGCATGGCCATGGGCAAGATCTACACCTTTGGCCCGACTTTCCGGGCTGAAAAGTCCAAGACCAGGCGGCACTTGTCCGAATTCTGGATGATTGAGCCGGAAATGGCCTTCTATGACATGGACATGACCATAGAGCTGGCCGAGGATTTCATCCGAGCGATCATTCGCGATGTGCTGGAGCACTGCCAATTCGAGCTCGAAACCCTCGGACGGGATGTTGAAGCCCTGCGCAGTTCGGATAAGCAATTCCCACGTCTGACCTATGCTGAAGCGGTTTACCTACTACGGGGAGAAGAGACCTATAACGGCTACAATGCCATTGAGCTGATCGAGGAAGATCTGCGTAAGGCCCGTACCCGGAAGGCTGAGGTTGAAGAGCAAATCGGGACCAAAGAAAACGAGCTGGACCAATCGGGGATCAAAAAGGGGAGGCGTAACCAGCTGCAGGAAGAGGTACAAGAACTTAAGCAAGCGCTCAGCCAGCTGGAAGAGGATGAGCGGAACCTGCCGCAGTGGCTGGAATCTGCCCGTAACTTTCCCTATGGCGAAGATTTCGGCGGATCAGATGAAACTGTGCTGACGCGGCTCTTCGATTCACCAGTGGTCATTTACAACTGGCCAAAGGATATCAAGGCTTTCTACATGAAGGAGGTCGCAGATGACCCCGACTACGTTAAGGGCCTGGATATTCTGGCCCCTGAAGGCTATGGGGAAATTGTCGGAGGCTCCGAGCGGGAGGACGACAAGGACAAGCTGATAGCTGCCATTGACCGTCATCAGCTGCCGCGTGAAGCTTTTGAGTGGTACATTGATCTGCGCCGCTACGGCAGCGTGCCCCACTCCGGCTTTGGCCTTGGGTTAGCCCGTTTCGTTACCTGGATCTGCCAGCTACATCACGTACGAGAAGCCCTGCCTTTCCCCAGGATGATGGGGCGCTTGTTCCCTTAACAGGCTATCCAGATCCAGACCTGAGCACGGCTCATGCCCTTAAAGCGCCTCCCGGGCAAGCTGAAAAAGCTCCCGCTTCAGCTCATAGAAGGACTGGCGGAACTCCCGCATCTTATCGCGCATCTCCGAATGGGTCTGCTCTTCGGTGCGGGCATCGCTATCGCTGGTGGTGAGGAAAAGCTCATGCTCCTGGATGCCAGCCTTTAAGCGGCTCAGTTCCATTTGTAGGTGGTAAGCCTGGCTTTCAAACTCTCCGGCAGCTTTCTGCAGGGATTCCTCAACCTCCCGGCTCTGGATCTTACCGGTCAGGTGACTCAGAAAGGTCAGCTCCTGTTCCCAGTGCCCGATCTCGGATAGCCAGTCACGGTGCTCGCGGTGAAGTGTTTCAGTTCGCATGAAATGAAGTGGCGTTTTTACAGTTAATGCCCCCGGGCTGTGTAAAGGTTCAGGTAAACTGGCAGATGATCGCTGTAGCCATCCTTGTAGCGCGGACCAAGGAAGGTGCGATGCGGGGCTTTCCCCGGGTATTGCTCATCTGTGGTCATGAGAAAAGGTTTCCGGTAGATCCGCGCATCCTCCAGCTTCGTGCGGTAGCCGGTTTCTGCTCTGAATAAGCTCCTGGACACGATAAACTGGTCAAAAGTATGCCACCGGTACTGATATTTGTACGAGCCTTTCTGCGTGCTATTACCCTGGGGGTACATCAGGTTGAGCAACCGGTGGCGCTCGAGCTGTGTGGTATCAGTAGCTGCGTTCAGCACCTGCTTTAGGCTCTTGTTAGCAGGGCCATCATTGAAGTCGCCAGTGATGATGACCTTGGGAGCCGTATGGGCCCTGTAGAGGCTATCCACATGCTGACGCAGCAAAGTGGCAGCCCTTGCCCGTTTTGGATCACTCTCAGCCTTTCCCCCATAGCGCGAGGGCCAGTGATTGACATAAAAGTGCAGGGTATCCCGGTCCCGGGCAATGCCCTTTGCATACAGAATATCCCGGGTCGCATTGAAGGAGTCCTGCGGAAAATTGACCTCAATAAACTGGGAGTCCACCAGCTTGAAGGCTTCAGGCCGGTAGAGCATAGCGACATCTATGCCGCGCCAGTCTGGTGACTGCTGGTGCAGGATCCGGTAATTAAAGCGCTCCAGTGGGGAAAAGGTCAGAAGATCTTTTAACACCTGCTGGTTTTCCACCTCTGCCAGCCCTATTACCTCCGGCATCTGCCATTTACCAACGGCCATGATGGTTTTTGCTATGCGGTTCTGCTTAGCCCGGTATTTGAAAAAGCCCCAGTTTTTGAATCCATCAGGGGTAAACTCATCATCCTGTTTATCGGGCCGGTTAACGGTATCGAAGTAATTCTCAACATTGTAGAACATCGCCTGAAAGCGTTCCTGGGCATTGACCGGTCCAGTGCTTCCCGGCAGGCTGAAAAGAACCGCTAATATGATCCTGATCGGACGGCTCATAATGCTGATGTGATTAATTAAGGGCAATTTAGCAGTGCCTGATCAAAAAGGAAAAGATGCCGCATAAACAACGACACCGGGGAGCACAGTCTGAGGATCACGTGCTGTTCAGAGCGGCTATGCAGCCTCTGCTTCGAGCGGCTGTGTACGATTACAGCTTTCTGCTGAGCCGCGGGTATTCGGAAGATGCCTTGTTTAAGCTGGTAGGTGATCGGTACCAGTTAACCCAGCGGCAGCGGTATGCGGTTATGCGCGCTGCTTGTAGCACCCAGTCGCTCCACTACCGCCATCAGCATGAGATGCACCACCCTCAGCAGGCTGACTGGCTGCTGGTGGATGGGTTTAACCTGCTGATAACCATAGAAAGTGCCCTCTCCGGTGGTTGCCTGTTTGAGGGGCGGGATGGCAGCCTCCGGGACCTTTCCAGTATTCACGCCACTTACAAGCGGGTAACGGAAACCGTGCCCGCTATTCACCTTATCGGGCAGTTTGCGGAAGCTCAACATCTACCACCGCTATACTGGTACCTGGATAAGCCAGTCTCTAATAGCGGACGCCTGAAGCAGCACCTGGAAGCCGAGGCCAGAACCAATGCGCGGCCGTGGGAAGTTGAATTGGTGGGCAGTCCGGATTATTGCCTGAAACAGGCAGAATTTCCGGTTGTAACTACGGATAGCTACGTCCTGGATAAGGCCAGCCAATGGCTTAACCTGGGTCAATGGCTGGTCCGGCAGGCGGTGAGTAATCCGTGGATCGTTTCGCTAAAACCAGATGAAGAAGGATTGGACTTACAAAAACATCTATAACAATCCTGATCTCATTCACTAAAGCTGGAGTTTCTAAATATAGATTGTACTTAAAACCTTTTTCTCTTTCTTAAGTTGTATTTTTAGCATCGTTATTTTGAAAACTAACCCTGTTTTTAAGTGATCCCTATTTTCTAAAAAAGCCTCCTAAGCTATGTTTAAGCACAAAGATCAGCGCATTGGCGTTTTTGTGGATGTTCAGAATATGTATTACTCCTCCCGTAACCTTTACGAAAAACACGTCAACTTTGGTAAAATCCTGGAGAGCGCGGTAAAAGGCCGCCAGCTCATACGCGCTATCTCGTATGTGATCAAAGCCGATAACCAGGAAGAGCAAAAGTTCTTTGGGGCCCTGGATAAGCTGGGCTTCGAGGTTCGGCAGAAGGATCTTCAGACCTACCTGAGCGGAACAAAGAAAGGCGACTGGGACGTAGGTATTGCAATAGATGCCATCATTATGGCCCCCAAGCTGGATGTGGTGACCCTTGTAACCGGGGATGGGGATTTTACTCCGCTGGTTAACTACCTGAGTTATATGGGAGTAATTGTAGAGATCGTTGGCTTCGGGGCTACGACCTCTAACCGGCTGCTGGACTCAGCTGACGATTTTGTAGACCTTGAGCAGGATCTTGACCGCTACCTTATTGAGCGCGTTGCAAAGCGTGAAACCAACGTGAGTGGTGATCACCTGAATAATTGATGTTTGAAAGCAGAATCGTTACCAGCTTACTGAAAGCAAAAGACGATTTTTCGGGGTATTACAAGTAATAATCTAAGGAGTGAAGATATAAAAAAGGCACCTGCTATCAGAAAGCAAACAGGTGCCTTATTCAGAATTCCGGGAAAGGCTTAAACGGCCATCTTCAGCTTTTCGCCAAATTTTTCCTTAAGCTTTCGCAGCTTGGGTTCAATGACGGCATCGCAGTACGGACCGTTCTTGTGTTTTTCATAATAGTTCTGATGGTAGCCTTCGGCCTTGGCGAAGTTCTTAAGCGGCTCAATTTTAGTCACGATCCTATCGCCCCACAATCCTGATTCATCGGCTTCCTTAAGAGAGCGTTCGGCAATGGCCTTTTGCTCTTCATCGTGATAAAAGATGGCAGAGCGGTACTGCGTTCCCACGTCAGCTCCCTGACGGTTCAGGGTTGTGGGATTATGGGTGTGCCAGAAAACCTCGAGCAACTCCTCAAATGTGATCACTTCCGGATCGTAATCAACCCGGGCTACTTCTGCGTGGCCTGTATTCCCCATGCAGACTTCTTCGTAGGTCGGGTTTTCAGTTTCTCCGCCTGCATAGCCAGCATCAACTCTTTTTACCCCTTGTAGCTGCTGAAAAACAGCTTCTACGCACCAGAAACAGCCGGCTCCGAATGTTGCTGAAGCCAGGCTTTGCTTATTTTCTTCACTCATAGTTTACTCTTTGTTGTGTTGCACATTGTAATTTACTCTTCAACAACCGCCAGTTGACGCTGGTTGACGGTTTCTTCCAATTCCTGCTTCAGGAACCGCGCAGTGTGGCTTTTTTGCTGCTTAGCCAGGGACTCAGGCTTACCTTTAGCCACAACCTGCCCCCCTTTATCTCCGCCTTCAGGGCCTATGTCAATCACATGGTCAGCCAGTTTAATGACATCCATATTGTGTTCTATAATAACAACGGTATTCCCTTTGTCCACAAGTTTATTCAAGACCTCCATCAGTATCCTGATATCCTCAAAATGCAGGCCAGTAGTGGGCTCATCCAGAATGTAGAAGGTCTGGCCGGTATCTTTCTTAGCCAGCTCCGTAGCCAGCTTAACCCGCTGAGCCTCCCCGCCTGAGAGGGTTGTAGAGGGCTGGCCGAGCTGAACGTAACCCAGTCCCACGTCATTCAGGGTCTTGAGCTTCCGGAAAATGCTGGGAATGTTTTCAAAAAAGGTCACGCCTTCTTCTACGGTCATATCCAGAACATCGCTGATAGATTTTCCTTTATACCGCACTTCCAGGGTTTCGCGGTTATAGCGCCGGCCCAGGCAGGTGGGGCACTGCGTGTAAACATCCGGCAGGAAGTTCATCTCAATGGTTTTCAGGCCGGCTCCCTTGCAGTCCTCGCACCGGCCTCCTTTGACGTTAAAGGAAAACCGGCCCATTTTATAACCGCGGATCTTAGCCTCAGGGAGCTCAGCAAACAGCCGCCGGATATCTGAAAACACGCCCGTATACGTCACGGGATTAGAGCGCGGTGTGCGGCCAATAGGGGACTGGCTGATCTCGATAACCTTATCCAGCTTGTCGAGCCCCTGCATCTTCTGGTAGGGCAACGGGCGCTGGAAGGAACTGTAAAAATACCGCCTGAGGGCCGGGTACAGGGTGTGGTTGACAAGCGAGGATTTGCCGCTGCCCGAAACCCCGGTAACGCAGGTAAGGGTGCCCAGCGGAAAGTCAATGTTAATGTTCTGAAGGTTGTGGCCGCTGGCACCTTTGATCTTCAGTTTGTGCTGGTGGTTAACGGATCTGCGCTCCTCAGGTAGCTGGATCTCCTTTTCGCCCCTCAGGTACCGGGCAGTCATACCCGCTCCCTCCAGGATGGCATTCGGGGTGCCCTGGTCAACAATATAGCCGCCATGGTTGCCGGCGCCCGGGCCCAGGTCCAGGATCTGGTCAGCCTGTAGCATCATATCCCGGTCGTGCTCAACCACTATCACTGTATTCCCAATGTCCCGCAGCGCTTTCAGGGAATTGGTCAGGCGGTGGTTATCCCGCTGATGCAGACCGATGCTGGGCTCATCCAGGATGTAGAGAACATTGATCAGCTGAGAGCCAACCTGCGTAGCCAGCCTGATCCGCTGTGCCTCCCCGCCGGACAGAGAAAAAGCCGGGCGGTTGATACTCAGGTATTCCAGCCCTACATTCAGCAGGAACTGGGTCCGCTCAGCAATCTCTTTCAGGATTTCCCGGGCGATGTATTGCTGCTGGCCAGTCATTTTGGCCTCCAGGCTCTGGATCCACTCGTAAAAATAATCCAGCTGAAAATTACAGACCTCCCCGATATGCTTGTTATCAATGCGGAAGTGAAGGGCCGTCTGGTTAAGGCGGTAACCTTCACAGGCCGGGCACGGAGCAAATTCAGCCAGCTCTTCCAGGCTACGCTTTAGCTCATTGTTTTTAGGGGCACTCAGCAGAATGCTCCGGTAATACTCGATCAGGCCCTCAAACTGCGTATTGATCTGCCCGAATTCCGTCTCGACCTTGATCTTGCCGCTGGTGCCATACAGCAGCTCACTCATCAGGGCTTCCGGAAATTCCTGGACAGGCGTGGCTATGCTCAGGTCATAGCGCTTAACCAGCCCTTTGATAACAGCCTTCAGCCAGTAATCCATCTGGGTGTCCAGCGGCTGTAGCGCTCCCTTACTGATGCTCTTGGATGGATTCGGGATGATAGCTTCGCGGGCGAATTGATAAGTCGAGCCTGTTCCCTTACACTCAGGGCAGTAGCCGTATGGGGAATTGAAGGAAAAAGTATTGGGCTGCGGCTCATCATAAGCAATACCAGAGTCCGGGCACATCAGGTTCCGGCTGAAATAGCGGGAGCTATCCGGCTCGTCCGGCTTTAGTACCATCATCGTATCGCGGCCCTGCCGCAGTGCTGTCTTAACCGATTCCCGGATGCGGGTCTGGGATTTTTCCCCTACCTTAACCCGGTCAATGACCAGCTCAATATCGTGAATCTTGTAGCGGGTTAGCTTCATGCCCTGCTGAAGGTCGCGCAGCTGCCCGTCAACCCGGACCTTGGTAAAGCCCATTTTCCGGTACTGCTCAAAAAGCTCCCGGTAATGGCCTTTGCGCGCCTTGATCAGCGGTGCCAGGATGTAGAGGGACTCGCCCTCGTACTGCTCCATAATGATGTCAATGATCTGCTCATCGGAAAAGCGCACCATGGCTTTGCCGGTCACATAGGAATAGGCCTGGGAAGCACGCGCATACAACAGCCTTAGAAAATCGTAGATCTCCGTGATCGTTCCAACTGTCGAGCGCGGATTCTTGCTGACGGTTTTCTGCTCAATAGAGATCACCGGGCTCAGGCCTTCGATTTTGTCAACCTCCGGGCGCTTCATGTTACCGACAAACTGCCGCAGGTAAGCCTGGAAGGTCTCCATGTAGCGGCGCTGCCCCTCTGCATACAGGGTGTCAAAAGCCAGGGATGATTTTCCGCTACCACTTAGCCCGGTAAAAACGATCAGTTCGTTCCGGGGAAGGGTGATATCAAGGTTTTTGAGGTTGTGCTCTTTTGCGCCGTAGACCTGCAGCGTTCCATGCTCTACCTGGTCGGGCTGCTCTGCCTGTCTTCCTTGATACGAGTTGTCTGTCGTGTCTGTCATGTATGCGTCTTCCTTAGGCGTCTTTGGAACGGTCCATTCTCAACAATAGCGATTTAACAGGACTAACATAAGCCTTGTTTGCCTGATAGCTCAGGGCCAGGTTAGCGGCTAAAAGTGCTTAACCTGAAAAAGTCAGGCATAACACTGTCTTACCCCAAATTTAGGCGTAACCTTGCAGAGTCGATGGTATTAGCTGAACTGAGTAAAGGGGGGCAGAGCAGGCTTAAGGCTGGCTGACGCTATTGATTCCCCAGTCGTAGGAGTAGTAGCGGACTCGCGTATCAGCCGGTAATTGACCCGGCCGGTATTGATTGATATAACTGAGGATAGAGCTTGCTTCCGCCAGAAAGTCATCCCGGTACCACTGGAAGATCTTGGAAGCTTTTACCAGACGCTCTTCCGGCTGAACCCGGATGAAATCCTCATCCGCCATAGCACGGCGGGTTTGCTTATCCAGTTGCTCATTCAGCTTATCAGGCTGGTAGGCCCGGTCCCTTAGCGGTGGGCAGCCTTTTGCCCCGCAAACCAAGGCGAAGTGCAGACGGGCATCCGGGAACTGCTGGTAGAGGGTGCGCTTTTCGAGGTCATCTAATGTCATTGACTGGCCGGCCACCGTGTGCGTCATGCCATCGAAAAAACCGTTCAGGTCCTTAGGGGATTTCACCGGGTAATGCGCTACAAGTTGCTCAATAGTCAGGATATTGTAGGCATTGAGGTAAAAGGCCTTAAGTGTGCTACCGCTCATCTGGTTTTGATCAGCGCGGGCGATCCGGGTTGTTAGCTCATTCAGCGCATCGGATCGCTCTGCCAGCTTCTGGTAATACACCCCACCCTCTGCTGTTACATATTCCTGAAAGAAGGCATCAGCCTGATCGAAAAAATCTGACCGGCCTGACTGGGCATTGAGGGCATTGGTCATAAGGAGTACACCAAACAGGGCAAACCAGAAGCGCATAGATTGCTATTTTCACGATAAGCGGCTCAAAAACTGAGCTAAAAATGGCAGGCTCGTTGTCCTGCATTTGACAAACCGCGTTAAAGGCTAAAAGAGCAGCTGTCTGCCCATGAGCGAAGAAAACCGCCGGCGCCAAAAGGTGACGGTCTACCACAAAGACCAACGGGAACAAAAGTCCTCAGATCATGTGAAGGCTGAGGAGGTCAAAATCGATGTAGAAGGCGAGCAGCAACAGCAGCCACCTCCTTTCAACCGCAGTTTTCAGGTACGCAGCACTGGCTGTATCGGTACGCTTGTTGGCCTTGTGGTAGGAGCGCTATTGTTTGTGGTATTTCTGCCGCTAGGGTTAATCGCCCTGTCAGCAGCCGGCATCTATCTGGGCTGGAAGTTCCGCCACCTTCTGCGTAACCGTTAGCCACCGGCTATGCCGAGCTGTTCCAACAGCCGGTCAATGAACACTTCCTGCCGGTCCCTTATCTTCTGCCGGGCCGTCTGAATCTCAAAAAACCCAATGTCGTCCACTTCCGGAAAATGCTGCTTTTGGCCTGACCGTGGCGGCCACTCCATGGGAAATGTATTGCTTTGAGGGAGACCTGTTAGATCAGGACTGGTATTCAGGGCCCAGATGTGGTTCACCTTGCCACCCTTCTGCCTGGCTTCTCCGAGGTAAAAATACGCGTTCCCGGGATCCGGGCGAAAGCCTATTTCCTCCTCAAACTCCCGGATAGCGGCTGTTAGCTTATCCTCTCCGCTTTCCAGCTCTCCTTTGGGAATGGTCCAAACCCCCTCGTCCCGGTTCCGGAAGTAGGGGCCACCCGGATGGCCAAGCAGAACTGCAACCCTATCAGGGCCTAGTTGCTTATACACGAGTAATCCACCAGCCAGGTTAGCCATGCTTACTCCTTGTTTAGCACATTGAGGACCTGAAATGCGATTTTGCCCAGGCTCCCATTGGTATTAGCCAGCAGCACCACGCCATGCTCCTGTTCAGGCAGGAAAGCTATAAAACTGCTAAAGCCGCCACTCTGCCCATTGTGCCATGTGATCTTCTCGCCCCTTATGGTGCGGGAGCTCCGGAACCAGCCATAACCTACCCCAATGCCTTCCATTTGCTTTAGGCTTCCGCTGTCCCTTACCTGCTGGGCCTGCTGTACAGGCGGTGTCATGGGCGTATTAAGCTGCCCCATGCTGATCTGCAGAAAGCGCAGCATATCAGCTGGCGTGGATTTCAGGGCGCCTATTGGTGCCATAGCCTTAAAATCCCAGTACGGGACCTTCTGCTGCCGCCGGTTATAGGCCGGTAGCAGGTACCGCTCACGGACGCTCGAGGCCAGGTGGGTTTTTGTCTTGGAAAGGCCCATTTGCTCAGTGTACTGCTCGGTCAGGCTATCGTAGGGAACTTTGGTAACCCGCTCAAGGATATTTCCCAGCAGGGCCATGCCAACGTTGGAATAGCGAAGTTCTTCACCGGGCTTAGCAAGTGGGGTTACATCGTCTATAAACTGATAAAGCTCTGCTTTCGTGTAGTTCTTGTACGGATTCTGACTAACCCGGATGATATCGCGGCTTCGCTCGTAGAAGTACTCCTCATCCACCCGGGGTAAACCAGCTGTGTGGGTAGCAAGGTGCCTTAGCTGAACAGGGGTCTCTCCCTTACTGGTAAGGTGAATGCTATCGGGCAGGAAGTGGTTGGCTGGGGCTTTTGGGTCCAGCTGCCCCTGGTTAACCATGTCCTGAAACATGGCAGTAGTGAATACCTTGGTCAGCGTCCCGATCTCAAAATAGCTGTCTGCAGTTGGCTGTCCGGGCTGATCAGGCCGCTTCTGGCCAAAGGTGTAGATATTGGCTGAGTCGCCTTTGACCACGCCTACAGCTAAGGCATTGAAATACTTTTTGTCGGTGTAGTCATTGCCGATCTGCCTGATAAATCGCTCCTGGCATTGGCCCCTGAAAGGGAGAAAAAGCCCCAATGCGCAGACCGTGATAAGCAGTCTGAGGCTGGCGGGCGGTCGTGGCCCTGAAGGTGGACTAACAGCCTGAAATAACGATTTTTGTAGCCGGGACAAGGATTGTGATTATTTGTGTGAAAAGGTGAAAAATAGGAATCATGGCCGATAAGTCAAGCAAGCAGGTAACACTGGGTGAGGCTACCAAGGAACTCATGACCCAGATAGATCAGAAAGTTGAACAGCATTTTGCTGAGAAGTGGAAAGGGAATACCGACATGGTGCGTGGTCTTACCATGAAGGTCGTGGTGCTACAGGCTTTTGATATGGAATGGGCCCTGCCTGCTCAGTATCAGACCCTTAGCGGGCCCATTCTGCGGGACTTTCAGCAGGATATCCAGGAAGTAGAGCAGTTGTACCTGGAAGCAGCGGGGCAGTTCGTCCGGCAGGGGCTGGATGAGCGGCAGGCCATGAATGAGGCTCGCAATCAGATGTTTATGGCGCTGGCGGAAGTCGTACCGGATGAAATGGTAGGCGAGATCCAGGATATCATCCATACCTGGCTGGGCAGCGGCAACTGCTAGGACTTCGGGCCCTGACGCAGCGGAGAATCCGGCTCTTTGTTCAAGTTGTTAAACACCATCTGGTCCATCAGGCCATTGATGAGCTTGTTCAGCCAGACGGTCAGGCGGCCCTGACGGGTAAGCACCAACGTCTTTTTCCCCTTTTGCATCGCGCGGATCATGGCCCCGGCAACGGTTTCGGGCTGCATCATAGCGCCCTCGCTTCTGGGTGAGGAGCCCTGAGGCCGTCCGTTTGCGTCCAGGGCCGCAGCTCGTATGTTAGAGGCCGTAAAGCCCGGGCAGAGCGTCAGCACCCTTAGGCCAGTCTTCTGGTTCTCAGTGCGCAGGGCTTCCAGAAAGCCGTTCATGGCAAACTTGGAGGCTGAGTAAGCAGTGCGGGCCGGTAAGCCCCGGAAGCCGGCAATAGAGCTAACCCCAACGATCCACCCCTGGGAACTGAGCAGATAGGGCATAGCAGCATGTGTGCAGTAAACGGTACCCCAGAAATTGATCTGCATGGTCTGCTCCATGACTGATAGATCCATCTCCTCAAAAAGCGCCCGCATAGAGATCCCGGCATTGTTGATCAGGATATCCAGCTGCTGAAAGTGTTTCACGGTCTGATCAACCAGCTGCTGGCACTGGGTCTGGTCACTGACGTCCGTAGGAACGGAAAGCGCCTGAACGCCATGCTGACGGCAGCGCGCTGCGGTATGTTCCAGCTTATCGTAGCTGCGTGCTGCCAGGGCCACATGGGCGCCAGCGCTGGCAAGCGCCTCAGCAATGGCGGCCCCGATACCGGTAGAAGCCCCGGTCACGATGGCAACCTGCTGCTGAAAAGGGCGCGATCCGGCCATTTGTGCTGGTAGGTTTTAAGAAGCTTCAGCCTCATCTGACGAATAGGTAACGGGTGTGCCCTCAGGCGCTACATCCGGGGTTGTCACGTCCTGGCCGTTGAGGGCCTGGTCAAGGGCATTCCGGAGGTACGGGGCATTAACCTTTTCTGCACTTTCAGGTGAGTCATCGATCGGCCCCTTGTATACCAGCTTCTGATTGCCGTCAAACAGGAAGGCCTTGGGGGTGACTTCAACTTCCATGGCCCCGGCCAGTTGTTGCCCTTCGTCTTTCACAAGCTTGATAAACGCTTTATGCTGCTGAGCTTTTTCGAATAAGTCCAGTTCTGATTCCTCGCTCTCGTCCTGGTCTCCGTTCAGCACATTGACGAACAAGATACCGAGGCTATCGGGCTTGTAGTCATCGATGATCTGTTGGAAACGCTGGAAATAGGCCTGGCTGTATGCACAAAAAGAGGAGTAGAAAATCATAAGAATTCCGTCATACGTGCTGAACATGCGATAAGGCGCTATGCTCTGCTCTTCCTCGTCTTCAAGCTCAAATTGGATAAGCTTATCGCCTAAATTCATATTTGTTATTGACGTTTTATTTTCCAACTTTTGCAAATTTCCCAAAATTCTCCTGCATGCACCTACAGCGTGTTGACACCACGCCAGGTCAGGATGCCTTTTACCAGGTTCCCTACCGGATTTACCGGGATGATCCCAATTGGATTCCACCCCTGCAGCGCGACCTCTCGTTCATTTTTGATGAGCAGCGTAATCCGGCCTTTCAGGACGGAGCACTTCAGCGCTGGGTGCTGCTGGACGAGGAAGGCCAGCCAGCCGGCCGCATAGCTGCTTTTACCAAAAGTGAGGAAGTCCGGAACGAATCGTACCGGGTTGGGGGCATTGGCTTTTTTGAGTGCATCCACGACCAAAGTGGAGCTTTTCAGCTTTTTGACGCAGCTAAGCAGTGGTTGGAGCAACAGGGCATACAGGCTATGGACGGGCCGATCAATTTCGGTGAGCGGGACAAATTCTGGGGGCTTTTAGTGGATGGCTTTAAGCAGCCCAGCTATCAGGAGAATTACAATCCGCCCTATTACCAGGAGCTGTTTGAAGCCTACGGGTTTCAGCGGTACTTTGAGCAGGAAACTTTTGAAGCCAGAAAAGGTGAGATACAGCTGGAACGCCTGCGCATGATTGCTGAGCGTGCCACGAACAATGAGCATGTATCCGTACAAACGCTAAACCCCGCCAAGCTGGACCAGTATGCGGCTGACTTTGTAACCATCTATAACCGGGCCTGGGAAAACTTTAAGGATTTTAAACCGCTAAGCCGGGAAGAGGTCAAAGCGCTTTTTAAGCAAGTCAAGCCTATTCTGGAAAAGGATTTCCTGATCTTCATCTACATGAACGGGCACCCAGCAGGCGTGGTGTTTATGCTGCCCGATGTGAACCAGATCTTTCAGTATTTCAACGGAAAGATGGGCCTGTGGGAGCAGCTAAAATTTTTGTGGTACCGGCAACGAAAAATCATGAATAAGCTAAAAGGGGTGGTGCTGGGTATTCATCCTGATTTTCAGAATAAGGGCGTGGATGCCTTGTTGATCTACAACCTTTTGCTGCAGGTAGAGCAGAATGGGCAGTACCATTATGCTGAACTCTCCTGGATTGGTGATTTCAACCCGAAAATGAAAGCCACCATGCGGAAGCTGAATGCCAAACGCAGCAAGCTACACCTAACTTACCGGAAGCTTTTTGACGAGCACTTAACCTTTGAGCCCTACCGCATAAACTAAGTAGGCTTAAAGCCGTTATAAAAGTGAATTTTGGATACAAAATGCGCAAAATTTACTTTTGTAAATAGTTAAACAGACGATTCCGTAGCTCAGCTGGTAGAGCATCTCCCTTTTAAGGAGAGGGTCCAGGGTTCGAGTCCCTGCGGGATCACACGAAATTGTAAAAGCCCTTCTAGGTAAGCTAGAGGGGCTTTTTTTTGCCTCATCATGCTGTACACCTACCGCGCTACCTCCTGATATCAAAAACATCCCATGTCTGCCAAAGCGTGCAAATACCCTTAAGTTTGACTTTCCGGGTCTTACATATTCACCTAAATCCCATACCCTCCATGAGCAGACTATTTACACCGCTTCTTTTTACCCTGTTGCTACTAAGTACCGTAACTATAAGTAGCTGTAGCCTCCTTAGTGAAGGCACAGGCAGTTCTACTCCTACCGTCAGGCAGAAAATGGATACGGTCAAAGTTCAGCAGCGGCAGGACTACCTGAGTAACCCCTATCAGCCCGCTGAAGCCAGGCCGATGGATCTGGTTCATACCAAACTGCGGATTGAGCCGGACTGGCAAGACGAAGAACTGAAAGGAGAGGCTACACTTACCATCACCCCGCATTTCTACCCGCAGGATTCCGTGGTTGTTGATGCCCACAATTTTGACCTGCACAAAGTCATGCTTAAGGACAGTATCAATAATGTTGAAGTTTCTTACCGGTACGATACCCAGAAACTGGTTGTTCAGCTTCCTGAAACCTATTATCGCACGGATACTGCTAAGCTATTCCTCGATTACACGGCCAGGCTAACTAACCTGAAAGCCGATAATTCAGTAGCCGGAAGTAACGGCATGTTCTTTATCAATGCGGATGGCAAAGTGCCCGGGAAACCAAAGCAGATATGGACGCAGGGCGAGACTGAGTACTCCTCCCACTGGTTTCCCACGTTTGATCAGCCCAATCAGAAAACAACCCAGGAAGTGTTCATCACCGTTGATACGGCTTACCAGACCCTTTCTAACGGGAAAAAGATCTACACGTCCAGGAATCCGGACGGAACCCGCACCGATTACTGGCGGCAGCAACAGCCTCATGCCCCTTACCTCTTTATGCTGGCGGTGGGTAAGTACAGCAAGGTGCAGGACTCCTGGCATGACTCAATACCCGTTAATTACTACGTAGAGCCAGCCTACGAGCCTTATGCTGATATGATTTTCGGGGAAACCCCGGAGATGATGAGCTACTACTCACAGCTGTTTGATTACCCGTATCCCTGGGCCAAATACTCACAGGTAGCCGTGCGGGACTTTATTGCTGGCGCCATGGAGAACACCACGGCCACCATTCACTTTAGTGGCATTCAGCATAACAGGCGCGAACACCAGCACCGCACCTACGAGACCCTGATCGCTCACGAGCTGATCCACCACTGGTTCGGCAACCTGGTGACTTGTGAGTCCTGGGCCAATCTGGCTATGAACGAATCCTTTGCCACATACGGGGAGCATCTGTGGATGGAGCATGCTCACGGGGACGAGGCTGCTGCTATCCAATGGCAGAATGACCGCAGGGCTTACCTGCGTGAGGCCCGCAGAAAGCAGGTCCCCATTGTGCAATACCATTACCAGTCGGCCGGGAGCCTCTTTGATCGCCACCGCTATCAGAAAGGCGCCTGCGTGCTGAAGATGCTGCGGAGCACGCTAGGGGATGAGGCCTTTTTCCAGGGCATTTCGCGGTACCTGCATCAGCACGAATACCAGCCTGTAGAGCATCACGATCTGCGCCTGGCACTGGAAGCTGTAAGCGGAAAAGATCTGAAGTGGTTTTTTGATCAATGGTTCCGCTCGCCCGGCCATCCAGTGCTGGATATCCGGCAGGTATACGATTCCGCTCAGCAAAGGGTAAACCTTATCGTCAGGCAGCAACAGGATACCACTACTAAGCCCGTCTACCGCCTGCCCTTAACCGTGGATGTTCACCACGGGGGAGGTAAGGTGACTACTCATCAGGTAGAGGTGACGGACGCCCTGGACACGCTCCGCTTTCAGGCTGCTGAACGCCCTCAGCTACTAAACTTTGATGCGGAAAAGGTCCTGCTGGCTGAGAAAAGCTTCAACTACAGCAATCAAGCCTGGCAATATCAGTTCAACCATACCGAGAGTTACCTGAACCAGTACGAAGCCCTGGCCCACCTTTCAGACAACCTGAATGCGCTGAATGCTGCTGAAGCAAAAGCGCTAACCCGGAAGGCGCTGAACAGCCCGTACCGGCGTATTCGTCAGCTGGGCCTTAGCATGGTGAGGGACACAGCTCACCCACAGCTGGAATCTGCCTTCACCGGGAAAGTGCGAAAGCTTGCCCAGGACGATCCCGAAACACGCGTCCGGGGCTCGGCTTATCTGACCCTGCAGGATGCCGAGAATCCGGGTCAGTTCGTTAGGGTCTTTAAAAAGGGCTTGAGCGATAGTTCCTACTATGTGGTGAGGCAGGCCCTGAGTGCCTTATCCAATGTTAACCAGCAACTGGCCCTGAAAGCCTCCAAAGCCCTGAAGCAAACCCGGAACGACCGCTTGCTGCTGGATGTGGCCCGCCTACACGCCAGCCAGGGCCAGAAGGCTGCGAACAGCTTTCTGCAGGATGCCCTGCTAGAGCGACCGAACTGGCGCGGGCGGTTTAACTTTTTCGAAACCTATCTGGGATACTTAAAACGGATGGGGGTTTCGTTCTTTGAAAGTGAGCTTGCTGAGCTTTCAGACCTGGAGCAATGGATCGCTGATAAAGATGACCGCAGTTCAGTAGTGGAAGCCCTGAAGAGCTACCGGCAGGATTACCAGCAAGAGCTGGAAGAGCTGAAAGCTGCAGCAGACGAAAAAAACGAGCCGATTGAGCAGCGGGAGCGTGTGATCGGGCGGCTCAACCAAATGATCGAAACCTTTCAGCGGCCTTCCTGATCCTACGAATGGAAGGCCGGAGGTTCTAACCAGAAAAGCCAAACTAATGAGCAACCAATCCTTTGACGACCGGAAAATCCGGAAAGCTTTTGAAGATAAACACTGGTCAGAAGTAAAAGCAGAGTCCTCCTGGCAGATCTTTAAGATCATGAGCGAGTTTGTAGAGGGCTTTGAGAAAATGAACAAGACAGGGCCTTGTGTCTCTATTTTCGGGTCAGCCCGAAGCAGACCCGGTGACCGCTACTACGAAATGGCCATCGAGATAGCCAAAACCCTTACCTACGAAGGGTATGGGATCATTACCGGGGGCGGCCCCGGGATCATGGAAGCTGCGAACAAAGGCGCCTACGACAACGAAGGCAAATCTGTGGGCCTGAACATCGATCTGCCTTTTGAGCAGGAGCCCAACCGCTACATCGATTCAGACAAGCTGATCAACTTTGACTACTTCTTTGTACGGAAAGTCATGTTCGTGAAGTATGCTCAGGGTTTTGTTGTGCTGCCCGGAGGCCTTGGCACTATGGATGAGCTCTTTGAAGCCCTGACCCTGATCCAGACCAAAAAGATCGGCAAGTTTCCCATTATCCTGGTCAACAGTGATTTCTGGAAAGGGATGATCGACTGGCTGCGGGAGGCTATGCTGGAAAAAACCAGTAACATCAATGAGGAGGACCTGTTCCTCTTTAAACTGGTGGATACCGTAGAAGAAGCTGTAAAGGAGATCAATGACTTCTACGCTAAATACCTGCTGTCCCCGAATTTCTAAGCCTCATTTACCGGGCGCCACTGCGCCAGCGTTTGCGTTACATGCTGTTCGATACGATCGTATAGCTGACTGCGGTCTGAAAACCAGAAGGGCTCGCCGGTAAGCTGCTCAAACAATTCAACGTATCGCTGTTGGATGGTCTGAACGCGCTCTTCGTCCATATGCGGCAGCGACTGGCCGGGCTCACCTGTAAAGCCTTCCGTCATTAGCCACTCCCGCACAAATTCCTTGGACAACTGCCGCGGGGCCTCCCCGGCCTCTACCAGCTCCTCGAAGCCATCCTGGTAAAAGTACCGGGAAGAGTCTGGCGTGTGTATTTCATCGATCAGGTACACCTGACCCCGGTAGATTCCGAATTCATATTTGGTATCAGCAAGGATCAGCCCCTGCTGCTGAGCGTGGGCCTGCCCTTGCTCAAACAACTGCCGGCTATAGCTTGCTAGCTGGTCATACACGTCTGCAGACAGCAGCCCCTGCCTGAGGATCTCACTACGCGTAAGGGGTTCATCATGGCCGGTCTGTGCCTTAGTGGTAGGCGTAACGAGTGGCTGCGGAAACGGCTCATAAGCGCTCATGCCGGCTGGCAGGGGTTCTCCTGAAAGATGCGTAGCGCCCTGCTGATAAGCACGCCATGCGCTCCCGCACAGATAACCGCGGACAATCATTTCCACGGGCAGGGGTTCGCAGCGCCGGCCGAAAGCAGCGGCCGGATCCGGAACTTCCAAAAGCCAGTTCGGAACGATGCGCTGGCTCATGCTCAGAAAGCGGGCGGCTAGTTGGTTAAGGATTTCTCCCTTGTAGGGAATAGGTTCCGGCAGGATCTGGTCAAAGGCCGAGATCCGGTCAGTAGTGATGAATACGAGGTAATCCTGGTCTATCTTGTAGGTGTCACGTACCTTACCCTGGTAGCGCTCTGACTGACCGGGAAAGTGAAAATCTGTGTAAGTAAGGCTTTTGCTCATTCCAGGAGCTTGATTAGTAGCTTTGGGCAGCTGCGCTGCTCCGGGTTACGCCTCGTAAACCACATAAGTACTGGCTATCTTATCATGAAGGGCTTGCTTTTTACTATCAAACCCGGCTATGATAAAGCCGATCAGTAGAATAATTGCCGAAACAATTTTCGAAAAGTACCGGCCAATTCCCTTCGGTAAGCTGATCTGCTCGCCACTGGTATCTACTACCTTGACGCCAACTGCCATTTTGCCGAGGGTGGCTTGCACGGATGAGCTCTGCATGAGGCTGAAATAAAGAAGAACGATCAGAAAGCTAACCAAATTCGGGGCATTAGAAGTGGGATTAGTCAATTCCTCCATCCCAAAGACAGCAAAATTGACCAAAGTCGTGGTTATCCCCATGAGAATGGCATCAATCAGGTAGGCGGCAAAACGAATCCAGAACCCAGCATAGTTCAGAGCAACCGGTTGGTTTTGGGTGTTTTCTTCCTGAACAATGCGATCTTCCATAGTCCTTAGCTTTTTAGGGTTAATGAGAAAACCTTGTATGTTTATCAAAGCTAAGGGATAAATACCATTCTCTCAATCAAAAAAAGCCCTGACAGACTTTGTCAGGGCTTTATCGCTAAAGCAGGCTCTTCCGTTTTACTTGGTAATCGTCTTAGATGTGTATGACTTCATCATAGGCGGCAGCTGTGGCCTCCATCACTGCTTCAGACATAGTGGGGTGCGGGTGGACCGCTTTAGCGATCTCATGCCCGGTTGTCTCCAGCTTCCGGGCACTTACCACCTCGGATATCATTTCCGTTACATGGTCACCCATCATGTGGGCACCCAGCCATTCGCCATACTTAGCGTCAAATATGACCTTAACCAGGCCTTCTGTGTGTCCGGAGGAATTCGCCTTACCCGAAGCCGTGTAGGGGAAACTGCCCACCTTGACCTCATAGCCAGCATCCTTGGCCTGCTGCTCAGTATAGCCGACTGAGGCGACTTCCGGTGAGCAGTAGGTGCAGGAAGGAATGTTGTTGTAATCAATCGGCTCCGGGTCTAAGCCAGCCAGTTGCTCTACACAGCAGATTCCTTCTGCAGAGCCAAGATGCGCAAGCGCAGGGCCGGGTATCACATCGCCAATGGCATAAACACCGGAGACGTTGGTCTGGTAATACTGGTCTACAAGGATTTTGCCGCTCTTATCCTGCTCAATGCCGAGGCTCTCAAGGCCAATATCTTCCACATTCGGAGCTACACCCACCGAGGAAAGAACGATATCGCAGTCAATGGTCTCTTCCCCTTTGTTGGTTTCTACAGTAACGCGGCAACCCTCGCCAGTGGTGTCCACGGCTTTTACATTGGTCTTTGTCATCACATTGATGCCCTGCTTCTTGTAGGATTTCCGCAAGCCCTTGGAAATTTCCGTATCCTCTACTGGCAGGATCTGATCCATGTACTCCACTAGCGTTACATTGGTGCCGATGCTATTGTACATATAGGCGAACTCGGAACCAATGGCCCCGCCGCCAATGATCACCATGCTATTGGGCTGCTTTTCCAGGGTCATGGCCTTACGGTATTCGATCACCTTTTCGCCATCAATCGGAATGTGCGGTAGCTGATTGGCGCGGCCTCCAGTAGCAATAAGCACTTTGTTGCCCTCATGGAGGGTTTTTTCCCCATTTTCATTCTCAACTTCCACCTGCTTATCGCTGGTCAGGCGGCCATGCCCCTCGATGATGTCTATCTTATTCTTCTTCATCAGGAAATTCACCCCCTTGCTCATGTTGTCGGCAGCGTTACGGGAGCGCTTAATCATGCCCTCAAAGTCAATGGAGGGATCCGTTACGTTAATGCCGTACTCCTTGGCATGCTTAACGTAATCGTAAACCTGAGCAGACTTCAGAAGGGTCTTTGTTGGAATGCATCCCCAGTTAAGACAAATACCACCCAGACTTTCCTTCTCAACAATTCCGACTTTCATATTGAGTTGTGAGGCCCTTATTGCGGCCACATAGCCTCCCGGGCCACTTCCAACAATCAAAAGATCGTATGCCATAGTTAGCTTGTGTTATTTTTCAGCATTGCAAAGAAAACCAATCCTGCTCAAAGTGGCTGTAAACCGCCAGAAACGGGTTTTCGCATTAAGAAAACCTGAATATCAACGCCCACCCGAGTGCTAGTGTTTGAGGAGCTTCAGGAATTGTAAAGCGTCATGGCTTTGTCGATACCCTGAAGGGACCAATCTTCAATCAGTGTGCTGGCCTTTTCGATCTGCGGGGTTATGGTTTCCCACTCCGCATTGGTCCACTCACCCAGTACATAGGGCACCTGCCGGCCTTTTGGGTAGTTCTTACCGATCCCGAACCGCAGGCGCGGGAATTCTTTGGTGTGAAGCAGGCCGATGATGTCTTTCATACCATTGTGGCCCGCATCGCCTCCTTTCTTCTTGAGCTTTAGCTTGCCCAGGGGAAGGTCAACATCATCCGTTATCACAAGCAGGCGGGAGTGAGGTATCTGTAACTGATTGATCCAATACCGGACAGCTTTGCCGCTCAGGTTGACCAAGGTAGACGGCTTGATCAGATGGATCTCCCGGTTTTTGATACGGACCTGGGTGGTCATCGCATACCGGGATGAACTGAAGGTAAGGTTATGAGCGCTAGCAAAAGCGTCAACGATATTGAAGCCAATGTTATGGCGTGTGTCCTCGTACTCAGGGCCCATGTTCCCAAGCCCTACTACCAGATGCTTCAATGCGCTAGTGCTTTTGCAGGGCTTCCACCAAAAAGAAAGCGGGATGAGCCGCTAAAGACCCCACCCCGCTAACATGCACTTTGTTTGTACCGCTTATCTGCTCAGTTAGCTGCTGGCAGCTTTTCTTGCCTTCTTGGGCAGGGCTACCGAGGCAACGGCCACGCTGTTGTTGTTCATGATCTGCAGGTTATCAAAAGACAGGTCCTGTACCTTAACGATAGTACCATTATCCATACCGGAAACGTCAATTGTTAATTGCTCCGGAATATCAGCCACACGGCCCTTTACCTGAAGGTTACGGATTTTCTTGAACAGGCGTCCTCCATTAACCACACCAGCCGGTGTGCCCTCAAAACTTACCGGCAGGGTTAGCTTAACCTGTGCATCTTCATGAACCCGCAGGAAGTCCAGATGGAGAACGTCATCTGATAAGGGGTGAAACTGGGATTCCTGAATAATGGCTTCCTGAGGATTTTCATCTTCCACCAACAGGTTGAGCTTGTAAACATTCGGTGTAAAGCATACATCCCGAAAGTCCTTTACAAAGCCGTAAAGGTGCCTGACGCCCTGATTGCCGCCATACAGCGTACAGGGAATAAAGCCCTGCCGCCGTAGCCGCTTACTGTCTTCTTTCCCTATGGACTGCCGTTCCTTCAGCTTGAGTGTTTTGAGTAGCATGGAGACTTCAATTTTAAAGTGCAAAGCTAAGAAAACTTAGCAGGCTCAGGAACCGGCAAAAGCGTGAAAGGAGTCAGCGCAGAGCTTAGAAATTAAAGTCCTGCTGGTAGGCGTCTGACTGCTGGAAGAGGGAGCTAATGGTACCGTGTTCGTAAACATTGCGGATAGCCTGCGCGAAGAGCTTGGATACCGATAAGGTCTTGATCTTAGTAGTATCTTGGCTAACCGGGATGGTATCGCAAACAACGAGTTCTTCCAGCTCTGAATTTTCGATCTTCTCGATAGCGTTCCCGGAAAGGAGTGGATGGGTGATACAAGCCCTCACCGAACGAGCGCCCTCAGATTTCATTACGCGGGCTGCCTCTACCAGTGTACCGCCGGTATCGATGATGTCATCAATCAGTACCACATTTTTGTCCTGAACATCGCCTATGATGTTCATGGTAGCGATCTGGTTAGCTTTTTTGCGGTGCTTATCACAGATCACCATCTCGGAATCAATATGGTTGGCATACCCGCGGGTACGTTTGGAGCCGCCGATATCCGGCGAAGCAACCACCAGGTTTTCCAGGTTGAGGCTGCGGATGTAGGGAATGAATATTACTGAGCCATCCAGGTGATCAACCGGAATATCGAAGAAGCCCTGAATCTGGGGGGCGTGAAGGTCCATCGTCATCACCCGGCTAGCTCCCGCGGCTGAAATAAGGTTTGCATTTAACTTGGAAGCTATAGCGACCCGTGGTTTATCTTTCCGATCCTGCCTGGCGTACCCGAAGTAGGGAACAACTGCCGATATGTAGTGGGCCGATGCTCGCTTGGCCGCATCTATCATTAGCAGTAATTCCATCAGGTTCTCAGAAGGGCTAAAAGTAGACTGGATTATGAAGACGTCACAGCCCCTAACCGTCTCGTTAAAGAAGGGCTGAATTTCGCCATCGCTGAATTGATCGATCGAAGAATCTCCTAAGGCTTTGCCAAAGTCGCTGGCGATTTTTTCAGCTAAGTGCTGTGATCCGCGGCCAGCGAAAATTTTAATAGGATTAAAGCGGGATGGCATAACGAGATAACCCTGTGGGTTAAGGTAGTTGTCCGGCCAGGGCTCGAACCTGGACTCTTCAGGACCAAAACCTGACGTGTTGCCAATTACACCACCGGACAGTCTTCATAATCCATAACGCTAACAGGTAATTGGTGTTCAAAGCATCGGCTAAAAATTTTAGTCATGCTTTGCTGCCAGCGTTGCTTCAAAATTACGTATCCTTGTAAACTCTACCAAAACCTGATTGAAACAGATTTCAGGCGGTAAAAGAGCGATTTGGCTTTCTGGTAGTAAGAGGTCATTTTTGCATGTTAACAATGGGGGATTAGCTCAGCTGGTAGAGCGCTTGAATGGCATTCAAGAGGTCATCGGTTCGAATCCGATATCCTCCACAATTTACGACTCCTCACCTTCATTATTCATCGGTTCATTTTCCAACTCCTCCTGAGGATCCCACAACAGGGTTTTGAAATCCTGAACCTGGTCCTCAACCACTTCAATGCCCTCCTGTTCCAATAGCTGCTCCATCATTTCCGGCGTTGCAAAGTGATGCTTTCCTGTCAGACGGCCCTGCCGATTTACAACTCTGTGCGCTGGAACGGGAGGCGACTGATTGTGGGAGGCGTTCATGGCCCAGCCGACCATGCGGGCTGACCCGGCAGCTCCTAAAAAACGGGCAATGTGTCCATAGGTGGTTACCCGCCCCTTTGGCACGCACCGTACCACGCGGTAAACCCGCTGGAAGAAATCCTGGTCCATAATCGTCAAATGCGTTTGTTCAGCAGATAGTGAGCTTGGCTGTAAAAGTGTTGAGCTGCTTTACACGGTGTTGTTGAGTTCTGGGTATACCCAACTCACCATTATGGCAACTCGTTATCTGAGAAAATTTTTTATTTCGAATTGTCTAAAATTAAAACGAACGATAAGTCAAGCCAATGTCCCTGATTACCAACCTCAAATTTGGTGAACTCACTAACCTCAGTGACGCCCGTTTTGCCGCCGGTTCGCAGGCTAATTTTCTGGGTTTTTCATTAGACCCGGACAGCGAGAATTACATAGAACATGATGACCTGAATGAGATTTTAGGATGGATTGAAGGTGTTGGCTTAGTCGGTGAGTTTGGGAAGCAGGATTTCGAAGAAATCAGGGATGCTATTCAGCAATACAAGCTCGATTATGTACAGCTCAATGAGACTGAGCACTTCTTCTCCCTCTCCAAGCTTAAGGCGCAGATCATCCAGAACCTGGACTTAGCTACCTTCCGGGACCGCGAGGAGCTGGAGTACTTCATAGAGGACAGCTACCAGAACATCACCTACTACATGTTCTCGATTTACAATGATGAAGACCTTGAAGCTTTCCTGAACGACAATGATTTTAAAAAGCGCATCAAGGACTTTACGGATGACCTGAATGTTATCCTGAATCTTCCGTTCAATGCGGAAAACATCATTGACCTGACCAAAGAGTTTAAGCCTTTTGCTATCAATATCTACGCCGGGGGTGAGGAGCGTCCGGGTTATAAGGATTTTGATGAGCTTATAGAAATGGTGGAAAGCCTGGATGAGTAGCCCCGGGATAGAGGCCGGGTGAATCCTCACACCTCTGCAGCCTAGCTGCCCGATGCCCTTTTGAGCGCTTCATGCCTTCTGGCTGTCAGTAAGCGGTTTGGCAGGTTAATTGTAAACATATACTTAGGTTTTTAGAGAAGCTTAAAAATATTGTAAAGCACACAAAAAAATCTGTATGGACTGGTTCAAAACGCTCTCCCCGATTCTTCAGGCGCTGTTAGCAACTTTATTTACGTGGGGAATGACGGCTCTTGGGGCATCGCTGGTTTTCCTGCTCAGGTCCTTTAACCAGAAGCTTCTGGACGGTATGATGGGCTTTGCAGGCGGAGTGATGATTGCAGCGAGTTTTTTCTCTCTTTTGCTGCCTGCCATGGATCTGGCTGGCGAGGCTAAAGGAGTACCAACGTGGTTTCCCATTGTAAGTGGCTTTTTACTGGGTGGTGTTTTCATCGGGGCAATTGATAAGCTACTGCCTCACCTGCACATAGGCTTCCCGCGGCAGGATGCTGAAGGGCTGCCGACCAGCATGCACCGCAGCGTGCTGCTGGTATTGGCCATTACACTGCATAACATTCCGGAGGGCCTGGCAGTAGGAGTTGCATTTGGTTCCCTTGTGCATGAGCTGCCGGGTGCTACCCTGGGCGGTGCTGTTGCCCTGGCGCTGGGAATTGGCATACAAAACTTTCCTGAAGGAACCTCAGTGTCCATGCCTCTTAGGCGGGAAGGCTTCACCCGGCGCAAGAGCTTTGCCTACGGTCAGGCCTCCGGGGTTGTTGAGCCAATAGCCGGTGTTATCGGGGCTTCGGCTGTGCTGCTCATAGAGCCTATGCTGCCATATGCCCTGTCGTTTGCAGCCGGAGCTATGATTTATGTGGTGGTAGAAGAGCTAATACCGGAGTCCCAGCTTAAGGGGAATACCGACATTGCTACGATTGGCGTAATGGGTGGATTTGCCATCATGATGGCGCTGGATGTAGCGCTTGGCGGCTAGTTTAGTAATCCCTGGCAGAATGGTAATTTTACAATGATCACCGAGGGAGTGTGATACATCCACTGCGGATTCTATTCCCCACTCAAGCCAACTATTTATGGACTTAACTGGTAAGCGAATCATTCAGCTAGTGCACCACGAGTTTGAAGACCTCGAGCTTTGGTACCCCGTCATGCGCCTACGGGAAGCAGGCGCAACTGTTCATCTTGTGGGAGAAGGTGCAGAAGTTGAATATAAAGGCAAGCATGGCGTTGCTGCTGTGAGCACCCATGGCTATGATGGCATTGACCCCTCTGCTTACAATGGGTTGCTTATTCCTGGCGGCTGGGCTCCCGACAAGATCAGGCGGTTCTCGTCAGTTCTGGCGATGGCTCAGCATTTTCACCAGGAAGCTAAGACTATCGGGCATATCTGCCATGCCGGATGGGTGCTGGCTTCGGCTGGTGTGCTCTCGGGCGTAACGACCACAAGCACGCCGGGCATTAAGGACGACCTGATCAATGCCGGGGCTGAGTGGGTAGATGAGTCAGCCAAAGCTGATGGTCATGTAATTTCAGCTCAACGGCCGCCCGACCTTCCTAACTACTTACCGCTACTATTGGCGCATCTGGCTGAGGATAACAGCTAAAGCTCCTCAGCCTCAGCAATGAGTTCCGCGATATCACGGACCTTCACCTCTTCTTCTTTCTCTTTCTGTTTAACGCCATCACTCATCATGGTCATACAGAAGGGACAGGCAGCGGCAATGTAGTCAGCATCGGTTTCCAGCGCCTCTTCCGTACGCTCAATGTTAACTTCTGAATTGCCGGGTTCGGATTCCTTAAACATCTGCCCGCCTCCGGCTCCGCAGCAAAGGCCGTTGGTCTTGCACCGCTTCATTTCCACAAGCTCAGCATCCAGCGTTTCAAGGACTTCACGAGGCGCCTCATACACGTTGTTAGCCCTTGCCAGGTAGCAGGCATCGTGAAAGGTGATCTTCTTGCCTTTGAAACGTTCCCCGTCTTTCACCGCCACCAGGCCATCGTTGATCAGCTGCTGCAGGAAAGTGGAGTGGTGTAGCACTTCGTAGTTGCCACCCAGCTCCGGGTATTCGTTTTTCAGGATATTGAAGCAGTGAGGGCAGGCGGTAACCATCTTGGTGATACCATAATCATTCAGGGTCTGAATATTCATCTGCGCCTGCATCTGGAAAATGAATTCATTGCCGGCCCGGCGGGCGGGATCTCCGGTACACATCTCCTCCTGGCCAAGCACAGCAAAGTTGATCCCCACATGGTTCAGGATTTTGACGAAAGCTTTGGTGATCTTCTGGGCTCGCTGATCGAAGCTGCCTGCACAACCAACCCAGAACAGGATATCCGGCTTTTCACCGCGCTCGGCCATTTCGGCCATAGTCGGAACGTGAAGTTTATTACCCATTGATCTTTTGTTTTTATCAGTTAATCGTCATCTGCCCAGTTCATGCGATCTTCAGCGGGATAGGCCCAGGGAGAGGCATTGTTTTCTACATTGTTAAACATGTCATTCCACTGGCTGGGCGTGTTAGCGGCCTCCATGCTATTGTACCGCCGCATCTGCGTGATGATATCCAGCGGATTGATGCTGACCGGGCAGGCTTCCACGCAGGCATTGCACGTGGTGCAGGCATTCAGCTCCTCATTGGTGATGTAATCGCCAAGCAATGATTTTCCATCATCCGGCACTTCATTACCCCCGTTCATCTGACTGCCCAGCTCTTCCATCCGGTCGCGCGTATCCATCATGATCTTACGGGGCGATAGAAGCTTACCGGTCATGTTAGCCGGGCAGGCGTCACTGCACCGGCCGCATTCTGTACAGGAGTAAGCATCCATGATGTTTTTCCAGCTGAGATCGGTAGCGTCTTTTGCGCCAAACCGGTCAGGCGGCTCCTGATCACTGCCCGCTGTTTCGAACAGCATGGATTTCACTTCTTCTGAAACAGCCGGCATGTTGCTAACCTTTCCCTTGGGCTCGAGGGGGGCAAAGTAAGTGTTCGGAAAGGCTAAAAAGATATGCAGGTGTTTGGAATACGGGATGTAGTTCAGGAAGGCGAAAATGCCCACAATGTGAGCCCACCAGGCTGAGCGCTCCAGGATTACAAGGCCTTCAGTGCTCATGCCACTAAACAACGGAGCAATCGTGCCGCTGATCAAAAAGCTGCCGGTTTGTGGGTAATCAGGGTGCCCTTTTTGCTGAAGGGCCAGGTCAGTCCCATTCATCACCAGAATAGCGATCATCAGTACGACCTCAGCCCAGAGGATTATGTTGGCATCCAGCTTAGGCCAGCGCGTTAGCTCGCGGGACTGAAAGCGCTTGATATTCATCATGTTCCTGCGAATCAGGAACACAATTACACCAAATAGCACCGCAAAAACCAGGATCTCAAAAAAGCTTATGAACTCATTGTAAGCCGCTCCTATGTAAGGGTAAAAAATCCGGTGGCTGCCCGTTATGCCATCAATGATGATCTCTACGATCTCAATATTGATCAGCACAAACCCAACATAAACCAGCAGGTGCAGGATGCCGGATACCGGGCGTGTAAACATGCCTTTCTGCCCGAGGGCAAAAAGGGCCATCTGCTTCCATCTGGCCCGTGGATTGTCGGTCATATCCACGTCCTGCCCAAGCCGGATGTTGCGCACAATCTTCGATATGTTCCAGGCAAAAAAGCCGGATGCAGCTACCAGAAGTACGATAAATACCAAAGGACCCACCATTGTCATTAGCTTCTGTTTACAATGCTTAAAGAGGGGCAAATAAAGCTTTAAACCGCTTTTAGCCCACTATGAAATTTACAATTTTTCGCCCGGAACAGTACAGCAAAGATGCCTTTTTTGGTGTATTCGTCCGTGAAATTCCTGCATTGGGATTAGGCACTTTCCTGTCCGCGTCCTAATTTTGCATTTCTTCACAAGAAGGGGTGACGTAGCTCAGTAGGTAGAGCAACGGACTGAAAATCCGTGTGTCGGGGGTTCGATTCCCTCCGTCGCCACCCTTCGCCCAAAAGCCCGGTTTTCCAGCCGGGCTTTTTTTGGCTCCGCTTCGTTCCCAAGGCCATGCAATCGCCTTATTTTTGTATTACCAAATAATAGCGTATGGCTCATCCAGCGGATTTCTGGATAGAAAAGCTCGGATTATATGGCCATCCTGAAGGCGGATACTTTAAGGAAACCTACCGGTCGGAAGAGAAAATTCCCATGCAGGAATTACCCCCCAAGTATCACGGGGACCGCCACTTTTCCACAGCTATTTACTTCCTGCTGAAAGAACGCGAATTCTCGGCTTTTCACCGGCTAAAAGGGGATGAACTCTGGCACTACCATGCTGGTGACGCTCTGGAGATTTTTATCATTAAGCCGGATGGTAGCCTGGCCATTCATTACTTAGGCCCTGATATGGAGGCGGATGAGTATCCGCAGTTGGTTATTTACAAAAATCAATGGTTTGCAGCACGGGTTAATAACCCACAGGGCTTCACGCTGATGAGCTGCACGATGACACCAGGGTTTGAATTTGATGATTTTGAGCTGGCTGAAGCATCCGTGTTAGAAGCGCATTACCCACAGCACCGGGAACTGATTAAGCGGCTGACCAGGCAATAGCTTGATACGCCTGGTGACTTCCGTCCCTAAGCTTAAGTATTGCTGATAAAGTGCTCTCCTGACTCAGGAATACATGCTATCTTTGAACAAAGGCACTTTATTTTGGCGCGATTCAGCTTTTGGATTATAGTAGGAACCTGGCTACTGATGGGAAGCCAGGTGGCAGCACAGGGGGTAAACCTTAGCTCGCCAAGGGATGCAGTGAAGACCCACATGGAGAACCTGCAGCCGGACAATTATCACCCCGGGAAAGCAGCCAAGGCATTTTACACCGATGACTCCGCAAAAGCGGTAAGCAGCGCCATTAAGCTGAAGCAGATCCTGGATGCGAAAGGGCTTTACATTTATTACAGTCAGGTTCCGGCAAGGCGTAACTACCGCGATACCCTGTCAGGCTCTAACACGTATGTAATCTTCAATGACTATCCTCAGATATACCTGAAAAAGTATGGCGATAAGTGGTATTATGCGCATAGTACCGTAGAGGCTATTCCTGGTATTCACAGGGCGGTCTTCCCGGCCGGGACCAGCTATATTTTAAATCTGATCCCCGACTCCGGCAGGAGCCAGATTCTGGGGATTGCCCTTTGGCAGTATGCAGGGCTTGGGATCCTGTTAGCATTGGGATTCGGGCTTTACAAAATCAGCAGGTGGCTTTTATACCGGCTTATCCACCGCTTGCTAAAGCAGTCGCTTGGGTATCGGGATGCTGACCGCTATGAGCTGGCTATCTCCCGCTTATTAAGCTCACTGATGGTCATGTTTATGGTTAATCTTACCCTGCCAGCCCTGCAGCTTCCCGTTAACTTTTCTTACTACTTCTTTTTGGTTCTCAGAATACTGATCCCGGTAATAGTGGCCCTGGTCCTATTCCGCTCGCTCGATATTCTGGGCGTCTACATGAGCTGGGTAGCTGCGAAAACAGACACCACGCTGGATGACCAGCTAGTGCCATTACTCCGCAAGACGCTGAAGGTGGTAACGCTGATCATCGGTGGTCTTTTCGTTCTGCAGAACCTTAATTTCAACATCACAGCGATCCTGACAGGGCTATCCATCGGTGGCCTGGCTTTCGCGCTGGCGGCTCAGGAAACCATAAAGAACATTTTTGGCTCGATCATGATCTTTGTGGATCGCCCCTTTCAGGTCGGAGATTATGTAGAAGTGAGGCAGGACGTGATCGGGGTGGTGGAGGAAGTGGGGTTGCGCTCAACCCGGGTTCGCACTTTTGAGCGCTCCCTGATATCAGTCCCGAATGGCCGGCTGGCTGATATGGTGATCGATAACATGCAGGAGCGCAACCAACGGCAGTTCTATACCACAATCGGCATTACCTACGATACGCCACCCGACCTTGTCCAGACCTTTGTTGATGGGGTTCGCTCCGTTATTGACGACCATCCCTATACGGACGATAAAAGCCGCTACGTTCGGTTTTACCAGTTAGCGGATTATTCGCTCAATATCATCATCTGGTGCTACTTTCAGACACGCTACTGGGAGGTAGAGCTAAAGTGCCGGGAGGAGTTGCTGCTCTCGATCATGCGTCTGGCAGAGGAGCTTGGCGTTCGGTTTGCCTTCCCGACCAGCACCGTGCATGTGGAGGATTTTCCGGGTCAGGATTCCAAAACGCCTGAGCACAATGGCAATAAGTCAACCTATGAGGAGCAAAAGCGCCTTTACTTTGGCCAGAACCGGACAGCAGACACCTGAGCCACACCTGCTCAGCATGGTTGTAGTATTGCTACTGGTCTGCACGCTCACCCGGCCAGCTGCTGGCCAGCAAGACACTGCTTTCACTGGTGATAAAGCATCGCTGGAGTACCTGCGGTACCTTTTCCATGAGGATAAGGACATTGGTGCGCCCTACCAGTACCTGAAGGATACCTACAAAAACCGGATTCCGCCGGAACTGGTGGATAAATTCCTGCCGCATGACCCTGTCGCAGCGCCCAAGAAGGGATACTATGCCGGGAATGAGTTAATTGCCAATGATCAGTATGTGGCTCTGGCTTATGATAAGCCCTGTTACAAAGGCAACCTGTGCCGGACAAGGTATCTAACCATTCTGGACTACAATGGAGAGCAGGTGGCTCATACTGTTCTGGGTTATGATTCCAGTACCTCCGTTACGCTAGATACCATGCGTGGTAAGATCATCCAGCAGCGGCTGGTGGAGAAAGTAGCTACGCATGTTGAGTATGCCTCAGCCAGCCAGACCCGGGCTAGTGAGGATAACATAGACGTCAATTATCACTACCACAAGCTATCAGATAAGGGAAGGCTCTCACCCATTCCTACGCTCAGTAATAGCCCGGACCGGCAATACCACTGGAGCTCAAAGCGCCTGGTGCAGCCCGCTGAGCTGGATGAATTCACCCGCCGAGAGCAGAATATCCTGAAGAATGAGATTTTTGCTGATTACAATTTCCGGTTCCCAAGCGACCGCTGGCGGGCATATTTTGCCGACAAAGCCTGGTATGAGCCCAAACATCAGAACGTTAGCGACAGCCTGAATCTGATTGAGCGGTTTAACATCAAGCGGATCATTCGCTATCAGCGGAACGACAGCTGAGCCTTAGCCCAGCTGTTCGGCAATTTCCTGCGTGTACTGAACATTGTGGTAAACGTTCTGCACGTCTTCGTCCTCCTCCAGCTTCTCGAGCAGCTTATTAACGTCCTGAAACGCTTCGGGTGACAGGGATTTGGTGATTTTGGGTACCCGCTTCAGGGCTGCATTTTTGGGCGCTATTCCGAGTTCCTCCAGCTTGTCCTGCATCGTGCCGAAGTCATCCTTAGCAGTGGTGATCACAATCTCGCCATCATCCTCATCCTGCTCGATCTCTTCAGCACCAGCATCAATTAGTTCAAGTTCCAGGTCTTCTTTACTGTATTCCTCCGGAGCCGACAAAGTAAAGACCCCTTTCTGGTCAAAAATGAAATCCAGCGAACCGCTCTTGGACAGATTACCATTGTACTTATTGAAGTAATAGCGAATATTGGCTACGATCTTATTGATGTTATCAGTGCCGGCCTCTACAAAAATGGCCACTCCGTGTGGGCCATACCCTTCATAGGTTACCTCTTTGTAGGCTGTGTTATCCTCACCAGCCGCTTTTTTAATAGCCCGCTCAATGTTATTCTTGGGCATGTTCTGCCCCTTAGCATTCTGGATGGCAACCTTCAGCCGCGGGTTGTTTTCAGGGTCACTGCCACCCAGCTTAACAGCTGTGCTGATCTCCTTATTGAGCTTTGAGAAGATCTTGGACGTGCGGACATCGTTAACAGCCTTCTGATGCTTAATCTTAGACCATTTATTGTGTCCTGCCATAGTAGCTTGCTTTTACCAATTCCAAAATTACAATCTGGCAAATGACTGCTACCATCCTAACATCATCAGGGGTGATGACGGTTTACCGCTGTTTCTGCTAATCAGCAACATTGGCTTGCTGCCGGGTCCGGCTGAGAATAGCATCCAGGATAGCTGGTCCACTGTAAACAAAACCAGTGTAAAGCTGGACCAGCGAGGCACCTGCTGCCAGCTTTTCCTCTGCATCATCAGCGTTCATAATGCCCCCGGAGGCCATGATTGGCAGGTTCTGATCATCACGAGCCCTCAGGTAAGCCAGCACACGCGTTGCCCTGCTGGTGAGGGGGCTGCCGCTAAGTCCGCCTTTCCCGATGGCCTCTACCTCTTCCTGGCTGGCTGACAGGTTTTGCCGCTCTGTGGTGGTATTAGTGGCAATCAACCCGCTAACCGCTCCCTGATGAGCTATACTCAGCATCTCATCCAGCCCCGCTTCTTCCAGGTCAGGTGCTATCTTCAGAAACACCGGTTTCGAATGGGGTAGGCGGGCGTTCTCATCCTGAACGGCATTGAGGATATCGAGCAAGCCAGCCCCCTGCTGCAGCTCCCGAAGGTTAGGTGTGTTCGGGGAGCTTACATTAATGGTGAAGTAATCTACATAAGGAGCTAGCTTACGGAAAGCTTCGGCATAATCGTACGGGGCTTTTTCATTGGGCGTGTCTTTGTTCTTACCAATATTGCCACCAATGATCCCGGATTTACGCCGGTTAGCCAGCCGCCTGGCAATCCGGTCGGCTCCATCATTGTTAAAACCGAGCCTGTTGATCAGCGCCTCGTCCCGAACCAGCCGGAAGACACGCGGCCTGGGATTGCCATACTGCGGCCGGGGGGTAACTGTGCCTACTTCCACAAAGCCGAACCCAATGGCCAGCATTTCATTGAACATCTCCGCATTTTTATCCAACCCGGCTGCCAGCCCTAAGCAATTCGGAAAAGTCAGCCCGCAGACCGTAAGCTGGTTAGCGGGATGCTGGGCTTTACTGGCTGTCAGTGCATGAAAACCCGGCATCTGCATCCCGATCTTAACCATCCGGATAGTCAGGCGGTGGGCCTGCTCTGCAGACAGGCGGAACAAAAGCGGACGTAAAAACGGGTATGGATCCATAACCTACTGAGCTTTAGGGCCGGGTTTTAGCGATCCATAAAATTCATGAAGCCGGAAGTCCTGCCTGAGGGCAGCTGCTGGCAGTCTGCTAACGGTACCCAGCTGCGGAATCTGCACCAGAACTGAGCCTATGGTGGTAACGGACCCCCTGTGGTTAGCGCTAATGGTAATCCTGCCGCTTGCCGGAATGTTGTAGAAGGGGCCTTTGGGCACTGCACCGGCTTCAGTGGTATCTTTAAGGGGAGGTAGCTTAGTTCCGGATCTGGAGGTCGGAGCGGTAATGTTCACCTTAACCGTTGCTGCATAGTCCTCTTCCGCCTGATAAGGTTCCATGTAGTATTGATCAGTATTATTAGCTTTCACAAACCCTAAACGGAAAAACTGTCGGTTTTGATCAGGCTTAAAAGCAAATGACCACGAAACGCGGTGCTTATCCTGCCTGCTCCGGAAGGGCTGCTGGTAAGCCCTGATCATTGAGTCCAGCGAGTTAAGCATCGGCCGGATACCGGCCTGGGAGTAATTCAGGTCCTGACGTCCACTCGCCAGACCCGTCTTGAGCTCTATCACCTTGTGGATAATCTTGCTTAGCTCCCGGGCCCGGGCTCCGAGCTCCTGCTCATCAAATGTGTTGAAGAGCTCGCGGAGCTCACGGATCCGGCCACGGTAGTTTTCCAGCAACTGGCGGACTTCCCTGAGCTGTACCCGTAATAGGCTATCGGACTGAAAGGTGGAATCACTGCTGAGTGCCTGCACAGCGCCTATTAGCTGACTGTTCTGCCTGAGTAGCTGATCCATATTGCTTTGAAAAGAACGGCCCTGCTGCCGGGAGCCTGACCGCTGCTGATCCTTGGTGCCCGGGTCCGCCATGAGGGGGATGACCAACGATGACTGCTGTAAGCTGATGGGAACGGACCGGTGAACAGGCCTGGTGGAGGTTGGAAGGTTTGTTAGAAGCTGGCCCAGGTTGGATGCTTGTTTACCGGTCTGCACAAAAAAACGCTTATCAGGATCAGGGCGGGCAGTACAGGTGAGGCTGAGGCTATCTATAACCAGGGCCTCCCGGTTTTGGCCCGCGGGTAGGGGCATTTTCAGCAAGTGCCGGAAATCATGAAGCTTACCGCGCTGCGTGGAAGTCCGGTGGCCGTGAAACTGCAGCTTGTAGGAAACTTCCGGCAGGTGATAAAAAAAGCCGTGCTGGGAACCAGACGGCTCATTCTTAACGACCTGCAGGGAAGACTGACAGCCCACAAGCATGAGTAAACAAGCGCAGAAAACTGAGGCAAGAGGTTGAATCCGCATTCCGGGTAAGTTTCGGAAGCGAAAATAGGAGTTTGGGTAAAACCTGAAAGCAGAGATGCCAGTAAGCCGGTATTATGTTTGGCAAGGTACTTTAAAGCAATTATTTTTGAACCATGAACGTGGAAAACACCAAAGCGCAGATGCGGAAGGGAGTGCTGGAGTACTGCATCCTTTCTGCCATTGCCCGCCGGGGTGAGATGTATGCCTCTGATATTATACAGACCATGAAGGATGCACAGCTGATCATCGTTGAGGGGACGCTTTACCCGCTGCTGACCCGTCTGAAAAATGCCCAATTGCTCACATATTACTGGCGCGAATCAGCCTCCGGTCCTCCGCGGAAGTACTACTACCTTACGCAACAAGGCCAGCATTTCTTAGCGCAACTGGATGAAACCTGGCATTCGCTGAACCAGGCCGTTGTGTACGTCACTCAAAACCACCAGGATTATGGAACAAACCATTAGCATCAACCTCGCAGGCCTGGTCTTTCATATTGACAAGCCTGCTTATGAGGTGCTAAACCAATACTTGACAGACATCCGTGCTCAGCTTGCCTCTATTCCGGATTCGGAAGAAACACTGCAGGATGTGGAAAGCCGCGTTGCTGAACTATTCGAACAGCGGCTCGGTAACCGGAAAGAAGTGATCTCGCGCAGTGATGTGGAGGCGATCAAAGCTGAGATCGGAGCCCCTTCTTCTTTTGGAAGCGATCATGCTCAGGAAGAGGAGCAAGCTCAGCAAGCGCAACCAGAACCTGATAAAACAGAACCCAACATGGAATCCCTCACGCGAAAGCCCGGAGACGCGTACTTAGGTGGTGTCTGCGAGGGCATAGGCGAGTATTATCAGTTTCAGCCGGTTTGGTTACGGCTGGCATTTATAATAGGCGTTCTCTTTTTTGGTACAGGGATCCTGATCTACCTTGCCCTGTGGATCCTGCTGCCTGCTAAAAAAAAGCCTGAGTATAACTCAGCCGGCTCAGCCCAAAAACCGGGTAAAAAGCCCCTGACTGAGCAGGCCAGGTCTGCCCTGTATACCATTCTCACCGGCCTGGAGTGGGCACTGGAGCGGCTTATTCACGCCTGTCGGAAAGCCACTTCAAACCTTCAGCGAAATTAGCCAAAGGGTTAACCAACCTTCTTGAACAGGTAGTCAAACCGGTGTAATAGCTGTAGGGAGCGGGGCAGTAATGGAAGCGGAGACGGCTGAAAGCCTGCTTTTTCCGCAAGCTTGCACAAGTGCCCCGGGTACCAGCCCCGTCCTACTTGATCATTGACGTTATGCTCCTGTAGGGTAAGTCCCCACGTGCAGGTAAATTCCCCGAAAGCATCCTGATCCAGAACTGCTCCGATGTAGAAACAACCTCCTGCTGGAATCAAAGCATGAATACCCCTGAAAGCCGCAAGGGCTTCATCATCATTACTGAGGTACTGGAAGGCATTGTAGGCTAAAACGTGTTGGGCTGGCTTAAGCGGTAAAGCATGCAAGGCAGTCATCGAACCCCTAATCAGGGTCACATTATCCCGGACATTGGCATTGGTTAATGCAGCTCCGTCAAGGTCAACCCCTGAAACCGCGCCTGCATACCCGGCAATGGCGTTAGTCAGCTCTGCTTCTCCACAGCCAAGGTCAATAACGTGATGCGAGTTTTCCAGCTGAAGCGTATCAGCGAGGTAGGCAGCAAGCTGGCTAAGCACTACAGGCGCTGTTTCTGAGCGGATGAGCGCCTTTTCCGGGTGTTTGTGTGCTCACCCAGTAACAAAGAATCCCTACGCTGGCTGATAGAGTGCATCCCGCTGCGCCTTGATCTGCTCATCGGCCAGGTACTCATCAAAGCTCATCCGCTTATCGATAATGCCAGCTGGCGTCAGCTCCACGATCCGGTTAGCAGTTGATTGCAGGAATTCGTGATCCTGTGAGTGGAACAGCACTGTTCCGTTGAATTCCTTAATGGCGTTGTTCAGGGCGGTAATGGCCTCCAGGTCCAGGTGGTTGGTAGGCTCGTCCAGGATCAGAACATTGGCTTGCTGTAGCATCATTCGCGCAATCATGCAGCGCATCCGCTCGCCTCCTGATAGAACGTTGGCCTTTTTAAAGGACTCTTCTCCGGAGAAGAGCATCTTACCCAGAAAGCTGCGGATGTAATTTTCCTCGCGGTTATCGGAATATTGCCGCAGCCAGTCGATAAGGGTTAGCGGTTCTTTGAAGTACTCGGTATTATCATTCGGAAGATAGGCTGTACTTACGGTGATGCCCCATTTGTAATCGCCCTGATCAGGCTTGATTGCCCCGTTGATAACCTCGAAGAAGCTGGAAACTGCACTGTGGTTATCTGAAAGAATGGCAATTTTATCCCCCTTTTCCACATTCAGCGAAACATCGGAAAACAGCGTTTCCTGTTCGAAATGATGCTGAAGCTGGTTTACCTGGAGGATCTGGTCGCCGGCTTCCCGGGCTTGCTGAAGGATGATACCCGGGGCCCGCCGGTTAGATGGCGGTATGTCCTCGGGCTCAAGCTTCTCCAGCATTTTTTTCCGGCTGGTAGCCTGACGGGATTTGGATTTATTGGCGCTAAACCGCTCTATGAAAGTCTTAAGCTCCTTTCGTTTTTCCTCTAATTTCTTATTCTGCTCCTGTCGCTGCCGCATTGCCAAACGGGTAGACTCGTACCAGAAAGAGTAGTTGCCGGTGTACAGCCTGATCTGGCGATAGTCAATATCAGCAATGTGCGTGCAGACCGTATCGAGAAAGTGCCGGTCGTGAGAAACGACAATAGCAATGTTATCAAAATCCAGCAGGAAATCTTCCAGCCACTGAACGGTTTCCAGATCCAGGTCATTGGTAGGCTCATCCAGTAAAAGGATGTCCGGCTCATCAAAGAGGGCCTGTGCCAGCAGGACGCGGACCTTCTGGTTTGTACTAAGGTCGCTCATGTAGCGGTGGTGCAGAGATTCCGGAATCCCCAGCCCGCTTAGCAGCTCGGCCGCATTGCTCTCAGCGCTCCAGCCGTCCAGCTCCGCAAACTCTGCTTCCAGCTCTCCGGCCTTCATGCCATCCTCATCCGTGAATTCCTCCTTAGCGTAGATGGCCTCTTTCTCCTTCATCACATCGTAAAGGCGCTTATGCCCCATGATAACTGTATCGATCACCGGGTATTCGTCATAGCCGAAGTGATTCTGGCGCAGGACAGCCATGCGGCTATTCGGTTCTACCTGCACCTGACCGTAATTCGGCTCTATTTCATTGGCTAATACTTTCAGAAATGTGGATTTTCCTGCGCCATTTGCCCCGATAATCCCGTAGCAATTGCCGGGACTGAACTTCAGGTTCACATCCTCAAAAAGGGGCTTTTTATCAAATTGAAGGGTCAGATCACTGACTTGGATCATGCGTGTTGAGGTTTTGATTCTTTCTAAGTTACAAATTACAGGAATTTTGCGTGCCAGGCGAACGAAATCCCTGTGTTTTAGTTCTGGTACTTAGTATAAAACGTAACCCCTGCTTCTTATAGCCTGCAGCATAACTGATAGGCTTGCATAGAAGGAAAGGTTGTGCAGCTGAAAAATTTGCATAGCTTTGTACAGATTGTTTCATTCATTAAAGAGTTCGCTTAAATTATCATGCAAACAGGAAGCGTAAAGTTTTTCAACGAAAACAAAGGTTACGGTTTCATCAGGGATGATGAGTCCGGAGAAGAAATTTTCGTCCACGCCACAGGCCTAGTAGACGAAATCGAGAAAGATGACAAAGTCTCTTTTGAAGTCAAAGAAGGTAAGAAAGGCCCCAACGCCATAAATGTGAAAAAGGAAGAAGCATAAAACCCCTTCTGGATTACCTTCCACAGAGTAACCGAAAAAAGGGGCTATCCGAATGGGTAGCCCCTTTTTTATGTTCGGCTCACCGAAAGCAGCCCAGGAAGCACTCATGAGCCGTATTCTCGGTATTGATTATGGCGGAAAGCGAACGGGCCTGGCGGTAACAGATCCGCTGCAGGTCTCAGTAAATGCCCTTACCACTGTTCATTCGGCCTCATTGCTGGAATACCTGGATACTTACCTGGATCAGCACGAGGTTGAAACCATTGTTGTTGGATACCCGCTGAATTCGGAAGGTGATGAAACTGACGCCACACCCTTAGTAAAGGGGTTTGTCCGCAAAGCCCGGAAACGATATCCGGCTTACAACATTGTTACCTGGGACGAGCGCTATAGTTCGCAGGAGGCCAGGCAAGCTATGAGGACTCAGGGTATCCCTAAAAAACAGCGACAGCAGAAAGCCGCCATTGATAAGGCAAGTGCCGCTGTTATCCTTCAGTCTTACCTGGGTGTGTTGTAACTTTGTGGAAAAGGCTCAAACAAACGATCATGATCTACCCGATTCTATCATATGGTAATCCAGTCCTGAAGCAGGAAGCAGAAGAAATCGAAGCGGATTACGAAGGGCTGCAGACCCTGATTGATGACATGTTTGAAACGATGTACGCCAGTGAGGGTGTGGGACTGGCAGCCCCTCAGATCGGGAAGTCTATCCGGCTGTTCGTCATCGATCCCGCCAATATTGATGAAAACCTTACTGATTTAAAGCGTGTGTTTATCAACCCGGAGGTAATACGGCTGGAAGGCGATGAGTGGGACTATGAGGAAGGATGCCTGAGCCTTCCGGATATCCGGGAAAAGATCTGCCGGCCGGATCAGGTGCTGATCAACTACCTGGACCGCAATTTTGAGGAGCAGGAAGAGTTCTTCTCAGGTATCGCCGGCCGCATTGTTCAGCACGAGTACGATCATATTGAAGGGGTGCTTTTTACCGATCACCTGTCCCCGCTGAAGCGCCGCATGCTGAAAAAGCGACTGGATGCTATTAAAAGGGGAGAGGTGGATGTCAATTATGCCATGCGCTTCCCCGGTAGTAAGAAGCGCGTTTCTTAACCTCACCATCTGCTCCAACCCTTCGTGGTCTGACTCCTGCAATGATGTGGACTAGCGTAAAGCTTCCCCTCTGAACTGACACTCGTAAGGCCGGATAAGCAGGCTTAGCGCATTGGCATGGGCTCACTGCCTACTGCTAACAGTATACTTTATGCACCTCTGCTTTAGCAGATAGCAGCTGTAAGGGCCTAAACCCGAGGCACTCATAGCCTTTGGGCAATTACACCATCTCAACCCTTGCTGGTTATTGACTCCGACTCGCCAGGAGGCATTGTGCCGAAGACCATATCCCAAAAGGGAGAAGATACCCCAAAAGCCCGATCCGGGTATTGAAAGTGATGAAGGTTATGATGCCGCCACAGGTAGCTGAGCGCCCGGGGAGGCTTGTACGCATGAATGGCATAGTGGATCGAAGCATAAGCCAGATACCCGATCACAAAACCCGGTAGGAAAGCATAAACGTAACTACCCATCATTGCATAATACAGGCCGTAAAATGTGCTGACAAGGATCAGGCTTGGCACCGGTGGCATAATGAGCCGCTCAGTATCAAGGGGGTATTCATGATGAACGCCATGAACAGTGTAATGGAAACGCTGAACGGCTTGTGATTCGCTGATAAAGTGGAAAACATAACGGTGAAGAAGGTACTCCACCAAAGTCCAGAACAGCACTCCGGCTACAAACAAGGCTAAAGCAAGAAAAAAGCCGGAATGGTGATAATGGTAAAAGTACCAGAGCGAAAGGCCACTCAGCGGGACGTAGAGGCCGATGATCAGGGCTGGGTGAGTCTTGGTAAGGGCTTCGAGAACGGCATTCTGAAAAATGCGACCCTGTCCCTTTGTCTTGATCTGAGCCATAAACCTACCATTTGCGTTAAACAATAACTTAATGCTATCCGGCAAAAAAGAGAAGTTTATTATTTGCCCAGCTCTTATATAACAATGCTAAGCAAAAGCTTGAAGTTTCAGCTGTTCATAGTCAGAATTCAAATTTTATAGAAACCGGTTACCGGGCTGCACCAGCTATAATTACCCTTGGACGGCATGCAGGATTTTAGGTAATTTTGCCGGTTAGTGTAAAAACTGATATCCACCATGGGAGCAGTCAAGGAACAAGTAGCAGGTGATAAAGCAACCCCTGATGTCTTATCAGACGAAAAGCAGTTGCTCTACGATTACTGGCTTGCCAACGTAAGCCGGGAAGCTAGCTATATCGGCCGGAAAGAAGTCCTGACAGGCAAAGCTAAGTTCGGGATTTTCGGGGACGGTAAGGAAGCCGCCCAGCTGGCGATGGCCAAGGTCTTTGAGCCGGGCGATTTCCGTAGTGGTTATTACCGGGATCAGACCTTCATGATGGCCATTGATCAGCTGAACCTGGAACAGTTCTTCGCTCAATTGTACGCTGATCCGAATCCTGATCATGATCCGATGACGGCAGGGCGCCAGATGAACAGCCACTTTGCTACCCAGAGTCTGGATAGTGAGGGCAACTGGCGTAACCTTACCGAGATCAGGAATTCAGCCGCTGATGTTTCTCCAACCGGAAGCCAGATGCCCCGCCTTGTCGGACTTGGCTATGCCTCCCGGATGTATGCAGAGTTTGAGGAGCTCAAGCAGTATACCCAGTTCTCTAACAATGGCCGGGAAGTGGCTTTCGGGACGATCGGCAATGCTACCATTGCCGAGGGTATGTTCTGGGAAGCGATCAATGCCATTGGGCTGCTACAGGTACCGGTAACCATCTCGATATGGGATGATGAGTACGGGATTTCAGTCCCCAACAAGTATCAAATCACGAAAACCAACATCTCAGATATCCTGGAGGGATTTGCTTACGATGAGGAGTCCGGCCAGGGATTTTACCTGTACTCAGCTAAGGGATGGGATTTCCCGCAGTTGGTGCGGATGTATGAAGAGGGCACCTACATGGCCCGCGAGCACCATATCCCGGTCATCTTCCATATTCAGGAAATGACCCAGCCACAAGGTCATTCCACCTCCGGCTCTCATGAACGGTATAAAACCGAAGAGCGCCTGGAATGGGAGCGCCAGATGGACTGCATCAACCAGATGCGGCAATGGATGCTGGACCAGGGCCTGGCAACCCAGGAAAAGCTGGATGAGCTGGAAAACAATGCCCGTCAGGTGGCGAAGGATGCCAAGAATAAAGCCTACAAGGCGTATCAGGATCCGATAAAGGCTGAACTGAAGGAAGCAGCAGACGAGATCAATAAGCTGGCAACAGCAAGCGCTCACCAGCAAGCGTTACAGGAGGTTGAAAAGAACCTTCGCCAGAGCATGGTGGTGAATCGTAAAGCGATCATGAAGGCGATCCATGATGCGCTTCGCATCACCTGCCGCGAGGCCACCCAGCAGCGGGAGGCGCTGGTACAGTGGTACAGTACCAAGCAAGCCGAGAACCGCGAGCGTTACAATACCCACCTACGCAGCCAATCCGGGCAAAACCTGGCCAACATCAAAGGCGTGGCACCGGAGTACCCAGCGGATGGCGGTGAAACGGTCAATGGCTACGAAATCCTGAACCACTTCTTCGACCACGTGCTCAGTCGCGATCCGCGTGTGTTCGCCATCGGAGAGGACCTGGGCAGGATCGGTGGGGTCAACCAGGGCATGGCTGGCCTGCAGGAAAAGTATGGCGAGCTGCGGGTAGGTGATACAGGAATCCGCGAAATGACCATTGTCGGCCAGGGCATTGGCGCTGCCATGCGTGGTCTCCGGCCGATCACGGAGATCCAGTACCTGGATTACGTGCTTTACGCCCTCCAGCTCATGAGTGATGATTTGGCATCTCTTCAATTCCGGACAAAAGGCAGGCAGAAAGCCCCGCTGATCATCCGGACGCGCGGTCACCGTTTTGAAGGCATCTGGCATGCGGGCTCCCCGATGGGCGGGATCCTGAACCTGACGCGGGGTATGGCCGTCTGCGTGCCGCGCAACATGACGCAGGCAGCCGGCCTTTACAATGCGTTACTGCAGTCGGACGAGCCCGGCCTTGTGGTGGAACGCCTGAATGCTTACCGCTCTAAAGAGCAATTACCCAGTAACCTGAATGAACATACGGTTCCGGTAGGTGAGCCGGAAGTCCTGCAACAAGGCGAGCATGTGACGATCGTTACCTATGGCGCCTGCGTAGGCGTGGCGGAGGAGACAATGCCCAAGCTTGAGGAAGCTGGCATTTCAGCAGAGCTCATTGATGTGCAGACGCTATTGCCCTTTGATCGGCACCAGACCATTGTGCAATCTCTAAAGAAGACCAACCGGGTTGTCTTTATGGATGAGGATGTCCCGGGCGGTGCCTCAGCCTTCATGATGGAACAGGCACTGGAAAAGCAGGGTGGTTACTGGCAGCTGGATTCGGAGCCAACCACAGTCACGGCCCATCCACACCGGCCGCCTTATGCCACGGATGGTGATTACTTTGCCAAGCCTCATGCTGAGGACCTGTTCGATGCCGTTTATGGGCTGATGCACGAATTTGACCCTGTAGCTTATCCGGGCTTTTATGAATAGAGAGAAGCAGCCTGTTCTTATTAACCAGGTGTTTGACAGGATAAACGCTGCAGCTACCACTGCCAGGCTCATCCGGTTTGCAGCTGCCTTTGCCCTAAACATGGCAGTGGTAGCACTCTGTCTTATTGCCGCCAGCCAGCCCCTAAAGGCACAGGAGGATGAAAACCCGGACCATCCGGACCTGCGCAGGTTCGATACCCTCACGCTATCCCAGCGGGGTGGGCCATCTCTTCAGGTAATCGGCTACGGCCGCTTTCAGCTCTCCTACTCTGAAACCGTGGATGGATACACAATCGTGCGCAACGATGACGGCATTTATGAATACGCTGAACGGGCCAGCGGAGGTGATCTGAAGCCAAGCGGAACCGTTGCCCACAATCCCGGCGAGCGGGAGAGCGATGAGCGGAGACTCCTGGAAGACTTACCAAAGCATCTGCGATACCGCCCGCCTAAGCTGAAAAAGATCCTCGATGAGCAAAACCGCTTTTTCCGGCTAGACGATAAGTAAGGTATTCCTCATATCTTTTTCTCCACAGTCCATGCCTCCGGTTTATCGGCAAAGAGCACCTTGGTCTGCTGCCACGTCTCTTTGAATAACTCCGACTGCCGGTAGGCCTGCAGCGCTTCCTCGCTAATCCAGTGGCTGCAGGTAAAGCATATCCGGGAGTCATGCCGGTCCTGCCACAGCTCCAGGTGCTCACATCCCTCAAATGCCCGGATAGCAGCTTCCCGGCTGGCAAATAGCTCCAGAAAATGGGAAAGGCTTTCTTCCTGAAAGGTCATCTTTACGATCCGGATTATCATACAGCTAATTAGTTGGAGCTATTGTTTAGGAAAAGTTACCAAAGCGGTAGGGTAATGTTAATAGGTGACTTCGCAACCCCAAAGGGCTTCCTTACGTTTATATTTTTAACTTAAAAACATGGTAGCCATAGCCTTTCAGTACCTATACGCTGCTGTAAAACTAAAAAGCGGTTCAACTTGAGTGAAATCACCATCAAATTAGAAGAGCTCCACCCGGTGGAAATCCTCGGTACTAACAACCAAAACCTGCGCATTATGCAGCAGGAGTTCCCGCGCCTGAAACTCCATGTAAGGGGGAATGAGATCCGCGTTAAAGGAGAGCTTCAGCAGATTGAGGAATTTGAGCACAAACTTAACCGCATTACCAAGTATGTGATGAAGCACCGCCATCTGCCGGAAAACCGCCTGACTGAAATCCTCCATACGGAAGAAGAACCTGCTACACAGCAGACGGAAGAGGATGATATCCTGGTCTACGGCAATAATGGGCTTGTTATCCGCACCAAGACGGAAAACCAGCAGAAGCTTTACGAGGCTAACCGGCACAACGATCTGGTCTTTGCGACCGGGCCAGCTGGAACGGGCAAAACCTACACGGCTGTGGCTATTGCCGTGAAAGCCCTGAAAAACCGGGAGGTCCGGAAAATCATCCTTACGCGGCCCGCTGTGGAAGCTGGGGAAAGCCTGGGCTTTTTACCAGGTGATATCAGGGAAAAAGTGGACCCGTATTTGCAACCATTGTATGATGCGTTAAATGACATGCTGCCGCCCGATAAGCTTGAGTATTACTTAGAGGACCGGACGATCGAGATCGCTCCATTAGCGTTCATGCGGGGGCGGACGCTTGACAACGCTTTTGTCATTCTGGATGAAGCCCAGAATGCGACCACCATGCAGCTTAAGATGTTCCTGACGCGCATGGGGCCGAATGCCAAGTTTATTGTGAATGGGGATCTGAGCCAGGTTGACCTGCCACCGAAACAGCGATCAGGACTGGTAAAGGCCATTCACTTGCTGAAAAACATTGAGAACGTTAAGGTGATCAACCTCACTACGGATGATGTTACACGGCACAAGCTTGTGAAGGATATCATCTCCGCCTATGAACAGGAAGAAGAGCGTAACCGTGACCGGCAATCACTGAATGAAAACGGAAGCGAATAAAACTCTAAACCTTCCGGACTGCTAAGGCATTCCGGAACAAAAAACGCAAGTTATGCAAGGAGAAAAGCACGTAGGTATCGCAGGTGCCGGATTAGTGGGATCACTCTGGGCTTTGTACCTGGCTCAGCGTGGCTATGAAGTCGATGTTTACGAAGGCCGGCCTGACATGAGGCAAATGACGGCCAAGGGGGGCCGCAGCATCAACCTGGCGCTCTCAGACCGGGGCTGGCGTGCACTTAACCGGATCAATATGAAGCATAAAGTGGAGGATATGGGGATCCCTATGTACGGCCGCATGGTGCACGATGAAAACGGCAGCACCCAGTTCCGGCCGTATGGCACTGATGAGAACCAAGCCATCTACTCGGTGTCGCGGGCTAACCTTAACCGCCTGCTCATGGATGAGGCTGAGGCACATAGTGGTGTAAACCTTTACTTCGACCAGAAAGCAGAGCAGGCTAAGCTTTCCGAAAAGCGCATGACCTTCACGGACCGTGCATCCGGTCAGCAATACACCGCTCAGTACGATACCCTTTTCGGAACAGATGGGGCTTTCTCCAAGGTGCGGGAAAGCATGATGAAGACCAAGCGCTTTAACTACTCCCAATCCTACCTTGATCACGCCTACAAAGAGCTAACCATCCCGGCGGATAGCCAGGGGCAGCATCAGCTTTACAAAAACGCCCTGCATATCTGGCCGCGTAACAGTTTTATGCTGATTGCGCTGCCTAATCCGGATGGTAGCTTTACCTGTACGCTGTTCCTGGCTTTTGAAGGCAATCCGGCCTTCGAGCAGCTGGAGACAGAGGCTGATATCCACCAGTTCTTTGATGAGTACTTCCCGGATGCTAAGGCCCTGATGCCTGATCTGGCAGATGAATTCCTGAGCAATCCGACCGATGCCCTGCTAACGATCCGCTGTGATCCCTGGCACTATGAGGACAAGGCCTGCCTGCTGGGAGATTCAGCACATGCGATCGTTCCTTTTTACGGCCAGGGAATGAACGCTGGTTTTGAGGATTGCATGGTGATGGATGAGCTCATGGACCATTACCAAGGAGCAGACTGGGGAACTTTATTCAAGGCTTTTTCTGAAAGAAGGGTAAAAGATGGCCATGCCATAGCTGATCTGGCACTCTTCAACTTTATTGAAATGCGGGACCTTGTTGCAGATCCTCATTTCCACAAGAAAGAGCACATCAGCGCCCTCATCCACGAGCTGGCGCCTGACCAGTGGCTTCCGCTTTACACCATGGTTACGTTTTCTGAACTGCCGTACTCTGAAGCTAAGCGAAGGGGCGATGAACAGGATGAAATCCTGGAAAAACTGCTCCAGCACTACGATTACGAAGACCTCTGCCGGCCAGAAGTCCTGAAGGACGCCATTCAGCCCTACGTAGCTGTAGCTGAGGAGGCCCGCTAAGCCAGGAAATTGATCATCTTGGTAAGCGCCTTCTGGCGGTGACTTATCCGGTTCTTCTGCTCCTGCGGCATTTCAGCAAAAGCAGCATCATACCCCCGGGGACGAAAGACAGGATCGTAGCCAAATCCTTCCGTTCCCCGGGATTCTTCTTGTATAACACCCTCCGCGATCCCTTCGAATAAGTATTCCTGCCCGTCATCCCAGATAAGGGCAATAATGGTCCGGAACCGACCCTGCCTGTTTTCCACACCCTCCAGGGCAGCAAGCAGCTTATCAACATTTGCTTTATCTGAAGCGCTTTCTCCGGCATAGCGGGCAGTGTAAACCCCGGGTGCCCCGTTCAGCGCGTCTACTTCCAGCCCAGTGTCATCAGCAAAACAGGCCTGACCTGTAGCCTGATAAACAGTTCTGGCTTTTTTCAGGGCATTGCCGGCCAGGGTCTCCTGATCCTCGTGGACAGTATCCTTAAAGCCTACGTCAGCCAGTGACCGGACCTGATAGCCTTCAGGCATCAGGGCATTGATTTCCTCTGCCTTGTTCGGGTTGTGTGTGGCAAATACCAGGGTCGTCATGCGCAGGCCGTTAAGCAGGATTGAAAAGGGTTTTCAGGCCGGTCCAGAGCTGCTTTTTCAGGGATTTGTGAGCAGCAATGTCTGCTACAGCATCAGCTAACAATACCTGCACATTGTCCGCAGTTGCAGCAGGCTGGTAAGGCTCGGGCGATTGAGGAATGAACCCGGATGGAATATCGAACCCAATAAGGGAACCAGCCGGATACTGCTGAATGACGGCCTGGTAGGTAAGCGCTGAATAACGGCCAATGTTGATGACCGCAACATCATCAAAGCTTAGCCCAACAGCATGCAGGATTCGCTTAAGGACCAATTCATCTTTCCGGATCAGGTTGGTTTTGCTGCTGTAATTAACCAGCAGGACGATGCCCTGCTGAAAACCACCGTAGTGGCTGAGCTCACTAGCATTTCCGGATTCAGGGCTTTTATCCTCGCCCGGTGTGGCTGCAGCCTCGTAAGTAGTAGCCTCCGCTTCAGCTGCCGTGGGCGTTTGCCCCTGCTCCGTGGGTAAACCCGGCTCGGATGGCTCATCTGGGTAGGAAGGCTCTGCTGATCCAGCTTGCTGGGATTGATTGGTTTGAGAATTGCTTGGTGAGGCCGTAACTGGGGACTGCAACGGTGAGTTATGATCCGGAATGTATAAGTATTCAGTTATAAAACTGGCCAGGAACCGCAAGTGCTGCCGCTGAGGGCTCAATCCATCGTCCATTATCGGTGCGCCTTTTCGATTTTTACGATATTTGACCAAAGAGGGAAAACAAGGACTTTGTATGACTTATCAGATTAATGTGCACAAAACTAACGCATCCCGTCTTCCTGAAACTGATCTGGAAAACATTGTTTTCGGCAAAATATTTTCCGACCACATGCTGGTTGCTGACTACTATGACGGAGACTGGCAGGACATACAGATAATGCCCTTTCAGAACCTTTCCCTGAGCCCGGCCACAACGGCACTACACTATGGGCAGGAAGTGTTTGAGGGGATGAAAGCTTACAAGGATAAAGACCACCTGCCAGTCCTCTTCAGGCCAGAGCAAAACTGGAAGCGGATCAACAAATCAGCCCACCGGATGTCCATGCCCCAGATTCCGAGGGAGGTTTTTATGGGCGGCCTACGCCAGCTGATCTCGCTGGATAAAGACTGGATTCCGACCACAGAGGGTAGCTCGCTGTACATCCGGCCGTTTATGTTCGCCAATGATGAGTACCTGGGAGTTAAAGCTTCCGGCAGCTATAAGTTCATCATTTTCCTGAGCCCGGTTAACGCGTACTACCCGGAACCCATTAAGGTGAAAGTGGATCAGCAGTTTGCCAGAGCTGTGAAGGGTGGTGTTGGCTATGCGAAGGCTGCCGGAAATTACGGGGCCTCACTGTACCCCGCTCGCCTGGGGCAGGAGGAAGGTTACAGCCAGCTGATCTGGACAGATGCCATCGAGCACCGCTACATCGAGGAATCCGGCACTATGAACATCTTCTTCCAATTAGGCGATACGTTCGTTACTCCCGAAATTGACGGGACTATCCTGGAGGGGGTAACCCGCGATAGCGTTATAAAGCTGCTTCAGGAAGAGGGATACAAGATTGAAGAGCGGCCGATCAGTGTAGATGAAGTTATAGAAGCTCACCACAATGGGACGCTCAACGATGCTTTTGGAACTGGTACAGCGGCTGTTATATCGCACGTAAAAGCTATCGGTTACCAGGGAGAGGAACTAACCCTGCCCGCGGTAGAGCAGCGCACAGCTTCTAACCGCATCCTTAAGCGGCTGAAGCAGATCCAGAAGCGGGAAGTTGCCGACCCTTTTCAATGGGTAGAGGAGGTTGAGCAGATCCCGGTCTGAAATTCCTGAATACCCATTATCTTCTCAAGCTAACCTGTAGAACCCTGTACACACCCTAATCTTAATGTATCACCCCGTTATCAAAAGGCTCAGCCTCGCGCTGGGCCTTATTTTTTTTACAGCATCCGGAAATGCAGCCAAAGCCCAGATTATTGCAGATACGACTGAACACTGGCGCTATGGGGGCAGTATCAATATCAATTTCTCTCAGGTTGCCCTGGAAAACTGGACCGGTGGAGGACAGAATTCCATCGCAGCTAATGGCCTCCTCCATTTTGAAGCTGCTTATACGAAAGGGGAGGCTGCTTTGCTTAACGAACTGGATCTGGGTTACGGCCTAACCCGGCAGGGCGGCCCGAATGCTGACTTCCGTAAAAGTGACGACCGCCTGCAGATCAGGAGTAACTACACCCGCGATATTGCCCAAAACCTGGAATTGTCCGGGGCTCTTAATTTCCTGACCAGCATAACCCGCGGTTTTGATTATGTAGAGGATGAGCAGGGAAATGAGCAGGAAACCCTGATCTCAGCTTTTATGGCCCCCGGGTATCTGGTTTCCACGATCGGCCTTACTTATAATCCCACCCAGAACCTTAGCCTCAACCTTTCCCCGGTTACTGGTAAAACGACTTTTGTCCTGAACAACCGGCTTTCTAACCAGGGAACCTATGGGGTGCCTGCTGGCTCCCGGGCTCGCCAGGAACTCGGGGCTAACTTCAGACTGGAATCAAGCGGTGGTATTGTGGAAAATGTCAGGTATCAGACCTCGGTCAGGCTATTTAATAGCTACCGGCACTTTTCGGAGATCGATGTAAACTGGGATGGCCAGATCAACCTGAAGGTGAATGACTACCTGACGACTAACCTGACGATAGCGCTTATCTATGATGAAGATGTGGACGTCACACGGGCTGACGGCACTACCGGACCAGATACACAGTTTAAAGAGGTTTTGGCGGTTGGGTTTAAGCTTGGGCTGTGATCAGGTAAGCTCGATAACCTCATTGATAACGGTATCCCCGTTAAAAGCCACCCTCAGCAAATAAACTTGCCCGTGAAGCTGATCGCTTGGGATGCAGTGGCTACGCTTTGGTGAGCTGTGAAAGCGATGGTAGCTATAGGCCAGGTTCCCGTTCTCATCCAGCATGGTGACCTCTACATAGCCTTTATCTTCAAAGGAAAATTCAAGCTCAATTGCTGCTTCTGCTTTATTATGTCGAGCCTCTACCATCGGGCATTCAATCTTTACAGAGAGAGAAAAAAAGGGAGCTGTCATTGACAGCTCCCCAGCTCAAAAGGAATAAAGATGAGCGCAGACCCCCCCTCAAGAGTCTGCCCAACAAATATACAAACACAGGAAACGGGAAATGACATCTGCGGATAAAATCTACTTATCTTCGATAAAATGGGCTTTTGGATAGATGAAAAGCGCTTCAGCTTAGACCAAGACGCTTCATAAGCCGCTCCTTGTAATTCCCGCCCACGGGTATTACCTGGTTCCGGATAAACAGGAGGTTTTCGTCAAAGCTTTCAATCAGCCGGGTATTCACAATGTAAGAGCGGTGCACCCTCAGAAACTCCTCATCCTCAAGCTTCTGCTGCATGGCCTTCATCGTGGAGTGGATGGTATGCTTCTGCTTAGCCGTCTGAATATGGACGTAATCTCCATAAGCTTCCACATACTGAATCTGGCTTTTTTCGAGACGGGTGAACTGATTGCGCTCCTTTATAAAAATGGTAGTGCTCGGCTTTTCTTCCTCTTGAACAGGTTTAGCCGTTGCTTTCTGAAGGTTTTCAGAAGCCCGGTTAATAGCCTTCATAAAGCGCTGGAAGGGAACCGGCTTGAGCAGGTAGTCAGTTACTTCGTACTCAAACGCATCAATGGCATAATCCCGCTGGGAGGTCACTAAAATGATTTCAGGGCGCTGGCGTAAGGTGTTGATGAACTGCAGACCAGACATTTCAGGCATCTCAATATCCAGCAGCACAATATCCACTTGGTTGTTGGTCAGCAGAGAGGTGGCTTCAATGGCATTCTTTGCGCTCCCTGCATGGGTAAGATGGCTCGTTGCGTTCACCATCTTTTCGAGCACCTTTACGGACAGGTCATCATCATCTACAATGATAGTCTGGTAGTTCATCACCTTTTAGGCTTAAAAAGTAAGTAACGTTAGGTCAAAAGGATGCTACTGTCTTGACTGCAGCTCAGCAATTACCCGCTCACTTTCTGCTGCAACCCGGTCTACCAAAGAGGCGGTATCTTCTCCAATAGTATTAGTGCTCTTCAGTTCCTGCAGGGTCCGCAGATCCTGCTCCAGTGTCTTATTACCAACGTAAATGGCAGATGGCTTGGCTTTATGAGCAGTTTCACCAATTGTTACCGGATCATTGTTTTTTAGCGCCTCCCGCATGTTCTCAACTGACTCCGGCATTTGCTTGACGAACAGCTCAATGATTTCATTGATAAACGACTGATCACCGCCCGAAATTTCTTCGAGATAAGATAGATCGGTATAATGAAAATCCTCCGACATGTGGATAATTATTTAGAGCATACTGAACAAATCTACTAATTTCCTGATACGCCTGAAACAGGGAACACCTTACCAGTTTATAATTTTTCTCGTTAAAGAAATAATTGAAATACGCTCTTCTCTTCAAAGGCCTGGGTGCAACGTAAAGGCCCCGCCTATACAGCTGGTAATCATGCTTCCGGGGAAGTATTAGCAACCAGGGGTTATAACTAGTCCAGGCTAGGTAAGTGGATAGACGGTACGATAAAAGCTTTATCGGGCATAGCGCGATCAATTAGCAGATGCTTCAGCACCACCGCCTTGAAAGTGTAAAACTGAAACTTGGTGAGGCCGTAATCAGGGTGACCCCACCAGGACTCGAACCTGGATCGGAAGCTTAGGAGGCTCCTGTTCTATCCGGTTGAACTATGGGGCCATTTGCCCGGAAAGGCGTAGCTTGTGGTAGCTACTCGCAGTGGGGGTAGGGCACTGTCGGGAATAGCGGTACTATTCGTCCTGAGTTTCCGCTTCTCCTTGCACTTCAAGCTGGATCTCAGCCTTGACTTCCTTGTGCAGATCCACAACTGCTTTGAAACTCCCCAGGCTTTTGATCTCCTCAGGTATGGAGATGCGCTTGCGTTCAATCTCAAAACCCCGCTCTTTCAGCGCATCTGCAATGTGCTTGCTTGTAATTGAGCCGAAGATCTTACCGGAGGTCCCGGTCTTTGCTGAAAGGGTGAGGGTGATCTGCTCCAACTGCTTAGCCGTGTCTTCCGCCCTGGATTTGATTTTAGCAAGTTTGTGCGACTGCTGACGGAGGTTTTCCCGTAGCATCTTCTTGTTGCCTTCAGTGGCAAAGCTGGCTAAACCATTCGGGATCAGGTAATTCCGGGCATATCCGGGCTTGACGTTCACGATATCGTCTTTGTAGCCTAGCTTTTCAATCTCTTGGTTCAGAATGACCTCCATAGGTTCAGGGCATTTATTTTAGTGAATCTGCAACGTAGGGTAGCAGTGCCAGATGACGGGCCCGCTTAACAGCCTTGGCTAAGCGCCGCTGGTATTTGGCGGAAGTTCCCGTCACCCGCCTCGGTATGATATTTCCCTGTTCATTGACATACTTTAGCAGGAAATCAGGGTCCTTGTAGTCAATGTACTTGATGTTGTTCTTGCGGAACCAGCAGAACTTGCGGCGCTTCGGCCGCTCCTGCGGGGTAATGTTGATGAATATGTTCTTCTTATTGTTACCGGCTGCCATAAACGGGTTTGATTTCAGGTTTAGCTATTGGTGGTTTCTTCTTCGGTTGCGCTTGCTTTGGGTCGCTTACCGATCTCACCCTTCCGGCGCTTTTCGTTGAACTCGATTCCGTATCTGTCCAGGTGAACGGTCAGGTAGCGCATGATGCGTTCGTCACGCTTGAACTCCGTTTCCCACTTAGCAACAAAATCCGGGGTGGCCTTGAACTCAAACATATGGTAAAAGCCAGTGGACTTTTTCTTAATAGGGTAAGCCAGTTTATTGAGGCCCCAGTTCTCCTCGTGGACAATTTCCACATTGTTGTTCTTCAGAAGGTTGCGGAATTTATCCACTACCTCTTTCATCTGCTCATCGGTAAGAAGAGGCGTGATGATAAACATCGCCTCGTATTGCCTTGTGGTTTGGGTCTCACTCATGCTTTTGACTTTTTATAAGACTTGCAAAAATACGAATCCCCCGCTTCTACAGCAAGGGCCGGATCATAATTTTTCACCAGGCGCCGGAACCTGCTAGTCGGCCAGCCAACAAGTACCTGGATAGCAGGATAAGGACAAATTAGCAGGCTACCACCCTAGCTGCGAGGCTTTAGAAAGCAAACCCGTGAGCTGCCGTTCTGGGCCTCAAGTGTTATTTTTGTGGAAAAGGCTTAAAAGACCACCCCATCAATGAGTGGATACACCGTTTCAGCTCGCAAATACCGCCCGGATACCTTCGAAACAGTAGTCGGGCAGGAACATATTACCGATACCCTGAGAAATGCCATCAAGCAGGACCACCTGGCCCACTCTTTTCTCTTTACGGGGCCCCGGGGAGTCGGGAAAACCACCTGCGCCCGGATTCTGGCCAAAACGATCAACTGCCAGCATATCACGGAGGCCGGGGAGGCCTGCAATGAGTGCGAGTCCTGCCGCATTTTCAATGAAAACAAATCCCTCAATATTTACGAGCTGGACGCAGCCTCCAATAATTCCGTAGAAGACATCCGCAACCTGGTGGAGCAGGTCCGCTTTGGTCCGCAGGGGGGTAAGTATAAGGTCTACATCATTGATGAGGTGCACATGCTGTCCCAGAGCGCTTTCAATGCATTCCTGAAAACGCTCGAGGAGCCACCACCGTATGCGATTTTCATCCTTGCCACCACAGAAAAGCACCGGATTCTGCCAACGATCCTCTCCCGGTGCCAGATTTTTGACTTTAACCGGATTCAGGTTACTGATATTTACGAAAGCCTGAAGGGCGTAGCTGCTCGTGAGGGTATCGAAGCTGAGCCCGAAGCGCTGCACATCATTGCCCAAAAGGCTGATGGGGCGCTGCGGGATGCCCTTTCCCTGTACGACCGGGTAATCAGCTTCGCCGGAAAGCAATTAACCTACCGGGCTGTTGTTGACAATCTCAATATTCTGGATTACGACTATTTCTTTAAGGCTACAGACTACTTGATCCACAAAGACCTGCCCAATACCTTACTGACCTTCAATGATGTGCTGAATCAAGGATTTGATGGCCATAACTACCTCAACGGCCTGAGCGAGCACATGCGTAACCTGCTGGTTTGTAAGGATCCTAAGACGCTGCCGCTGCTCGAGCTTACCGAGCAGATGCAGGAGCGTTATCAGCAGCAGGCTCAGCAGGTGAGCGGCAGTTTCCTTTTATCGGCCCTGAATATCCTTAACCACTATGACCTGAACTACAAGGCAAGCCGAAACCAACGCCTGCATACCGAAATAGCCCTCATGAAATTAGCCCATCTGAACGATGCGCTATCCCTGCCGGAAGCACAGGCTCAGCAGGAAGCAGCGCCGCAACCAGACGCCTCTGGGGAGGCTAAAAAAAAAGTAGCGGGTGAAGAACCTGATCCTTCGCCTGCCCCCGCCACAGAGCAAGCCCCTCCAGGGCCGGCCCCGGCCAATGGCCAGTCAGCTGAGGCCAATGGCGCCCCGGCTTCTGATGCATTACCGGCTGAGGCAGCTACCCAGGCGCCCCCCGCTCAAAGTACCGCTTCCAGAAGCTCCCCTAAGCTGGGAGACCTCAGCGCTATCCGAAGCCGCCTGAAAGAAGAGGAGGCCGCCAGCGTAAGCGCTGATGAAGAAGCTGAAGAAAAAGCCCCTGATCAAGAGCCGGCCGTTACGGTTACCCAAAAGCAGGTAGAAGAGCTCTGGCATCACTTTCTGGAAAATGGGCTGAAGGAGAAGCAATTCCTTTACAACAACCTGATCGATAAGCAGGTAACCCTCCAAGAGGACTACACTGTTACTTTCAAAGTGGAAAGTAAGGCGGTCAAGATGGAGTTTGAGCGGGAAAAGAGCACCTTGATCGAATACATCCAGTCCTATTTCGGAGCTACGCCCATCGGCTTTTATCCTGTAGTAGAGCCTCCTACGCAGGAGCAAAAGCGCAGTTACCTGGTGAATGCCAAAGACAAATACGAGGCAATGCTCGAGAAGAACCCGAAGCTTAAGGCGCTTCAGGACCGTTTGGGGCTAAGGATTGATCAGTAGCCCATAGCCGTATCCGATCCTCTGGGATCAGCACCTCCGGCCAGTGTTCCATCCTCCATTACCCTGATCGCGTCCACACTGCCCAGTGGCGGAAAGGGCAGTACCGTCTGCCCCCGGTTGTAGAGGTCAAGAATGGTAGACAAGGAAAACGGGCGGTTGTACTCCATCAACAGGTAATCCGGTTTCCATTGGTGGTGGAACCGGCCCCGATCTACTGCTGCCTGCATCGGCATATCGAAAACCGTAATATTCAGTAAAGTCTGGAATACGGTGGTGATAATGGTTGAACCGCCCGGACTTCCCAGCACCGCGTAAAGAGAGTCCTGCCTGGTTACAATAGTGGGCGTCATGGAGCTGAGCATGCGCTTGCCAGGCGCTATGGCATTGTTCAGCCCGCTTCTTAGCCCATAGACGTTCGGGTAGCCCGGCTTCAGGCTAAAGTCATTCATTTCGCTGTTCAGGAAAAAACCAGCCCGGCCAACGTAAACCTTAGAGCCATAAGGGGTATTCAGGGTGGTTGTTATGGATACAGCATTCCCGGATTCATCCACAATAGAAAAATGGGTGGTCTGGCCCCTTATTCTGGAAGAAACCTCCCCGGCTTCTACCTTGTCAACATCCATTGCTTCATCGAGGGTGATCTGCTCGCGGCGCTGTGCCAGGTATCCTGAATCCAACAGCATCGTACGCGGGACGTCATGAAAAGCCGGATCTCCCAGGTGCGCTGATCGGTCAGCATAGGTCAGCTTCATGGCCTCTGCCATGATGTGGCGTGTTTTACCACTGTTCTTACCCCACTTGTTCAGAGGGTAAGGGTCAATCAGCTTCAGTAATTGACCCAGGGCAATACCACCACTTGACGGAGGCGGCATCGAATGGACTTCGTATCCCCGGAAAGGGACAGAAACCGGGGCTCGAAAACGAGCCTGGTATTCATCCAGATCCTCTTGGGTGATGAGGCCACCACATCGCTTCATTTCCCTGATAAGGTACTGGCTTGTCTTCCCCTGATAGAAACCGGCCCGTTTATGGTCCTGGATACGCCTAAGGGTGCGGGCAAGGGCAGGTTGCTTCAGGGTGTCGTTCTTCTGCCAGGCAGTTGGTTTTAAAAAAGGTTTGGGCGCGAATGTGCTGTACTGCTGAAACTCGTCTACATACGTATTAAAGCGCTGAGCCTGTGAGCTGGTAATCGAAAAACCATCGGCTGCAAGGTCAACAGCCGGGGAGAGGAGTTTTTCAAAAGGTATAGTGCCCCACCGCTGGTGAGCCCGCACCATGCCATCCACGGTGCCGGGCACGCCAGCAGCTAAGTGACCCTTCAAGCTTTTGGATGGGACAGGAGTACCCTGCGCGTTTTGGAACATGGTGCGTGTAGCGCGAAGCGGAGCTCGCTCACGAAAATCCAGGGTAGTCAGGGTGGTATCCATCCGGGCGACCATAAAACCCCCTCCGCCAATGTTCCCGGCTGTTGGGTAAGTAACAGCCAGCGCAAATTGCGTGGCAATTGCCGCATCCACTGCATTGCCCCCTGCTTTGAGCACATCCCTGCCCACATTTGAGGCGGCAGGATGAGCTGTAACGACCATGCCATGAGCAGCCGTAGTCTTTGGGGATTTTTGCGAATCACAAGCTGAGAGGATGATCACTAGCCAAAAGACTAGTAGAATAGCAGAACGATTACAGACCATGGAAAGAAACATTGCAGCAGTGGGCTGAGGGCAAAAATTGCAAATTGTGAAGGCAATTGGTTTGGTGAACTGCAATGTGTCAATATCTTTGCATCGTGCTTTTAAGGAAGCACAATAATCAATTAAAACTAGAGCAAAGATTTGGTAACTTGGAATTAGTTACTTTAGCTTTGCACCGTGCTTTGAAAGGAAGCACTAGTTGATATTGAGCTAATCGTTCTTTAAGCAAAGCCAAACTGGACAACAGATCTTCGGATTGCGCACTGATGATAAATCAGTGAACAACACGCTTGATCACTTGTCCTTTTTCAGCAAAGTAAAAGAAAAGGATTTGCGTAATCCTTGAAAGCTTTTACCTTTGCACTTGGCAATGCTTGGCGATAAGCATTTCAACAACTCAGCATTAACGTTTTGTTAAGTGAATCTGAGTTATTACCTTTGTACTTTCCGATAAAGATCGGAAATGGTTCTTTCAGAATTGTAGTTCCACTACAGAGCATGACTGACTGAGGTCATTATAGTTCTTTAAGGTATTAGAAGCATCGTCCTTTGAGTGAGCCGTAAGCTCTCCAGCTATTTAAAATCTTAAATACTACGGAGAGTTTGATCCTGGCTCAGGATGAACGCTAGCGGCAGACTTAATACATGTGAGTCGAGGGGCAGCGGATCCCTCCGGGGATGCCGGCGACCGGCGAACGGGTGAGTAACACGTATGGAACCTACCCTTAACTGGGGAATAGCCTTGAGAAATCGAGGGTAATACCCCATACCATCTGAAAGAGGCATCTCTTTCAGATGAAAGCTCCGGCGGTTAAGGATGGCCATGCGGTCCATTAGCTTGTTGGTGAGATAACCGCTCACCAAGGCTACGATGGATAGCTGATCTGAGAGGATGATCAGCCACATTGGCACTGAGACACGGGCCAAACTCCTACGGGAGGCAGCAGTAGGGAATCTTGGTCAATTGGCGAAAGCCAGAACCAGTCATGCCGCGTGCAGGATGAAGGCCCTACGGGTCGTAAACTGCTTTTATTCGGGAAGAAAAAGTCTGTTTCCACAGACCTTGACGGTACCGATTGAATAAGGACCGGCCAACTCCGTGCCAGCAGCCGCGGTAATACGGAGGGTCCAAGCGTTATCCGGATTCACTGGGTTTAAAGGGTGCGCAGGCGGCCAAGTAAGTCAGTGGTGAAAGCCTTCGGCTCAACCGGAGAATTGCCATTGAAACTACTTGGCTTGAGTGCAGCAGAGGTAGGCGGAATGTAGCATGTAGCGGTGAAATGCATAGATATGCTACAGAACACCGATAGCGAAAGCAGCTTACCACACTGTAACTGACGCTGAGGCACGAAAGCATGGGTAGCAAACAGGATTAGATACCCTGGTAGTCCATGCCGTAAACTTTGAACACTCGGAGTTTGCCACCTAGTGGTAAGCTCCCTAGCGAAAGCGTTAAGTGTTCCACCTGGGGAGTACGGCCGCAAGGCTAAAACTCAAAGGAATTGACGGGGGCCCGCACAAGCGGAGGAGCATGTGGTTTAATTCGATGATACGCGAGGAACCTTACCCGGGCTATAATGCCTGTGACAGCTCTGGAAACAGAGTTTTCCTTCGGGACACAGTGCAAGGTGCTGCATGGCTGTCGTCAGCTCGTGCCGTGAGGTGTTGGGTTAAGTCCCTTAACGAGCGCAACCCCTATCTTTAGTTGCCAGCACTTTCAGGTGGGCACTCTAAAGAAACTGCCTACGTAAGTAGAGAGGAAGGAGGGGATGACGTCAAGTCATCATGGCCCTTATGCCCGGGGCTACACACATGCTACAATGGTGGGTACAAAGGGAAGCCACTTGGCAACAAGGAGCTAATCCCGAAAGCCCATCACAGTTCGGATTGGAGTCTGCAACTCGACTCCATGAAG
>CAYYUA010000003.1:96261-116772 GCA_964474835.1 uncultured Sphingobacteriales bacterium
CCTGCACTTTGCTGTACGATATGCAGGCCAATTAGCGAATCAGGGTTAAAAGCCAAATCCTGGCATTTCCCTCCTCTGGATTGAATACGACCCGGTAAAGCCCTATTGAGCAAGTCTGCCCACTACTGTTACGGCCTCGCCAAGCAGCCGGAACTCCCTGGTTTACTGTTGTACGGTACACTTGCTCCCCTTTCTCATTGTAAATGCGTACGCTCCCGGAAGCTTGTTTATTTTTAAAAGGGAATTCCCACTCGGACTCCCGACTAGGGACAAAGGTGAAGGATCGTTTTCCACACTTCTTGGCTTTGATGTATGCATTAGCGGTAATTAAACTTACACATCCCCTGCTGTCTTTAACCCTTACTCTGTAAGCGCCTGACCGCAACTTTTCCTTGATTAAGCTTTTCTGGAATGAGCCATTCTCTGAAAAGTTATACCGATATGGCGGTTCTCCTCCTGAAATGGTCTCTTTTCTGATTTTTAGTTTTCCATTGCGCTTATCCTTACAAGTTGGAATTACAGTAACCTGACCATTTATATCCACTCCCTTACACGCCAACCTTTTGAGGGAGTCCTGAATCTCTTTGCTTAAATCAGCCCTGGTTTTAGAAATTGACGGTGTTTTAGCTTCAATTTCAGGTACTACACTTTGCTCAACCTCGACAAAAGGTTTAAGCGCTTGAATTGGCTCAGGTTTCTGATCTCCTTCTCCTCCTTTGGTTTGGTCACTACCGTCCTTGCTAAACTGTTTACGTGCTTGTTCCGAGCTGCCTGATTGATTCTTCTGGCCCTTGGCTTCTTCTGGATCCTTATTGGTCCCGGTTTTTTTCTCCTGCTTAGCCAGCAATTCCGGTAATACCATCGAATCAAATGGGGGGAGTGATGGAGTTCGCTTTTGCGATTCAGGATGTTGCGTGTTACCTGTGGTTTCTTGATGGCCAAAAAAGCCAGGATCCAATGCAAGGAAGATGGCTACACTGATCAAAGCTGCGAAGCCGGCAAGTAAACCAAGATTCAGGTTACTAAAAGCCTTAGAAGGGGAGCCTGGCTTGGTTGTTTTAGCATCCTGAGTAGTGTAATGCCTGAGCTTACTTTTAACATCAATCAGGCCTGCATCTAATATAAATTCATCCACAAGCTCATGATAAGCTACCTCATCGGCAAATTCCTCGTCAGTCGCCCACATCTGCTGAAAGGTCTCCTGCTCAGCAGAAGACAGCTCATTCCGGAAGTATCTATCAATAAGGTCGAACCGCTCGCGCTCAGTCATGATAGAGAATTAAGTTTTTCAAAGAAGGATTCTGTTTCAGAACCTTGATCAGTTTCTGCTTGCACTTGTAATGTTTAGTCTTAGCCACATCTTCAGAACGAAAGCCCATTATCTCACTAATGGTCTTCATAGAAAGTTTCTGGAAAATGGCATAAATCAGGATATGCCGGCATCGTTCCTCGAGGTATTCCAGCAGTTGATTAATGTTTCTCTCCCGCTCTTCCGTGATAATGTCATCCATGACATTCTGTGCTTCGGGCATATCATGCGTTTCTTCACTCAGGGTGGTCTGCCGGTTTCTGCGTTTTACCCGGTTGTACCATAAATTACGACTAACGCTGAATACAAATCCTGAAACGGTATAGCTTTCGTTAAACTTACCCTTTTTGACCTGCTTGTAAAATGCTACAACTGCATCCTGAAAGATATCAGCCGCTTCAGCCTGGCTACCCGAATTCTGCACAATAAACTGCTCGATCTTCGGGTAGAGCTCCTCATACAGTTGTTGGAGGACGTAATCATCACGCGCCTCTTTGATGGCCTTTATTATAGCGCTATCAGCATCCAAGGAGGTACAATTGTTTTTCACTTCTACAATTGGGACAATGAAAGGTAACCACCTACAGGTGAGGAAAGTACCACACCAGCCTGTTTTATTTGATTTTAGAGGATCCTTTAGGAGCTTTGGAACAGCCAGATCAAGAACCTTTAAACCTAACCCTTGAAGGAGCACAACCGGATTGATCGCCAAAGGCCCCGTGGAAAAGGCCAGGTTGCTCTGTTAAGGGCGCTTATACTAACGAGTTTGCTGACCGGATTAATAAAAGTAGTGGCAGGGCAGGGCGCTCAGCAGGTTCAGGGTGCTCAATACCCATTTGGATTTGATCAGTTTGAGCAGTCCTACAGCCTTATTAACCCAGCTTACATCGGGCAAAAAGGGGACCTGGGCATTGACTTGGTCAGTCAGGTGAGTGGCAAATCGAGGGGAGAAGTGGCTTCTTATTTCACAACCATCTCATACCGGGTTAACAAGCAAAAGAAAGGGAACCCGCAATATATCGGGCTCAACCTGTATGCGGACAGACAAGGACGTTTTCTAAGTGCGACCAGATTCTATGGCATGTACGCCATTGACATAGCCCTTAACGATAGCCTGACCCTAAGCGGCGGGCTGGCAGCTGGTGGCCTGAATTACCAGGCGGACCCAACTCCGAGATCCCCGGGCGGATCAGCCCTTTCAGCAGACGCGAAGGGAGGTATCTGGCTGGATGGTGAGAAGTATTACATTGGGGTAAGCATCAATCAAGCGCTGAATAACCGGATCACTCCGTTTGAAGAGCCCTTGCAATTAGACCGGCATTTTAACTTTACTGCGGGAGGCGATGTAGATCTGGGAGAAGACTTTGCACTGAGGCTATCTGGTATTATCAGAACTGGAAATGAGGAACAGGAACTCCTCAACATTCTATTGAAGATCAAGGAAACGATATCAGGCGGTTTTGCCTACCGCTTTAGAAGAAAACAAGTGGTACCGAAAGTCGGGTTTAGCGGCGTACGAATTGGTAACAACGAGCTGCAGGCAAGGGTATCAGCCAAACTGGGCCTGCCCGGTAGACAAGCGAAAGCTTTTCAGACAATCGGTCTATCAGTCAGCTATAACGTGCGATGACACTTTACCCTGGCGTAAAGGTTACATTTCGAAAGAACTGTTGTATCTCCAATAAGATGACAGGACAAGCCATGTTATTCCGAACAGTCCAGATAAGCGTTCTGGCGGTACTGCTGGCGCTGGCGCAAAGCACCATGGCCCAGATACCCTGGGACTTTACAAATGCTGATAGAAGCGACACCCACCGGATAGCTATTGAACCCAATATCACTCCCTCAATTGGAAATGAGCCCCTATCAGGGGATGATGCCGTTGGTGTATTCTACGATACCGGCGGTGGCAAAGCCTGTGGTGGTTATCGGCTGTGGCGGACGCTGAGGGACGAACGTGTATTAGCAGCCTACGGCAACCCTGCTACTGGTTTCAAGCCCGGCGATTCACTCTATATTAAGGTTTACGACATTAGTAGCAGGTGTACAGTTGATGCAGTGGAGGTGAAGTACGATAGTGAGGAAGATCCACCCTACTTCAAGGAAAACGGATCAAGCGCCTGGACCAGCTGGAAAGCCAGGCGTGGCCGTATTACCTATTCCGATACCAGCTTGTGCCTGAATGCTGAGGCTTCCGAAAAGCCTTCCCTGACGGCTATAACCCGGCCTGTGACGTTCACCGTGTCCGGGAGTGCCCTCAGCATCGATCAGGAAACTGGCGTAGTCCATCCATCTAAGTCTGCACCCGGGATATACACGGTCAATTACAACAGTGATCAATGCCTTGCTGATAAGCAGCAAGCGCTCAGCGTAAGTGAGGCCCCGGCGATCAGGCTGAGTTTAGTGAATCCGCTTTGCCGTGGCGGGCAGGCACAAATCGGGGTTAACAGTGAAAAGGAGGGTGATCTCAGGGTTGGATGGGAGTCTATTGATGGAACCACAGACACCCTGCTGATCACATCACCGGGCTCTTATCAGGCAGTAGCTACCAATGAGGCCGGCTGTCAGGATACGGCTTCCATCAGCGTGCAAGCGATCGCACCGGAATTAACACTGCCCGCTGATACTATTCAGACCTGCGACCCACCCAAAAGGGTGGAAGTGCCAAAAAAGCCCGGTGATAAGGCCGTAAGGTGGTCCAATGGGCAGACCGGATATACGGTAGAAATCGGGAAAACACAGGAATTAACCGCTACGAGAATCGATACCAATGGATGCCGGGAAACTGATACGCTGCAGGCAAGGGTTAGTCAACCAATGCGCTTAAAGCAGGTAGCCCCTGAGATCAAGCCGGTCAGTTGTGACGGAAAGCCAGGAGTGCTGGATTTTAAAAACCTGCCGGAAGCTATAAGTGGCGGAGAGCCGCCTTACAGATTCACCTTAACCAAAAGGCAGCAAGCTATAGGAGAACCCGAACGCCGGGATAGCTTTGCAAACCTTTCCGAAGGTACTTACCGGATAAGCGTTACGGACCAGCTAGGCTGTAGCTACGATCCTTCTAAAAGTTTTAGCATCCGGAAGCAGCAGTGTGATGATCCGGTAGTTGTGGTAGGGAATCAGACCGAAAGCCAGCCCTATTACATTCCATACGAGGGAACGGCCAAGGTTTACAATAGACAAGGCGGGTTAGAGGTTTCTTTTGAAACCCCTAAACGATGGTTTGGCCGGGACGGCAATGGTAAGCACCTGCCGATAGGTGTTTACCATGTCATCGTTAACCAGGATAAACACATCCTGGTTACCCTTATCCGTTAGTCTACATTGTTATCCAGGAACGAATTTTTGCGTTCCTTAACACTGGTTTTATGGCCATCATTTTCCTTGGTAAGGGTGTACTTGGATACATTAGCCCTTTCCGAGGAGTGAGGCGTATTCTGAAATTGAACGCCCTTCCGGATGTAAGCAGGAACGTTCTCCAGCTCCTCAAGCCCCTCCATGGTATTGATACTGGCATTTGATTCCTCATGGTGCCGGCCTGAACCAGAAGCATGCTGAATATCGTATTCGGATCCCTGCTCTGGTGAGTTGTTGTCCTGAAAGCGGTTATGAGCCCATAGTAAGTGAGGGCCATTTTGCTTTCCCGATTGCTCATCAGGCGAAGGGGCCTCCTCATCGGAACTGGTCTCATCCCCCTTCTGAGATCCGGTTTCTTCCGGCCCTGCGGCATCCAGGCCAGTGCTGTTATCAGCGGAAGCAGGCTCCGTTTCCGGTTCCTGCTGAGCTGCCAGCTTATCAGAGGTTTCCCCGGAATCAGGGTTTGCTTCCTGCGTACCCGACTCCTCGTTGTTAGGGAGGTGCTCCGATTCCTGATCTTTAACCTGCGTAGCCTGATCAGACCCGGCAATTGCTGATGGCCCCTCGTTGTGGTTAATTCCTGTTTGACCGGACTCAGCCTCGGGAGAAGGGTCCTCACCATCCTGCTCATCTACATCCTGAAAGGCAGTAGCTATAATGGTGACGGAAAGCTGGTCACCAAGGTTCTCATCATAACAATTCCCCCAGATCATATCCACATCGTTTCCGGCCTCTTCCTGAATGTAATCTGTGATGGTAGAGATCTCATCCATCAGGACTTCCTTACTGCCAGACGATATGTTCAGGAGGATATACTGGGCGCCTTTGATGTCATTGTCGCTTAACAAAGGAGAATGAATAGCCTTTTCCACCGCTTTTTTATCCCGGTTGTCCCCTTCAGCAGAGGCTGAGCCCATGATGGCACGCCCGCTGTTGGCCATAACGGTCTTCACGTCCTCAAAATCAACATTGATGTAGCCGGGGACCGTGATAATCTCAGCAATACCCTTAGCAGCTGTCGTCAGGATGTTGTCGGCATTGGAAAAGGCGTTGGATAAGCTAAGGTTGCCGAACATCTCCTTAAGCTTATCATTGCTGATAACCAGCAGGGTGTCCACGTTCTGGCTTAGCTGCTTAATACCGGCATAGGCCCGCTTAGCCCGGTTTTTACCCTCAAAGTCGAAAGGTGTCGTGACAATGCCAACCGTCAGGATACCCATTTCGCGGGCTGCCTGGGCAATGATCGGAGCAGCACCGGTTCCGGTGCCACCTCCCATTCCGCCGGTTATGAAGAGCATTTTGGTCTGATCATCCAGCACACTCTTGATGTCATCGTGGCTTTCAAGCGCAGCCTTTTTCCCGATTTCAGGCCTGGAGCCAGCGCCCCGTCCTTCAGTGGTGTTAGAACCAATCTGGATTTTATTGGGAATGGGGCTTTGCTCAAGGGCCTGCGCATCGGTGTTGGCCATGATAAAATCCACACCCTTAATGCCCTGGTTGTACATATGATTGACGGCATTGCCGCCACCGCCACCTACACCAAGAACCTTGATGATAGAGGAATTGGCCTTCGGCATGTCAAAGTTCAGCTCCATAATCACATCATTTTAGAGTCGCTAAATGGCATTCCAGGTCTATTTAAGGTCTTCAAAATCCTGATTATCCTCAAGCCAGCGCTTACCTTTCTCAAAAATAACATCAAGCCACCGTTTCCGCTTGGGGCTATCCTGCTCATTCTGACTCAGGCTGGTTGTGGGATGGTTATTGGTGTTCATCCCACCGATCATAAGTCCGGCGGCAGTCGCATAAAGCGGGGATTTAACCTCCTCGATCATACCGTCCGATAAGTATTCAGCAGGATATCCCACCCGGGCATCCAGACCGGTAATGTACTCAGCCAGATCAGAGATATGGCTGAGTTGAGCCCCTCCGCCGGTTAGCACTACACCGCCGGCAAGCCCTTTTTCATAGCCGGATACCTGGATTTCGCGGTAAACATGCTCAAAAATCTCTTCCAGGCGGGCCTGTACAATGTAAGCAAGGTTCTTCAGCGATATCTCTCTCGGGTCGCGGCCTCTGATGTTGTCAATCGAGATGATCTCATTCTCGTTGGTTTCGTCTGCCAGAGCGCACCCGAATTCCGTTTTCAGCCGTTCTGCCTGCTTACGCATGATGCTGCATCCCTGCTTGATATCCTCAGTGATGATGGCACCGCCAAGCGGAATTACCGCTGTGTGGCGAATGATGCCATCCTTAAAAATGGCAATATCGGTAGTGCCGCCTCCAACATCGATCAGGGCTGTGCCCTCTTCTTTTTCCTCTTCCATTAGTACGGAATCAGAAGAAGCGATCGGCTCCAGAATGAGGTCAGAGACCTGCAGCCCGGCTTTTTTCACACACCGGTAAAGGTTCTTAGCGGCCGTCACCTGGCCTGTAATAATGTGGAAGTCGCCCTCAAGCCGGACGCCAGCCATGCCAATGGGATCCTTGATGCCGTGCTCATTGTCTACAATGTACTCCTGCGGAATAACATGAATGATCTCCTCGCCGGGCTGAACAGCCAGCTTGTACATATCCTCGATCAGGCGGCTGGTGTCTGCACTGTTGATCTCTTCATCCCGCTCACTGCGAACGATAAGCCCCCGGTGCTGCAGGCTTTTGATGTGCTGGCCGGCAATACCCACATGGGCGACCTTGATAGCCACATTGGACTTTGAAGAGGCCTGATCCACAGCATCCCTGATGGCTTCCACAGTCTTATCGATGTTAGTGACAACCCCGCGAGAAACCCCGTCAGACTGGCTATTGCCGAGCCCGAGGACATCAATTTTGTTGTCTTCGTTTTTCCGCCCAACAATCGCGGAGATCTTAGTAGTGCCAATGTCCAGGCCTACTACAATTTCATTGGCCATACGGGCGTGCGTTTACTTTTTTGCTACAATCTGTTTTTCGTACTTCAGGTTAATCTGGTCGTAGGTGTACCAGCCCTCACTGGGCAGTACTTTCCGGTAGAAAGCCTTAAGCTTGGCAAAGCGATCGGCCAGGTCCTCTGCTCTGCCAAGCACAATAGTTTGCTCTCCGATTCTTGGTACTAGCTGGATATCCTGGTTCGAGGCTACATACAACTGACCAGTAAGCGCCCTCAGGAACGAGTCCTGCCGGATATACCGGCTTACCTGCTGAATAGCCTGCAGCTGCCGAGCTGCCTGCCCGGAGAGGCTGTCGGTAGGATCAGCCTGAATGGCCCCGGAAGCTGTCAGGAGCGGGGCATCGTAATCCGGCGAAAAAGCCATGCGCTCTCCCGCTTCATCCAGGTAAAAGCTCTCCTGCTCAGCGTTAATAATCCGGACCAGTGGTTTACGCTGACGTATCCGGACTGCCAGGTGCCCGCTTATGCCTGTAAAAACCTCCGCGCTAGCTACATGAGCCCTCTGCTCCAGCATTTCCTCAAAATCGCTAAGTGGCAACTCGGAGAATGGGTACTGACGGGGCATAGCTGGCAGATAGCGCTGTAGCTGTTGCTTAACCTCGGTCTGTTTGACGAAGTGAAAGTCAGCCTGCTTACTGATATCTATGTCAATTCCTCGTGTGCGGGCGCTCGCATAGCGATCCTCCGCCAAACCTGCCATGATGACCAGAGCACCCAGGGCAACCAGCGTACTTAGCCACATGCTGCCCTGTGACTGAATAAAGGATCGTATGGCGTCTGCTAAGCGCCTCATGTATAAGCTTTGGCTTTTATGACTTCTTTTAGGGTTGGAATTATATCAGCAATATCTCCAGCTCCCAAAGTTACAAGTAAATGATTTTCATCGCGCCCGATAAATGACTCAACATCGGATTTATTAATGAAATATTTATCTTGATTTTCCACTTGATCATAAATAAGCTGAGCAGAAACACCTGCTATTGGTTCTTCCCGTGCCGGATAGATGGGAAGCAGCACCACCCGATCCAGAGCCGATAAACTTTTGGCAAAGCCAGCTGCAAAATCCCGGGTGCGGGAATACAGGTGTGGCTGAAAGATACCGGTGACACCAGCAGCAGGGTATAGTTCCCGAATGGTAGCTATGGTGTGATCGAGCTCACTCGGATGATGGGCATAGTCGTCTATCAGGACTTGCTGAGCGGTTTCGGTGATCACTTCAAACCGCCGCTTAACCCCTGCGTAGGTCTGAATGGCCTGCTGAAGTGACGCAGGGTTTACAAAGGGCTGAGTAGCCAGGGCGCCTGCAATGGTGTTCAGGACATTGTGCCGCCCCGGCACTGGTAGGCTCACGCTAATACGGCTTTCCTCAACATTCAGGTCAAAGTGATACTGATGATCTGCTATCCGCAGGTTGGTAGCGTGCCCATCGCCTTCTTCCAGCTGAAAGCACTGCGTCTGGACATCTTTTGCAAGGGATGGGACGTCAAAGCCAAGGGGGTGGATGAGCCTTCCACCTGACCGGGTTTTAGCGGTAAACTGCTGGTAGGCTTCATAGAGTGCAGAGGCTGTTTTGTAGATATCCAGATGATCCGCATCAGTTGACGTCAGAACGGTAACCGCAGGCTGCAGCTCAAGGAAAGAGCGGTCGTACTCATCCGCTTCGGTCAGCATCAGGGCAGCTTCCTGGTTCTGCCGGGGCGCCAGAAAGTTAGTCTGGTAGTTGGTACTGATACCGCCCAGGAAGCCATAGAAGGGAATACCGGCTGTCCGCAGAACATGTGCTATAAAAGCTGAGGTAGAGGTCTTGCCATGAGCCCCGCCAACTGCTATGGTATCATAAATCCTGGAGAGCTCACCGAGTACCGCGCTGCGCTTTTTCAGTGAATAGTTGTGCGAGGTGACATAGGCCAGTACCGGATGGGCGGTTGTAATTGCCGGCGTGTAGACCACAAGCGTATGGTCAGGTTCTGTGAAAAGGAAATCCGGGGCATCAGCTAAGGCTTCACTGAAATGAACAGCAATACCCTCCGCCTGAAGCTGCTGCGTAATGGCCGAAGAAGTGCGATCATACCCGGCTACATAGTGGCCCTGATGAGCAAAGTACCGCGCCAGCGAACTCATACCGATGCCTCCGATACCCAGCATGTAGATGTTGTGATAGGTGCTCAGCGACATGGCTCAGGACTCAGCTTTGGGGTTGACACTACTTGTAAGACGCTGCTCATCCACGGCTTTGGCGGAATCCTTCCGGAATGATTTGCCGGCAAGGCTAAAAACCTCCTCTACAATATGCTGGGTGGCAGCCGGGCGCGCAAAGGCCCTGATCTGTTCGGCCAGCTTTGCAAGCTGCGGCTGATCTTTCAGAAGGTTCGGCAGCTCTGCTGGTATTCTCCGCTCAGCCTCATTATCCGGCACCAGAATAGCTGCCTGATGGGCTTCCAGAACCTGAGCATTTTTGGTCTGATGATCAGCTGCTACATTGGGCGAGGGAACAAGCATGGCTGCCTTACCAAGATAGGCCAGTTCGGCTAATGTGATGGCGCCGGCCCGGCAGATCACCAGATCAGCTGCTTTGTAGGCCTGGCTCATGTCTTCTATAAAGGCTTGAACTTTTACAGCCTCACCATACTGGCGTTGCCATTGCTCACCATTTTGCTGGTAGAAGTCAGGTCCGGTCTGCCAGATACCCTGGATACCATCATCAGCCAGGTCAGGAAGTATGGCTGCGATAGCCTGATTCAGGGTGGTTGCCCCCAGGCTGCCGCCAATAACCAGGAATGTAGGTTTATCAGCCGCCAGCCCAAAGTTTGTGCGTGCGCTGCCTGCCGTATGGTTAGTTGCTTTAAGGGCTTCCCGTACAGGGTTTCCGGTAATAACAAGCTTCTGACTGCCGAAGTACTGACTCAACTCCTCATACACGCCACACACGCGGTCAACTGACTTAGCCAGCAGCCGGTTGGTGAGGCCCGGGTAAAAGTTCTGCTCCTGGATCAGGGTTGGGATGCCTTTCAGCGTAGCCTCGTAGAGGAGCGGGGCGCTGGCAAATCCGCCTGTTCCGATAGCAATGTCCGGCTTAAACCGCGTGAGGAGCCACCAGGCCTGGACTATGCTAACGATGACCTTGAAAGGCAAAAGTAGGTTCTTCAGAACAGCGCCGCGGACCATTCCAGCAATCCAGAGCCCCTTGATGCGGTAACCATGCGCCGGCACTTTTTCCATCTCCATCCGGCCGTGTGCCCCGACAAACATTACCTCAGTCCGAGGGTCCTCGAGCTGCAGCTGCCTGGCAATAGCCAGCGCCGGGAACAGGTGCCCTCCAGTGCCACCACCACTGATGACAACCCGGAGACCACGGCCGCTGCTTTGAGCTACGGATTGCGTCATGAGGCTGCAACATTTCGAGTGGTAAGACTTTCACTTTCTCCGTCATCCTCTTCGTTCTCTTCGATATAGCGGCTTACACTCAGGATAATGCCGAACGAAAAGCAGGTAAACAGCAAGGAAGTACCGCCCATGCTTACCATTGGCAGGTTCAGCCCGGTCACCGGAATAAGATGAACGGCCACGCCCATGTTAACCAAGGCCTGTAATACCAGCAGCAGGCTGAGTCCAAGGGAGAGAAAAGCCCCGAAAGCCCGCGGTGATTTGAGGACGATCCGCAGCGACCGCATAAGCACGACCAGGTAAAGGAACAGGATAAACAGCCCACCTGTGATGCCCCACTCTTCAATAATGATGGCATAAATGAAATCTGAAAACGGATTGGGCAAAAAGCTGCGCTGTGTACTGTTGCCGGGCCCCTTACCGATCACGCCACCAGTGGCGATAGCTATATTGGCCTGGCGGTTCTGGTAGGATATATGTTCCTCATTGTTAAACGACTCGATGCGCTCCTCCCAGGTACCAACCCGGCTATCTATGCCAGTTAAGCTTGCAACACCGATGTAGAGCGTCAGAGCCAGAACTCCACTGCCTACAAGCAGGCCCAGGTGTTTGAGGTTCACCCGCCCTACAAACAGCAGGATAAAACATGCGGTGAAAAGGATAGCAGCAGTGGAAAAGTCAGCCGGGGCAATCAGGCCACAAATGACGAAAATGGCGGACATGACCGGGAGGAAAGCCCGCTTGAAGTCCTTGATGATGTGTTGTTTCTTACTCAGCATCCGGGCCGTAAACATCACCAGGCCCAGCTTAGCCACGTTGGAGGTCTGAAAAGTTACATCCAGGCCCGGTACCACCAGCCACCGCTTAGCCTGGTTGACATCCACCCCCAGGAAATAAGTGATAAGCAGCAGGGGAATGGATACATACAACAGCAGCTGAGCAAGGCGTGAATAATAGCGGAAGTCAATCAGGTGGCACAGGTAAATGGCCCCGATGCCCAGCACCATTAAAATGGTATGCTTAACCAGGTAATACTCTGTATTGCCGTCCTGCAGGCGATAAGCCAGGGTTCCTACTGAGCTGTAAACCGCCAGGATGGAGAACATAGACAGGAAAAATATGACCAGCCATATGACGAAATCTCCCTTTGTATTGCGAATGATCTGGCGCATACTAACGAGCTGACGTGGTTTTTGAGGTTGCTGGAAGCCCCGCTACAGCTGCCTTAAACTGATCACCGCGATCAGTGAAATCCCGGAAAAGGTCAAAACTGGCGCAGGCCGGCGATAGAAGAATGGTATCCCCGGCTCTGGCGTGCTGGTATGCCAGCCTAACAGCCTCGCTCATCTGCTGAGTCTCTGAGATGGGAACGACATCCCGGAAGGCCCCGGCCAGCGCAGCGTTATCCGCACCCAGGGCTACGAGGTGCCTGACCTTCTCAGCTACTAAGTCCTGCAGCTGGCTGTAGGCGTTGCCCTTATCCTGCCCGCCGGCAATCCAGATAACCGGGGCGGACACCGTCTGAAGCGCATAGAAGGTTGCATCCAGGTTTGAGCCCTTGGAATCATTGATAAACGTGAGGCCGGCAGGCCCTGCGATTTCCTCCATCCGGTGTGGAACGGCCTCAAAAGCCTGGAGGGTTGCGGTGATCTGATCAGCGCCAACCCCTAAGGTGAAGGCGGCCAGCGAGGCACTCAGGATATTCTGATACTGATGCGACCCGGAAAACGGAATCGCTGCCAGCGGAATAGAAGCTGATGACCCGCTGCCTTGCAGGTACAAGGAACCTTTATCGATCCAGGCACCAGCCTCAGGCTTTGGCTCCTGGCTGAAAGGAAGCTGCTGCGCTGCTAAATTGGCGTACTGCGACTGATACTGCTGCGTATACGGATCATCTAAGTTGAAGATAAAACAATCGTTGGCGGTCTGATTGAGGGTTATCCGGAATTTGGCCTCCGCATATCCTGGCATACCGCCGGGGTAGCGGTTCAGGTGGTCCGGTGTAATGTTCAGCAGAATGGCGATGCTGTTATGGTAGTGCCGGATGTCTTCCAGCTGAAAACTACTTAGCTCCAGGACCCAGTATGCGTGGTCCTGCCGGGTTAGCTGCCGGCTGAAGCTTGCCCCGGTGTTACCAGCCAATCCCACATCATAGCCAGCCTCAGCCAGGAGCTGATACAGCAGATTGACCGTGGTCGTCTTGCCGTTGGTTCCCGTTACACCAATAAGGGTGGCCCTGGTAAACCAGCTAGCCAGCTCTACCTCCCCAATGACCGGCAGGTCATGCTGACGGGCTTGTTCCACGACCGGATGCCAGGGCGGAATACCCGGACTTTTGACCAGCCAATCAAAATGCAATAGCCGGGCTGAATCAATTGAGCTTTCCTCCTCGAAGGGAATACCGGCCTCCTGTAGAGCGGCTCTGGTGTCAGGATTAAGCCTTTGCTCCTCTATGAGCAGAGGGGCATGGCCCTGCTGCCGGGCCAGGATAGCTGCCCCGATACCGCTTTCACCAGCGCCAAGGATCGCAATATGGTCAGGCTGAAAGGTCATGGGATCAGCGGAGTTTCAGGGTTAAGACTGATATAAGGGCCAGGGATATACCAATGATCCAGAAACGGGTAACGATCTTAGGCTCCGGGTAACCGACTTTCTGGTAATGGTGATGGAGCGGGCTCATCTGCAGGATACGCTGGCCCTCTCCATATTTCTGTTTGGTGTATTTGAAATAGGCAACCTGAAGGATAACGGAGAGGGACTCTATGAGAAAGATCCCGCAGATAAGGGGGATCAGGAGCTCCTTCCGAACAATGATCGCCAGTATTGCGATCAGCCCGCCGAGGGAAAGGCTGCCGGTATCCCCCATAAAAACCTGAGCCGGGTAGGCATTGAACCACAGAAAACCAATACAGGCCCCGACCATGGCGCCCGCAAAAATGACCACCTCGCCCAGGTTAGGGATGTACATGATATTCAGGTAATTGGCAAAGATGGTATTGCCCGATACATAGGCAAAGGCAGCGAGCGTTGTAAGGACAATAGCTGAAACCCCCGCTGCCAGCCCGTCAAGGCCATCGGTCAGGTTGGCCCCGTTTGAGACGGCTGTCACAATAAAGATGATCAGCGGGATGTAGATCAGCCACGACCAGGATTGATAGTTATCCCCCATGAAGGCCAGCAACTCGGCATAGTCCAGTTCATTGTTCTTAAGGAAGGGGATGGTCGTTTCAGTAGACTTGTGCTGAACGAGGTAAGGTTCTGCTTTTTCCGGATTTTTACTTACCACTTGCACGTCCCCGTTTTCCGCCACAAGTTCTTCGTACTGTTCCTGCGTTACATGCTCCCGGATCACCACATCCGAGTGAAAATAGACAACCAGGGCTACCAGCAGGCCCAGCCCGATCTGCCCTACGAGCTTAAAGCGGCCAGCCAGCCCTTCCTTATTGTTCAGGAAATTCTTGATGTAATCGTCCAGAAAACCGATGATGCCCAGCCAAACGGTAGCCGCAAGGCTGAGCAGAATGTATACGTTACCCAGCTTAGCAAAGAGGAGCGTGGGAATGAAAATGGCCAGCAGCAGAATAATCCCGCCCATGGTCGGGGTGCCGGTCTTGCTGTGCTCGCCCTGAAGCCCCAGCTCCCGCACCGTTTCACCGATCTGCTGCCGCTGCAGGATCCGGATAATGCGCTTACCGAAAAACAGGGCAATGAATACTGAAACCAGGATAGCCATTGCAGCCCGGAACGAGATGAACTGGAAGAGGCCGGCTCCCGGGACATTAACACTTTGCTCAAGGTATGTGAACAGGTAATACAGCATAGCTCAGGCAGAAGGGTTAATTTGGTGATGGTCGATACTCAGGCTCTGCGCCAGCACTGCCTGATCATCAAAGGGATAATACACCCCGTTTACCTCCTGGTGGCATTCGTGGCCTTTGCCAGCTACCAGGATGATCGCTCCCTTACCAGCCAGCCTTGTAGCCGTCCTGATAGCCTGCTTACGGTCCAGGATGGTGAGTACCCGGCTCATCTGCTCCTCCGAGGCGCCTGCTTCCATATCCCTGGCAATGGCAGCCGGATCTTCTGATCGGGGATTGTCCGCCGTGATAACAACCTGATGGGCGTAAGACAGGGCTGTGCGAAGCATTTCCGGTCGCTTGGCGGTATCGCGGTCGCCCCCGCATCCCATAACTACCAGCACCTGGCCCTCGTGCTTATTGGCAGCCTGGATGGTCTGAAGGGCATGCATCAGGGCATCGGCAGAGTGCGCATAATCCACGATGCCGGTTATACCATTGGCCCCGTGCAATAGCTGCATCCGGCCTTTCGGTGGCTTTATCAGGCTTAAGCCAGTCAGGGCCTCAGGCTCGGAGAGGCCCAGCTCCCGCCCAATACCATAGGCCAGCAACAGGTTGTACGCATTGAAAGTACCGATAACAGTGGTATAAACCGTCTGGCTGCCAAGCCTCAGCGCCATCCCGTTCATATCGTGCTCACCTACCTGCGCCTGGTAGTCTGCCATCCCCTGAAGGCCGTAAGTCCGGAGATGCGCTTGCGTATCCTGCGTCATGATGAGGCCTCGTTTATCATCCCGGTTGGTAAGGGCAAAAGCATCCCCGGGAAGCATCCGGAAAAGCCGTTGCTTAGCTTCGATGTAAGCCTGAAACGTCCCATGGTAATCCAGATGCTCGTGTGTGATATTGGTAAAGGCCGCACCCCGGAAAGCAATGCCCGTTACGCGCTCCTGTACCAGGGCGTGCGAGCTAACCTCCATAAAGACATGGGTAACCTTGCTGTCCGCCATTCTACGGAGTAGCTGAGCCAGGGTGATGGCATCGGGAGTGGTATGGTTGGTTTGAACCGCTTCCTGGTCAATGTATACACCAGTCGTAGCAATGAGCCCGGTTCGGTAACCCAGGTTGGTGAATAACTGGTAGAGGAAGGAGCAGGCAGAGGTTTTTCCATTAGTACCGGTAACACCAGTTACGGCTAACTCCTCGGATGGCCGGTCATAAAAATTATGGGCAAGCAGGGCAAGAACCCGGGCTGGATTCTGAACCTGTATGCCGGTTACCGCTGCAGGTAGCGCTACCTCAGCGTGCTGGTAAAGAATGACCTGCGCCCCCCGGCTCACAGCATCTGCGATGTAGTCGTGCCCATCCTGGGCGCTACCGGCAATAGCCGCAAACAGGCCTCCCTCCGCTACATGACGCGAGTCCAGGGCTACACCGGTGATCATGGGATCACCGCTGGCAGGCGCTGGAGCTTCCGGGGGCAGTATGGCGCTCAGGGGTTTCATACTTAACGAAGGGTTAGTTTAACGGCATTGTAGGCCCTGATGGAGGTCCCCGGCCTGACAGACTGGGCAATAACTTCCCCTTTGCCGGAAGCCTTTACCTCAAGCCCCCGCTTCTCGAGGGCATAGAGGGCATCAGCTAGCACCATTCCCCTGACGTCAGGCACAACCTTCGCGCTCATCGATTGCTCCTTAAGCTTCAGGGCCTGGCCCTGGCTGGCAGTGGCCCTGATCCAGTTCAGCGGCTGGTTAGGCTGCTGGAAAGGCAGCCCCAGGGCCTGGCAGAGCTGCCGGGCTTTGTCCTGTTGCGTCTGTGCGATAGGAGGTAGGTGAAGCTGGCTGTTTTGATGCTCTTCCGGGTAGAACTCGTGGATCGGGAAATCATAGGCATAGATCTTATCCGCGATCTCGCGGAATACCGGGCCTGCCACGCGCGCCCCGTAGTAGAGCCCCTGGGTTGGCCGGTTTACCACCACAATACACGAGTACTGCGGATTTTCTTTCGGAAAGAAGCCCACAAAAGAAGCCTGGTAGTTATGGTCACCCGGAGCGTAGCCTGTACCGTTAGCGATCTTGGCAGTACCCGTTTTACCCGCTATCTGGTAAGCCTTTGTCTGGAGGTTTGCCGCAGTCCCTTCCTGCACAACCCCGGCCAGCATGTCCCTGGCCTGCTGAGCAGTCTCTTCAGAGCACATGCGCGGCTTCAGGACGCTCTTCTCGAAATCCCGGACTGTTTTACCGACCTCCCGGATGCTGTTCACAAAACGGGGCTTGACCAGTGTCCCGTCATTGGCAATGCCATTGTAAAAAGCCAACAGCTGCAAGGGGGTCAGCCGTACGCCGTAACCGATCGCCATCCAGGGCAGGGTGATACTGCTCCAGTCCTCATGGTCCGGAGATTTGATAACCGGCTTGCCCGTACCCTGCAGCGGAATATCCAGCCGCTTGTGCAGGCGCAGGTCTTTCAGGGCCTGGATGTAGGCCCCGGGATTGTCCTTGTAGGCTTTGTGGATGGCAGTGGAAAAGCCAACATTGCTGGATACCTCAAAGGCGCGCTCAAACGTGATCGTGCCGTAACCACCCTGGCGGGCGTCCTGCATCTCGTAACCGTAGAATTCCCGGCTGCCGTCCCCCGTGCGGAGCGAATCACCGGGCTGGTAGTAGCCATCTTCCAGAAGGGCAACAGCAGAGGCCAGCTTGAAGGTAGAACCCGGTTCCAGGCTCTCGCCAATGGCATAGTTGTAGTTCTCGGTGTAAGAACCATCCTTGTTACGGCCCAGGTTGGCAATAGCCTTGACCTTTCCGGTTTCCACCTCCATGACCACCGCGCAGCCATGGGCTGCCTGGTGTTTCCTGAGGGTCTGGCTCAGCGCACTCTCTGCTACGTCCTGAATATCGGTGTTGAGGGTTGTGATCAGGTCCTTTCCATCTTCTGGTTCCAGCTCATTTTCAGCATTGATAGGAATCCACTTACCATTCCGGACCTTCTGCATCAGGCGCTTGCCCTCCCGGCCGGTCAGGTATTGGTTGTAGGCGCCTTCAAGCCCGACACCCTGTACTCCGTCCACTTTGTAGCCGAGGGTACGGCTTGCCAGCTTGCCGAGTGGTTTGATCCGCTTACTCTGTTCGCGGGCTATAAATCCCCCGCCGTAGCGCCCCCTGCGGAAGATGGGGAACTGGCGTAGTTTCTTCAGCTCATTGTGATTGATGTTACGCTTCAGCAGAAAATAGCGCTCGCCTTTCCTGCGCTGCTGAATAAGGGTGCGCTTGTAGGCAGTGGCGGGTTGGTCCTCAAAAAAATCACTCAGGCAGTGGCTCAGCGTGTCTACTTTACTGTAAAACAGGTCCCGCGAAAGGCCATCTGCCATCAGGTCCAGCCTTATCTCGTATATCGGGAGGGAGGTCGCCATCAGGCTTCCATCGGCTGAGTAAATATTGCCGCGCTTGGACTCAATACTCCGGTAGGAAGTGGTAAGGCTGTCAGCCATGGTGCGCCAGCGGCTTCCCTCTACATACTGGATATCAGCAATTCGCCATACCACAGCCCCGGCCAGTATAACAACTAACCCGACTACCACATAGGCACGCCAGAGGATGTCTTTTTTGATATTCAAGGCCGGGGCTTTTGGGCGGATTCTGGCGGTTCAATACGGATCTTCTCCGGCGGAGTGGTGAGTTCCTGCAGTCCGAGTGTATCCACCATGCGTGCCACTTCTGACTGCTTGGTACGGCGCATCAGTTCTGCTTTCATGGTCAGGTACTCAGAGCGGTAGGTCTGAAGCTCTTCCTGCAGCTCACTCACCTCGAGCTCCACCTGCTGCGCATAATGACGATTGCCGATGTAAACGATCCCCCAGATGGCCAGGTAGATCATAAACGGGATAAACTTACTGGCTACTGCCCGGTTAAAGAGGCCTCCATTGCCAGGGGAGCCTGACTGCGTGCCCCTGCTGTTTCGGATGTGATTGTCCGGGATATCAGGCATAGGGCGGCTCTGCTTTTTTCCGGGCAATGCGGAGCTTGGCACTCCGGGCCCTGGGATTCTCTGCTATTTCGGCATCTGAAGGCAACAAGGGCTTGCGGGTCACGGGCTCAAGTGGCGCCTGTTCCTGCCCGTAGATGTCTTTTTCCGGCTTGCCGGTGAAGTTTCCGGCTTTGAAGAAGTGCTTCACCAGCCGGTCCTCCAGCGAGTGATAAGTCATAACAGCTATACGGCCTCCCGGCCTGAGCAGCGGAACAGCAGCCTGCAGAAAAGCTTTGAGGTTTGAAAGCTCTTCATTGACCGCAATCCGCAGCGCCTGGAAAACCTGGCTCTGATAGCGTGCCAGCTTATCCTGCCCGTGAATGGTCTGCTGCAGCACAGCCGTAAGCTGACCAGTGGTTGTCAGGCGCTGCTGCTGCCGGGCTTCTACAATGGCCTGCGCTACCTGGCGGGCATTCTTCACCTCGCCATACTGGCCCAGGATGCGCTGTAACTCGCCAGTAGGGGCTGTATTCAGGATCTGAGCGGCCGTGGTAGGGCTTTCCTGATCCATCCGCATGTCCAGGGGCGCTTCGGCCCGGTAGGTGAAGCCCCGGTCAGCCGTATCCAGGTGATGGGAGGCAACGCCCAGGTCTGCCAGGATCCCATCGAGCGGAGCAAGATGGAGGTAGCGGATAAAATTGGCAATGTACGCGTAATCGTGGTTTACCAGCTGGAAGCGCTTATCAGTTGGCTCGTTACCGGCTGCTGTGCCATCCTTATCAAAGCCAACTAACCGCCCTTCCGGCCCAAGCTGGTCCAGGATCACCTGTGCATGACCACCCCCGCCAAACGTGGCATCAACGTACCGCCCGTCCGGCTGAATAGCCAGCCCCTCGATGGTTTGATCCAGAAGAACCGGAGTATGGTAAGTGATCATTCGCCCGTGTTTCGTTCATCGGTGTTCAGCGATCCCATGATGCGCTCAGCTAAAAGGGCAAAGTCTTCAGGTTCATCCTCCATAAGCTGCTCATAGGTTGCCTGATCCCATAGCTCTACTTTATTGGTGTAGGCAAAAAGGATCAGGTCACGCTCAATTCCAGCATGTTTTTGCAGCTGCTGCGGGATAAGCAGGCGATCGGAATTATCAAGTGTAAGGGCGGTAGCGCCCCGGAAGAAATAGCGCATAAATCGCCTGTTATCGCGGTCGTACTCATTCAGCTTCTCGATTTCCGCTGTGATCTTGTTCCATTCGTTAGCGGGGTATAAGACCAGGCAGCGTTCGATTCCCCGGTTAATGACGAACTGGCCCTGCGCCTCCCCGGGGATCTGCTTTTTAAGCCCGGCTGGTAAGGCAAACCGCCCTTTGCGGTCAAGCCTGCATTCATATTCCCCGAGTAAGCCTGCCATGTATCCGGTCCGGTTTGTTCAAGTGCTGCCACGATCTCCCACTTTCTACCACAAATATTGACAAAATGGGCTAAAAAGTCAACAAACAGCGCCAACTTTTTAGTAACTACTACAAGTATGCTAAATTACTGATTTACAGTGCGATAAGTGCTGTTACCTAAAGTTGGGTTAGAACTACTTTTGCAGCGATCAGCTCCCGGTATGCCTGGCTTTTTTAGGCGTTGCTAAAAAGGGATAGCAGCGGGCTTTGGGCATTTGGGTAGCTCGCCCAGAAGGAGTAATTTTGTAGCAAACAGCCCCTGTAGCTCAAAGGCAGAGCATCTGACTCTTAATCAGAGGGTTCTTGGTTCGAATCCAAGCGGGGGCAC
>CAYYUA010000004.1:0-107567 GCA_964474835.1 uncultured Sphingobacteriales bacterium
GATATGCAAGGCACTACGCCAACAGAGTGGCTGGATAGTGGTTAAACATTGGGAAAACAAGGCTTTGCCTGCCAGTTTTTGATTGTTTGAATGGTAGCCGGCCAGATTGAAAAACCTTACTGAAAAGATACAGGACACGCTATGCCAACTGATGCACCGGGCGTTTCTGAGTACATGCTGACCCTTCGCAAGCTTGGAATTGATGACTACGAGGACATCCGGGAGATCATGGACCAGGTATACCCGGATATGGGCGCATGGACGTATGATCAGTTTAAGGCTCAGATCAACCGCTTCCCGGACGGCCAGATCTGCATAGAGGATAGCGGAAAGGTGGTAGCAGCAGCCATGAGTGTGATCATTACCTATGAGCATTATGGTGACAAACACACCTACGACCAGATAACCGGCGAAGGTTACCTCACAACCCACGATCCGCATGGCGATACGCTGTATGGTGTTGACATCTTTGTGCATCCTGAATACCGGGGCCTTCGGCTTGGCCGGCGGCTGTACGATGCGCGGAAGGAGCTATGTGAGAATCTGAACCTCAGAGCTATCGTTACAGGCGGGCGCATTCCGAATTACAAGCATTACAGCGATGACATGTCCCCGCAGAAGTACATTGACCTGGTTAAGCGAAAGGAGGTTTTTGACCCGATCCTGAGCTTCCAGATAAGCAATGACTTCCACGTCAGGAAAGTGATAACCAACTACCTGCCTGACGATCGGGATTCCAAGTCATACGCCACATTGCTGGAGTGGATCAATATTTACTACGAAGAGGAAGAACAGCTCATTGGCCGGCAAAAGGCTGTAGTGCGGCTGGGTGTTGTGCAGTGGCAGATGCGCAGTGTTAGTTCTTTCGATGACCTGCTGCAGCAGGTTGAGTACTTTGTGAGCACCTTAGCCGGCTACCAATCGGATTTTGCCCTCTTCCCGGAGTTCTTCAACGGGCCGCTGATGACGCAATTCAACGAGAAATCTCCAGCGGATGCTATTCGTTCCCTAGCGCAATACACAGAGCCATTGCGGGAGCAGATGCTCCATATGGCCGTTTCCTACAACATCAACATCATAAGCGGGAGCATGCCCGTGTACGACAATGACCGGCTGTACAACACCTCTTACCTCTGCCGCCGGGACGGCACTTACGATGAGCAGTACAAGCTTCACATCACCCCGGATGAAAGTACTTACTGGGGTGTGCAGGGCGGTAAGGAGCTCCGGACTTTTGATACGGATGTAGGCAAGGTTGGTATCCTGATCTGTTATGATGCTGAATTCCCAGAGCTCTCGCGGCTGCAGGCTGAGAGCGGAATCAATATCCTCTTTGTTCCTTACTGGACGGACACCAAGAATGCTTATCTCCGGGTCCGGCGCTGCGCTCAGGCCCGGGCCATCGAGAACGAGTGCTATGTGGCCATTTCAGGTAGTGTAGGCAACCTGCCGCGGGTTGAGAACATGGATATTCAGTACTCACAGGCGGGGGTTTTTTCGCCTTCAGACTTTGCCTTTCCTCATGATGGTGTGATCGCAGAAGCAACACCCAACACGGAGATGACCCTTGTGGCTGATCTGGACCTGGATCTCCTCAAACAGCTACGGATGAACGGCAGTGTTACCAATCACAAAGACAAACGGAGCGATCTGTTCAAAATCGAGTGGCTGGGGCAGAGCAATACAGATCCGCGCCCGCCGGGCGCTCGCTCATAGCCAAGCTGCGGGCAAAACCGGTTCTCAGCTGGCCTTCTCTTTCTTGATCTCGTACCGTTCCATCTTATTGTAAAGGTGGCTTCGCTGAATACCGATCTGCTCAGCCGTCTGGCTGATATTCCAGTTGTTCTGGTCTAGCTTTTCTTCAATAAAGCGCTTTTCGGCCTGGCTCTTGAAATCCTGCAGTTGGTTATACTCCTCCAGGTCAAAGTTTAACTGAGCAGAGGCGGGCGTAGCTTGCTGTTGCTGCTGTTTGCCGGTGTTAGCGTAAGCCTGAACATCATCCCGCTCTACCTGACCGGAAGTCAGGATAACCAGGCGCTCTATCACATTACGCAGTTCACGGATATTCCCGGTCCAGTTGACCTGCTTCAGGGCCTCCAGCGCTTCATGGCTAAAGGTTTTGACCTCCATTCCGTAGGTGTGGCAGAGCTCCTCCATGAAGTGTCTTGCCAGAACAGGGATATCATCCGGGCGCTCATTCAGGGATGGTACATGCAGTACAATCACGCTCAGCCGGTGGTAAAGGTCCTCGCGGAAATTCCCGGCCTCGATCTCGGCCTCTAAGTCTTTGTTGGTTGCAGCAATAACCCGGACATCCACATCTACTGCTTTATCTCCACCAACCCGGTAGATTTTGTGCTCTTCGAGGGTCCGTAGCACTTTTGATTGCGCTGAGAGGCTCATGTCCCCGATCTCATCCAGGAAGAGTGTGCCTCCGTGCGCTTGCTCAAATTTGCCGATGTGGCGCTTAATAGCCGAGGTAAAAGAGCCCTTCTCATGGCCGAATAGCTCACTCTCGATTAGCTCAGAAGGAATGGCTGCACAGTTGACCTCCACTAGCTCGCTGGACTGACGGTTGCTCTTTTCATGTAACCAACGAGCTACCAGCTCTTTTCCTGTTCCGTTGGAACCGGTCACCAGGACTCGCGCATCAGTCGGGGCTACTTTGTCTATGGTCTGCTTAATATGCTGAATAGCCGATGACTCCCCTATGATATCACGGGTCTGGGTAACCTGCTGCTTCAGCGCATTGCGCTCGCTCACAAGGTTAGCCCGGTCCAGCGCGTTACGAACGGTGACAAGCAAGCGGTTCAGATCAGGGGGCTTGGTTATGAAATCATAAGCACCTTTTTTAGCGGCCTCAAAGGCACTCTCCTCGTCCCCGTGCCCGGTGATCATCACCACTGGTGTATCCGGGGATAGCTCAATGATATGGCCCAGAACTTCCATTCCGTCCATTTTGGGCATCTTGATGTCCAGCAGAACACAGTCAAACCTGTTCTTCTTGATCAGGTTAAGGGCTTCCTGGCCTTCCTTAGCCTCCTCTGTTTCGTACCCTTCGTTGCCTATGATATCCTTCAGCGTCTCACGGATCATTTCCTCGTCATCCACTATGAGGATTTTGGCCATAACTAGCTAAGTTTACGGTTTCACTGACTTTTTTCTTTTGCAAAGGTAAGGATATGCGGGTTGCTGGAAGTTAACCCAGCTGCTGAGCACCAGCTAAACCTTCTCATACAGGATAGCGGCCCCCTGCCCGACTCCCACACACATGGTAGCTAAGCCGTAGCGGACGTTATCGCGCTTCTGCATCTCGTGCAGCAGCGTGGTGGAGATACGGGCTCCGCTACAGCCCAGGGGATGCCCGAGGGCAATTGCTCCGCCATTCACGTTCAGGATCTCCGTGTCAATGCCCAACTCCCGGATGCAGGCAATAGACTGGGCAGCAAAGGCTTCATTCAGTTCAATAAGGTCAACATCACTCAGGCTCAGGCCTGCCCGGCGCAGGGCCTTCTGGGTAGCCGGAATAGGCCCAAGCCCCATATAGGCGGGCTCCACCCCTGCTACAGCCATACTTACAACCCGTGCCATCGGATTCAGGCTGTATTCATTGACCAGCTCCTCACTGGCTGCTATAGTGATGGCCGCTCCATCGTTTACCCCAGCTGCGTTGCCTGCTGTTACGCTACCCCCTTCTTTAAAAGCAGGGGGTAGCGAAGCTAACTTCTCAGGGCTCGATAGGCGGGGATGTTCATCTGTATCCACTACCAAGGGCTCCCCCTTTCGCTGAGGGATCGTAACCGGGATCAGTTCGTCCTGAAACCGGCCTTGCTCATGGGCGTTTTGGTACTTTTGCTGCGTACCATGAGCAAAGGCATCCTGCTCCTCCCGGCTGATCTGGTAATGTTCAGCTACGTTCTCGGCCGTCCCGCCCATGGAGTAGGGATAATAGTGCTTCGCCAGCTCCGGGTTGATAAAGCGCCAGCCAATGGTTGTATCCTCCATTTCCAGTTTGCGGTCAAAAGCCCGGTCAGCCTTACCGACTACAAACGGTGCACGGCTCATGCTTTCTACACCCCCGGCGAGGTAAAGGCTGCCCTCGTCAAGTTTGATTGCCCGCGAGGCATCCATGATGGATTGCAGGCTGGAGGCACAGAGCCGGTTGACGGTTACCCCGGCCACCTGCTCGGGCAAGTGGGCTAACAGGGCAGCCATGCGGCCAACATTCCGGTTGTCCTCTCCGGCCTGATTCGCAGCCCCCATGATCACATCTTCTATGGCATTATGGGGCAGGGCGGAATTCCGGTCCAGAATACGGGTCAGCACATGGGCTGCCATATCGTCCGGCCGGACGGAGCTCAAAGCTCCGCCATAACGGCCGACAGGGGTACGCAGGGCATCAATGATATAGGCTTCGGTCATGCGTAAGGCTTTAGGTTTTCAGAAAGGTAAAATTATGAAAGGCAGAGGCTTTTCCTGCCGTGTGCACCGGAGCTGCTATTCCTTGGCCCTTGTAAAATCCCTTACTTTGCAAAGCTCAAAAAACCCATAATCCGCATGATACAACGCCTGCAGACCCTCTTTCTGATTCTAGCCCTGATAGCCAACGGCTTGATGTTCAGCTTTGAGTTCTGGTCTGCTAGTGCGGCTAATGATTCCGACCGGGTTGTTGAGCAGTTAAGCCTTGGTTTAACCCACCTTAGCTACGAAACTACCCTTCAGGACAAGCGTGCAGCCTCGGAAACCCATATTTACCTGATTGGGCTGCATGGGCTGGCCTCCCTGTTGGGCCTGGGGGCCATCTTCCTCTACACGAACCGGACCTTTCAGTTGCGTGTATCGCGGCTGGCAATGCTCCTGGAGACCGGCTTACTTGTGCTGCTGCTGTTTTACACGGATGGGGCAACTGAGGATTATTTTACGAACAGTGTGAGTAACAGTAGCTACCAGCTCGGCATTTTCCTGCCCATTGTAAGCATCCTGTGCTTTTTCATGGCTAATCTTTTCATCATGAAAGACGAACAGAAAGTCCGATCAGCAGAGCGGCTCAGGTAGCTGTCGGGTATGCACTTGTTGTTATACTTCCAGTTTTATCCTTTGATCGATTCCTTTTTGGTCGGAATGTGTTCCTTTAGTGCCTGGGTAACAGGTAAGGTGGCAAGGCATAAATCCCTGCCCCGCCTCAGTAACAAAAGGCGGTGTTATTTATTTTATGCGAAACCTATAGGCATTCAAGCTAATTTTTGCCGCTTTGTGGTGTAGAATAAATCCCTATTTTTGTCTTCAGGTTATATAATTGTCAGGCTTGTTAATTGTACCGCGCTTAAAATAAATCCTTCCTTATGCTGAATACATGGGTCTGCCAGCGGGCTATATCCTTTTGCATGCTCATCCCTCTGATTATGGCCCTGTTCCTTTTGAAAGCGTGTAACACCCCGGATGAAACTCCGGACTACTCCCCTGAGTACTTCGGGCCTGCTGTGGATTCACGCGTAAATATCGAGGATATCTCTCAGCTTGAAGATATTGTTCTCAATCAGGAGGTGAATCCCAGTGATATCCAAAATGGCTTTCAGGGTCAGCAGACTGTACCCCCTTTCAACCTCGATCGGAGGGTAGGGCCGTATCCCTTTTCAATAACTGATGTATTCAGGGAGATCGAAGCGGATTCGCTGGTTTTTCAGCTCGGAGTCACAAACTCCCTACCCATTCCACTAAGTCCGGATACCGAAATCGTATTCCGGAACCAAAGCAATGATAGCGTAATATACCGGAAGGTTATAGAGGAACCCGTGGGCCCTGGCGAGGAATTCAGGTTTGAAGAAACTGTAACCGATAAGCTGGTTGAAAACGACATCAATTTCTTCCTTGAGAATTTTACTTCGGAAGGTAGCAACGGAGAGCAGGTTAATTTTGATAACGCAGGCCCGGCTGATTTTGAATTTGAACTCGTATTCCTGGACATCAATAAGCTCGTTATTAGCAAAGGAGAGTCTTACACAATTACCGATACTTCGAATGTTTCGTACAGCGGGCCTACCGATACCGCGTCCTCAGCCTCCGGGCAGGTCTTTATCTCTCTCGAAAACCGCTTCCCGCTGAATTTTAACCTCCAGCTCCTGTTTCTGGATGATGAGCAGGCTATCGTTGATTCTGTCCTTAATAAGCGCATCCAGCTGGATGGGGCTCCTGTGAATGAGGACGGATTGGTTATCGGGGAGCAGACCCGGACAGTGGATACCATCCAGATCGATACCGATCAGCTAAACGCTTTGAAAGAAGCCGATCAACTGAGCACGGAGTTCCGGGCCAGCACGGTAGTGGAGGATGTTGACGGAAGTCCTATTCCATCAGTGACCCTGGAAATTGAGGATCAATCGTTTTTGCGGCTTCAGATCGGTGTTGATGCAAAAGTGAATGCCGAATGAGACACAAGCGCCTCTACTTATCAGCAAGCCAGCGTTTTGGCTTTCTTCTGGCAGTACTGCTGGGTTTTAGCATGGTACCGGGCCCGGTAACCGCCCAGGTGAATTCAGGGATTAATTATAACCAGCACTTCACCACGGTAGCGGCTAATAACCAGCCGGCCTTGTTGGGTAAAAGTTTCGATAACTGGGAGGTAGGCATTGCTAACACCTATGCCTGGTTCAGCAATAACTCGCTGAGCGTAAAAGAGATCAATGACGTAGCCAATACCGATGTCCTTACAGAGTCTGATGTAGAGCGAACCATCCGGCAGTTTGAGACTGAGAGTTTATTCTCCGCAGGTGCAGTCATCACGCCCCTGCAGGCCGGCGTTAAGATACATGATGACCAGGATAAGGAGTTGTTCACCTTTTCAGTGGCTGCGGGGGCCGAGGTGCTGAGTAATGTACAGCTAAACCGCACTTTCGTAAGCCTGGCATGGAACGGCAATCGCCAGTACCGTGACCAGAACATCCGCTTAGGCGAGATCAAGGTCAATGCCCTGCCCATGCGTACTTACTCACTGGGCGTGGCAGCACCCTTTGAACTGGGAGATGTGGACCTCAGGGCCGGCTTGCGTTTTAGCTACCTCGAGGGCATTGGAAGCGCTTACACGGAGGATGGAGACCTTAGCCTTTATACCAACCCCAATGCCCGCTCGCTAGAGCTTGAAAGTAATGTAAAAGCCAATGTTTCTATTCCCGATACGGATGCCGAGGTTTCAGATGTTCCCGTTGATATCAGCCGGACCGGCAACGGTATCGGGGTTGATGCCGGGGTTAATATCCGGGTGGACGAGCAGATCAGTTTTGGGCTTTCAGTGGCTGATCTCGGCAGCGTTACTTTCACAGAAGAAACTGAGAATTATAGCCGAACCGGCCCGTATGAGTTCACGGGAGTGGATCTGGCCGTTGGGAGGCCTGACGAGGACGGGGAAGACCTGGCTCTGAAAGCAGACTCGCTGGGCGATGTGATTGACTACGAAGAAACAGAGGAGGATTACACCATGCCCCTGGGCGCTCGTGGTATTTTTCAGACGCACTTACGAGTAGGGAAGGATATTCACAAGCGTGACACTTTCTATCAGCATCACATCTATCTTCACTATCAGCAGGGTTTTCAAAACCATCTCCGGGCTACGGAGCGGTCAGTCATATCCTTTGGGTATACCTACAACCTGAACAATGACCTGAACGCCGGGGGCAGTGTAACATTTGGCGGATATACTCAGGCGGCTGTTGGCCCTTACCTCTCTACGCGCCTTGGTCCGTTTAAGCTGGGCCTGGGAAGCAATAACATGCTGGCCTTAATTGATGAGGGCGCTGCCAATGGCGGAGATGTGAGCTTTAACATGGCGTTGGCCTTTTAGCACTTAACCGGATTCCTCATTCCACAGCATCCAGCTTCGCTCGGCCTGAAGTTCCAGCATCTCCCGGCCATTTTTTACTGTAGCACCTTTTGCCCGGCCTTTTTGCATAAATAAGGTCTCTGAGGGATTGTACACCAGATCGTAAAGCAGGTGCTCAGAACCGATGGCCTCGTAAGCCAATGGTGGGGCCTCATCCGCTCTCGGGTGGGTGCCAATAGGTGTGGAGTTGATGATTAGTTTGCTGTTAGCTATAATATCAGGCGTAAGTTCTTCATAGTTAATGCGCTGCTCACCGGGCTTTCTGGAAACCAGCCGATAGCCTATCCCCATAGATGCCAGGACATACTGAACAGCTTTGCTTGCTCCTCCGCTTCCAAGGATGAGCGCCTGCTTGTGATCAGAGGTCAGCAGCGGATTCAGGCTGTGGTAAAACCCATAGATGTCAGTATTGAAGCCTTTCAGGTAAAAACCGCCTTCCGTTTCCCGGAAACGGATCCTGATCGTATTCACTGCTCCGATGCTGTAGGCTTCTCCATCTACTGTGTTAAGGTAATTCAGTACCATCTGCTTGTAAGGCTTGGTTACATTCAGGCCCTCCAGGTTTGGATACCTGGTAAGCAGGGTTGTGATCTCATCCAGGGCTTTGATCGGGAAAGCACGATACGCGCAGTCGGTAATGCCTTCCTGCTCGAACTTGTTGGCAAAGTACTGCGGTGAGAACGAGTGCTCAAGGGGATAGCCGATCAGACCAAAGAGACGCATCAGGCAGGTTTTTTAACTTGAGCCGAGCTCCTTTCGATCAGTACAACCAGGATAAAACCAGTTAGCGCCAGGCCTACTGCTATTCCTACATCGGCATCGAGGGTGGTAGGTAGAATATTCTCCTGCTCAAGGGGTTTCCGCTCACCATGGCGATCTGTGTAATAAGATAAGGTTTCTTTCCAGGGCCAGACTTTGTTGAGCGAGCCCAGCAGAAAGCCTGTAAGCATCGCAACGGTAAAGTCATGATAGCGCTGAAACAACCAGTTGAGCAGCTTTGCAAAGGTCAGCAAGCCGGTAAGCGCACCGGTGTAGAAAAATAACAGCGGGACCACCTGGGCTTGTCCGAAAGCTGCAGTGACCGCGGCCCACTCACCCTGAAACAGCGCAGCTACGCTATCTTTCAGGGCCTCTGCGATCGAGGACATGGCTGAAATGATCAGGGTGTATTTGTTCATGACAACCAGGAGAAAAGACCCCGAAATACCGGGCAGGATCATGGCCATGATGGATATTAGCCCGGCTACAAATACATAAGGTCCTGTATCTGGCGTATTGATAATCCGGGTTTCTGTAACGAAATAGGCGATGACCGTCCCGCCCAGCAGCAGCAGCAAAACCAGCGTATTCCATTGCTTGATGCGCTGAGCTACCACCCAGGCCGAGGCCAGGATCAATCCCATGAAAAAGGACCAGACCAGAATCGGATAGCTGTTTAGCAGGAATAGCACCAGTTTGGCAAGCGTAAAAACCGCTGTGAGCACCCCGAGTAACAGGGTAAGCAGAAAGAACCCGTTCACACGCTGAAACAGCGCCCCCAGGCGCCCCTTTGCCAGGTAGCTCAGCGCTGTCATGTCAATATTGTTAAGGGAGCTGATCAGCTTCTCGTAAATATTGGTGATAAAGGCCATAGTACCGCCGGACACCCCCGGTACGACATCCGCGGCACCCATGGCCATACCTTTGAAAAAGACTGAGGCTTTGGTCTTTAACTGCTGCCACATAGAAGGTTTTCAGAAAGTATATGCAATTTTACCCCTAACTTTCTCTTTAGCCAAGTACAAGCATCAAACTGAGCCGTTGCGTTGTTGCACGAATAGCTAAGTAAAACAAACAGTCATGTTCCCAACACTTAAAAACTGTCTGAGCGTGCTAAGTATAGCTGGTTTGCTGTTATTTAGCGGGTGCAGCCTGTTTCAGAGCCAGGAGGGCTGCGGCTGCCCGCAATTTTCGCAACATCAGCCAGCTAAGCAGGATCAGGGCTCTATGACCAAACTCGATCATAAAAAAAGCCCGGAAAAGTGATTTTTCCGGGCTTTTTCATGGCGTTAGTAAAAACGGTTTGCTATCTAGCCGCTGATCAATTCAGGTTCATTGGCGAAGAGCGGGAACTTCTTGCAGAACTTAGCAACTTCTTCCCGCGTGGATTTGATAAATGATTCGTCATCTTTCTTTTCTATGACTGAGTCAATGAACTCCACGATCTGCTCAACATCGCTTTCCTTCATTCCGCGGGTAGTAATAGCTGAGGTGCCAATGCGCATGCCGGAGGTAACCAGGGCTGGCTGATCGTCATTCGGCACCATGTTCTTGTTAATTGTGATACCGGCTTCTCCGAGTGCTTCTTCAGCTTCCTTTCCGGTAATGTTCTTCGGGCGCAGGTCGATCAGCGTGATGTGGTTATCAGTACCCTGCGTACTTACCTTATAGCCCTTATCCTGGAAGAGCTCTGCTACCTTCCTGGAGTTTTTGACCACTTGGTCAATGTATTGATCGAACTCATCAGTAAGGGCTTCGCCGAAACCAACAGCCTTTCCGGCAACAGCGTGCTCAAGCGGACCTCCCTGTGTACCCGGGAATACCGAGGAATCAAGGATAGTGGACATGCGCTTGCGCTTGCCCTTACCCGTGGTAATGCCCATGAAGTTCGGGAAATCCTTGCCCATCATGATCAGGCCACCGCGGGCAGCGCGAAGGGTCTTGTGTGTAGTTGTGGTGACGATATGAGCATAGTCGACCGGGTTCTTCAGGTAACCTTTGGCTACAATACCAGCCGTGTGCGCCATATCCACCATGAAAAGCGCGCCAATGTCATCAGCAACCTTCCGGAAGCGCTCGTAGTCCCAATCACGGGGGTAGGCGGAGCCACCGGCAATGATAAGCCTGGGGCGCTCATTGTAGGCCTTTTGCTCCATTGCTTCATAGTCAATGTAGCCGGTTTCCTCATCAACACCATAGAAATGGGCTTCGTACTGCTTACCAGAGAAATTGACCGGGGAGCCGTGCGTCAGGTGGCCACCATGAGCTAAGCTGAAGCCCAGGATTTTGTCACCGGGCTTTAGCAGGCCCAGCATAACAGCTGCATTGGCTTGTGCCCCTGAGTGGGGCTGCACATTCACCCACTCGGCATTGAAGAGCTCTTTGGCGCGCTCAATTGCTAAATTTTCCGCTTCATCTGCAAACTCACAGCCTCCGTAGTAGCGCTTACCCGGCAGACCTTCAGCATACTTGTTAGTTAAAACGGATCCTGTTGCCTCCAGGACCTGGCTGCTGGCAAAATTTTCAGAGGCGATCAGCTCAACGCCTGTGAGCTGACGCTGATGTTCCTTGTCTAAAATGTTAAATAGGGTGTGATCCCGTTCCATAAAGAAATCGATTTTTATTACGCAAAACACGAATGTACAAAATTGTTTACAGCGGAATAAGCGGTTATAACCGCTTAAGATGGCATATAGGCCTTACCAATGCCTTATCACAGAAGGTGGCTCATCCTGCTCTCAGTTGCTTTCCCTGGGTACTCTGAAGCAAGCCTTAGCAGAATCCTTGACTCAGGCCCACGCAGTTGACGGGTGCCTAGAGGTTCTCCGAACTTTTCAGGGATAAATGGTTAGCGCTGCACCCGGCCGATTACTTTAAACTCCGTGCGCCGGTTTTTCCGGCGGCCTTCCGGATTGTCAGTCCCGTCCAGGTTGAAGTTAGGAGCAATCGGCTTGCGCTCACCGAAGCCTTTGGCCTCCAGCCGGTTCCGGTCGATGCCCTGTTTCACCAGGTAATCAACTACCCGCTGAGCTCTTCTCTGAGATAACCCGAGGTTATACTGGTCAGAGCCTGCATTGTCAGTGTGGGAACGGATCTGAACCTTCACATCAGGCCGATCCCGAAGCAGTGCTAATACAGTGGTATCGATGGCATTGCGCGCCTGCTGGTCCAGCGCTGCTTCGTCAAACCCGTAATTGACCTCCGGGATCACAACCGCTTCACTGGCAACAGGCTTTCGGGTTCTCCGGGATTCTCGCGTTTTCCTGGCTTCTGCCTGATCAGCTGTCGTCTTTTCCTGCGTTTCCTTAGCCTTTCCTTTGCCCTCAGCACTGGCTTGTTTTTGCTGCTCAGCTTGCGCTTGCTCTACATCGGCTTCTTTACGCTGTTCTCCGGATCCGGCTTTCTGCTCTTCTGTAGCAGAATCATCAGCCCGGCTTTCTCTGCGCCTGCGTACCCGGTTATCCCCGGCCGTGGCTCTTGCCGCTTCCCTTGCCTTTTCTTGTTTTTGGGCTGTTGCTGCTGCTTCCTGTTTTCTCCGCGACAGGAATAAACGGGTTCTGGTCTGCGTATTGGCGAGCGCTTTCCGGCTCAGAGAGTCTGAAGTCGCTTGCTGATAGCCTTCCCGGCTGGCCTCTAAGTAGAAGGACTGCTCTTCTGCTAAGGCCTGAACAGACAGCCTGAAGCGTCCACTATCCTCCGGGGAAAGGGTGTCGCGAACCAGCACTGATTCTTCCCGGGAGGCAGTATCAGTTTGACGCAGCGTAACAACCGTCTTCTTCTCGCTTTCCCCTGCCGAGGTGTCCTTCGGCTTTTCAGTAACCACCTTCCCCTTGAGCGTTTTGGCAAGCAGCTGCTCAGCAGTATCGCGTGCCGGCAATTGGGTGGCAAAAAGGTCATCGCAGCAAGTCTTGTGTTTCAGTGCCTGCACGCCTGGCCGGTTCGATACCAAAAAGCCAGTCTTTCCCTCATACCTGCGGTAGTAGAGGTCATCGGCAGGCGAGTTCTCAGGAGCGCTCAGATGCTCAGGATCGTCCCGGTACCGGCCAAACTCACCAGTTACGGCATACACATCCAGACCGCCAAAGCCTCCATGGCCATTTGAGCTGAAGAAGAGCTTATCAGTGGCTGAATCATAAAATGGCGTAACCTCGTCCCGCTTCGTATTGACCTTGCGCCCCAGGTTACGGGGACGATCGTAGCTGTTATCCGCTGGGTCGTACACGCTGTACCAGAGGTCCATCTGCCCCCGGCCCTGATCGCGGTTGGATGAGAAAATCAGGACCTGCTGTTCCTTCCGGCTCTTGGTAATGGTGGCTGTAGCTGGATGGCTGCTACTGCTTCCTTCCGTGTTAACCGGCGCTGGTAGTTTTTCAGGGTCTTCCCAGCTATCGCCATTGCGCTCAGCCACATGCAGCTTGCAGCGCATAGCCTGGTCCTCTGTGCTAAAGCGGCACTTGGTGAAGTAAAATCGCTTTCGATCCGGACTGAAAGCACCATTCCCAAGGTTCCCGTCCACATCAGAAAGGTTTTGCCATGGTCCGTGGTGCTGCCAGCCCTCATCCGCTTCAAAGCGTGCTTTGTAGAAGCGTGTCCTCTTTGGAGCCCGGGCACCGCGGTCCACCTCTATGAGGGAGTCCACTTTCCGGGAAGCATAAAGGATGGCCGTATCATTCAGAAAAGTGGGACTGAACTCAGAATAGGGGCTATTGATCGTGCTATCGAGCTGTGTAAGCTTTTCGGTCCGATCGGTTACGCCCTGCTTGATGGCCTTCTTTGAGCCTTTGATATTGGCTTCCGCCTGCTGTTTGACCTGATAGGCATTCTGACCGCGGTAGCGCTTTTTTACCTGCTTAAAAAGCGCTATGGCTTTTTCGTAATCCCCCTGTTGCTGTTCCATCAAGGCCCATTGGAAACGGGCCTTTGGATAGGAGCCTAAACGTTTTTTGGCCAGCTGCTGATAATACTGCGATGCTTCCCGGTAGTTACGGATCTTCTGGTAGAGATCAGCCAGTTTCTGGGTCAGGGCAAATTGGGTTGCTGGCTTTCCCTCTTGCTGCTCAGCTTTTTCGTAAGCCTGCTCATAGCTGTTGATTGCTCCGTACCAGTCGCCCAGCTTATACTGCTGCTTGGCCTTCTTCCGGAGTTCTTCCAGGCTGAGGTTTTGGTAAGTGCTGGTCTGAGCCTGCGCAGGCATGTTGGTAAAAAAGCTGATTCCGGCCAGAAAGAGCCACAGCGTAGATGAGCGCATTAGCAGGGATTTTAGTAACGGTAGCAGGGCACAGTTTTTTTAGCTGGCTGCTCTGAGAAGCCGTAAGTGTACGTAAGGGCAAGCTCAAATGCTCCGCGGTAGTCTGTAGCTCGTTGCAGATCCGAAAGGTTCAGATCGTAAGCCACCCCAATGTCAAAACTTTTGATTTTAGCCCCGGCATTGATAGAGAGCGCGTCCACATCTTCTGTGAGATCCCGGCTTCCGTAGCCACTCAGGTTATCACGGTAATAGCTTCCGATCCGGAAATTCAGCGGCTCTCCCAGGCTTCCGATCCTCACCATTGAACCGATCAGGAATTCAGTAGCCTGGTTCTGCTGCTTGAATACGGCTGAGGGCTGCAGCCCTACTGCATTGCTCAGCGGGATGTGTGCACGGGCGTGCGATACAAACCGCGGGGCTAGCTGCCACTCATAGCCCTGCACCAGGGAAGCATCCGGCTGATTGATATGGTAGAACGCCTGCCCCACGGTAAACTGCCAGTTAGCCGGGCTGAATTGCCACGATATCCCCGTGTTAAGGTCAAAATAGGCGGTGTTACTGGCTATGCGGCCTTCCTGATTGGGCAGATCGGGATTAAAACCTCCAATGTCATTATCGTACTGGGCCGGAAAGGTAGCATCGTTGATGCTGTTGCTAATCAAGCCAGCTTGCAGGCCGCCCCGCAGAACATGGGGCCCCATTTTCTTATGGTAAGCTCCTGTGAACGCTGCCTGGTTAAACTGATAGTTACCCGGACCGGCTTGATCACTGGTGCCCATCAGGCCAAGCGCTACATAATCGGAGCCTGCAACAAACTTACGGCTGGCATATCCCGTGATTGTGCGAAAATTATTGGCATCAATGCTTCGCCATTGGTTCCGGTACAGGGCTCCGGCTTTCAATGTCCCGCGAAAAGCGCCAACCTGGCTGGGATTCAGGGTCTGCGGGCTCATGTTGTACAAGGTAAAGTGCGGATCCTGGGCGGATGCCGTGCCCCTACCAAGGCCAAACAGGAGAATGATGATCAGCAGCGTACCCGAAGCGGATTTTAGCATGACAAAGCGGGAAATACCCGACTGGTTTCGATTGCTAAATTAATACGCCGGACAGGTTATAACAACGATAATTGGGTTTCTGTATGGAACCTATGAAGTTGTACCTTTACCTTAGCGTTTTGAATAACACCTGGTTTTTAAAAGCCAAATGATGTTTCATTGGCCCATTAGGTCGCGATTGAACAAGTGGTTATGGCATTTTGGATTCTACCAAGAGCGGTGATAACCGTTCTTATTGCAGCAGCAGCTTTTAGCCCGGCAAAAGCCCAGCTTAACGCAGATTTCAGCACCAGCTCAACTAAGGGGTGCAAGCCTGTTTCGGTCACGTTTACTGACCAATCCTCCGGCAATATCACTTCCTACCAATGGGATTTTGGTAATGGCAATACTTCTACAAAAGCCGATCCCGAGGCCACCTATGTCAATGCTGGTGTTTATGATGTTACCCTTGTAGTCAGCAGTGGTAACCGGACCGATACCATTACCAAGGCCAATCTGGTTGAGGTTTACAACCCGCCGGAATCCGGCTTCCAGGCTACGCCAAAGCAAGGTTGTCTGCCCCTGGATGTAAGCTTTCAGGAGGACGCTAAGCTCGGGAGTGCCCCGATCCGGGATTATGTCTGGGATTTCGGGGATGGCGGATCCAGCAATAATGCCAATCCCAGTCATCGTTACCAGCAGGCCGGGTCTTTCTCAGTGTCCCTGATCGTCCGGGATACCAATGGCTGCCAGGATGTGGTCAGCAAGCAGGACCTGATCGCCACCAGCCAGGTTCCGGATGCTGATTTTACCACGCAGAACAGTACAGCCTGTGAAGCCCCGGCAGTAGCGCGCTTTAATAACCAGTCCTCTGGTCAGCAGCCGCTCTCCTACGAGTGGGATTTCGGGGATGGGAACACTGATACCACAACGAACCCCAGCAATGCCTATCAGCAGACCGGTAATTACGATGTACAGCTTATCACAACTAACGCTACCGGCTGCTCAGACACCATCACTAAGCCAAGTGCGGTACGAATTCAGCCTTTCACTGGCGACTTCAGCCTCAATCAGCGCAAAGGCTGCACCAATCCGGTCACCACTTTCCAGTTTACCGATCAGTCATCCCCCTCGCCTACTTTTCAGGAATGGGATTTCGGGGACGGCACCACGGCTAACAACCCCAACCCCAGCAAGCAATACAGCAGCAAGGGCATCTATCCTGTAACCTACATCAGCGGTTTCGGTAGCTGCCGCGATACCCTGAGGGATACCATTCGCGTTCAGCAGATCAGTGCCCGTATTGAAGCGGATACCTTCAATAGCTGCAGGGCTCCACTGACCGTGGATTTTACAAGCCAGACGACCAATGTAGCCAGCCAGCAATGGAAGTTTGGTGATGGCGATGGTAGCACCCTGCCCAATCCGGATCACACCTATAGCAGCACAGGCCAATACCCGGTGACGCTGGAAGCTGAGAGCCCTATTGGCTGTAAGGTGACCAAGCAGGACGTGCAGATCACCATTGAGGAGCCAAGGGCGGGCTTTAGCTTCACCAATGGCATCCAGGGGTGTAAGCAAGAAAGTCGCGTTTTCACGGATACCAGCAGCATTCCGGCTTTTGAGCAGCTGGCGGAACGAAAATGGCGCTTTACCCCAACGGATAGCAGCAATGCCGAACGGCTATCTTTTCAGTTTCCCGACACCGGCGAATACGATGTAAGCCTCGCGATTGAAACCAGTGGCGGGTGCACGGATACCATCAGCCGGAAATTCTCTATCGGGGATACGCCTACGTACGCAATAACCGTGGATACCACTACCTTCTGCGCCGGTAAAAACATAAAGTTCCCCTCCCGCACAGATTTCGGGGACTCATCCAGGGTTATCTTCAAACCCAGAACCGAGTCCTCTTTTAAGCCCCTGCAAGAAGATCCCACCTATTCTTACCGGGATACAGGCTGGTTTCAGGTATCAGGAAGGGCCTTCCAGAACGGATGCCCTTCAAGGGTGGATTCAGCTGACTCGATCTATATCAATCCTCCGGTGGCGGATTTCAAGTCAGTGGTGGCGTGTGATTCCCCTTTCAAGCGCTCATTCACCGATGTTTCCATTTCACCTGATACGTGGCGGTGGAGCTTCGGAACTGGCGATACCAGCCGCATCCAGGATCCAACCTACCGGTATGACACTCAGCGGCGCTTTGATGTAACGTTAGTTGTACAGAATGATAGTACGGGCTGCCGGGACACCCAGCGAAAAGCCGTTTTCATTGAGGACGTGAAAGCTAAGTTCAGCGTTTCGGACACTGCGGGCTGTCCACCGCTTCAGGGGGTGCAGTTCGATGCCTCAGCCTCGAAAAACGTAAGCGGGCGTAACTACTACTGGAACTTCCGGAACGGGAACGTCCTGAACAAAACTGACCCTCCGGAACAGGGGACGCTTGTCCAGCCCCCTCCTCAGACGTTCAAGCGGTCTGACTCATTCCCGGTCAGGCTTTATGTGCGGGATCGTAACCTGTGCCGGGACACGGCAATCCGCTATGTAGAAGTTTACACCCATGATACGCGCATAACCACTGAGCGATTAAAGCCCTGTGTTCCCACAGAAATTGCCTTCGGCAGTGAGATCAGGGTTGACACGCCTCTGACCCGGAAGGAGTGGGCTTTCGGGGATAACTCACCCAGGGTGCAGGGCGACTCGCCCCGGCATACCTACAACCAGACGGGCAGCTACGATGCAAAGCTCATCACAGCTGATCAGAACGGGTGCCAGGACACCGTTACAAAAACCATTGGTGTGACTAAGCCGAATGTATTCTTCCAGGCTTTTAACCGGGAGCTCTGCCGGGGTGAGCAGGTACAGCTGGAGGCCCAGCGCAGCAGCCAGCCCCTGGATTACAAGTGGTTCCTGGGCAACGGGGACTCAGCGCAGGGTAAGACCGTTCAGCAGTCCTACTCCCGGAATGGCCAGTACAACATCACCCTTGTAGGGAAGGACACGAATCAGTGCCGGGATACCCTGGTCCGGTCCCGGTACCTTGAGGTACGAAGTCCGGATGCGGCTTTTGCCATGAACGACACGGCTGAATTCTGCCCACCACTTGTGGCGGAGTTCTACGATAGCACAGATGGCCGGAACCTTGACTACCAGTGGGATTTTGGCAATGGCAGCCGGTCGGTACTGGCAGAACCCCAGAATACCTACACGATTGTTGACACTTTCAAAGCTGAGCTAACAGTAACCAATGGCATTGGTTGCTCTAATGCCGACTCGCAGCGGGTTATACTGGAAGGGCCAATAGCCCGGTTTAAGGCAATACCGGATTCTGGCTGCAAGCCTCTTGAGTACGAGTTCCAGGCCTTTGATAAGCGAGGAGTGGAAGAAGTCCGCTGGGACTTTGGGGATGGGAACACGGCAACGGGCGATACCGTCACGCACCCCTACCGCCGGGGCGGCACCTACTTTCCGGTTATTTTGGTCGATAATGGCCGCGAGGATACCCGCAAATGCGAATACGGGGTTCAGCTTTCAGACACCATCCGGGTGGACACCCATAATGCCCAGTTTGAACCAAGTCAGCCAGCGTACTGCATTTACGAGGATGTTTCCCTGAGCAACCAAAGTGAGGGCACCATTGAAGCTTACGAGTGGCGAGACCTTAGCTCCGGTGTTGTGGATTCCGGGCAGTTGCCTGATTTTGCCTTCGATGATACCCAGACCTACGATCTGAAGCTTGTCACAACCAATTACAAGGGCTGTAAGGATTCCACCCGCCTGCAGTTTCCAGTCTATCCCAAACCGGAGGTAGCAGTAGGGGATAGCACCTTCATCTGCCAGGGCCAGCAGGCTCAGCTGAACGCAACTTTTGATACCAGTTTTGCCTACCAATGGAATCCGGCAAGCGGCCTGTCGGATGCTGAGGTCTACAATCCCCTTGCCGGCCCTGAGCGGACCACCACCTACAGGGCGCAGGTAACGGATGAGAACGGCTGCAGGGATACCTCAGAAGCCCTGCAGGTAGAGGTACAGCCAGAGCCAGCACCTGTTGCCTCGCCGGACACCACCATCATCAAAGGGGATAGCGTCCAGCTGCAGAGTGAGGTCCAGACGCCTGTTCAGAGCCTGGAGTGGTTCCCTACGGACAGCCTGCGGTGTATTAACTGTCCGGACCCGATGGCGCGGCCTTTCCGGCAGCGGACTTACACAGTGGAGGTTCGGGACACGGCAGGCTGCTTTACTCAACAGGACCAGGTCACTATCCAGGTGGATGAGCGCTTCAAGATTGCCATTCCGGAGGCCTTTACGCCTAATGGTGATGCGGTTAACGACATCATCCGCGTGCGGGGATGGGGGGTGAATGAGCTCATCCACTTCCGGGTGTATAACCGCTGGGGCGAGCTGGTTTTTGAGGCCCGTGACATTGAGGAGGGCTGGGACGGCCAGTACCAGGGTGAGCCCTTACCGCCCGGCACATATTCTTACCAGGTTAAAGCGCGCTCGTACACCGGCAAGGTTGGCACAGATAAAGGGCACTTTAACCTCATCCGCTGAGGGCTGAGGTTAAGCTTGCTGAAGGTCCTGTGCCGGAATTTTACCTTTACCCGCTGTTGCTGTAAGTCAAGCCAGCTTTGTTTCCAGCTGTAAAAATAGCCAAATGGATGAGCGCCTGCGCAGAGTAAACCTGCGGAGTATGCCCCTGATCCCGCCGGGGATCAGGTTTCTGCTTATAGCTAATGCTGCCTTATTCCTGCTAACGCTTGCTGCGAAAGCGCTTCTGGATTTCCAGCTGATCGCGTACCTGGGCCTTTATCACCCAACCTCTGAAAAGTTCGGCTACCATCAGTTTATCTCGCACCTCTTTATGCATGGCAGCGGGCTGCATATTTTCATGAATATGTTTATCCTCTGGATGTTTGGCGGTATCCTGGAGCATGTATGGGGCTTGCGGAAGTTTATGCTCTTTTTCGTCCTCACGGGGTTGGGGGCTGCGCTCATTCACAATGGGGTGCGCACCATCCAGATCAACCAGCTGGAAACGGCCACTCAGGCGTACCTGCAGGATCCTTCGCTCGAGCGGTTTAAGCAGTACCAATCAGCTGAGATCGGAGCAGTACCACGATCTTTCCAAAAGCGTCTGGATGAGCTCACAGAGGAGTGGAAGGCTAAACCCGAAAGCCAACAGCTCAGAGAACGGTCTAAAACGCTGGTAAAAGATTACAAATCACTTTACAGGGGCATTCCGACTGTTGGCGCATCCGGGGCTGTTTACGGCCTTCTGATGGCCTTCGGGCTGCTTTTTCCGAATATTTATGTGTACCTCTACCTGCTCATTCCGATCAGGGCTAAGTATTTCGTTGTCATCCTGATCCTGCTACAGCTTTACCTTGGCTTTTTCTACAAAAGCAGCAATGTGGCCAATTTTGCGCACCTGGGTGGTATGCTGGTTGGCTACGTGCTGCTTAAGCTATGGGATGAAAAGCCTGTCGTGATGGTCAGGGAGTAGCACTTTTTCAGGATTTAAAGATGGAATAGCCGGTTGATCGAGAAGCCAAACCGGAAATTTCCTTCGCCCCATTTAGCTGTGCTGTAGGGGATAAACTGGGATGGCGTCAGGCCCTTGGCATTGTTAAGCGTTAGCTGAAAGACGTGGCCACCCGTTTCGATCTCAATGCCAACACCTATGGGATCCCGGTAGGTCCTGTCATTGTAAGAGCGGTTCCGCGGCATCTGGTAGAAGTATTCGGCCATGATGCCCAGGGTCTTGGTCACTTTAAATGTTCCGGAAGCACCCATGGCGTATACATTGTTCTTATCGCTATTGGCCACCAGATTCCGGTGGATAAAGGTAGGCATGAGGGATAGGGACAGCCGGTCGCCAAAGCGCCTGCCCAGGATTGCCATGTGCGTATAGCTAAGGCGCTGGTTAAAATTCTCGAAAGCGGCCGGTGAGGCATCCCGGACAGCAGCTTCCATAGCAGTGAGTGCAGCCCCGCCATAGTAGGTAGCAGTAACTGGAAAGCCTCCTTCCCTACCCTGGCGCACCAGCCGGTACTTAGTGAAGCCTGAATAAATCTCCTGCCGCGGACCGGGTCCCTTGCTGCGGCTTACGCCTACATCCCAGTCGTCTGAAATGCCGTACTCGAAGCCTATGCGCAGGCCACGGGCATTGTCCAGCCCGAACAGCGTGTGGAACCCGTCACCATTGGCTAATGCCCCGAACCGGTGACTTACAATGAAATTCAGGTCACCTTTGAAATGCGTTTCAGGAGTGGGGGCATTTACCAGCTTAGTGGTTTTAAAAGTGGCAAAGGGCGCTACAGTTTCAGCCTCTTTTTTCAGCTCCTGAGCCCGGAGCTCACCCGTCATTAATCCTAAACCTACTGCTATAAGTAAACCTGCCTGTCGCATGCTATCATTTTTTTGATTGAAGGGAGGCTGATGCCTCCTGCCTGATATAAGCTGCTAAGTCATTTACCTGCTGTCTGCTCATACGCTCCTTGGTGTAGTGCGGCATATAGGGACGATAGCCTTTCTTAGGATGTGTACCATACCTGAGTACCTGGTAGATGCTTTTCTTCTTGTAATCGTCAAAATGCCGCTGCAGTTGATTAAAGGTTAGAACTGAGTAATCAAGCCGGTAGTGAGTAGGCCCGCCTGCGCGGTGACAAGTGCGGCAACTGTGCTTGTAGATGGCCTTGCCTACCTCTGGATCCCCGCCTTTGCCCATTGCTCTTTCGGGCACCGCCTGGGCATCTACAAAGGTGGCAGGCGAAGCTGTATAGTACTCGTCCTTGAGCTGCTGAATGGTAGCCTTAGCGGGTTCGTCCTGCTTTCGCTTCCGGTTGAGCTTGGTCATCATGCCTTCTGACAGATCAAGGTTTTCCAGCTTGATCTGGATGGACCACAAGTAGTTCAGCATCGCTTTCATCTCCCAGTCTGTAAGGGCGCGACCCTGAGCGCACTCGGTGGCACACAGCTGAATGGCATTGGTAAGGGTATCCCGGGCCCTGACTACCTTGTCGCCATACTTCTTCACATAGTCACCATTGTACCAGCTTTCCCGGTTCACCACTCCGAACAGCGTTGTAGCCTGATTGAACGGCAGGTTTTGCTCAACGGCATAGGAGAGCCGCTTCTCCGGGTCCAGGTTACTCATGTCCGGGTTTTCCTGCTCTACGTTATGGCAGTCCGTGCACTCGTAAAACTTGGAGATCCGGTCTGTCTGCTTTCCATTGGGCTTAGTGGTGTAGCCCTGCTTCACCAGTTCTTCCCCTTTCCGGACAAGGGCGGAGTCCAATCGATCCAGGGTATGAAGGCGGGGTTCCTCACCCAGCGCTGCCAGTACTTTGGATAGGGGTGTTTCCGAGTCGAAGGCCTTCTTTCCAGCCTCATCTGTTGTACGGAAAGCCTGGGTACCAAGCCCTACAAAGCCCACTAAAAGCACTGTGACCAGTAATTTCCAACCTCGTTTGCTAACCGCCTCTTTCATATGCTACAGGTTCAATCTGGTTCAACTATTACAGGCTTGTTCTTGGGTGCCCCGCTGTCCGCCCAGCGCTCTACCTTACGGATTGTTGTATCGGGGAGCTTACGGCCATTCGGCATGTTGTAGTAGCCTTCCTTGTGGTTAATAGCGCCCAGAACCCGGCCCTGCGTCACTCCTCGTTTTATGCCCTCATACTCCTTCAGGGCGTAGTTCAGGATACCAGCTTGATTGTGGCAACCGCTCTGTGCGCAGTTAGTCTGGAAAATGGGCTTGATATCTGCCTTAAACCTGATTGTATCCGGTGCTTGTGTACTATCGCTCGTCAGATCCGGCGGTGGTGGGGATTTATCAGAGGTACACTGCGCCAGTAAAAAAACCGTTCCTACCAGCAAGACTACCTTGCTAACCTTTAACCTCATGTAACTTTTTTTCTCCTTTACTTGCTAATACCTTACCAACATACGTTAAAACATGCTTTTGCAATGTCTCATTCAAGACATTCTTTGCCAAACGCCTCTGTGGCTCACTTGTTGAATATTGGTAACGCAACACAGCGGCAAACCTGAGGCAGCTATGACGAATTATCAGCTATTACTGACGAAGCTGGACGAGTTCATCCGGAAATATTACCAATACCAGCTAATCAGAGGGGGAATCTACCTGCTGGCCCTGTTTTTAGCCAGTGGCCTGCTATTTACCGTTCTGGAGTACTACGGGCACTTCAGTAAAGCTATCCGCACCGGTCTTTTTTATACTTTTTTGGCTGTAAATGTTTCCGCGCTTGTTTATTGGGTTGGCTTACCCCTTATCCATTTGCTGCAATTAGGTCAGGTTATCTCGCACGAAGCGGCAGCAAGGGTCATCGGGCAGCATTTTCCGGATGTTAAGGACAAGCTTCTGAATACCCTCCAGCTTCAGCAGATGGCCACCGATCAGGGCGCTGATCAGCAACTCATAGCTGCCAGCATCAATCAGCGCATAGAGGATCTCAAGCCGGTTCCGTTCTCGGAGGCCATAGACTTGAGCGAAACCAAACGCTATCTTAAGTATGCCGCAGCCCCCCTGCTACTGTTGGTTATTGTTTCCTTCATCAGCCCCCGCATGGTGCTGGATAGCACCGAGCGACTGCTCAAGCACCGGACTTACTACGAGGAGCAGGCTCCCTTCTCTTTCGAGCTGGTAAATGACTCCCTTCAAGCTGTCAGGCAGGAGGCTTACACCGTTGAGCTCAACATGGATGGCAATACCCTGCCCGATGCTGTGTATGTACTGGTGGATGGAAACCGTTACCGGATGAACAAGGAGGATGTGGATAAGCACCGATATACCATCCGTAACCTGCGGGAAGATTTTGAAATGCAGTTCGAGGCTAATGGTTTTTATTCGTCCACCTATGAGGTAAATGTGCTGCCTCAGCCCAGACTGCGCTCTTACCAGGTTAAACTGGATTACCCTAACTACACGCGAAAAGCAGATGAGGTACGCCAGAATGTAGGCGACCTCGACATACCGGAAGGCACGGAAGTAACATGGCAATTCAAGACCAATAATGCTGAGCAGGTAAAGGTAGCGTTTCAGGATACAGTCCGGCAGCCGGAACCCTCAGCCGAGGATCAGTTCAGTGTATCGAAACGGGTCTACAGCAGCCAGCCTTACCAGATCAAGCTTGCTAATCAGCACATGGTAAGCCCGGATTCCATTGAGCATTACCTGTCAGTAGTGCCGGATGCCTACCCCAAGATTAAGGTGGAACAACGGGAGGACTCCCTGAGCCGAAAGCGGCAATTCTTTAGCGGTGAGGCTTCTGACGATTACGGGCTGAGCCAGCTCAGCTTTCGCTACAAGTACACCCGCAGTGATGATACCGCTAAGACCAACCGTGGCCTGCAGACTGAGCAGCTAAGCCTGGATAAGGGGCAAACCCTGCAGCAGTTCTACCACACCTTTGACCTTAATAAGCTTTCCATAGAGCCGGGTGATGAGCTGACCTACTACTTTGAAGTGTATGACAACGATGGGATAAACGGCCGTAAAAGCAGCCGCAGTCAGCAGTTTACATTCAGGGCTCCTACTGAGGATGACCTGAAGGAGCAAATGGACAAGACGCAGGAAGCGGTTAAGGATCAGCTGGCCTCTGCCAGTAAAAAGGCCCGGAAGCTTCAGGACCAGCTGGAAAAAGCCCGTCAGAAATTACTTAACAAGGACGAGCTAAGCTGGGAGGATAAACAGTTCGTCAAGGAAACCATGAAGCAGCAGAAGTCCCTGCGCAAGCAGATCCAGAACCTACAGCAACAATACCGGGATAACCTTCGCCAGCAGAACGAATACCAGCAGCTCAGCGAGCAAATGAAGGAGCAGTATGAGCGCATGAATGAGATCATGAATAAGGCTAGCTCCGAAGAGATGCAAAAGGAAATGGAGAAGCTTGAGGATCTGCTGGATAAGGAAGATAAGCAGGCAATCCAGGAACAGATGGAGCAGCTAAGGCGCCAGAATAAAGGAACGCAAAAGCAGCTCGATCGCTCACTTGAGCTCTATAAGCAGATGGCGCTGGAGCAAAAGATGCGCTCGACCGCTAATGAACTGGAAGACCTCGCCAAAAAGCAAAAGGAACTGACTGAAAAGCCTGATCAAAAGAGCAAGACTGATCAGAACGCTGATGGGAGCAAAAAAGAGCAGCCGGAAGGTGACAATAGTGAGGAAGCTTCCGATAATGATAAAGGGGGAGAAGAAGATACTAACAAGCAGGACTCCTCCGGTAAGGAGAACAAGGATGGGAACAGCAATAAGGGTGAGCAGCAGGACCAAAATGCTGGTAAAAACCAGCAACAAGGCAGCGATGAGCAGCAATCAGCCGATCAACAGTCCGCCGTGGATCAGCAGGAGTCTCTGAATGAGGATTTTAAGGATATTGATGAAGAACTGGGCGATATTGATGAGCTTCAGCAGGAGCTTGAAAACAGCCAGCCAGCTGATATGGATGAGCTGAAAAAGCAGAGCCAGGAAACCCAAAAGCTTATGCAGAAAAGCCTGCAAAAGCTACGGCAGCAGAACAGTAGCGGGGCCTCCCAAAAGCAGCAGAAGGCTTCTGAGAAAATGAAGCAGATGAGCAAGCAAATGCGGAAGCAGATGAATAAGATGAGCCAGGAGAGCCTCCAGCTCAACTACAAGCGCGTGCGCCAGATCCTGGAGAACCTTATTCACTTTTCCCAGGAGCAGGAAGACCTGATCAAGAAGTTTGACAACATCAATAACTACAATCCCCAGTTCGTTAAGAATGCCCGGAAGCAAACGCAGCTCCGGGTGGAAACAGAGATGATCGAAGACAGCCTGCAGGCCCTCAGCCAGAAGGTTATGCAGATCGAATCCACAGTTAACCGGGAGATTGAGGATATCAACTACTACATGGAGAAAGTACGCGAGTACATCTCAGACCGTCAGATCGGCAAGATCCGCTCCTCCCAGCAGTATATCATGACTGCTGCCAATAACCTGGCAGTAATGCTCAGTGAGCTCATGGGTAAAATGCAACAGCAGATGGCTTCTCAGATGAAGGGCGGCCAGATGTGCCAGAAGCCTAAGCCCGGGCAGATGGGTAAAAAGTCCGGCAAGAAAATGGGCCAGTTAAAGAAGATGCAAAAGAAACTAGGCCAGCAGCTTAAGCAGCTTAAGAAAGGCAAGCAGTCTGATCGCCAGGGGGCTAGCAGTAAGGAAATGGCGCGGCTGCAGCGCATGCAGCAAAAGATCCGGCAGCAAATGCGCGAGATGCAAAAGAATAAAGAGATGAAAGGCGATAAAGAAGGCCAGGATCAGTTGAAGGAACTCCAGGAGCTCATGAAAGAGCAGGAAAAGAGCATCATCAATAACAATGTGACAGGTGAAACCTTCAAGCGGCAGCAACAGATCGAGGTCAAGATGCTGGAAGCCCAGGAAGCCCAGCGAACCCAGGGTCGCGATAAAAAGCGAAAGTCAAAAACTGCGCAGGATCTTTTCCAGAAGAACCCGCCTGAGCTGGATGAGTACAAAGAAGAGCGGGAACGGCAGATTGAGCTTCTACAAAGTGTTCCGCCCAAGCTCAGGGGTTATTACCGCCTGAAGGTTCAGGAGTACTTCAAGAATATCCAGTGAATTCCATATGGTTTTCACGGGTAAAGCAAAAAACTGCCCCTGCTAATGATTAGCAGGGGCAGTTTTTGTCAGGCTGGATCTTCCTGGTTTTTGATCACCTGCTTGACCTTGATATCATAGATCAGCGAGGAGTAGGGAATGATATAGGGCCTGGCACCTTTTTTCCCGTATCCGAAATCAGAAGTCATAAAAAGCCGGATATGAGTGCCTTCTGCCAAGCTATTAAGGCCGATTTGAAGGCCTTTGATTAAGTCCTTTTCCCCATACGTAAACGTCATGGGCTCATCAGCCGAAGTCCGCTGAAACGGCTGACCGTCCATCAGGTAGCCAACCAGGTCCAACACCACAGAATCGCCTGTTCTGATACGCGGCCCAGCGCCATGCTCCATCACTGTCCGGTACAGGCCGTTTTTCAGGGTATCCACCACATAATCGCGGTCCTTGATATAAGTAAGCAGTTCTTCTTTTTCGCTAAAAAAGTTCAGCACCTTAACCCGGGTGTAAACCGTATCGTAGTAGTCAATCTGTGGCGGAACGCGCCCCTTGTAGAGCTGAGGCGCAGGCATGCGCAGGGTCAGGCTGTCGCCACGGCTTACTTGCGGCAGGATCTCAACCATATCTCCTTTAAAGGAAGGAGGTTTCACCTGCTCATAGTAGTTTTCCTTTTTCACAAACGTGTTCATCAGGTCCCGCTTAGGGGTTTCCAGCAGGATATCGAGGCGCACAACATCGCCACTGTCAGGAGTAGGGCCTTCTTGCTGGGTATGGAAATGGTACTGGAGGCCGTTCTCCGTTTCCTGGAAAGAAAGGGGTTTCAGCCCGCTGCTATCTGCTGATGTATTACCACCTGCATCAGAGGATGAATCCTGCTGACATGCAGAGCAGAAAAGCAGTGTTACAAGGCATAGCCAGTAAGCAGTAAGGCTGTTCATGATTGCTTCAGAAGCGCTTTGTAAGCGTCCAGCCGCTCACGGAAGAGCTGGATGGTCTTTGCGGTGTTCGCATGACATTTTCCACCGGCCGCGTTTGCATGCCCTCCACCTTCAAAGAACTCAGTGGCAAACGCGTTAGCCGGGAAATCTCCCTTTGAGCGGAATGAGATCTTGGAAAAGCCATCCCCCTCTTTCACAATGGCCGCAAAGATGACGCCCTGTATGCTTAGCGCAAAGTTTACCAATCCTTCCGTCTGGTGCTTAGTAACCCCAAAGGCGTTCATATCGGCCTGCGTTACTTCAATAATAGCCGTGCGGTACTCCCGGAAGAGGTGAAGACAATTGGAAAAGCAGTGGCCGAAGAACCGCAGGCTGTTTTCTGTAAAGGTATCGTAGATGTGTTCGTGGATTTTAACATGGTCCACACCTGATTGCAGGATATGCGCGGCCATCTGGTGAAGATGGGGGGAGGTTGAGGAGAAGCGAAAGGAACCAGAGTCCGTTAAAATACCGGTGTAAAGGCACGTACCGATATCTGCGTCCATCAGGTCAGCATCTCCGCAATCATTGATAAACTGATACACCAGCTCAGCGGTGGCAGCGGCTGTAGGATCCCACAGGCTGTAATCCTCAAATCCCTGCGCTTCCGGATGGTGATCGATCAGGACCTTTGGGCTGGTTGATTCATTCAGAGCTGGTTCAAGCCCCTCCACCCGGCTGGTCTGGTTAAAATCCAGACAAAAAACGAGGTCAGCTTCCTGAAGCTTCCGGTAGCCGCATTGCTGCTGCTCTTCGTAATTGATGACAGCATCATTGCCGGGTAGCCACTTCAGGAAATCGCCATAGTCCGTGGGCGATACAACATCTACGTCAAATCCCTTTTTGATAAGGTAATGTTGTAAACCAAGGGCAGAGCCAAGGGCATCACCATCCGGGCTACGGTGCGTGGTAATGGCTATTTTTCCGGCTTTGCCCAGCGCAGCCTGAACCGCCTGTATCTGCCACATATCATTAAAAGCTTAAGCTGCAAAGGTTCATAAATTCTGATAAATAGCCATTGGGCCGAATGCACCAGTCTGCCTGCTCCAAGCGGCCAGCTCAGGATCGGGTTCCTGATCAGGAATAGCTATACAGCAAGCTCAGTGAACTGCAGCCTGATAAGCTGCTTGTAGAGGCCATCTTCCTGAGCCATGAGCTCGCTGTGAGTTCCGCGCTCTTTGATCTCACCCTTCTCCATCACCAGGATCTGGTCAGCATTCTTGATCGTGGCCAGGCGGTGTGCTATCACGATTGAGGTTCTACCCTTGAGCAGCGCTTCTGTGGCTTCCTGGATCAGTTCTTCCGTTTCGTTGTCCACTGAGGAAGTCGCCTCGTCCAGTATCAGGATCTGAGGATTCTGAATAATAGCGCGGATGAAAGAGATCAGCTGCCGCTGACCAGCTGAAAGGGAGGCGCCCCGCTCCTGAACCTCAGTATCAAAACCATTGGGCAGTTCCTTGATAAAGCGGTCAGCGCCGATCCGTCTGGCTGCCTGCTCCATTTGAGCTTCCGTTACACCAGACTCGTAAAGGCGGATATTGTTGGCAATGGTATCAGAAAAGAGGAAAACATCCTGAAGCACGATGGAGATCTGACTCCGTAGATGCTCCAGCTCATAGTCCCGGATATCGCGGCCATCCAGCGTGATGCTGCCGTGGTTGATGTCATACATCCGGGTTAAGAGGTTTGTGATCGTGGTCTTGCCTGCTCCCGTTGAACCAACGATGGCAATATTCTGCCCCTCTTTGATATCGAAGGATAGATCTTTCAGCACGTACTCTTCATCCTCATAGGCAAACCACACATTGTTAAAACGAATATCACCGCGCACTTGCTCTGGCTTGATCAGGCCATTGTTGGCAATGGATTCCTCATGCTCCAGCACCCGAAAGATGCGGGAGGAAGCAACCATACCCATCTGCAGCACATTGAAGTTGTTAGCAATGGCCCTGACGGGGCGGAACATCATATTGATGTACAGGATAAAGAGCACCAGCGTTCCGAAGGTTACCTGCCCTGACAAAACGCTCTGCGTACCGTACCAGACTATCAGGGCAATTGCTGCTGCCGAGAAAAGCTCAATAGCCGGAAAAAACAAAGCGTAATAGAAAACGGAGCGGATGTTGGCATCCCGGTGCTGTTGGTTGATCTGGTCAAACTTTTCCATCTCCTCATCTTCCTTATTGAAGATCTTCACAATGCCCATCCCGGTAATGTGTTCCTGCAGGAAGGCATTCAGACGCGATACCTGCGTCCGCACGTCCTGGAAAGCGACTTTTACTTTTTCCTTAAAGACATAGGAGATAGCGATCAGGAACGGGAAGACGGTCAGCATTACCAGGGTCAGCTCCCAGTCCGTGTAGAACATAATCGTCAGGATAATGATGAGCTGTAGCAGGTCACCCAGGATATTGATCAGGCCCTGAGAGAAGATATCCGCTACCCGCTCTACATCGGTCACGGTGCGCGTGATGAAGGTTCCGATCGGCGTATTATCGAAGACTTTGGACTTGAAATTCAGGATATGGTTGAAAACCTTATCCCGCAGATGCTTGATGGCATTCTGGCCAAGGTAGTTAGTCAGGTAAGTCTGCAAATAAGTAAGCGCTCCCTGAGCCAGGAGTAATCCAAGGATGATACCAGTCCAGAGGCGTAAGCCATTGCTATCTATCTTCAGAATCTCTTCATCGATGGTATGGCGAATAGCATAGGGAATAGCTGGCCCGACTACAGAGTTCAGGAAGGTAATCCCAACTGATATATAAAACAAGTGACGGTAGGGCTTAATCAGGTTGTAGACCTTTAGCAACAGGCCTGTATCTACCGCTTTTCCGCTAATATCTTTTTCCAAGCCTTCCGACATGTTGTTATAGCTTCGCTCTCATTCCCGGTTTGATAAAGCAGTTTGAACACGCAATCAAGCATTCCTGCCGCAAAAATCTTACTAAAGCAGGCTTTGCTGGTGTCAGCGGTTCATTTATGCGTACGGGGAGTGTAATTTTCAAAAAGATCCTTATGAGTAGCCTCAGGGAGTATTTGATCGGTATCAAGAATGCCTCGAGGGGCATTGGGCTAATGGTAACAACTCAGCGTAATGCAAGGCTTTACGTTGTTGCTACTGCTGCTGTGGTTTTAGCGGGATTGATCCTTCCGGTCCAGCCGCTGGAATGGGTAGGCTTAGCGTTATCCACAGGGCTGGTGTGGATGGCAGAGGCTTTCAATACGGCTGTGGAATACCACGTGGACGATACAAGCCCGGATTACCGCTCTCCTGCTGCCAACGTCAAGGATTTGGCAGCAGGTGGGGTTTTGCTGGCAGCCCTGACCGCTTTGACCGTAGGCTTCGTGGTTTTTAGCTCAGCGCTGTGGAGGTACCTGACCTGAAAGATGAGAGGGGCCTGCCGAAATGCTATTCGTACTCGATCTTCACCTTTGGCGTAGTAGGTGTTGACTGACAGGTTAGTATGTAACCTTCTTCTTTTTCAGCATCGCTGAGGCCTTCGTCCTCGTACATCTGAACATTGCCCTCGTGCAGGCTGGCCATACAAGTGGTGCAAATGCCCATCTGGCAGGCGTATGGGGGGTCATGATCTTCTTCTATCAAGGCATCAAGAATCGTCTCATGCTTGCTGACATTCACCGTGAACTCCTCACCATCCAGAATTACGGTCACCTCAGCTTCCTCAAAGTCCTGTTGCTGGCCATTGGTGTCGGCATCGCCCGATTCCTCCATGGCCTTTTCGATGTCCTTTATAGGGGTTGAGAAGTACTCAATGTTGATGCGGTCATCTTCAATACCACGCTCACTGAGGGCCTTCTCTGCCTCATCAATCATGGCTTGTGGGCCACAGATGTAGTATTCTACATTGTCTTCAGTACTGATGGCATACTGGTCTAACAGCTTCAGGATTTTCTGCTTCTTAAGCAGACCTGTTTCTTCGGGCCAGTCCTCTGGTGCACTTTCCAGCACATTCACCAGTTTAAAGCGCTCGGGATATTGCGCTTTCAGCTGCTTCAGCTCCTCGTCAAAAATTATGGATTGCTTATCCCGGTTTCCATAAAAAAGGAAGACCATGCTCATGGGCTCTTCCTTCAGGGCGGTCTTCATTAGCGAGTAAAGCGGAGTGATACCAGAGCCTCCGCCCAGCATGACAAAGGTTCGCTGGTTGTTAGCATTAAATTCAGTAGTGAATTTTCCCATTGGCGGGAAAACTTCCAGGGTATCACCGGTCTTAAGGTTGTCGTTAAGGAAATTGGACACCTTTCCGCCATCTACCCGCTTACTGGTCACCTTTGGAGCGTCATCCACAACTGGACTTGAGCAAAGGGAGTAAGGCCTACGCACCTGCTCACCGTTCACATCAACCTTTAATGTCAGGTATTGCCCTGACAGGTACTGGAATGTGGACTTGTGCTCTTCAGGCACATCAAACTCAATTGAAATAGAATCCGGCGTTTCCTGTCTAACTTGTTTTACAGGAAGCTCGTAAAACCTGGACATGTTTTTATCTTAAGGTTAATCCGACAATTTATTTTCAGAAGGTAAATAAGCTTGGCTAATCGGTATCCTGACTCAAAAACCTTAACAGGATAAGCGGCCATGATGTTGAGCATTGGCCGGATACAAAACAAGGGAACCTAATCGGTAAGCAAGAGATGCTACTGGTGTTGCTGACAAACTGTATAAATCCTCAAACCCTACGCAACGCTAGTTATCAGCAATCAATAGCATCTCCTGCTACCAAAAAGTGCTCCCTTGTTAAACTTAAGCACTAGTACTTTAGTCGCAGAACTCGTTAAAGGCAGCCTTAAGGTTCTGGGCAATCACTTCAGCTGGCTTACCTTCAATGTGGTGCCGTTCAATAAAGTGGACCAGTTGCCCATCCTTAAAGAAGGCTACAGATGGGGAGGAGGGCGGATAAGGGAGCATGTATTCACGGGCTTGTTCCGTGGCTTCCTTGTCTACCCCGGCGAATACGGTAGCTAATTGGTCAGGCTTCTTTTCATTATCAAGTGCCTGTATTACGCCCGGGCGGGCACTGCCTGCAGCGCAGCCACAGACTGAATTAACGACTACAAGTAGTTCGCCTTGCTGGTTACGGAGCTTATTATCAACTGCTTCGGCTGACTTTAGTTCTTCAAAGCCGGCTTCAGTCAGTTCATCACGCATGGGTGCTACTAACTCTTCTGGATACATAGCGACTGTATTTTGGATTTATGGAAAGTGAAACTCGAACGCCTTACATCAGGCCTAATTCTAACCGCGCTTCCTCGGACATCTTACTCATGTCCCAGGGCGGTTCAAAGGTCAACTCTAAGTCAACATTATTTACGCCCTTTATACCTGCTAATTTGGTTTCAACTTCTGACGGCAACGTGCCTGCAACCGGGCAGGAGGGCGAGGTCAGGGTCATCTTTACGTAAAGGTTATTGACAGGGTAAACCGTTATTTCGTAGATAAGTCCCAGCTCGTAAATATCCACCGGGATTTCAGGATCGTAAACTGATTTTACTACCTGAACGGCCATTTCTTTTAGCTGCTCATCACTGACCGGACCTCCACTTTTTCCTTCTCCGCTTTGACTAGCCTCTGAGCTTTGCTGGGGCTCTTCTGTATTGTTAGTGTTTTCAGGGGTATGGTTTGCCTGGTTGTGCGCTTCTTCCTCTGCCATAGGACTCTGGTTTTTATTGTTCCTGCTGTTGCTGAAAGGCTGCTGCGTACAGTTTCATCTGCTTAACCATTGAATTTAAGCCATTCGACCGTGTGGGGGACAAATGCTCCCGCATTCCGATCTTATCAATGAAATACAGGTCTGCGTTTGCAATATCGCTGGGCTTTTGGCCGGACAAGACCTTCACAAGCATAGCGATCAACCCCTGTACGATCATGGCGTCACTCTCAGCATCGAAGTTGACCTTACCATTTTCTAAGTGCGGGTACAGGTACACATTTGACTGGCAACCCTTGATCTTAAGGTCATCTGTTTTGTACTCCTCAGCGAGCGGGCCTAGATCTCTGCCCTGCTCTATAATATACTTGTAGCGCTCAGTCCAGTCTTCGAGGAATTCAAATTCTTCAATAATTTCATCCTGAAGCTCGTTAATAGAGCGCTTAACGTCTGTTTCCTCTCCCATCAGCTAAATATTGTTTTGACTTGATGGATTGCCTTTACGAGTTGGTCAATCTCTTCTTTTGTATTATAAAATGCAAATGAAGCCCTGGAAGTTGCAGGAATGTTGTATCGCCTCATCAGCGGCTGCGTGCAGTGATGACCAGTCCGGATGGCCACACCTTCCTGATCCAGCAGGATACCTACATCCTGCGGATGGATTTCATCGAAGACAAAGGATATAACTGCGGCTTTATCAGAAGACTGCCCAATAACCTGTAGTCCATCTACTGAGCGAAGGGCAGCCGTTGCGTATTCCAGTAGCTCCTTCTCGTAGGACTGAATAGCCTCCCGGCCAATACCTTCAACATACTCAACAGCGCGGCCAAAGGCGATCGTATCGGCAATGTTCGGGGTTCCGGCCTCGAGCTTTAGCGGAACTTCATTGTAGCTGGTCTTTTCGAAAGTCACCGTATCGATCATATCGCCTCCACCCTGGTAAGGTGGCATAGCGTCCAGCACATCGTACTTTCCGTAAAGGATGCCGATCCCGGTTGGACCGAAGATCTTATGGGCGGACATAACATAGAAGTCACAGTCCAGATCCTGAACGTCAACCGGCATGTGCATGGGTGCCTGAGCACCATCTATCAGGACAGCAGCTCCCTTGGCGTGCGCACGGTCAACCAAGTAGCGGGCCGGGTTTACCGTACCCAGTGTATTGGAAACGTGAATAAAAGCGACCATCTTGGTCCGGTCGCTAAGCTTAGCCTCAAAGTCATCGAGGTCGATGTCACCTTCATCGGTAACGTCAGCCACCTTCAGGGTTGCACCTTGCTCTTCACAGAGCATCTGCCAGGGGACAATGTTGGAGTGATGCTCCATACCAGTGATGAGCACCTCATCACCTTCCTTTACATTCTGCTTACCGTGGGTTTGGGCTACCAGGTTGATCCCTTCGGTAGTACCCCTTACAAACACCATTTCTTCCTTGTACTGAGCATTGAAGAAGTGCTGAAGCTTACCCCTTACCTGCTCATAAGATTCACTGGCCTGTTGGCTCAGGCTGTGGATACCACGGTGTACATTACTGTTAACTTGGGTGTAGTACCAATTCAGGGTATCTATGACCTGTTGCGGCTTCTGCGTTGTAGCTGCATTATCGAGGTAAGCAAGGGGCTTCCCATTCACTTCTTGGTCAAGGATGGGAAAGTCCTTTCGGTATTGCTCCACATTCAGCTCTTTTGCCTGAGCTGATAACGTCTCTGCCTTACTCATTAAAAGTCTATTTTCAGCTTGTTAGCAACTAAGTTGTTGAAATAATCCTTCACTTCTTCAATGTCCACATATGCGATCACCTCGGCAGCAAACGCATACACCAGCAGGGATTGAGCAGTTTCGTAATCAATGCCGCGTGCACGCATGTAGAAGAGCTGGTTCTCATCCAGCTGGCCGGAAGTAGCTCCGTGACTGCATTTAACATCATCCGCCCATATCTCCAGCTGTGGCTTAGCATTCACCGTAGCCTTATCGTCTAACAGGATGTTCCGGTTAGACTGATACGCATTGGTCTGCTGAGCGTGAGGGCGAACAAACACCTTACCATTGAAGACACTGACTGACCGGTCATCCACAATGCCCTTGTAGAGCTCATTGCTTTCACAGCGCGGGACTTTGTGGTCAACAATGGTGTGATTATCGGCAAACTGTTTCCCATCAGTCAGATAGAGCCCGTAAAGGTTAGTTTCGCAATTCTCACCATTCACCCGGTAGTTGGTATTATTCCGGGTAAAGCCATTGCCGAGGGTAACCGTGTAATTGCTTATCGTACTATCCTGCTCCTGCGCCATCTCGATCTGTGATACCTGGTAAGCATTCAGTTGATCATTCTGAAGCTTGTAGTGCTTCAGGTGCGCATTAGGCGCTACATGGCCTTCGATGGTGTAATTCAGGAAGCTGTTGTTATCCCCTAAAGTATGGAAGTTCTCAATAACCTTTAGTTCAGCACTTTGCTCCAGGACCCAGAGGTTCCGGGGCTGAATGAACAGGTTCTGATCATTCACATCGTGGATGTGCAGAATCTGAACCGGGTATTCTGGTGCTTTATTTTTCGATACATGGATCACAACCCCATCATCGATGAAAGCTGTGCTGAGTGCAGAAATGCCATCCTGCGTGTAATCGAGGTACTGCCCGATGTATTGTTGCACAAACTGCGGAGCCTCTACCTGAGCCTGACGAAGACTACGGATGTATACCTGGTCTTCTCCGTCAATAAGTTGCGAGTGCTCATCAGAATAGCGGCCGTTGATCAGCACTACCAAGTTGGTAGTGATGTCTGAAACGCGGGCCTGATCGATTGTTTCCTGGGAAACATTGGGCTTGGCGACCTGATGGCCCAGGTAATAATCGGGCTTCAGAACGTTCTTGAGGCTTGTGTATTTCCAGTCTTCAATTTTAACGTGAGGAAACCCTAACTGCTCAAAGTATTGGATTGCGTCTTCCCGTACAGGTTTCAGGGTTTCGCGGGTCCCGTTCAGTTGCGTTTCAAAGTTGTTAAACTCGGAAACCCATTGCTCTTTAAGGTCCTCGCGAACGACAGGCTTTCTCTTCATAATTAACAGCGCATTTAAGTTAAGTGAAAATCCATCAGTTTAAAGACTTGTTAATCCTGATCGATCTCAGTCTTTAGCCAGTCGTAACCTTTTTCTTCGAGCTCATAGGCCAGATCCTTGTCGCCTGACTTCACAACCTGTCCATCGTAAAGGACGTGTACATAATCCGGTACAATATGGTTAAGGAGTCGCTGATAGTGCGTAATGATAACGAAAGCATTGTCATTGGAGCTTAGCTGATTAACGCCATTGGCAACCGTCTTCAGCGCGTCAATATCCAGCCCGGAGTCTGTCTCATCCATGATGGAAAGCTTCGGCTCCATCAGGGCCATTTGCAGGATTTCGTTCCGCTTCTTTTCACCGCCGGAAAACCCTTCATTCACGGCCCGCTTCATCATCTGGTCATCGATACCGACCATCTTGGCCTTTTCCCGCATGAGCTTCAGGAAATCAGCGGATTTCATTTCTTCTTTGCCCTGAGCCTTACGGATCTCGTTTACTGACTGCTTCATGAAGTTGGTCATCGTCACGCCGGGGATTTCCACCGGGTACTGAAAGGCCAGGAAAAGGCCGGCCCGGGCCCGTTCTTCAGGCTCCATTTCCAGAAGCTGCTGGTTATCGAAAAGCACCTCTCCCTCTTCGATCTCGTAATCCTCACGACCCGTCAGGACCGATGCAAGCGTGCTTTTACCGGAACCGTTCGGCCCCATGATCGCGTGGATCTCTCCGGGTTTGACTTCCATGTCAACGCCCTTTAGTATTTGATTGCCTTCAATAGAGGCCTTAAGGTTTTTTACGCTTAACATAACTTAGTATAATTATTTACTGCTTTCTACAAACAAGGATAGGACGCCATGGCTAACTCAATAGCCATGGCATCAGGTATGGGTAGTTTGGAACTTAGCCTACGCTGCCTTCAAGGCTTACAGCCAGAAGGTTACGGGCTTCAACGGCAAACTCCATCGGGAGCTTGTCTAACACTTCTTTAGCATAGCCATTCACGATCATGGCTGTAGCGGTTTCTTCATCAATACCGCGTTGCTGGAAGTAGAACATCATGTCTTCCCCGATCTTGGAGGTTGTAGCCTCGTGCTCTACTGTTGAGGACTTGTTGTCAACTTCCAGATACGGAAAGGTATGGGCACCACAGTGGTCAGTCAGCAAGAGGGAATCACACTCTGAGAAATTCTTGCTGTTAGTGGCATTCTTACCAAACTTCACCAGACCACGGTAGCTGTTCTGGCTGGATCCGGCTGAAATACCCTTGGAGATCACGCGGCTCTTCGTATTCTTACCAAAGTGCTGCATCTTGGTGCCAGTGTCGGCTTGTTGAGCACCTGCTGTGAGCGCTACGCTGTAGAATTCACCAGCAGAGTTATCGCCCTTCAATACACAGCTCGGGTACTTCCAGGTAACAGCTGAACCAGTTTCTACCTGTGTCCAGGAGATCTTGGAATTATCACCAGCTGCCAGGCCACGCTTGGTTACGAAGTTGTAAACGCCACCTTTACCGAAAGCATCACCTGGGTACCAGTTCTGGATAGTGGAGTACTTGACCTCAGCGTTCTTGTGAGCATAAATCTCTACAACAGCTGCGTGAAGCTGATTTTCATCCCGCTGCGGTGCTGTACAACCTTCCAGGTAACTGACGTAACTGTCTTCATCAGCGATGATGAGGGTACGCTCAAACTGACCGGTTTCCTCAGCATTGATGCGGAAGTAGGTCGAAAGTTCCATCGGGCAGGTAACACCCTTCGGAACGTAAACGAAAGAGCCATCACTGAATACCGCTGAGTTAAGCGCAGCAAAGTAATTATCGGAGTGCGGAATTACACTGCCCAGGTACTGCTGTACAAGCTCGGGATAGTTTTGCACAGCCTCACTGATAGAGCAAAAGATGACGCCAGCTTCAGCAAGGGTTTCCTTGAAAGTGGTGTAAACCGACTCACTATCCATCACAGCATCTACTGCTACACCAGTGAGCGCCTTTTGCTCTTCAAGCGGAATTCCAAGCTTTTCGTAGGTCTTCAGAAGCTCCGGATCTACCTCATCAATGCTCTCAGGCTTCTTTTCATCGCTCTTACTAGGGGAGGCGTAGTAATAAATATCCTGAAAATCGATGGGCGGGAACGCTACGTTCTGCCATTTAGGCATTTCGTCATTCAGCCAGTAGCGGAAAGCTTTCAAACGCTTTTCCAGCATCCATTCGGGCTCACCTTTCTTGTCCGAGATGAAGCGGATAATATCCTCGTTCAGCCCTTTGGGTGCAAATTCTTCCTCCACATTGGTTACCCAGCCGTGCTCGTACTCTCTCGAGGTATACTTCTCTAGTAATTCGTTTTCAGATACTCCCATTGTTTTCCTGTTTTTGGTTCAGTTCACACACAACAGCTTGTTCTTCGCTCATTCTCACGCTTCTTAACGCTGATGGTCAGCGTGTGTTTAAGCGCTTTTGCAAATTTCTGAAAAAACAAGCAATACCTAAAACATGGTATTCTAAAAATTCCCGCTTCGATGGTACCCCACCCGGTTCAGGCAGCTTGCTGCCCAACCTTTGAGACGTGTAAAAAGCGGGAAAAGTTCGCAGTTGATAATTATTATTGCTTAGTAAGCTTAGCCATCCTTTAAGCAAAATTCCAGCCAGTGTAATTTTCAACGAAGGGTAAAATCACAGGCAGTCACACGCCAAACTGAATACCCTGAGCCAGCGGCATTTCGGAGCCGTAATTAATGGTGTTGGTCTGCCGGCGCATGTAGTTCTTCCAGGCATCGGAACCCGCCTCGCGGCTACCGCCTGTCACTTTTTCACCGCCAAAAGCTCCGCCAATTTCAGCTCCGGAAGTGGCTATGTTTACATTGGAGATCCCCACGTCCGAGCCGGCGGCTGACAGGTAGTGTTCGACTTCCTGAACATTCAGGGAAAACAGACCTGAGGATAATCCCTGAGGGACGTTGTTGTGGATCTGTAAAGCTTCTTCAAAGGTCTGGTAAGGGGTCAGGTAGAGCAGAGGGCCGAACGTTTCTTCCTGCAGCATTGGTGTGTCAGCAGCCGCTTCTGCAATAGCAGGATTCACATAAAAACCCGCTTCACAGCCCGGCACTGTGACAGTTTCGCCACCCTGAACGATCTTTCCGCCCTGATGCTCTACAGTCTGTAAAGCCTGACGGAAATTATCCAGTGCCGCCTGGTCTATAAGAGGGCCGACCATCGTATTATCATCCAGAGGATGACCTATCTGCAGCTGCTTGTAAGCATTGATCAGCTTGTGCTTAAAGTCTTCATAAACAGACTCATGGATAATAAGCCGTCTTGTGGAGGTACAGCGTTGTCCAGCTGTTCCTACAGCCCCGAAAAGCACAGCCCTGAGTGCCATTTCCAGATCACCGTGCTGTGAGATGATAATGCCGTTATTGCCGCCCAGCTCGAGGATAGGCCGGCCGAAGCGCTCCTGTACCTTTGGCCCAACTTTCCGGCCCATTGCCACTGAGCCTGTAGCTGAGACAATGGGCAGCCGGGTGTCCGAAGCAATGCGATTGCCGATATCCGCATCGCCCGCTGCCAGGTTGAAAACGCCTTCCGGCACACCTTCCGCCTCCAGCACTTCCTGGATCAGGTTCTGGACAGCAATGGCACAAAGCGTGGATTTCTCACTGGGTTTCCAGATTACCGGATCGCCCGCTATGATGGCATTGAAGGTATTCCAGGAGTAGACGGCTACCGGAAAGTTGAAAGCTGTGATGATACCGACCGGCCCCATCGGGTGCCATTGCTCGAACATCCGGTGATTCGGCCGCTCAGACGCCATCGTGCGGCCGTACATCATCCGCGACTGACCCACGCAAAAATCCGCCATGTCGATCATTTCCTGCACTTCACCTAACCCTTCCTGATAGATTTTACCGGCCTCCAGGGAGACCAGCGTTCCGAGGGCTTCCTTGTACGCCCGGAGCTTCAGGCCGATCTTCCGGATCACCTCGCCCCTCTCCGGTGGTGTAACTGTGCGCCAGTGATGAAAAGCCTCATTGGCTTTCTCAACCAGTTGCTCAAACTGATCGGCCGAAGCGGGCGTAAATGCAGCCAGCTGCTGGTTATCAGCCGGGGTGTGGCTACTGATCGGGCTTTCAGCTGCTGTACCGGCAAGCCACTTACGGCCGTTGCTAACGCCCCTATTGGTTTCGGCAATGCCGAGCGTAGTCAGGATTTCGCGGGTTTGTGCTTCGAACATAGGCTTTGGCTTGTTTTGCAGCCAAAACTAACAAATCACGGCTCAGCTTTTATGGCATGTGCCTGAGTTTGGCTAAAGTTTTGAGCTTTGAAAGTGAAAACAGCGTAAAACACAGCCTGAATGACACGACTGACCACAAGAATAGGGGTTATTATACCAGCTTTGTTACTGCTTTTCACAAGCTGCTCTGAAGAGGATAAGCGAAACCAGACCGGCGGCCGGCGGCAGGTAGCTCAGGTACGCGATGATCAGTTCAAGCCAGAGTCGTCCGGCGGAGAGTTCAAAGTTCTGGTTATCAATGACCAGATCCGCAGGGATTCAGCGCTTCAGGATGCTTTTGGCCAGGTATTTCGGGAGCCATATCCCGCACTGCCCCAGCCTGAGGCCTGGTTCAGGCCCTCCTACGTTAATGCTGATGGTTTTAATAAGCTACACAGACGGCACAAGAGTGTTCTGCTGACCTCCGTTATTCCTAATGATAAGCGGACTAACCGGCTGGCAGCCAACCATGTCTTTTCCCAGGGCGAGCTGCAGGAAATGACGAACACGAATGGCATTAGCATCCGGCACAAATGGGATGTTCACTCCGAGCCTCAGCTAATGATGATGGTGACGGCCCCATCGCGGGAAATTATGCGGGATAGCCTACCCTATTATGCGGATGAGATCCGCAAGTGGTTCAATAAGCAGGAGAACCGCGCCATGCGCAAGCGGGTGTTTAGCGGTGGCACTAAAACCGCACTGGTCAGCCAGCTTAAAAATGAGCTGGACTACTACTTTTTACTGCCAATGGGCTATGAAAAAGAGATGACCTACTTCGATGAAGCTCCGGGTAATAAACTAAAAGCCAACGATCTGGATCATTTTGCCTGGTACAGCCTGGCGACCAATGAAACGGTTCAGAATGTTATGACCTATACGACCCCTTTCGATGACTTCCTTATGACCAAGCAGGGGCTCATGCGCACCCGCAATCAGGTAACGAAGGCTTTTGTCAAGGGCACCAATGAGGATTCTTACGCTGCCATTGAGGACCGTTACACAGATGTTCCGCTGGATTTTGAAGAAACTACCATTAATGACCAGCAGGTGTATGTGCTGAAGGGCCTCTGGCGGATGAAGAACGACTTCATGGGCGGGCCATTCCGGCTGTACGCCATTCCGGATAAAAGCCATGATCAGATCATCTTCATTGATGGCTTTGTTTACGCGGCCGGGGAGGATAAAAAGCCGCTGATGAAGCGCGTACAAGCGGTCATGCAATCGTTTAAATTGGATAAACCGAGCTGATGCCTCGGGCCCATCCCTACAGCCCTCCGCAGAGTTGCTCAAGCCTTCTAAATTCAGCTAACAGCTTAGCCATCCCTTTTACAACCGCTTAGCTGCAAAAAGGGGGTAGCCTTTTTGCCCATCGGCATTGTAAAAATCCCGGAACTGAAGCTTGTAATAAAAGCCCTTAGCATCCCTGACAATATAAACTTGCCCGGGATTTATGGTGTAAGCACCGCTGCTAAAGTTGTAGGTCTTCCAATCAAAGCCGATCAGGTCCCGCCTGTTAGAAAGGGTTAGTTGCCGGGCATCAGACCGCTCAATGGCGGCAAATGCCCTGCTTGTATCCATGGCGGCCCTCGTTTCGTGCCGGTTAAGCAAAACCCCGGTTACGAGGTAAGGCCGGTAAGGATTGTAGAATATGTGGGTGTATTGGGTAAAAACCAAGTCATAGGCGTCTTTGGGAGGTTCAATCCGTTTCGTTTCATGGTCATCAAAGCTAAAGGCTACGGTGTTGTATTGCTGATCCTTGGTAACCGTTCCCTCGTGAATGCGGCTCCTGTTCATGAAGCTATACTTAAAGCGAAAAGTTTGATCCTTAAGCGCTTTGAGCTGGAGTTTAACCATTCCAAGGTCTTCACCACCCGGTCCGGTGCCGCGGTCGATCACATAGATATGACCCCCGGCCCATTGGGGATCAATGGCTAAGCTGTCAGCCCAACCAGCCGGATGATCAGGCCTGAAAGTATAGGCATCGGCATTGGCTACCGCATCCCAGTTTTTACGGCCGGTATAAGCAGCCTTCATGGCTGTGCTGGTATTCAGGAACACCTTCCGCGAACTATCCTCGCAATGAAAGGCCAGGTCCCAGTTCAATTTCGGGTTGGTACGCACTACCTCGTTATCGCTTAAGTCATACCAGATCTGTGTCCGGTATTCCGGCCCCATGGCCACTTGGCGGGTTTCTACTTCTCCGGTTTGGCGAGGTTCTACCGGCTTTTCTCCTTTTTGGCAAGCCCCTAATAGTGTACCCAGGCTAAGGGCTAAAGCTGTTATCCTCAGCATAGTGCTAAAATTTTGCAGTTAAACGCGTAAAAAGGGTGCGCCCCATGCCCACAGGCACCTGTCCGTTACCACCTGAATGGGCTCCTCCACCGCCCGCAGCGGCATTCACGTTGGTTACATCCAGTACATTCTTCATCCCTGCTGAAAGCTTGAGATGGTTATCCCAGAGGGATTTGCTTAAAGTCAAATCCACGCGGTGGTAAGGTGCTATGAAATTTTCCCGGATATCGCCATCACTGTTTTGCCGCAAGCGCACTAACCGCCCCTGGAATTTGTAAAAGCCGGCCATGGTAAGGTCCGGCTGTTGAAAGTTGTAGCGTAACCGGCCATTGGCTTGAGGGGTAAATTCATAAGCTTCCAGGCCTTCGGTTTGCCGGCCCAAATCATTGTAGCGGCCAGTATAAGCTGCGCCCATCGATAATTTCAGGCGCTGCCATACAGCCGAAAACTGCAGGTTAGCTCCGGTTGTCTGGTAATTCCCGATGTTCACGTAGTTAAACCTTGTGCCTTCTCCCTGTGCAAGCGCAATCCGGTTTCGAATGTCATTGAAAAAGGTGGAGACTTCAGCTTTGATAAGGGTCTGATCAACCAATTGCTGGTAGTTAGCACTCAAGGCATAATTGTGGGCGTATTCGGCATCCAGGTTCGGATTCCCGTGAATGTTGTGGTTGATATCCACGAACCGGAAGTAGAGTTCTTTCAGGCCCGGGGCCCGGAAACCCCGCGCATAAGAGCCCCGTAAGGTGAATTGTCCAAGCTTATAACGGACATTCAGGGAAGGCGTTAAGGGAGGATCGTAATCCGTGTTCCAGGCTTTTCTAAGGCCTGGGCGTAGGGTTAAGCCTTCTGCAAGCCCCATCTCCGCGGTGGCAAACAGGGCGTAATTGTTCATGCCGCGGCTCCTGTTTTCGATGCGTTGCCCCTGCGCTTTTTCCCTCCGGATGTGGTAGCCGATCTCCCAGTTCAGGAAGCTGCTATCACTGGTGTGAGCCAGGCTGGCCCTGCTCATCCATAAATCAAATTGACTGGTGTCGTGGGCATTGTCATTGGCCCTTAGGGTCTTTTCCAATGTCGTCAGATCTTTGACATAGGTCTGTTTCCGGTGATCGTATTGGTTAAAGGCGGCCACCGCGTCCAGTTTCCAGTTATCCCCAATCGGTCCTTTGGCGTTTAGCGAATGGTTGATCCGCCGGGTGGTAAATTGGTCGTCAAAGGCTTTTTCATGGTACGGCGGGCGGGGATTGCCCCTGTTCCATACTTTCTCATCCATCAAAGATCCCTGATAACCAATGCGCCACTGATCCAGGTGGTATTGGTAATGCACCCGCCCGAAGTATTGCCGTTTCGGATTCCACTGGTCCGTTCGGTTGGTATCTGCGCGTGTTTTTTCAAATGGGGGCCAGAAATCATCACCGGGTTTCCAACCATCAAAGTAGTTGCGTCCGCCGGAAATACGGAAGTGGTGGTTCCCAAGCTGAAAGCCGGCATTGCCATTGGCGTTAAAAGTTCCGTTGTTCTCAAAGTAGGTGCCGGCTTCGGCATCAACCCCGGATTTTGCTGATTTTTTGGTGATGATGTTGATGGTTCCGCCCAGGGCGTTGGTGCCATAGTTCACGCTTAGCGGGCCTTCAATTACCTCGATCCGCTTAACATCATTGAGGTTCAGCTGGCTCAGGTCAATGTTGCCATTCTGCCGGCCAATAACGGGAACCCCATCTACCATGATCTTGATGTTCTGCCCGGAAATGCCCTGAAGGCTCATGCCGGCACCCAGGATGTTATCCTGCGAAACACGCACATTCAAGGTCTGGGTCATGACATCCCGCAAGTTAACGGCAGCCATTTGCTCTATTTCCGCCTCATCGATCACGCGGACCCGGTGAACCGCATCGCCTGCTTTTTGCCCTTGGTATTGCCCGGTTACCACCAAGGGATCCAGGGCATTTGGAACGGTTACCAAAGTCAAGCGATGGGGGGTCCCGGTTTGCAGGATTGTATCCAGGGCCTGCCGCCCCACATAGGTTATCCGGATGGAGAGGGAATCCCTTCCCTGGGTAAAATCATCCGGAATGCGAACTTTTCCTTGCTTTCCGCTCACAAAATGCCGCACTTGCTGGGGAGCTTTGACTGCATGCACGTGGGCGTCAGGCAGCGGTTTACCGGAAGCCGCATTGGTGATGGTCAGGGTGGTTTGCCCCATTCCCTGGCTTATCCATAAGCAGATAAAGCTGAGCAAAGCCGCCAAACCCTTCCAAAACGATTGCCGGGATAGGGTTGACCTTAGGCCTTGATCAGCGATTAGGGAAACCGGCTTCATAGGGTAGACTTTTAAGCTTGTTGACCTTATTCATCATTGATCAGTAAGCACGGCCCTGGCGGCCATCAGGCAGGCTGCCTGGTTCATAAGCTCACTCAGGGCGGCAAGCTCGTAGTAGTTGAGGGTTATCTTGACCTGATGGGAGCTGGTTTCGCACACAAAAATTTTCTCGTTAGGATTATCCGGGTTGGGTGTTTCGGCAAGTTGTTGATTAGCTCCTTTGAGCATGAATTCAAACTCCGCATCCGACAGGGTTAGCCAGCAGGTGCCAAAACTGACATGCAAGGCCTGGCAATGCGGACATTGCGCTACATAGCCAAAATGAGAGGTGTGTAACACATCACCATTACACATAAATAGAAGAATTTTTGATTGGGTTTTGCCGGGTGCAGAACCTTAATGGTTGTTTTAGTAAGCGTGTTGTTCCTCCACGTTTCGCATTAGCTCCGTCCAGGCGGATAGCTCGGTCTCATTAGGTTTGCGCTCCCCAAAGAGGGTCAATACCAATTCCTGCTGGTGATTGAAGACCTCAAGGGAGGTGATCAAACCATTAGCGGAGGGCTTACGAACAATCCAGGTCTGCTCAATGCCGGCCTCATTAAGATGCAAGTTGAAATTCGGGTCCATGACGTTGTACCATGGCCGGTATTCAACCAACTTCCTGACGGTTCCGGTATGGATCTGGATAAGCCCATCGTTGCCTACAAAGGCCATGATCGGCACCTTGGCTTCAGCGGCTTTTTCAAGTACGGTACGAATGGCGGCATGGGTAACGGGCACCGCATAATGGCCATCCGGTGCCAGCCGCAAGGCCTGGGTACGGGTTAGTTGGTAGCGCTTTAACAACCCATGAAATTCATGGGTATGCTGCATGTTAAGCCAGCTTTCCCGGAAGCCTGCCTGATCAATGGCTTCATCCGGAAGCGCTTCAGGGGATTGGGATTCGGTAGGGGTAACGGCTTCCCAAGGCGCTTGGTCTTCATGTTTAAATTCAGCAAAGATTGACTGAAAGCCCGCAATATCACTGTGAGGCGTCTGGTAAATCTTTAGAATGGCGGTACCCCTTTGATCGAAAACTTGCAGGCTATGCCGCGGACTATTACCAGGATGATCAACCACCCCAAAGGCTTTGTCCCAATTCCACATGAACAGCCGCTGGTCTATATCCTGGCTTACAAACATGCCCATCTTATAGTGGTCGTCAAATTCCGGCTGCGGAAATGTGCCAACCTTTTCATGGACCACATCTTCATTGCGGATTATGGATTTAACCTCTGCCAGACGGGCCAAGCTTCTTAAAAGCGAAGGAAAGTCAGGGGTTAAACGGGTCACTTGGAGATCACCGGTTTCCCCACAGTACGCTGCTATGAGCTCAGCTTCCGATACACCCAGTTCATGGGCTGCGTCACGGGTGCGCATTTTTGGCCGGGCCTTTTTCAGGTCCGCCCATTGTTCCTTTAGGTCTGGTTTTGTCTGTTCCATTGCTTTACGTTTTAGGTGATTCAATTGGGAATGATGGATAGATTGCGAAGGGTCTAAAACCCTTCGCTAGAGATAGTTTCAAATCACTCAGCGCTTTTTATCCATAGCCCAGGGTTTTATATAAATCTGTCATTGGTAGTGTTAGGCGTTAGGGTTTCGTAATTCGCAGAAACCGGAGTATGGCGAAAGGACGAGCGCCCGAAGAAAACCTGCGGGCAAGCTTTGAAGGGATGGGACTGGACCATCACTGGAAACTGGTAGCATTCAGCCAATAAAGCTTCCTGCAAAACCTCGTCAGGCTTGCCGATGGCCATTTTTTGCCCCTCATTGAGCAAAAGTAGGCGATCGGCATACATAGCCGCCAGGTTCAGGTCATGCAAAACGGCTATGGCCACGTGGCCCTGACCTGTAAAGGTCCTTACCACTTCCATGATTTCATGCTGATGCCGTACATCAAGGTTGTTCAACGGTTCATCCAGCAAAAGCAATTTAGGCTGAGCCGCATACTGCCCCGTCCAAACCTGCGCCAGGACCCGGGCCATCTGAACACGCTGTTGCTCACCGCCGGATAGGGTTAAGTAATACCGCTTAGCCAAATGCGTAACGCCCGTTTGCTGCATGGCCTCCCGGATAGCCGACCAGTCCGCTTCTCCCGGTTGGTATTGAAAGTGCGGATAACGCCCCATCTTCACCACCTCTTCTACCGGGAAATCATAGCTCATCGCAGTATGCTGTGTAAGAACCGCTCGCTCTTTTGCTAACTCCGGGCCTTTGAAGGCATTCAGCGGATACTTACCCCACCAAACGCGCCCTCCGGAAAGGCGGCTTTCCCCGCTTAGCAACTGAAGTAGCGTTGATTTTCCAGCGCCATTCGGGCCCAGGACGCCCAGCAATTCACCAGCTTCAGCGGTGAGATTCAGAGGCTCCAGAATGGGTTTTTGACGGACCCGGTACGTTATGTTCTCTGCTTGCAAAATCATACAACCCCACTTCTGTATTTAACCAGTAAAAACAGGAAAAAAGGGGCTCCGGCTAAGGAGGTGATAATCCCGATCGGGATCTCAGCGGGGGCCACTACGGTACGGGAAAGGGTATCCGCCCAGCAAAGCAATACGGCTCCACCAAGGGCCGAGGCGGGCAACAAAAAGCGATGATCAGCACTGCCCCATAGCCGCAGCATATGGGGCACTACGAGCCCTATGAAACTGATCATCCCACAAAAAGCAACCGTTGCGCCTACGCCAAGGGCTGTCAGCACGATCACCCGGCGTTTAACGACCTCGGTCGGTATGCCAATGTGGATGGCTTCCTTCTCTCCTAAAGCCAGGGCATTGAAAGGTTTGTACAAGGGCAGGATGAAGCCGGTGGCCAACACAGTAGTCAGCGCTACTATTGCTGTATTTTTCCAATTAGCCCCGCCCAGGCTGCCAAGGGTCCAGAAGGTGAGGCTGCGCAACTCTTCGTTGTCGGCCAGGTAGGTCATCAAACCTGTAAAAGCCCCTGCTAAGGCATTGATGGCAACCCCTGCCAGCAGCATGGTAGCCACGCTGGTCTGCCCGCCTTTTCGGGCAATGCGGAAAATCAAAAAGGTGGCGGCCGCAGCTCCGGCAAACGTGGCTATTGAAAGCAAAGAAAGCGTGCCAATGGTATAGGCGGTTCCCAAAAAGCTACCGGCCAAAACGATGACCAGCGATGCAGCCAATGCCCCACCAGCCGAAATGCCAATAATAGAGGGATCAGCCAGGGGGTTCCGGAACAAGCCCTGCATCGCAGCCCCACAAATCGCCAGGGAGCTTCCCACAAAACAACTCATGAGCACCCTTGGCAAACGGATAGCCCAGAATACAGCCGCTTCCTGCGAACTATGGGCTCCCGGCAAACTGATACCGACTTTGCCGGCAACCATGGAAGCGATGGCTTCCAGGTCAATGGCCATGGCACCAATACTGGCTGAGGCCACCAGGGAAACCGGGACCAATACAGCTAATAAAAGCAGTATGGCCTTGAGCTTATTCATCGGCTACCACCTTCTTCAGCTTTTGGTTCAATTCGAGGACGGCTTTGCCCAACCGCGGACTGAAACCGGATAAGAGCTGGCCGTCCATGGCGATAAAAGCTTTGTTTTTACCGGCTTTGGTCTGCTCGATGCCTTTGACATTCATCAATCCCTTGGTGCCCTGGAGGCTCTTCAACCCACTTTCAAAAAGCAGGATGGCATCGGGGTCGGCCTTGATGAGGGCCTCCGCGTTCAATGGCTTAAAATCGCTAAAGCCGGTAATGGCATTCTTACCGCCTGCCAGCGCTATCATGGTCTGCATGGGGGTGCCTTCTCCTGCTACCATCATGTTGCCTCGCCCCCTGGCATAAATGAACAGAACACTGGGCTCAGGATTGAGGTCTTTCACTTTGTTAAGCTTGCGATCAATGGCCTTTACCATTTTTTGACCAGCGGAGGGCTTCTTCAGGGTGTCGGTCACCCTTTGGATGAGTTGTTTGGTTCCTTTCACTGTATGGGAATGGTCGAGAAGTAAGAGTCTTACACCTGCTGTTTTTAACTGAGCGCGAAGCTCAGGCTTCAGGGCTCCTTTCAATGCCCACACCCAATCAGGGTTCTGAGCAAGGATGCCTTCCGCTTGCATATTACGCGTATGGCCCAAATGGGGCAGATCCTGGACAGCGGGCGGGTAGGTGCTGGTAACATCAACGCCTACCAATTGATCCGTGTAGCCGGCCACAGCAATGATCTCGGTTAAACTCCCGTCAAGGGATACCATGCGTGTGCTGTCCGTTAAAACGGCCCCGGCCGCCTGATCCTCCTCTTGAGCATCCTGGCAGGCCGGGACCATGAAGCAACAAACAGCAAAAAACAGAAGCATTTTAAGGGAACGATATCCGCTGAACATATTAACCATTTTACCGGATCATTACCTTTTGGGTTTCTATATGATTAGGGCCTTGAAGCTGCAAAAAGTACATCCCGGGTTCCAGCTTCCCGGTTTTCACTTTTTGCTGGGCTAATTGCCCCGCTGGTAAATTCCGCTGACGGACAATGCGCCCGTTCACATCCCTTAAGAGAAGGGTTGATGGGCCTTTGTCTTGTGGGGTATTGTAAGTTACTGTTAAGCGTGAACCTTGTACCGGGTTAGGGAAAACTTTGAGTAGTGACCCGCGAGCCGAGGTTTTGGCTATCCCGGTTTGCTGCGTGTTCATCGGTTCCTTGAAAAAGTTGAAGTTGCCACTGGCGTTACCGCCAAAACCGGTAAACACTACCCGCCAGATGTCCTCCGATTGTGTTTTGACAAAATAGACGGTACTATCGGCAATCCGGAATTGGCGTTCCTGCCTGTCAAAGGTTTTCCAATCAAACCCGATGGTGTTGATGGCATCTTTGAAAGTATGGCGGCTGTACTTGTCATAAGCTTTGGGATCAGCTACAGGATTTACCTTGACAGCCTGCGCGGAACCGTTCAACAAAACCCCGGTGACGGGATAGGGCCGGGGTAAAAAAGTGGTGTATTGCGTAAACAGCAATTGCCATTCTGGCTTTTTGGGTGCCGGATCAAGGGGTTGGTTGTTTTTTAAAGAGTAGTAAGCGAAGGCTTTGTCGGAATAGTCATTCTTGTTGATGGTAGCGGTTTGGGCATTTTGCCCATTAAGGTCAGCATAATGGAACGTGTAAGTGCGGGAAGCCAGGCGTTCGATCCATACCTGCTTAAAGGTTTTATTACCTAATTGCATGACATAAATACTATCGCCTACCACATGATGGGTTGTGGGATTGTAAACGCCCCATCCGAGGTCTACCTGTTTTTCAGGGTTGGCGTTTGCGTTGAAAGCGCCCTGGCTCCATGAGGTATCAGCATTGTAAAGTTGGCGAAAGCTTTGTAAGCCGGAAGTGTCCAGCGAAGTCCCAAAGCTGGCACTATCGCCTTTGGGGTACAGCCAGAGTTTGGTCCCGGTAGCAGGATTAATCCTTATGCCTGATCCTCTTCCTGATACGGAAAAGGCCAGTTCCCATTGGTCTTGGGCCACACGGGCTTGCTCACCTTCTGCCAGGTCATACCATACGCGATCGGCATAGCCTTGCTTTAAGGAAAGGGTATCGCTAATGCCGGTCTGTTGGCCGATTGTAAAAAAGGAGATTCCACAAAGTAGTGTCGTTAAAAAAGTAATCGTACGTATCATTTTTTTATTATTTTTATTTAGACAAATTCTAAATAATTGGCGATTCAAACGTACTTTCTACTTGCTCAACTGTCAATACCGCAAATGAGGTATTTTTCGAAACCAAGCTAAATAGCTTGGGTAAATCACATTTAAGCGAGCTTTATAAATCAGTCATCCTTTTGCTACCACAGAAATTTTCAAGTATTAAAAAAGCTTTCACATCTAAGAATACGGCTCGCGTATTGCTTCTAGTTATTGCTTCAAAATCTATATTGTTAATGCTTGATAAGCTTTTCAAAACCAATCTGAATTTGCCTGGGGTAGGCAAAACAACCCTTGTCACCTGCGCAGCCATTCTTTTTTTGTTAAATGGAGCAATAGCACAACGCAGTGATGCATCCCAGAAGGAGAAGTTGGCTGTACAGTATTACCAGAATGAGAAGTTTGAAAAGGCCTTACCCCTGTTCGAAGAGCTTTTTAACGCCAATCCGGGATCAGACTACCTGTACGAATATTACCTGAATACCATGCTGAAGACGGAGGCTTATGAGCAGGCCACCACAATGCTGGAAACCCAGACTGACCGCTATCCGCGGAAGCTTACCTACCGTATTGCCCTGGGCTATGTTCAGGAGCAGCAGGGAAACCCAGAAAAGGCCAAAAGCACCTACGAAAGTGTGCTGGATAACCTGGCCCCGAGGCGGAATAAGCTTAAGACAGTGGCGAATACTTTCCGGAATCGTGGGAAGCTCAACTATGCCATTAAGACCTACGAGAAAGGGAAGGAGCTGATCAATGAAGAACAGGCATTCAGCCTGCAGCTGGCCCGCCTGTACCGGGAATCGGGTGACCAGCAGGATGCCATGTTTCAGGCTTACCTTGATGCTTTTCAACTGGATGCGCAGTCCGGGGACCTCATCAAGAACGAACTGCAAGAGCTGGTGATGAATGATGCTCCGTTCCGGAATTTCAAAGGCATCCTGCTAAAACGGATCAGGAATAACCCCGGAAAGCGCAGGCTGGTCGATCTTTTATCATGGCTGTTTATTCAGAATGAAGCGTTTGACCAGGCATTTGTTCAGCTGCGGGCCCTTCAGAAGCGGCTGGAAACCAATGGCCGGCGCTTAGTAGAGCTGGCTTCTGTGGCAAGAAAGAACCAAGCCCTCAGCACAGCCGAGCAGGTGTACCGCTACCTGATCGACCTTGGTCCTGACAATCCCTACTACTTCAGAGCTCGTCAGGGTGTGCTGGAGGTTCAGTATGACCGGATCACCAAGCTAAAGGAGTATGAACAAGCCGATTTGGTCAAGCTTGAGAAGGGCTATCGGGAGTTCATGAACGATGAGCGCTTTAGCTATGCCAGCAATGGAAAAGTTACATTGCGCCTGGCTAAGCTTAAGGCGATTTACCTGGACGAAATCGATAAGGCCATCGGCCTTCTGCAAACGCTGATCAATAAGCAAGCAGGCGGCAACAGGACACTGAAAGCCAAAGCGCGCCTGGCCCTGGCCGATTACTATTTGTTAAAGGGGCAGCATGCAAAGGCACAGCTAACCTACGCCAAGGTTGAGAACATGTTCGAAGGGCATCCTTTAGGCAACAAGGCTACATACCGGAAAGCCAAGCTTTCCTTCTACAAAGGCAATTTTGACTGGGCCGGCTCCCAGCTCAAGATCCTGAAAGGAGCTACCTCCAAGATGATTGCCAACAATGCCCTGGAGCTGGATATGCTGATCAAGGACAACCGCGGCCTGGATACCACTGAAGTCCCCTTACAGATCTATGCCCGGGCTGATATGTACCTCTTCAAGAATCAGTATGAGGAAGCCCAGCTCCGGCTCGATTCGATCCTTACGCAGTTCCCGGAACACAACCTGACTGACGAAGTGTATTTTGCCAAAGCCCGGATTGCTAAAGAGAATCGTAACTACGACTCGGCCGTCAGCCTGCTAAAAAAGATCTACAGCAATTACGGGAACGATATTCTGGCTGATAATGCCTTGTATAAGGCTGCTCGCATTTACCAGCGTCAGCTTGATGATCAGCAAAAGGCTAAAAAGCTCTATGAAGAGATTGTTACGGAGTACGGCGGCAGCATCTATCAACTAAAAGCACGGAAAGCTTATCGCAAGCTCAGGGGTGATCGTATCAATTGATCAGCGTCAGCTTTGCGGTCTGGTGATACGCAGACCCAGGTTCATAATGCCCGGCAGGGTATCAGTCCGCATCAGGTGAACAACACGGAACTGGTGATCACCAGCCTCAGAAAGCTGCATTTTTTTCTGCACAGGAAAGCGGTGATCGTACAGATCGCCCAGGCCTCGCCCTTTCCATTCTCCGTTTTTCCGGGCCAGTTCAAATTCAGCCTTAATCGAACTTACTTTACCGGAGGGTGCCCGGTGCTGTACGAGCACCCAGATGTTCCGGTACGGGTAGTTGATTTTATTCCTGAGGTTTACAGCTAAATTATACCGCTTGCCCGTATCCTGAATAGGTACCGTGTAGCTTATGGTATCAGTGTAGGGCCATTTGTAGTCCGCCAATGCCCTGTACTCCTCGAATACCCGGTCTTGCTGGCATGCGCCTGATCCAATCAGTACAAGGATAGCGGCACTCAGAAGCAGGGGGTTGGCCTTACTTACCATGGTTTCCTTTACCGGAATTACGGGGCTTACCCGAACCTTTTGGCTTAGGCTTGTCACCACCCTGCTTATCGCGGGCCTGATTGCTATCACCTTTTTGTTTCTTGCGGGATTTGCCGGAACGGGATTGTTTGCTGTTGCCCTTTTTTGGCTTTTCATCAAAACGCGTAATGCTATCAGAGCCCACTGCATCCTGGAAAGCGGCCATCTCCTGCTCTTCCTGCGAGCTTTCCCGGGTAATGGTAAAATCTTCCAGATCCATAGGCTGCTCACCCTTCTGATTCATCTCCTGAACTGACTTTACGGATTCTGCCGTCAGCTCGTAGGTTTTACTACCCGGGCTCTCCTGCGGGTAATAAAACCAGAGCAAGCGTTTCAGGATATCGATCTTAAAGACCTTGGCCTTTCCTTTCTGAGTATCCAGCACCGTATCTTCAGATGGAAAATCCTCCAGGGCCTCGAGGTAGGTTTCCAGCTCATAGTTGAGGCAGCACTTCAGCCGCCCGCACTGGCCGGATAGTTTCAGCGGATTCAGGAAAAGGTTCTGGTACTTGGCAGCCACTGTAGGCACAGCGTTGAACTCGGTCAGCCAGGTAGAGCAGCAGAGTTCGCGGCCGCAGTCGCCAATACCGCCAATACGGCCAGCCTCCTGCCGGAGCCCGATCTGCTTCATTTCCACTTTCACCTTGAATTCACGCCCAAGGCGCTTGATCAGCTCCCGGTAGTCTACACGGCCATCGGCAGTGTAGTAAAAGACGGCCTTTTTGTTATCGCCCTGCACCTCTACATCGCTGACTTTCATCACCAGGCCAAGCTCCTTAGCAAACCGCCTTGTTTCAAACATCATCGGCAGCTCACGGCCTTTGGCTTCTCTGTAGGTCTCAATGTCCTGCTCGTTGGCCTTCCGCAGGATCTGGGGCAGTTCGGCATCCTCACTGATGCGCTTCTTCTTCATCTGGAGCTTAACCAGCTCCCCTTTCATCGTTACAGTTCCTATATCGTAACCGATATCGGTTTCGGTCACAACCAGGTCCCCGTTTTCCAGGTCCAGCTGGCGGGGATTGCTATAGATTTCTTTTCTGGTGGCTTTAAACTGCACCTCCACTTTCGGGCTGATCTGCTCTTCGTCATCGAAGGTGACATTGGCTAACCAGTCGTGAACATCCAGCATGTTGCCACAGGCCCCGTTGTTCTTGCACCCCGGGTGGATGCCATCTTTGTATTTAAGGCTATTCTCGCAGCTATTACAGGTCATAAGTGTACGCCGTTTATGGGTGATACGCCTGTGCTGAAATAGCCTTAGGGGAGCTAAAAGCTGCTGTTATTCCGGAAGCTAAGTGCCGGTATTACGGCAGTGGCATTTGGTGTATGCTGTGCGTTTCGAATTTTTGATCGGGTTAGCTTCCTTAGTTGATTGATCAGAACAGCTATGGGCAATATGGTTTCTCAATGTTATAGAACTTCCCTAAGCGCCTCTATTTCAGCACTTTACTAGTGGTCAGAATGCGGTTGATTCGCAAAGATAATCGAAAGAGGACAATTTTTGCGCTTGCGTTCCGCTCGATATAATAACTTGCCTGATTCAGGCCTTCGTATAAAGCCTCAAAACCTTCATCATCGATGAGCCCGGCAAATTTGCGGGCAAAGTCCTGATCTTCTTCGCGCAAACGGGTGTCGCTTGGCATGCCCTTATCCATCAGGAACATGGCTTCCAGCATCTGGATAGCAAAACTCAGGAAGTTCTTTTGCTCCTCCCGTCCTTTGGATGCCATCTGGTTAATCAGATTCAGCAGTTCTACTCCCTGCTTCCGGTAGCAGACCCGCATCCACTGAATGAACTGCGAGGAATAAGCCGTCTCGTGCGAGTTAGCCAAAGCTAAGGCCGAACGGAAATTCCCGTCCGCTAGCTGGGCAATATCCCGGGCCTCATTCTCACCGATCCCGGTTTTGTGCTGCAGCCCCTCCTGAACAGCCTCATTGCTGAGGGGTGGAATACGTACCAGCTGTGTGCGCGACATGATGGTGTTCAGGATCTGCTCACTATCCTCCCCTACCAGAAGGAAGTAGGTATCAGGGGCTGGTTCTTCGAGGATTTTGAGCAAGGCATTGCCCTCCTTACCGAGCAGCTCCGGCATCCACAGGACCATTACCTTTTTACCACCCTCAAAGGGCTTGAGCGAAAGTTTTTTAAGGACCTCCCGGCACTCCTTCATGGAGATATTACCCTGGCTATTCCCGGCTTTGATATACTGTAGCCAGTCGTACAATCCCAGGTATGGGTTTGTAGTTGCCGCGTCCCGCCACTCCTGAATGAACTCATCAGACAAGGCCTCTCGCTTATCTTTCCGGTTTACAGTCGGGAAGGCAAAGTGTACATCCGGATGGATAAGCTTCTGGACTTTCTGGCAGGCGCTGCATTGCCCGCAGGCATCCGCCTTACCGGGCTGGTCACACACCAGGTATTGGGCAAAGGCCAGGGCAAGCGGCAGCGTGCCGCTGCCCTCCGGCCCCAGAAATAGCTGCGTATTGCTCACCTTATCCTGCTGCAAACTGCGCAGGAGCTTAGCCTTGATCCGCGATTGCCCGATTACCTCCTGAAATAGCATAGTTAACGATTGATCAAGCAGTTTAACGCAAAAGCCATCATGATTCGCCCGCCTCAAGCACAGGTGATAGCCTGGCAGCCAGATCAGCATGAATCGCTGCCTGGTCCCGGAAATTGTTCGCATGGTGAAAGCCGAGCTCCAGGATCAGGGGGGCATTCCTCCGGGCTCCCAATAAGCTCAGGTTTTCATGATAGCTGCTCCAGTTGTCCGCATACCGGTACGAGCAGCCATGCTGATAAGCTGTGTACTGAAAGTGGGTATGCTGAGCTGAGGCAAAGTAGTCTTCCAGTTCAGGCTGCTCCTTTGCCCCTGGAAGGGTGCGGAAAACCCCTCCTCCACTATTGTTCAATACCACAATACATAAATTATCAGGGAGCTTATCGAGCCACAGTGCATTGCGATCGTACATAAATGCCAGATCGCCCAGAACTGCGTACACAGGCAGGCTTGTTTGCTTAGCGTAACCAACTGCTGCACTCAGGCAGCCGTCAATTCCGCTCGTTCCACGATTGGCCTTTAGCAGCAGTTTGGTATCTTTCAGTAATGGCGCCAGGAGTTGGATGTGGCGGACCGGCAGACTGTTACCCAGATGCAGGACAGCTTCTTCCGGTAAGTGCGGGAGCATTGCTTTTAAAGCCCGGATTTCCGAAAAGGATTCTTCAGCTGTATCAAGCGCTGCGACAGCAGCGCTCCCTTCTTCCTCCAGGCGGTGCCAGGATTGGGCGTAGGCATTTCCGGAGCGGGACTGTAGCTTCCCGGTCATTTCCCGGAAAAAGGTAAATGGATTAGTTACCACCCCTTTCGTGAGGGCCTGGAAGGTATCGCTTTCCTCGCCTGCTTCGCTGATGTGCCAGTGTTCAGCGGGCTTATGGGCCCGGAGGAACTGCTTCAGGGCTTTGCTGAGCAGCGGGCCGCCAAACGTGATAAGCACCTCCGGCTGAAGATGCGTCACTTCCTGATCTTTAGCCTTTTTGGCTATGGCATCAACAGTGGTAACAACCTCTGGAAGCGAGTGAGCATTGGCCAGCAGATCATCGATCAGAACTGCCTGAGTCTGCCTAATAAACTCCCCTAAAACCTGCAACGCTTTCCTGGAAGGCGTGCCCATTCCAGCCACTACCAGGATTTTTGTAGAACTATTAATAGCTTCCGAAAGCGCTGTAAGTGAGGGCTCTGATAGGCGTGGCTCAGCGTAAACCTTTTCATAGCTTAGGATATCCGGCTCAGGACGGGGCAGTGGCTTTTCCGGATACAGGGGCTCCCGGAAGGGGACATTAACCTGCACCGGGCCAACTGGTGCGCGACAGGCTGTGTTGATAGCCGTGTTTACCTGCTGATAGGCGTGCTGCTCATCCATGCTAGGGTGGAGGGAAGGCGGTAGTTGGAAAAAGGCCTTGCTATTGGCAGCATAGATATGCTGCTGATGAATGGTTTGGTTCTCGCCCTGACCAATCCATTCCGGTGGGCGATCAGCCGTAAAGGCCACGAGTGGTATGCCTTGCCAATAGGCTTCTGCTATAGCGGGCGTGTAATTCAGGGGCGCTGTTCCAGAAGTGCAGACCAGGCCAACTGGTTTCCCGGTTGCGCTGGCCATACCCAGCGCCTGATAAGCTGCCGAGCGCTCATCAGGAACTACCCGGCATTCAAACTCACTGTGACGCCAGAATGAGATAGCCAGGGGGGCTGACCGGGAGCCCGGCGATAGCACAATAGCTGTCATACCCTTCTGATGACAGATCTCAGCAATGTTTACCAGCGCCTGGTAAGCCGGGCGGTTCGAATCCTGCGTTTCCATTAAGCAATCGGGCGCTTCATTCCTGGAACACGGTTTCCAGGGTCTTCATCTTTTCCTCGGTTTCAGCCCACTCATCTTCCGATTTGGAGCCTTTCACGATGCCAGCTCCGGCATATATGCTGGCCTTGTGCGGATGTAGCTCCATACAGCGAAGGTTAACGTAAAGCTCACTCTTACCACCAGGATGATAAGGCCCTAAAAAGCCAGTGTAAAGCTCCCGGTCAAAGGGCTCCTCATTCCGGATGAAGATCTTCGTAATCTTATAGGGATACCCGCAGACTGCCGGAGTGGGGTGAAGCTTATTGAGCAGGCTTTTCCACACATCCCTATCGTGCCCATTCAGGCCAGCCGAATAGAAGGTCTTAATATGACTTAGCTTACCAGCCCGGGTCGTTTGGGGGCCTTCTTTCTGGTAGTCGATAGTCAAAGCGTCAAAGCACGCCTCGATGTACTGCGAAACCAGGGCCTGCTCCTGCTCCTCCTTTTCGGTAAAGCCCTCTTCATCGGCTGGGGACTTTGTACCAGCCAGGGCCTCTGTATGGATGGATTGCTGATCAAAACTTAGCAGCAGCTCCGGAGTGGCCCCAATCCACGTCCCGTATTGAGGCGTGCTGGTCAGCGATATGAAAGCTCCCGGATAATGCTGCACCAGGTTAAAGAAGTAGCTAAGGGGCTCGAACTCTTCCGGAAGATCCACTACCTTTTTATTGGCGGCTACCACCTTATCGAAGGAACCCGCTTTGATCTGCTCAATGCCGTAGCGGGCCAGTTTTTTAAAATCATCTTTCTCTAGTCCCTCATCCTGGGGTTCGCGCTGATGCCAGGCTAATTCCGATTCCGCTGTCTCTTCCTCAAGGGTGAAGACCTGCGTGGGCTCAATAGCAAGAAGCTGATTCTGGTAATTAAAGCTTGCTAACAGAAACGCTTCCTTATCGGGAAGATTATCCATAAAATAAAACTCGCTCGGACCAAATACAAGGCGAATGGTTTCTTCGTGTGGCAACCGGTACAGCGCAATACCAAAGTTGTTAGCAAGCGCTGCTTTCAGGATAGGATTCAGGTTTTCTTCTGAAAGCGAGCCCTGCGGGCTTTCTACACGCATACCTGTTTGTTTTTGTGAGGGCATTGCAAATTTACAAGGAATAAAAAAGCCGGCTCAGGGGCCGGCTTTTAGCATACTTGTTGGTACTGATCTGGTGGAATTGCCGGTTTAACGGCCAGGCTGTTGCTGTGGGCGCCTTTGTTGCTGGCCACCGCCCTGCATTTCCCGCATCCGCTGCTGTAGCTCGCGGCTTTGGCGGATTTTCTGAAGGATACTGCGGTATTCCTGCATACTCATTCCTTCCTCTTTGATGGCTGATTCCATCTTCTTCCGCATCTTTTCCTGAACGGGCTGAAGGTTCTTTTTGGCCTGGTTGAATTTCTTCAGCTGTTCTTCAGAAATATCGGAGCTTCCGCTGTTGCCTTGCATGCCCTGGCCACCACCCCGTTGCTTCCGGTCGATCTGCCGGTACTTATTCATGGATAAGCCAGCATCTTTCACGGCCTGCTGCATCTGAGGCATCATGTTTTGCTGAATCTTCCGGTTGGCATCCATGGCCCCGGAGAATTGCTTCAGTTTTTCGTCTGAGACGCTGTCGCTACCACCGCCTCCCTGATCGGGGTTAAACTGCGGTGGCTGCTCTTGCTGCTGCTCGGATGAGCTCTGCGGCTGCTCAGTGGATTCTTCAGTGCCTTCATTGCTGCTTCCTTCACTGGTCCCACTATCACCACTGCCACCGCCTGAGCAGGCAGATAATAGCAAACCGCTTATGATGAACCCACTTGCCAGTAAGCTTGGTATTTGCTGTAATCCGCGCATAAATAATCTTCTGATTTTTAAGGTTAATTGTTAAGGTATTAAGGCTAAATTCAAGAGTATTAGGTTTTTAGCAAGCCTTTACTTTCAGCGCTAAAATAACAAATTCTCACGTTTCCAATAAGATGCACTTAAGTAGCTGAGGTTTCTAAGTGCCCGATAACCACCTAATAGGGGCTGTAGTTAGGGGCCTCCTTGGTGATCGTTACATCGTGAGGGTGGCTTTCGCGCAGCCCGGAGGCTGTGACTATGATAAGCTTAGCGTCCTGGAGCGCCTGAACTGTAGGAGCACCCGAGTATCCCATTCCGGCCTGCAGCCCTCCCTTGTACTGCTGCATAACTTCTGATAGCGTTCCTTTGTATGGAACCCGCCCCACAATACCCTCAGGCACAAGCTTTTTGATCTCCTCTTCCGGATCCTGAAAGTAACGGTTACCCGAACCCTGTTTCATGGCCTCTACCGAGCCCATGCCGCGGTAGGTCTTAAACTTTCGGCCTTCGTAGATAATGGTTTCACCTGGTGATTCTTCTACGCCTGCGAACAGCGATCCGGCCATAACAGTGCTGGCGCCGGCTGCGATCGCCTTTACAACATCACCAGTGTATTTAATACCCCCGTCTGCTATCAGCGGCACGCCTGTTCCGGCTAAGGCTTTAGCACTTTCGTAGACAGCTGTCAGCTGAGGGACACCAATACCAGCCACAACCCGTGTAGTACAGATGGAACCTGGTCCCACACCCACTTTAACAGCATCAGCGCCAGCTTCCATCACGGCCTTAGCCCCTTCATAGGAGGCGACATTACCCGCCATTAACTCCATATCCGGTGCGTGCTTTTTAACGGCTTTGACCCCGTCCAGCACGCCTGCGGAGTGGCCATGGGCCGAATCAATAACAATAAGGTCAACACCGGCTTTGCGGAGTGCTTCCAGGCGGTCAAAGAGCTCATCACTCACCGTTACCGCAGCTCCTACCCGTAGCCGGCCGGCCTCATCTTTACAGGCATGAGGGTGATCCTTGACCTTTTTAATATCCTTGAAAGTGATCAGGCCGTTCAGCGTGTAGTCCTGATCCACTACCGGGAGTTTCTCAACTTTATGCTGCTTAAGGATGGCTTCAGCCTTGGTAAGGTCTACCCCATTCTCAGCAATTGTCAGGTTATCGGTGGTCATCACTTCCTGAACAGACCGTGAGTGGTTTTTCTCAAACCGCAGATCCCGGTTAGTAAGTATTCCCTTTAGCTTATTCAGGTTATCCACAATCGGGATACCGCCAATGCGGTTTTCCTTCATGATTGCCAGCGCCTCGCTGATCGGAGCGTTCTCATGCAGCGTGATGGGATCATTGATGAGGCCGCTTTCGGAGCGCTTAACCTTCCGCACTTGTGCAGCCTGTTCCTCAATGGTCATGTTCTTATGAATGATACCTACGCCTCCTTCCCGGGCTATGGCAATAGCCAGCTCTCCTTCTGTGATCGTATCCATTGCGGCTGAGATCATCGGAAGGTTAATAGAGAGATTACGGGTCAGCTGGGTCTTGAGATCTACCTGGGAGGGCAGGACTTCCGAACGGGCCGGGGCAACTAAAACGTCATCGTAAGTAAGGCCTTGATAAAGGAACTTTTCATCGTTGGTATCACTCATAGGTCAGGGTAGCCCTCTTAATGTTTTAATTTTTTTCAGCAACAAGCTGTTTAACCCTTTCATTCGGAGGCCGGGAATTTTTCAGGAAGTTGGCCCTTTCCAGGTTACCTCTTCTACTCCCAGCTTTTGGGACATCAGGCGCGCGAGGACGAAAAAGTAATCAGACAAGCGGTTCAGGTAGGTAATGATCAGCGGGTTCACACGCTCATTTTCATTGAGCTGTACGGTTTTCCGTTCCGTCCGCCGGCATACTGTGCGGGCAACATGGCAGGCGGAGATAAGCGGGTGACCACCGGGCAGGATAAAATTCCGCAGCGGTGGTAAGCTCTGCTCCATGTTGTCGATTTCATGCTCCAGTTTTTCCACATCTGCCTCGCCAATTTCCGGTAGCTGCATCTGGTTACGGCCGTCAGAAGCCAGAACAGAACCAATTACAAAAAGGTTATTCTGAACCGTGTACAGGAAGTCGCGGATCGCCTCATCTTCAATGGCATCACGAACCACGGCCACCTGGGCATTGAGCTCATCAGCGGAGCCATAGGCAGCAATCCGGTAATGAAACTTGGCTACCTGGGTTCCGCCAATCAGGGATGTAGTGCCCGCATCCCCTTTTCTGGTGTATATTTTCATTGTTCTGTATTTTGATGTTTGCGGTTAGCTTCCGGTACACTCAACTAAGCGTCTAAGAAGAATCAGTGGCTATTTCCGGCTCGTGGGTTTGGTCGGTTTCTACCAGCCCATCCATGAGGCGGATGATCCGCCGGCTCCGGTTAGCAATATCCGGCTCGTGAGTAACCAGAATGATGGTGTTGCCTTGCCGATAAAGGTCATCAAACAGCCCCATGATTTCATTACTGGTTTTGCTATCCAGGTTACCAGTGGGCTCATCAGCCAGGATGATGGAGGGATTGTTAACCAGGGCACGTGCTGTAGAAACCCGTTGCCGCTGCCCACCTGAGAGTTCGTTAGGCTTGTGGTGCAGGCGATCTGCTAAGCCCACATCAGTCATAGCTTTTTCAGCCCGTTCCAGCCGGTCGTCCTTACCCACGCCTGCGTAAACCAGCGGCAAGGCCACATTCTCCAGGGCTGACATTCGGGGAATGAGGTTAAACGTCTGGAAAATGAACCCAATCTCTTGGTTCCGGACTGCTGCCAGTGCATTGTCGCTCATTTCACTCACATCCTGATCATTCAGGAAATACTGGCCGTTTGTAGGCGTATCCAAGCAGCCAAGCAGGTTCATCAGCGTTGATTTTCCGGAACCTGAAGGTCCGGTAAAAGCCACATACTCGTTCCGCTGAATGGAAATGGAGATGGAACGGAGGGCGTACACTGTTTCCTGCCCTATCTCGTATAACTTGGAAACCGAATTGGTTTCAATAATGCCTTTCATAGCCTGCTACCGGTTAAAGACCTTAGGCACCTTAAAATAGTCTGAATCCCGCTCAGGGGCATTTTTCAGCGCCTCTTCCTTGCTTACAGTTTCTTCTGACGTATCCGGGCGAAGGCTATTGTACTCGCTTGAGAGAAAGATAAGCGGCTGTACGTTCGAGGTATCCACAGCTTCCAGACTCTCGCACATGTCAAGGATCTCGTTCAGATCAGCTTTTATATCATCATGTGCTTTTCCTTCAAACGAAAGCTTGGCCAGGGAAGCCACCCGGTTTACAATCTCATCATTCACTTGCATGGCTGAACCTTTTTCCTGTTCAAAAGTACTGCTTATCTCCGCCCTATCCATATCAGAATTCCTCTAAACAAGCAAGGTGCCGCTATTGTGTTAGCCCGGTTGCAATCTGCTGCCTTACACGGTTCTGCAGGTCATCCACCGCCTGATGGCCAGCTTCTAAAACCGGATGCAGCACTACGCTAACAGGCTGCGGACTCCCGACTTTCTGACGAGGGTGCAGCACACGCCAGGTATTGTTGATAGTGACCGGAAGAAGCGGGGTTTGGGTACTGTGTGCAAGGCGGAAAGCTCCCTGTTTGAAAGGATGGAGTTCAGGCGGCTCCCCCTTAATGCCTCCCTCAGGAAAAATAACGATGTTCCGGCCGCTTTTCAGTTGTTGAATAGCGGCCTTAAAGCTACTGGAGGCTTTGGCCGCATCCTTCCGGTTAACCGTTACATCCAGCGCCTGAAAAAAGCGCCCGAAAAGCGGGATCTGCGCCAGTGTCTGCTTCCCCAGAAAAGCGTATTTACCCGAGAAAACGCTGAGGATCACCAGGATATCCAGCTCTGAAAAGTGGTTACTGCACAGGATCACCGGGTGCTGCTTAGTGGAGTCGGACCGCTTATCTACCACCTTTATCTGCACACCGTTCAGCCTCAGAAACCATTTGGACAGCCAGCTACGCGCCTTGTAGGCATAACCATACCAAGCCGGGCGGCTGATCAGTACAGCCAGTACTGGATATGAAACGGTAAACCACAGGGCGAGCGCCAGGTAAAAGTAATAGAACCAGACAGCTTGGAGGAAACGCTTAATCATACAGCTAAGATAAAGCAGGAAACAAGGAATCAGCGACTATTTGCCCTTATTCAGCTATCGCAAGTGGACCCTTTACGCACTCATACATTCAGAATCCGGGGCGAAATCAGAAATTCGCAAAGGGCACTTGCCCTGACAGGGATTTAAATGCTAAGCATCCATGGCCAATAACACCACTGTGGTAAGCGGTATTCGCTCCACCGGGTTTCTTCACTTAGGCAATTACTTCGGGGCTGTTAAGCAGTTTCTGGATATTCAGGAACAGCAGCAGTGCTACTTTTTCATTGCTGATCTCCACTCGCTCACCACCCATCCAAAGCCGGATGATTTTTTTGAGAACACCAAGCAAGTGCTGGCTGAATACCTGGCATGCGGGCTGGACCCGGAGAAGGCCGTCATCTACCGGCAAAGTGATATCAATGAGATCACGGAGCTCTACCTTTACTTCAACATGATTGCTTACCTGGGTGAGCTGGAACGGGTCCCAACCTTTAAGGAAAAAGCCCGCCAGCAACCGGATAACGTGAATGCCGGATTGCTTACCTACCCTACGCTGATGGCAGCTGATATCCTGATCCACAAAGGGGAGCGCGTACCGGTAGGCCGGGACCAGGAGCAGAACCTGGAGATGGCCCGCAAGTTTGCCCGCCGCTTCAATGAGCTGTATGACCAGGCCATTTTTCCTGAACCTCAGCCTTACCAGTTTGAGGAGCAGGAGCTCGTTAAGATTCCAGGCCTTGACGGCTCCGGCAAAATGGGGAAAAGCGAGGGGGAAGGCAACGCTGTCTTCATCAATGATGAGCCCGAGGTGATCCGTAAGAAGGTGATGCGTGCCGTTACTGACTCGGGCCCTACGGCCGAGAATCAGCCAAAATCAGCGGAGGTTCAGAACCTTTTCACCCTGGTTTACCACATATCAGGCCAGGAAGCCCACGACTATCATGATGAGCAGTACCGTAAAGCCACAGTCCGGTACGGGGATATGAAGAAGCAGCTCGCTCAGGATCTGATCACATTCACTGAGCCCCTGCGCGAGCGGATACGGGAACTGATGGCAGAGCCGGAATACCTGCGCAAGGTTGCAACTGAGGGGGCTGAGCAGGCCCGTGCCAGCGCCCGGCATACCATCGAGGAGGTCCGCCATGCTGTGGGGCACCAATCATTCTGAACCCGTAAACTCAGCCCCGTTCCCTGAAGTGCTGACCCTATAACACCCTTTATGAGTCATGACCTCTCTGCTAAGCCAGACTTTCACCACATTGCCATTGCTGGTAACATTGGTTCCGGCAAAACCACGCTTGCTCAGCTTCTGGCGCGGCATTACGGCTGGGAGCCTCATTTTGAGGAAGTGGAGCGGAACCCCTACATCAGCGACTTTTACTCCAACATGGAGCGCTGGTCCTTTCATATGCAGATCTACTACCTGAACCGGCGCTTCCAGCAGATCGTCCAGATCCGGCAGGGAGGGCAGAGTGTAGTTCAGGACCGGACGATCTATGAGGATGCCCATATTTTTGCGCCTAACCTGCATGCGATGGGGCTTATGAGCTCCCGGGATTTTCACAATTACCTGAACCTGTTTGCCACCCTCGAGCAGTTTATCCAGCCGCCTGACCTGCTGATTTACCTGCGCGCCAGCGTTCCTACGCTGGTGAGCCAGATCCAGAAGCGCGGACGGGAATTTGAGGATGCTATACGCCTGGATTACCTTAAGCGTCTGAACGAGCGGTACGAGGAGTGGATCGATGGCTATCAGGGCAATCGTTTGTTAGTTATTGATGTGGATAGCCATGATTTTGCCACAAGCCGGGAAAACCTGGGCGCTATCATTAACCGGATCGAGGCTGAGCGGGCTGGCTTGGTGTAATCTGTTTGCTTATGGCTCTGACTGAATCCCTGCAAGCCAGTATAGCAGAAAGCCTTCGCCCCCTGTTCGGGAATGACGTGCGGATGCTGGAATACCAGCCTGTAAGTGGCGGGTGTATCAACAATGGAGGGTACCTGCGCACCAACCGGGGCGTGTTTTTCCTCAAGTACAACCACAGCCGCTATGAAGGGATGTTTGAGACTGAGGCCCGTGGGCTTAGACTGCTGGCTGAACCGGATGCCCTGCACATACCGGCTGTGTACACCACTGGTGCTAGTGAAGACCAGCAGCGTTTTATCATTATGGAGTGGATCGGTACCGGCAGGCCTGTTTCTGACTTCTGGGAGGTGCTCGGGCACGGGTTGGCCAGGCTTCACAGCCGGTCTAACCCTTCATTCGGGCTGGATTATGACAACTACATAGGCTCGCTCCCGCAATACAATGCAATGCACGAAAGCTGGCCGGAATTTTTTCAGCAGCAGCGGCTGGAACCCCAGCTTCAGCTGGCGCTTAGCCAGAACCAGCTTTCGCCGGAACTTGCCAAGCAGCTGAGGGCACTCTATCCCAGAATGGCTGAGTGGTTTCCGGAAGAACCGCCATCGCTCCTGCACGGGGACTTGTGGGGTGGCAATCTGATCGTGGATGAAGCCGGGCAGCCAGCGCTGATCGATCCGGCCGTTTACTTCGGGCACCGGGAAATAGAATTAGCTTTTACAGGCCTCTTTGGAGGTTTTAATCAGAGATTCTATGCAGCTTACCGCGAAGCGTGGCCTCTTGCCGCGGACTTCAGCAGCCGGATTGACCTGTATAACCTTTATCCGCTTTTGGTGCACGTCAACCTGTTTGGCGGATCCTACCGCGGGGAGGTAGCAAGCATTGTAGAGCGGTATAGCTCATAATTGCTTGAGCTGGCCGCATTCGTTAATTTTCAAGAAAATAAGGGAGTGCCTGAAGGCGTTTTTAAAGCCTATGCGAATACTGCTCGGTAGCTTGGTCCTGTTTATTCTGATAGTTGGCACCCCCGCTTTTACCATAGCTCAGGAAGGGCATCACATTTCAATTATGGGAGGTGGGCAATTAACCCGGATTAATAACCGGAGCGATTATGATGGCCGCTCCCGGGTTGATGAGGATGTTGGTGAGGAAGAGATTTCTCCGGAAAGCACCTATAATCCAGCCTTGCGGCTGCGGTACACCTATAATTTTGAGCCGAATTACGGTTTCCAGACCGGAATCATCTACTCGGTAGCCGGACAAAGCTACGCTGGCCTGATAGCCGATACCGCTGGGCAATCCGAAGCGTATCAATCACAGGTCACGCTTAATTACCTCAGGATACCTGCTAAGTTCAGGTTTAATTCCTCGATCAACAGTGATGTTAAGCGGGTTTACCTCAGCATAGGCGTTGGGTTTAGCGTGGATATTCTTACGAACGTTACCATGAGTAACAATAACTCCGCTATTGGCAGAAGTGAGACCATCGTTGATGGGGAGCCCGTTGATTACTATGATCTTTACCAGAATGTGACGGCCAGCTTTGTAACCGATGCGCTGCTTAATTTCAAGCTTTCGGACCAAGTATGGCTTAGTACCGGATTTAACCTTACCTACGGGTTAAGCGATATTGAAAACAAGCAATACGATTTTCCGGATAACACCCCTAAAGAACTGTTTTTCCCGGCTAGTACTAAAAAGGTTAACAGGCCTGATCTGGAAAGCCGCGATCGGGCGCGGAACTTTACGATAGGATTGGAGCTAGGGCTTAAGTACTACCTGCCGCGTTCTGATTAGGAGGAGGCTGAAACTGAAGAACTCGTGTAAGCACTTACGAACTGATACAGGTTGAAATCCGGTTTCTGAAGCTCAGGCTTTAGCGCAGTAACAAGCTGCTGCTTGTCAATGTCCTTCATTCGCTCGTTCTGGATAAGCCGGTAAGCTTTTTCAGCTAACAGTGTTGGCTTTTTGTCATGATAGGCCAGATGCTCCCAATGAGCTTGCAGGGCTTGTTCGAGTGCTTCAATACCAGAGGGTTCAGTGGCTACAACCGGTACAACAGCAGCCTCATATTGGTCACTGGTATTGCGGCTATGCGTCATCTGCTGCAGGTAATTCACAAATTTCTGAGCGTTCGGGCGATCAGCTTTGTTGACCACGAACAGATCTCCAACCTCCATCAGCCCTGATTTGATCACCTGCACTTCATCACCGCCCTCCGGCACTGTTACCACTGCAGTGGTATCTGCTAAGCTTGCAATTTCCACTTCTGACTGACCAACCCCGACTGTTTCAACCACTACATAGTCAAAACCTGCGGCTTTCATCAGGTCTACGGTTTCAATAGCTTTGGCTGATATGCCGCCAAGGGCCCCCCGGGTTGCCAGCGAGCGTATAAAGACATTTGGGTTGTTGTAGTGATCGTTCATGCGGACGCGATCCCCGAGGATTGATCCCTGATTGAAAGGCGAGGTCGGATCCACAGCCACAATTCCAACTTGTTTACCCGCGCTCGTCCAGTGGTGAACGAGCGCATTGATCAGGGAACTTTTTCCGGCTCCAGGGGGACCTGTTACGCCTATGGTCGGGACTGAAGCAGGTATAACAATCTGGGACAGGAGCTCCTCAAATCCCGTCTTGTTATTTTCAATGCCGCTAATGCATCTGGCCAGGGCTCTGCGGTCACCGCTGGTAAGTCGCCGGGCCAGGTCAGCTGGACGCGTTTCCATGACTATTTAACTTGTACCACATAGGAGCGCACGTCATCAATTACCTGCTGTGGAACCTGCTTTGGGAAAAGGGCTTTTTGAAGGTATTCCTTAAAGCAGCGCTCTGCTTCGTAAAGGTCTTTGCAATTGCAGTTAGTACAGCTGTAGATGTGATCCAGAATTCGCTGCTTTTCCTGTTCGGGAAGCTCCCCATCCATCAGGAGCTCGAGCTTCTCATAAACTTCATTGCAATTCATAATAGCCTTGCTTTAACCTTTGTATCCCTTTCTGGAAGCGTAATGCTTTAATTGATCTTTTAACATATTTCTGGCCCGGTGCAGCCTGGATCTGACTGTTCCGATCGGTACGTCTATGATCTTAGCAATTTCTTCATACTTGAACCCTTCAATATCGCACAGCAGGATGATTAACCGGTAATCCACCGGAAGTTCGTTCAGAGCGTGCGAAACCTCATCTCCGATAAGGCTGTCAAACACTTCTTGGCGTAGATCAGTGAAGCTGTTATCCTCGCTATCATCCCCGGTGTAAAAATCTTCAAAGCTCAGGTGAACCGGCTTTTTGGATTTTTTCCGGTAATCGTTGATGAAAGTGTTCTTCAGGATCCTTAACAACCATGCCTTGGCATTAGTGCCTTTCTGGTAATAATTGATGTACTTGTAGGCACGCAGGTATGTTTCCTGAAGGAGATCCTTGGCTTCATCCTCATCATTGGTCAGGTAGAACCCGAAATTGTACAGGGAATCAATATGAGGCAGGAATTCAAGATCGAAAGTTTCCTGCTTCTCCTGTGGCGATAAGTCCTGTCTCTTCTTTTCTTGAGTTTCCTCTTGTTGCACAGGATTTTCAACCTCTTGCTGAGCTTGATCCTGTGGATTTTCTTTATTGTTTTCCGCCATAGTATAAGGGCTTATTTGGGAATTATCAAAAGGAACTTTTTCCGCAATAGCTTACTTAAAAAGGGCAACTTTCACGCCATCCTGGGCGCTTTGAGGTGCCTACTAGCTTACGCACGAAGGCAATCATTACTGGTTTTCCGTTAGAAATGGAACTTGTTGAAATAGCTTTTTAGCGCTATGGCTATCCCTGTCAAGCACGCATCTGGTTGTTAGCTCAGCACTTTTGATGGGAGAGGTGCTGTTATCTGGCACCCAGGCATTATATGAAACCTGTAGCAAAGGTAGCTGAGCCAGAACCAGTAAGCGCAGCCTGCATTTGTATCTTGTTTTATACGCAAAACTGCTATATTGTCAGTAAGCTATTATTCAGCATATCTGCCTGCAGGTTTGCTAAGTTTACTCAGCATTCACTGCCTGGCCTTTTAGCCAATCCTTAGTAACATTTATCAGCTATCTTGTTAAAAAACTGTAAACCACCGAGTTGCCGCGCTTTATTTCCTAATCCGGACCTTTATTTTTTTGCTACATTTGTGTAAATCAAACATTATAACATAATGGATGAGTTTGAAAACAGTTATGAGGGCGAGACACGGGACTTGGTTCAGCGGTACGAGGAGCTGATCAAAAACAACGCAAGCTTCTTTCTGGAGGTCGAAGAGTTTGAAAACATCATAGAGTACTACCTTAGCCGGAACCACATAGATAAGGCCCTGGAAGTAACAGATACTGCACTTGACCAACATCCGTTTGTCGTCAATTTTATGACGCGGAAGGCCGAACTTTTACTGTTTGACCAGGCATTTGAAGAGGCGCTCGAACTGTTAGAAAAGGCTCAAACGCTGGAGCCCTCTAACCACGACATCTACCTTCTTATTGCAAGCGTTTATGAAGACATGGAGGACTTCAGTGCCGCCATTGAATCCTACGATACAGCGCTCAACCTTCAGAGTGGCAATACTGACGAGATCTATCTCCTGAAAGCTTTTACCTATGAAGGATGGGACCGGTTTGACGATGCCATTGATTGCCTGAAATTAGCCCTTCAAAACAATCCTAATAACAAGCAGGCGCTGTACGAGCTGGCTTACTGTTACGATCAGCAGAACGAGCCGGAGAAAAGCATAGAGTTTTACCAGCAATTTATTGATGAGGATCCTTTTGCTTACCAGGCGTGGTACAACTTAGGGCTCCTTTACACCAAGATCAACATGCTGGAGAAAGCTACCGAGGCTTTTGACTATGCGATAGTTATAAAGGAGGACTATGCCCCCGGCCATCAGCAGCTGGGTAAAACTTATTTAGTGCTGGGTAATTACGAAAAGGCCATTGAGCACTTAACTTTTTACATTCAGCATACAAGACCCAATGTAGCTACTTACTGCCAGATCGCAGACTGCTACCAAAACCTGGAAAAGCAAGAGCTGGCCCGGGATTACTACCGCAAAGCGCTTGACGTTAACAATGATTACGCAGAAGCTTGGTACGGCATGGGGATCACTTACCAAAAGGAAATGCGATACCAGCAGGCTATTCCTTTTCTGGAAAAAGCCGTGGGATTAAAAGAAGAAGAAGATTACTGGTTTGCCCTGGCTGATAGTTATAATTTTTTAAGCCGGGAAGAGCAGGCCAAGGGCGCTTATCGCAAAGCTATTGAGATTGACCCTACCTTAATTGAAGCGTGGACTGAGTTTGCCCTGATGCTTTATGAGATCGGGCAAGGTGAGGCCAGCGCTGACCTGGTAAAAGAGGGGTTAAGGGAAAACCCGGATTCTGACGAGCTGTACCTCCTTTTAAGTGGGATGCTTGTGGAAAAAGGAGCTAAAACTGAAGCCTCTTTTTACCTGGAAAACGGTCTGCGCCTCAATCCGGAAGGTCCTGAGCTGTTATTTGAATACTTTCCGCACCTTGAGCAGGACAGTTGGCTCCTGAATTTTATCCAAAACAATCAGTCATAGGCTATGTCAGTCAATTTTGATCTGAGAGATATACCAGAGCGTACCCAGAAGAACCGCGATCATGGCTTAACCATGGTAATGGATAAGGGGTTGAGCTGTAAAATGGTGGAAGACCTCCTCGATACTGCAGGAGAGTACATCGATATTGTGAAGCTTGGCTTCGGTAGTGCTTTTGTAACTCCTAATCTGGAAGAGAAACTACAGGTTTACCGCAGCTTTGATGTGCCAACCTACTTTGGGGGTACCCTCTTTGAAGCCTTTGTTATCCGCAATCAGTATGAGGACTACAAGCGCCTGATGGAGCAATACCACATCAAGCACGTAGAAGTGTCTGATGGATCACTGCTAATACCCCATGATAAGAAGTGCGAATTCATAGAGGATCTGGCCCGCGACTTTACGGTTCTTTCGGAAGTGGGTTCAAAAGATGCTGAAACCATTATCCCTCCCTACAAGTGGATTGAGCTAATGCGGAAAGAGTACGATGCTGGTAGTGATAAAGTGATAGCTGAGGCTCGTGAGAGCGGAACAGTTGGAATTTTCCGGGAAACAGGTGAAGTGCGGTCCGGGCTGGTGGATGAAATCCTAACCCAGATCGATGGACGCAAAATTATCTGGGAGGCGCCTCAGAAGTCCCAGCAAGTCTGGTTCATCAAGCTTCTGGGCCAGAATGTAAACCTTGGCAACATCGCACCACAGGAAGTCATACCCCTTGAGACCATGCGGGTCGGTATGCGGGCTGATACCTTCGCCGATTTCCTTTACAAGAACCATTCTAACTTCGAGCTGCGACAGGTTTAAACTCCTGATTCCCGGTGTGGCCTTGATGTAGATCATTCGTTGCATTAGCATTCCCTACCTGAGCATTCTGGATTCCGTTTAGTTTTCAATAGTTTGGGCTTTCTTCTGATTGGTGCCAACTCCTATTGAAATTAGCTTTTATCCATGCTCAGAGCCTGCTTAGTCATCCTTGCCATTTTCGCTGGTTTTCTGCTGAATCCCGTCAAAGCTTTTGACCATACTGCCATCACTCCCGAAAGGCGGTCAGAAGCTCAGCATTGGGCGGATTCTGTTTACCAGGCGCTTAGTCCTGAAAAGCGGATCGCACAACTCATGATGGTGGCCGCTTACAGCAATAGAGGTGAGGGCCACAAGCAGAAAATCCTGAATCTGGTAAACCAGTACGGGGTTGGAGGGCTGATATTTTTTCAGGGTAAGCCAACCAGCCAACTGCAGCTGACAAATACCTACCAGAACAATGCAGATGTTCCTTTACTTATAGGGATGGATGCTGAGTGGGGTTTGGGCATGCGGCTGAACCAAACCATGGATTTTCCGCGGCAGATGACCCTGGGTGCGGTTCAGGACCATTCCCTGATTAAACGAATGGGAAGGCACATCGGGCAGCAGTGCCGGCGGATAGGCGTTCACATCAATTTTGCACCGGTCGTGGACGTCAATAGTAATCCACAGAATCCCGTTATTCACATGCGCTCATTCGGTGAAATTCCCGAACAGGTGGCGGAGCGGGCCTCAGCTTACCTTGATGGCTTGCAGCAAGCTGGCGTAATGGGAGTCGCTAAGCACTTCCCCGGCCATGGCGATACCGATCAGGATTCCCACAAAGCCCTCCCCGTGCTCGATCAGTCCAGAAAGGAGCTTCAGCGTACTGAACTTTATCCATTCAGGCGGATGATCAAGGAGCACGCTGGTGGTATCATGAGTGGCCACCTTGCTGTTCCTTCGATGACCGGATCTGACAAAGCGCCTGCTTCCCTTTCCCCGAAAATGATACAGGGATACCTGCGGGACAGCCTTGGGTATCAGAATCTTGTTTTCACAGATGCCCTCAATATGCAGGGCGTCACGGATCAGTACGGGCCGGCTCGGGTAGCCGTCAAAGCCCTTCAGGCGGGAAATGACATCCTGTTGTACCCGGAGGCTGTACCGCAGGCCATTAAACGCATTCAGTTTGCTGTTCAGAATCAGGCTATAGATACTGCAATGCTCCGGAAGCGCGTGAAAAAAGTTCTGCGGGCCAAATACTATGCAGGTCTTTCGGAATTCAATGCTTTAGCTGCGGAAGGCGTGCAGGACGACCTTCATTCGCCGGAAGCGCTCGATGTAAAGCATCAACTGGCTGAAGGCGCTATGACCCTGGTAAAAGACCCCCTTGAGCTCGTGCCCTTGAAAGATCTATCCAAAGTATCAATTGCCTCCCTGGCAATAGGCGGAAGCGATGAGAATGCCTTTCAGGACCGGTTAGGGCAGTATGCAGACGTCAGGCAGTTTCACTTACCTCACGATGCCGGTGTTGAAGCCTTTTCCCGCATGAAGGCAAAGCTTAAGGATTACAACAGGGTGATCCTGAGCGTACATGGGCAGAGCTTCCGGGTAAACCAGAACTTCGGACTTTCTGAAGAATTGATAGATCAGGTTAATGAACTTGCCAAAGACCAGCTTACCATCCTGGTCAATTTTGGGTCTCCCTATGCCTTAGCCCTCTACAACAATAACCAGGCTGTTTTGCAGGCCTATGAGGGTGATAAAACCTTCCAGGAAGCTGCAGCTCAGGCGCTGTTTGGTGGGTTTAAGATTACAGGAGAGCTGCCTGTAAGCGTTCAGGATCGCTATCAGGCTGGGGATGGGATAAAGACCAGTGATGCTTTGAGATTTAACTACACGCTGCCTGAACGGCTTGGTATCAGCTCGGCTTTTTTGAGCCATCACATCGACTCTCTGGTACAAACGGCTCTTGAAAAAGAAGCTACTCCCGGTTGTCAGGTATTTGTGGCTAAAGAGGGCAATGTTATCTTTAACCAAGGGTATGGACACTATACCTACGGAGACACACAGGCTGTGAATTCCCAAACCATCTATGATATCGCTTCTATTACGAAGATCGGAGCGACTGTTCCGGTGGTTATGCAGCTTTATGAGGAGGACCGTATTGACCTTCGGGACTCACTCGGGAAGTATCTGAACCGGTACCTTGATTCCATTAAGCGTGATCTTCAGCTTAAGGAATTGCTGACCCATCAGGCCGGTCTTACTGCGTGGATCCCTTTCTACCGCTATACGCTGAATGACCAGGGTTTTTGTGATTCAAACTATTGCTACCGACCCAACAGCTTCTACTCGATGCAGGTAGCTGAAGACCTTTACTTACAGCGGGGTTACCGCGACTCAATCTGGCGTACCATAGCAGAGTCCGAAATGCACGAAAGGGGCAGCTACAACTATAGCGACCTGGGCTTTTTTTACCTGAAAAAGGTCATTGAGCAATTTCTTGACAGGCCCTTCCGCCAGTATGCCCGGCAGGAGTTTTTCCGACCACTCGGTATGAACCGGACTGTTTTCAAACCGCTTGAGCAGTTTCCCTTATCCCGCATAGTACCTACGGAGGATGATGATTACTTCCGTCACCAGCTGGTGCATGGGTATGTTCATGACCCGGCTGCTGCAATGCTGGGTGGCGTAGCTGGTCATGCCGGCCTTTTCAGCACTACCCATGATTTTGCTAAACTAATGCAGATGTTGCTCAATGAGGGGGCCTATGGTGGGAAGCGGTACTTTGATCCTGCAACTGTTCAATTGTTTACTTCCCAACAGTATGAAGATAACCGGAAAGGATTAGGCTTTGACAAGCCTGAGCCTGATACCAGCAAAGTGAGCCCAACTGGTGAATTGGCGTCATTGCAGACATTCGGTCACACTGGATTCACCGGAACCTGTATCTGGGCTGATCCGAAGCATGACCTGATCTACGGCTTCTTTTCCAACCGGGTTCATCCGGATGCCGATAATGAGAAGCTTATCTCCATGGATTTTCGCACCAAAATTCAGGATGCCATTTACCGGTCATTCCTTGACAAGAATGCGATTGAGAAACGGCAAGGTCAAACTGTTCAGTGACCGTTGGTTCTACCTGGTTTCATGTGAAACAATTCCGGTTTTTCTGGATTTTTGGGTAGAGGGCTTTTGCTCTCGGCAATAAACTAAGACCAGCATTCCATTGAAGCCTCAGCCAGAAAAAATCCTCAAACGATACCCGCTTCTAGTAGCAGGGGTTGCAGTCCTGCTTCTTTCGCTGCTGTTGGATTATGCCCTGTTACCCGCCTATTATAAGTATAAAGCGAATAACCTTCCGGAAACTATCCAAAAGCAGGTCATTGCGCAGGAGGCAGTTGCTGACTCACTTGCAGCTGAAATCAGGCGCAGGAATCAAGCCGGCACCGAAGTGGACTTTAAGCCCTTAGCCGATCGCGCAGCGCGTGAGGATCTGCTGGTTTACGTGTACCGGGGTGGCAAACTGGTTTACTGGCAGACGAATCAGGTGCTTCCCAGGCCCGGCCCTGAGGTTTATCAAGCCTTCAGAACCGTTGAGCGAGGCAAGGGTGTTTACTTACAGCGCGGAAGCCGGGCAGGCCCCTATACCGTACGCGTTCTTAAACCCCTTAAACAGGATTATTCGCTCGAGAACGAGTACCTGAAATCGCGGCTACTGCTTGCGGATGTTAACGCACAGCACCTGGCTTTTAACCGTAATCAGCAAGGTGCGGCCATCCTTAATAGCAATCAGGATTACCTCTTTAGCCTTAAACCAGATAGCTCTGCAGGTCACCGATCCGGCGGCCTTAAATGGCTATACCTGCTGGGTACCGTGTTGGGAACTTTCGGTTTCACCAGTCTTATCAGTCGCTTGTTGTTCCGGCGGTACTACAAGGCCGGCATGGGCATGCTGGCTATGAGCTCGTTTTTACTAATGCTTAACCACCTTTACCTGCAGTTCCCTGCCTTAATTTACCAGGGCGCGCTTTTCGAGCCTGGTAAGCTGCCCCAAGGCTTATTTTTTTCCTCAGTTGGCGGGTTTGCCTTAGTTGTTTTGCTGCTCACCTTCTTTATCCACTATGTTACCAAACACCTACAACTTCCCTCCTACCTTGGTAGCCGTGCTAATTACCTTGGACTTCTCGGGTTGTTTTTCATGCTGACGGTCGGAGCCAGCCATTGTGTTGTGATGGCCCTTCAAAACCTGGTTATTGATTCGGCAGTTTACCTTAACGTGAAGGAAGTTAAGCGGCTGGACCTTCTCTCTTTGGTTACCATCGTGACTACGTTTCTGCTTTTTTATAACCTCATTGTTTCAGCTTTTTGGTTTTACAACCAGCTAAAAACGTTCATCAAGAATAATTACGTGCTGGTGATCGGCTGCTTTTTGGTACTTATTCTCTCCTACCAGCTTTTCAGCCAGTTCTCGCTTTACGCCAATCATTACGCTGGCTTATTCGCCCTCCTCCTCTGGCTGGGTTTCCTGGCATTTTACCCCAGTAACCCTTCCTTCTACGGCCCCCTTATTTACCTTATCCTGATAAGCTCAGGCTTTGCTGCCATTCATCTAATCAACTTTAATGAGAACAAGTCCCTCCAGCGGCAGAAACGATTTGCCACGCAGGTGACCTACCAGCGGGATGCGGTTGCTGAGGAGCTTTTTGGAAATGTTTCACGTGAAATCAAACAGGACCAGTATACCAAGAACTATTTCCTGAGCCCCCTCCTTCCCAAGAGTTTTTTAAAAAGGCGTATTAAACAGCTTTACCTGAGTCGCTACCTGAATAAATACAATTTTAAGCTTCATACTTACAAGTACGGAGGAATTCCCTACAAAGGGAGTTCAGAACACTCGCTGGATTACTTCAGGCAGCTAGTCGAGAAATATGGCCTAAAGGCATCGGCTAAAAATCTTTACTACATCAATAAGACCGGCACCAACTCATCGTATCTGGCCATCTACAACTTCAATGCTTATGGCGGTCAGTTCGGTACGATGGTCATCGAGCTTCAGAAGAAAGTGTTCTATGAAGACCGCATTTATCCAGCACTCCTCCTCAGAGGTGATCTGAAGAACAAAGACCGAACTCATGATTACAATTACGCGATATACAAGAACAACCGCCTGATTGCCCAAAAAGGTAATTACCCCTACACCATAACTGATCAGTTCGAGGGTGGTAGTGGCGTCTACAATGATTTCAAAGAGGGCCAGTACCATCACCTATCCCATCAGGTCAGTCACAATACTTTTGTTGTAGTTAGCCGGCAGACCTCCAATGTGCTGAATAAGCTGTCTGTCTTTTCATTCCTGTTTATTCTGTTCTTCATCCTCTCCGTTATCAGCATTAGCTTTCAGAAACAAAATTTTCAGCAGGTAAAGGATCTGAGCCGGGCTGTTTATCAAAGGGATCTGCGGTACTTTAAGCCTTTTAAGCATCTGCTTTTTCAGCGAAAAATTCAGTTGGTGATCCTGCTTACCGCCCTGATGGTGATGGTCACAGTTGGCGTTAGCACGGTTAACTATCTGCGCTACAGTTTCAACGAGCAACTCAACAGTGAGCTTAGCCAGAAAACCAAAAAGATCATCCCGCTTATAGAGCAGTTCCTTAAGGAAAATGAAGGTGGAAGGCCGATCTACAGCAACCGCGAAGAGCTGTTTGCTGAGGTCAAAAAGCTCACCCGCCGGTTTCAGACGGATATTAACCTCTACAACACTGATGGAGAGCTAATAACCACCTCCCAGCCCCGTATTTACAAAAAAGGAATTCTTACCCGTCAAATGGATCCGCTTGCTTTCAAGCGAATGAAAGTTGATAAACAAGCTCAGACCATTCAGAACGAGCAAATCGGAAAGCTTGAATACCTGGCCTCTTATGCCCCGATAAGGGATTCCGACAATAAAATCATTGGCTTTTTAAACCTCCCCTATTTTTCAAAACAGCCCGTCCTTCAGCAGGAGATCTCATCCCTGCTCGTTACCCTTGTCGATCTCTACGTGCTGATATTTCTCTTTGTGCTGATCATCTCCCTTTTTATATCCAATACACTGACGCAGCCGCTGGACCTGATCCGGGAGAAACTGCGAAAGACCCAGCTCGGTCAGACCAACGAACCCATCAACTGGGAAAGCCGCGATGAACTAGGCCAACTTATCCAGGAGTATAACCAGATGGTGAGTGAGCTGGAGCGAAACGCTGCTACATTAGCTCAGTCTGAAAGGGAAGGCGCCTGGCGGGAGATGGCCAGGCAGGTGGCTCATGAGATCAAGAACCCCCTAACACCCATGAAGCTGAATATCCAGCGCCTGCAGCAACAGTTCCCCCAGAATGGCAGTGATCAGAATCAGCATGTTCACCGGGTAAGTAAGATTCTTACAACCCAGATTGACCACTTATCCAAGATCGCAACCGATTTCTCAGCCTTTGCGCAACTGTCCCTCGGTAGCCCGGTGTCACTAGATATTCACCAGGAGCTAGAGAACCTGGTGGAGTTCTTTGACCAGGAAGAGAGAAGCCGGGTAACCTTAGACCTGTCGCCTACCCCGCCCTATGTGTGGATTGACCCTAACCATTTCAACCGGATCCTGACAAACCTGATCAAAAACGCCTTTGAAGCCATTCCTGAGGACCGGGAAGGCAGGGTTGAAATTGGTACCTGCGGTATAAAAGATCAGTACGTCTGCTTATGGGTCAGTGATAATGGCAAAGGGATCCCCACCGATGAACAGGCTCATATCTTTCAGCCCAATTTCAGCACCAAAGGGTCAGGGACTGGCTTAGGGTTAGCCATGATAAACAAGATGATGGAAAGTGCCGGCGGAAGCATTACGTTTACCTCATTGCCTGACGAGGGCACCACTTTTTACCTCTACTTCCAGGTAGTATCACATCAAGAGGCGACCCACCGAGTACCGGAGTAGCGTTTCATGTGAAACATGCCTGATTAGGAGGACCTATCGGGTAATTGTACTTTTGCGGAAAACAGAATGGCAATGGCCACAGGCGGCATACTAATAATAGGTTCAGAAGGACAAGTCGGATCAGAACTAGTTGCAGCTCTCCGCAGCCATTACCGGCCTTCCCGGGTTATAGCAGCAGACCTTAAAAGTCCGGAATCGGTAGAGGGTCATGAAGGGCCCTATGAGCAGCTTGACGTTCTGGATAAGGATCACATCGAGCGCATCATTCAGAAGAATCAGGTTACGGAGGTTTACAACCTTGCTGCCCTTTTATCCGCATCAGCGGAGGCAAAACCTATGATGGGCTGGAGCCTGAACATGAATGGCCTGCTAAACACCCTTCAACTGGCGAAGGACACTGGTATAAAACGGGTTTTCTGGCCGAGCTCTATTGCCGTTTTTGGTCCAACCACGCCAAAAACAGCTACGCCTCAGCATACGGTCATGGATCCCAACACGGTATATGGGATTTCCAAGCTAGCCGGAGAACGGTGGTGCCAGTACTTTCACAATCAGTATGGAATAGATACGCGAAGTATTCGGTATCCGGGGCTGATTAGCTACAAAACGGAACCCGGAGGCGGCACCACTGACTATGCAGTAGATATTTTTCACCAGGCGTTGTCCACAAGTACGTACACATCGTTCCTGAAACCGGATACCTACCTGCCCATGCTGTATATGCCGGACGCCATCCGGGGCACCGTTGAGCTGATGCATGCGGACGCTTCCAGATTGAGCCTGCACAGCAGCTATAACCTTGGTGGCCTGAGCCTGGCCCCCGAAACGCTGGCGGATACTATCCAGCAACAGGTTCCGGATTTTTCAATCCAGTATGAACCAGACTTCCGGCAGGCCATTGCAGATACCTGGCCTAGCTCTATTGATGATTCCATAGCCCGAGCAGACTGGGGATGGAAACCGGCTTATTCCCTCAATGGCATGGTGATGGATATGTTAAAGCAGTTAAGAGCTCAAAAGGACTCAAGCAAAGCATGAAAATTGGTATTGTTGGCTACCCAACCTTCGGCGGAAGCGGAGTGGTAGCAACTGAGCTTGGCAAAGCCCTGGCCGCAAAAGGCCACCAGGTTCACTTTGTTTCTTACAAGCAGCCAGTAAGGCTGGATAATCAGGGTGAGAATATTTTCTTCCACGAGGTGAATATTGTAAAGTATCCCCTATTCGAGTACCCGCCTTACGAACTGGCTTTGATCAGCAAGCTTGTGGACCTGATCAACTACGAGCACCTGGATATCCTGCATGTGCACTATGCCATTCCCCATGCTTTTGCGGCTTACATGGCGAAGACTATGCTGGCTCAGAATGGCTATACGATTCCAATCGTGACCACTCTTCACGGTACTGACATTACCTTGGTTGGCAATGATCCCACCTTTGAAACAGCAGTTACTTATTCTATTAATCACTCGGATGCCGTAACGGCAGTTTCGCAATACCTCAAAAAGGCAACTTACGAGTCGTTTGACGTTTCTAAGGATATTCTGCACGTTCCGAACTTTATCGATACCAAAACTTTCCCCGAGCCACCAGAACCCGGATTCCGTAATTCGATAGCAGACCCAGCAACCCCTATCCTGACTCATATTTCTAATTTCCGGGAGGTTAAGCGTGTGGAGGATGTGGTTAAACTATTTTCAGAAGTCCGGCAAACGATACCGGCTAAGCTGCTAATGGTTGGAGATGGCCCTGAGCGGACCAAGGCAGAAAAAGCCTGCCGCGAACTGGCTTATTGTAATGATGTGCGTTTTATGGGCAAGATGGATGATGTGGCCAGGATCCTGAACATTTCAGACCTCTTTCTGCTGCCATCAGCCACCGAAAGTTTTGGCCTGGCCGCCCTGGAGGCCATGACGGCAGGTGTTCCTGTTATTTCTTCGGATACAGGGGGGCTGCCGGAAGTTAATATTAGTGGTAAAACAGGCTTTACAGCACCCGTTGGGCACACGAAGGAGATGGCTCATAAAGCGCTTAAGCTGCTGTCCAATCAATCAATGATGACGCAATTCAAGGAACAGGCAGTAGCCCAGGCAAAAGCTTTTGATATCAGCAAGGTAATGCCAATATATGAGCGGCTCTATGAAGACTTGCTGGAAGCCCAGGCAGTTCCGGAGTCTTATTAGGCTTATTGCCCGGTTGCCTTCATCATTTCCTCCACATCAAATGTCAGATCCCGCATTTCCCAGTTAGCCTTAACGTCCAGAACCTGTGGATAAAAGAGAACAGGTTCCGGGCGCAGGCCATCAAAAAATTCACCTTCATCCCAGAATCCATTCCCGTTCCGGTCCACAATGGCCTTAATCCGGTATTTACCGGGCTTTAGCTGCTTGTAAGTAACTGTACTATCAGCGGTATTCAGGAAGTCTTCCCTTAGCACATTTCCATCTTTATCAAGCAGGTTCAGGATGACCTGGCCCTTATCAAGCGGCGGCACTTCAACATTTATAACAGCGAGCCCGAGCTCCTCAGGCGAGAAAACCTTCACTGACCTGCTAACACTGTCGTTGGAATTACCGTAAAGGTCAGTTACACCGCCCGAGTCAACGATCAGGCGGTAAGCGGAATCGGGTTTAAAAGGTCCGTCAATCAGCAGCTGCTTTTGGTTGGCCCCTTTAATAGCGGGTTTCAGCTTACGAATAGGCAGGGAATCTTTGAAAGCTAAAAACTCCTTGGTATCAACAGCTGTAAGCGGATGGTTGCTATGAAAGACAATAGCTGAGTCAGGTCTGACTTTCTCGCGCTTAAGGGTAAGAGAAAGGGTCGTATCTGCAGGTTGATCTTTTGCAAAGCCGGCAGACCGGTTAATAGTTACCGTATCCTGAACGGCTTTATTGAGGGTCAGCACCAGCTCTAATGAGTCATCAGCAGAAGGCGGGTGATAAATAATTCCTTCCGCTCCCTGTTTCTGAAGGTGCCAGTAACGTTCCGCCACACTGAATTGATCGATCCGGAAAGTGTCCAGGGCCTGATTGAACGTCAGTGAAACCTTGCCCCTGGCTTTGCTTTTGGCCTCGATGATCTCAGGCTGCTGCAGTTTTTCTTCGAAGAGCGGTATTGGCTGAAGGACCGTATCGCCCTGAAGTGTTAGCGTATTTCCTAAAAGCCCAACTTGCTCACCCGGATCGTACTGAAGGTTATTGTTCAGGTCTTTAAGGGCATAAACCTGATAATCACCGGCTTTCAGGTACTGGAACCCAAACTGGCCCTGTTCGTCAGCTTCCGTGTAAAAATAAGGCCGTTTTGTTTTAATAGCCTCAGGGTCCGGATCCTGGTACAGTAGAATGCTAACATCAGACACGGAATCACGGGTAAAGGCATCCACTACCCGGCCATTCAGATTGAGCGAGTCAACTGTTTCACCCGTACTGAACACATAAACGAATCCTTTAGCAGGATTACCCTCTGTAATGTCCCGAATGGCTTTCCCAAACTGAATGGTATGCGTTGTATTGGGCTTCAGCGAGTCTTTTGGTAAAAGGATGTCAATACTTCGCTTCCGCCTGATAAGCTCATAGTTCTGAACAGGCGGGCTGAACAGAATATTTTTCCGCTTATTCTTAAGCTTTAGGAATTCATTGAAGTAAAGGGTGATCAACTCCGGGCGAACCTCTGAGCTGGCCATAGCAGGATTGGCCCTTATGAACTGGGGAGGTTCTTTATCCTTTGGCCCACCTTGCGGAGAAACAACCTGCGCGCAGGCTGCCAGCAAAAGCAGCCCAGCGCCCAGGCTCAGGATCCATAGTTTGGCGTAAGAAACCTTCAAGGTTACCGGCCTAAATAAACCAAAAGGACGCTGATGTCAGAAGGCGAAACCCCACTGATGCGGCTGGCTTGCCCGATGGTTTCGGGGAGCACCTGGTTTAGCTTTTCGCGGCCTTCGGTGGACAACGCCTTGATATCGTCATAGTTGATATTCTGGTGGATCGGGATATCCTCAAGCCGGTTCATCTTTTCCACCATTTCCCGCTCTTTGTCAATAAAGCCGCCATACTTCATCTGCACTTCGGCTTCCTCCAGTATTTCAGCATCAAACTGACCGAAGAATGAGTCAGCTTTTGGCACGTTCTCCCGGAGGGTTTCAACGGTCACTTCAGGTCTTGAAAGAATTTTTTCCAGCTTATGCTTTTGCTTCACAGGCTGGGAGCCTACAGCTTCCAGCGTAGCGTTGAGCTCCGTTTCCGGAGCGTTCTCCTTCTTCAGAAAGTCCTGTATCTGCTGGATGGCTTCTTCCTTTTCCTGTACCCGCCTGTACTGCTCTTCTGAAGCTAAACCAATCTGAAAAGCCAGCGGGGTCAGGCGCAGATCAGCATTGTCCTGCCTCAGGAGCATCCGGTATTCGGCCCGGCTGGTAAACATCCGGTACGGTTCGTTAGTACCCTTGTTGATAAGGTCATCAATAAGCACCCCGATGTACCCATCAGACCGCTTCAGGACGACCGGGCTCAGGTTCTTGCCTTTGCGGTGGGCATTAATACCGGCCATCAGCCCCTGGCAGCCTGCTTCTTCATACCCGGTAGTTCCATTGATCTGTCCAGCAAAGAACAGGTTTTCAACAGGCTTGGTCTCAAGCGAGTGCTTCAGCTGGTGCGGCTGGAAGTAATCGTACTCGATGGCGTATCCCGGGCGGAAAAGCTTGGCGTTTTCTAAGCCGGCTACTTTCCGTATAGCTGATTCCTGGATATCGTGCGGCAGGGAGGTGCTAAAACCATTTACATAGACTTCCACAGTGTCCCAGCCTTCAGGCTCTACAAAAAGCTGATGGCTTTCTTTGTCCTTAAAGCGATCGATTTTGTCTTCAATAGAAGGACAGTACCGCGGCCCTACACTCTGAATACGCCCGTTAAACATCGGTGAGCGATCAAAGCCTTCCTCCAGGGTCTTGTGCACCTCAGGATTGGTATAGGTGATGTAGCAGCTCAGCTGGCGCTTGGGTGGCTCAGTTTCAGATGAAAACGAGAATTTGCCGGGAACTTCATCACCCGGCTGCTCTTCCATCTGGCTATAATCGATAGACCGGCCGTCAATCCGGGGAGGCGTTCCGGTTTTCATCCGGCCGGTTTCAAAGCCGCGGTCCAGTAACTGCTTGGATAGCCCGGTTACAGCCTTTTCACCAGCGCGCCCTCCTCCAAAATTCACATCACCAATGTGGATAAGTCCATTCAGGAAGGTGCCATTGGTGAGGACGACTGAGTTGGCATAAAAAGGGATTCCGAGTTGGGTCTTAACGCCAACTACCCGGTCTTCATCAAAAATCAGCTCTTTCCCCATTTCCTGCCAGAAATCCACATTCTCGATCTGCTCCAGGGTCAGCCGCCAGTATTCAGCAAAGCGCATGCGGTCATTCTGGGTGCGGGGACTCCACATAGCCGGGCCTTTAGAGCGGTTGAGCATCCGGTACTGCACCATGCTCTTATCGGCAACAACTCCGCTCATTCCGCCCATGGCATCGATCTCGCGCACAATCTGCCCCTTGGCAATACCACCCATGGCTGGATTGCACGACATCTGGGCAATCTTATTCATGTCCATGGTGACCAGAAGAACACTTGAGCCAAGCTTAGCTGCAGCTGCAGCGGCTTCGCAGCCAGCGTGGCCTCCACCGACAACTATAACATCGTACTTATCTGGCATAGTTAGTTAGCATTTAAATGGTTCAAGTAGTGTGATTCCAATCTCCGCATTTCCTCAACCTGGTCATCGGCTTTATCGGTCAGCCCGCCCAGGTGCAGCACACCGTGGATGACAACGCGGCCAAGTTCATCTTTCACTTGCGTGTTGTAGTGTTGAGCGTTAGCAACCACCCGGCTCAGGCTAATGTAAAGCTCCCCTTCTATAACCTTGGCTTCTTCACTCAGGTTGAAAGTGATAATATCGGTGTAGTAATCGTGCTGAAGAAAATCCTGGTTAATCTGCCTCAGTTGCTCATCATCAAGAAAAACCACATTCAAGCTCTTAAGTTGACGGTGAAAATCATCCATAACAGCCCTGATAACCTGCCTTAACCGCTTAAAGTCAGGGATAAACAGAAAAGCTTCCACCGATTCCTCAAAAAACCTGATCGGGTGGTCTTCCATAAATATTTAGCGTATAACAGTCAGGGTACCAGACTCGGTAGAAGTTGTCTGGTCAATACCCACGATGGTCATTTTGTAAAAGTATTCGCCCTGCTGAACAGCTTCTCCGTCAGCGGTCCCATCCCAGCCTTGGTTGAGGTTGTCTGAGCTGTAGACTTCTTCACCCCACCTGTTATAGATCGCCATGGACGAGGCCTCATAATCGATAAAGCGGCCCTGAGGCTTGAATTCACTGTTAACGCCACCCGGCACGATAGCATTGGGAACGTACACCACCGGGTCATTAAACAGGCAGACAACATTGGACAGCGCTTCTTCCTGATAACCATATTCATTGTTACCACCTTCTACTGCCTGAATCCGGAAACATGTGCGCCTTTCCTCTGAATCGCGGAATTCATTCAGCTTAGTGTACTCGAGATCATCAGCTCCCACAGTAGCGAGGGTTTCCCAGTTTTCCACATCGCCAGCCCGCGTCTGGCGCTGAATAAGGTAGTTTTCCACACCACTGTTGAAAACTTCATAAGCTTGCCAGTTAAGGCGGATAGAATCATCAATAGCCTTAACATCAAGTACCATATTGCGGGCTATGTTGCTGGTTTCCGTGCTGTTGGCACATAAGCCGTTACTCCTTACCTGGTAGTAAGTCTCTTCGGCCTGGGGATTGGCAAGGGAATCCCTGATAGTAAAATCCGAACCTGTAACAGGACTAATGCTCCGGAACGTGGCTAATTCCCCCGGATTGGGTCCCTTTAAAACAGTGATACGCTGTAGTCCGGCGCCATTCTCAACAGAAAACCGGATTTCATTCACACTATCAACCACCGAAACGGCCCTGAGGTAGGCAAATCCCAACGATCCGGCAGAACCAAGGCGCAGGCTTCGCTGATTAGAGGTAGAGGATGCATCCCCACCTGCTTTCAATGCTCTGATGGAAACATCATAAGTAAATCCGCCCTCAAGCGTATCGATTACAGCCTCCGTTTCGCTACCATCCACGCTTTCCACGATCTGTGGATTTTCTCCATCTTTAGCGGCTACAATCCGGTATTCTGCAACATCCCACCCTTTATAGGCCGACCAGTTCAGCTCGATCTTTCGTTCGCAGGTATCCACATCTGGTTCCTGCAGGAATATTGAGCTATGCGTATTGACGCTAACGGTGCTCTCATTCATACAGCTGTCGAAGGCGCCTAGGCGGAATTTTTCAACCTGTCCGTCCGGAGCGCTGAGGTCATTCTCCGTGTACGAGGTATTCTTATGCCCGAGTACCTGATCAATCTTACGGGTTTGGCCTCCGTCCACATAGTAGATGGTATAGCCCTTAATGGCGGGATTAGGATGCGGGGACCACCCAAGCTGAACATTTCCGTTTTTCACGGTTAGCGAGTCCAGTTCCAGCGATGCGGGACGCTCTTTGTCCACACCGATGGTATCGGTGTAGGCCTCAGCATCCGGACAGGCCGTGGTGGCTTTGATGTAGTATTGCCACTCATCCAGGTTGTCCGTGTTTCCGGGTACATGCTCGAACTGTTGCAGATCAGGCTCCTCGAGGGTTTCTACCAATTGAAAAGGCTGGCCGGGGTTGGCCTGCCAGTAAACTTCGTAGGTGAGAAACGCTCCACAGGTATCCGTAACAGGGTTAAAATTCAGGGTAAACGTATCGTTACTCTGGCAGATCCGGTAAAGGTTAAACCCTGAGGCCTGTAAACTAAGCAAACTTAGCAGTAAACCCACCAATAAGGCACAACGAAACTGACGCATTTCTGGCGTTGCTTTTATTGTGCTAGTATGTAAAACCAACACACCATGAAACATTCTGAACAACCCTCCTCACGCGGTATACGGCTAAACCGGTATCTGGCTGAGTGCGGGATTGCATCCCGCCGGAAGGCAGAAGCACTAATTCAGGCTGGCAAAATTAAAGTAAATGGGAAGACTGTTACAGCCCTCAGTACCCGGGTCACCGCAAGTGACACTGTCAAATACAATGGGCAAACCCTAAAGCAAGAGGCTTCGGTCTACCTTATGCTGAATAAGCCCAAGGACACCCTTACCACAAAAAAGGACCATCAGGGCCGCAAAAAGGTTTTTGATCTGCTCACGGATACTCGTTTGCCGGAAGTTTTTGCAGTAGGGCGCCTTGACCGTAATACATCCGGCATTTTAATCCTTACCAATGATGGTGAGCTTGCCAACCGGCTAATGCACCCTAAGCGGGCCGTAGAGAAAGGCTACCAGATAACCGTGGACCAGCCGGTTCCAGCTTCCAGGCTCGAGGCAATGGCGCAGCCCCAGTACGTGGATGATGATTATTTGATTCCGGAGAGCCTTGCTTTTGCTGACTTTAAGGACCGCAAGCGGTTACTCCTCAGTATCCACTCAGGGCAGAACCGGATTGTTAGGAGAATGTTGACAAAATGGGGATATCGTGTGAAAAACTTAGACCGGATTTCCTACGCCGGACTGGGGAAAAACAGTCTTAAACCCGCGCAGTGGCGGCATTTAAAAAAGCGTGAGGTCAATATGTTGAAAAATAAGGCCGGTTTGTAGCGTCCACATTATCCCCTACTTTTTCCACAACTTTTTAACTGGTTTTGAACATTACATAGCTATTGTAAACTATCCACACCGTCCACCCGGGGATGTTAACTGGAATTGTGGAAAACTGCCTTTAATAGCCCGCATAGGGGTTTTAGCCTGTGGACGGCTTGTGGAAAACTTGTTTTCCTGTTGAGTTCTCCGGAAGTGACCAAAACAATAACCGTTTTCTTTTCCGCAAGTCCACATCCCTGATGATGCTGATGAGGGTTTTTTAAATTCCTTTAGATCTTATACACAGGTGTGGAAAACTAAACGTAAGCAGGCAGGCTGCCTGAACAATTGAAAAATGGGCGGTTTATTGTTACATTTGCTATAAGCAAAAGAGGGGACATGGGTCCCCTTTTTTATTGGTATAGTAGACTGGTATCAGATGAAAGCCGATCTTGAGGCCTACTTGACAGCAAACCTTCCGGCCGATATCTTCGTGGTGGACATTGTGGTCAGTAAAAACAACAACCACATCAATGTCTACCTGGATGGGGATGCCGGTTTGAATGTGGATACTTGTGGAAAAGTAAGCCGCAAACTTGAAGCCTGGCTGGATGAAGCCGATCAAATTCCACAGCAATACACCCTGAATGTAAGCTCAGCCGGGGTTGATCAGCCACTGAATAAAAGACGCCAGTTCAGGAAAAACGTGAACCGGAACCTTAAGGTTAGAACTTCAACAACAGCATACAGCGGCAAGCTTGTCCTTATCGATAACGACAACCTGGTGCTGAAGACTGATAAGCGGAAAACCGTGCCTCTGGCTTTTGAGGATGTGAAAGACGCCAGAGTTGAAATTTAAAAGTGCTTAGACGATGAATGTAGATGAGTTAAGAGAGTCATTTGCGGACTTCAGAGAATTCAAAAATGTGGATCGTGCTACCATGATGCGCGTTCTGGAGGAAGTTTTCCGCAACATGCTTAGAAAGAAGTACGGCACGGATGAAAACTTTGATATCATTATCAATGTAGAAAAAGGAGATATTGAGGTCTGGCAGAACCGGACCATCGTAGAAGATGGAAAGGTCACAGACGAAACTTCGGAGGTAGAGCTTTCGGAGGCTGTGAAGGTAGAGCCAGACTTTGAGGTTGGCGAGGATCTGTCTGAAGAGGTCAAGTTGGCTTCTTTTGGCCGGCGGGCTATCATGGCCGCCCGGCAGAATCTGATCAACAAGATTCTTGAGCTGCAGAAGGAAGAAGTGTTTAACCTGTACCAGGATCGTATCGGGGAGATCGTTTCAGGTGAGGTTTACCAGGTATGGCGGAAAGAGCTTTTGGTGCTGGATGATGAGGGCAACGAACTCATCCTGCCGAAAGAGGAGATGATACCGCGGGATTTCTTCAAGAAAGGGGATACCCTTCGCGCTGTCGTTAAGAGCGTGGACACCCGGAACTCGGCTCCGCTTATCCTTCTCTCCCGGACTGCTCCTGATTTTCTGGAACGCTTGTTTGAACTGGAGGTCCCGGAAATCGCCGATGGCTTGATAACCATCCACAAAATTGTGAGAGAGCCAGGCGAGCGGGCCAAAGTCGCTGTTGAATCCTATGACGACCGCATCGATCCAGTTGGAGCCTGTGTAGGGATGAAGGGCTCCAGAATTCACGGTATTGTTCGTGAGCTGCGGAATGAGAATATCGATGTTATCAACTATACCACGAATACGCGGTTGTATATTAGCAGGGCACTAAGCCCGGCACGCGTAAGTACTGTGGATCTGGATGAAGAGAATAACAAAGCGGATGTCTACCTTAAATCCGATAGTGTTTCATTAGCTATTGGCAAGGGTGGCCTGAACATTAAGCTGGCCGCAAAGCTTACTGATTATGAGATAGATGTGTTCCGGGAAACTGATGGTGACGACTACGATATCGACCTGGATGAATTTAGCGATGAACTGGAAGGCTGGATTCTGGATGAGCTGAAGGAGATCGGCTGTGATTCAGCCAAGAGTGTGTTGGAACTATCAATTGAGGAATTGGTTAGACGAACTAACCTTGAGGAAGAGACGATAAAGGAAGTCTTATCGGTGCTGAATGCCGAATTTGAGCAATAAGGGGAAGTTGATATATGCCAGAAACTAAAACACCAAAGAGGTTACAACGGGTAGCAAAAGACCTGAACGTGGCTACCACCACTATTAAGGAATACCTGCAAAAGCAGGGCATTGATGTCGGGACAAACCCCAATATCAAGCTATCCGAGGAAACCTATGAGCTCTTGCTCGAGAAGTTCCAGACAGATAAGCAGGCCAGGGAAAAGGCAGAGCAAGTTGTGTTACCCGGCTCCGAGAAAAAGAGCCAGAAAAAAGAGGAAGAGGCTACCTCAACCCAATCGCCCAGTAAATCCCAGGAAGCAGAAGAATCTACACAAGCAGATACCTCATCCCCTGCTGGAAAAGAAGAAGAAGCTGGTACAACTCAGGCTGAAGCATCACAAACTGTAACTGAGGAGCAACCACCTCAGGAAACAGCCGGGCAGGAAGGCGATGAAACAGCAACTGACGAACCGGCATCAGGGCAAGCGGACGAAAGCACCCAGCCATCGGAGGAAAGCAGTGAAACCCAGAATGGGCCCAAGGTTCTTGGAAAAATAGATGTTGATCAGCTAGACACTTCAAAGAAAAAGAAGTCCGGAAAGAAGTCAGCTGATAAGGATACCAAGCAAAAAGCACCAGCAGCTAGCAACGAACAAGCTGAGCAACCGGAAGAGCCTGTTACTGCCGGTCAGTCCGGTCAGCAGCAGCCAGGTGAGGAAGAAGAGGTTACCCAGGAAGTAGTAACAGAAGAAGAAACCAACCCAGAAAGTGATACGGAAGGGGTTTCCGATACTGATACCGCTCAGGAAACAGAAGATACAGCAGACCAACAGGCTGAAGCGCCTGATACAACTGAAGCTGAAACCCCGCCGGAAGAACAAGCTGACGACTCCTCGCAAAAAGCCCCTGAAGCGCAGAAAGGTGAGGAAGCTTCAGAAACCGTATCCAAGAAAGAAGATTACAGCCTGAGTGGCCCCACTGTGGTTGGAAAAATTGACCTTGATCAGGTCAAATCCAATAAGCCCAAGAAGAAAGAGCCCGTTGCATCTACCTCGGATATGTCCACTACCCGTAAAAAGCGGCGTAAGCGGAGACCTGTAAAAGGTGAAGAAGGGGAAAAGGCAGCCGACTCAACCAAGCAGGGAGATAAAGCGGCTAAAAAGGACACAGACAAAGCTGCTCCTGAAAAGCAGAAGGCCCAGCCCAAAAAGAAAGGCAAGAAGAAACAGGATAAAGAAGAGATTGACAGTAGCCAGGTACAAGAGCAGCTAAAGGAAACGCTCAACAAGCTATCTGGCGGCAACAAGTCCAGCCGCTCCAAATTCCGTAAGAAGAAGCGGGATGAAGAGCGGCAGCGGGAAGAAGCCCGTCAGGAAGAAATTGCTGAGAGCGAAAAGAACAAGCTTGAGGTGACGGAATTCATTACCGTTAACGAGCTGGCAAACCTTATGGATGTGCAGGTAACCGAGCTTATCGGTACCTGTATGAACATTGGTATCATGGTCAGCATGAATCAGCGTATTGATGCCGAGACCATTACCGTCCTGGCTGATGAGTACGGCTATGATGTCGAGTTCACGGAAGCCGAGATGGACGAGCCTGCTCTGGAAGAGGAGGATAATCCGGAAAATTATACCCAAAAGCCGCCCGTTGTTAGTATCATGGGTCACGTTGACCACGGTAAGACGTCACTGCTTGACTACATCCAGGGGTCTAAGATCATTGCTGGTGAGTCCGGCAGCATTACTCAGCACATCGGGGCTTACGAAATTACCCTGCAGGATAACCGCAACATCACTTTCCTTGACACACCGGGGCACGAGGCCTTCACAGCCATGCGTGCGCGCGGAGCTAAAGCTACAGATGTTGCGATCATCATTATAGCAGCCGATGATGATATTAAGCCACAGACCAAAGAGGCCATTAGCCACGCTCAGGCAGCGGGTGTGCCGATGATATTTGCCATCAACAAGGTAGATAAAGAGGGAGCCAGCCCGGACCGTATCCGCCAGCAACTGGCTGAAATGAACATCCTTGTGGAAGAATGGGGTGGCAAGTACCAGTCACAAGAGATCTCAGCTAAGCACGGGGATCAGGTTGATGACCTGCTTGAGAAAGTGCTGCTGGAAGCCGAACTGTTAGACCTGAAAGCAGACCCTGAAAAGCGGGCAGCTGGAACGGTTGTAGAGGCCTGGCTGGACAAAGGCAAGGGCTACGTTACCAACCTGCTGGTAGAGGGCGGAACCCTCCAGGTAGGCGATCCGGTGCTTGCCGGTGCTAACATGGCCCGTATCCGGGCAATGATGGATGAGCGGGGCAACCGTATCCAGAAGGCAAAGCCCGGTACTCCGGTTCAGGTATTAGGGTTTGATGGTGCACCACAAGCAGGAGAACGCTTTTACGTGGCTGAAGAAGAACAAACTGCCAAGGAAATTGCGAATGAGCGCGCCCAGCTGATTCGCGAACAGGGCATCCGGGCGACCAAGCATGTAACACTTGATGAACTTGGCCGCCGCTTAGCCATCGGTAATTTCCAGGAACTCAATGTTGTGATCAAAGGTGACGTTGATGGCTCAATAGAAGCGATTGCTGACTCGCTTCAGAAGCTTTCTACTGAAGAAGTTCAGATTAATGTTATCCACAAGGGTGTTGGCCAGATATCAGAATCGGACGTTCTGCTGGCTTCTGCCTCAGATGCTATCATTGTTGGCTTCCAAGTCCGGCCCTCTTCCAATGCGCGCAGATTAGCAGACCAGGAGCAGATCGATCTTCGCCTTTACTCCGTTATTTACGATGCCGTCCAGGAGGTCAAGTCGGCTATGGAAGGCATGCTAAAACCAAGGGTAGAAGAGAAGATTGTCGGAAATGTTGAAGTCCGGCAGGTCTTTAAGGTATCCAAGGTTGGCACAGTAGCTGGCTCGAAGGTGACAAGTGGAAAGATCACTCGTAACGCTAAGGTTCGGGTTATCCGGGAAGGCGTTGTAGTTCATACCGGTGAAATTGATACCCTGAAGCGTTACAAGGATGACGTGAAGGAAGTCGCCTCCGGTTACGAATGCGGGCTGAATATCAAGAACTTCAATGATATACAGGAAGGTGACTACTTAGAGGTCTACGAAGAGTACGAAGTCAAGCGTTCACTTAACTAGATGAGCAAAGCCTGTAAATATTTTTGATTCAGAGCGCCGGGCTGATGATTTTCAGTTCGGCGCTTTTTTTGGCCTCTGGTCAGGAAACCCATAGCGGCTAACCCTTTCCGGTAGTTTGAAGGAGGTGGCTGCAGAGGGCTACTTATCCACCTTTTCCATAATTTTGAAAATCAGGGCACTACACCAATACAGGTATGGTAAAGTTAAACTCGAGCCTTCCTTCAAAGCCCCTTTACAAGCGCGGGGTGGTGCTATCTGGTGGCGGCTCCCGGGGTGTTGCGCACCTGGGAGTGCTCAAGGCTATGGAAGAGCACGGGCTCTCGCCTGATTTTATCTGCGGGGTAAGCTCCGGAGCTATTGTCGGGGCCTTTTACGCAGACGGATGGAAGCCTACTGATATCTTCGACCTTTTTCAGGATCAGCACTTCTTCAACTTTGTAAGGCTTTCCTTCCCGGTTACGGGCATGCTGAAGCTCAGTGGGTTTACTAAGCTGCTCAAGGAGAACTTATCGGTCACGCACTTCGAGGGGCTGAAGAAACGCCTGATGGTCATGACGACCAATTTCAATGAAGGCAGTCCGGCCTTTTTTGACCAGGGTGACCTCATACAGCCTACCCTGGCTTCCTCGTCTATTCCGGTTCTTTTTAGCCCGGTGCGGATCGGGAACGACCTCTATGTGGATGGGGGCCTTATGGATAACCTGCCCTATGAGCCAGCCAATGCCTATTGCGAGGACTTAACGGGTGTCCACGTTAATCCGCTTGGCCGTAATCCTAACATCGGCAACATGATAGATGTGGCTGAGCGAACATTTCAGCTAAGTGTTGTCGCTAACATCTGGGATAAGTACGATAAATTCAACCTGCTGATCGAACCCAAGGGTCTGGATCAGTTTAACATTCTGCGGCTTGCCCATGCTCAGCGCATTTTTGACATTGGCTATGAAGGCGCCTGCCGCACGATAGAAGAAATGCACAATGTTCCTGACTAAGGTTCTGCTGGAAGCGCTGAGGCTAGCTCCATCGGCTACAGTTGGCTAAAGATCACCTTCATAGGAAAGCTTCGCGCCAGCCTCATCCACCCTAAGTTGTGCCTGCATTCCGAGGTAAAAGCTCTGGTTGGCTGCAATATGCCCGGCTGGAAATCCAAACGCTACTGGTACTGGTAGACTGGATAAGTGGTCGTACAGCATTTCCTCTGCCGTTAAACCAAAGGGCACTTCATTATCCTTCATATTGGTCATAGTACCAATCACAAGCCCTGCTAAGCCCTGAAGCTTTCCGGCCCGCCTGAAGGTGCTAAGCATACGGTCCAGGTGGTACAAGTACTCATCCACTTCTTCCAGAAAAAGGATTTTCCCGGCTGGTTGAAAGGATTCCGGACTTTCGAGGAGGCTGTAAAGGATACTCAGGTTCCCGCCGATCACCGTTCCTGTTGCTGTCCCATGCTTGTTAAACGGATGAGCTGCAACTTCCAGCAAAGCTGGCCTTCCTAGTAGCGTCTGAGCTAAGCTCACTAAAGCCCCTTCTTGGTCAGGAGTAGATGCTGAGAGGCTGGCCATTGGGCCGTGGATAGAGGGGATACCTAAGCAATGATTGAGATGGGCATGCAGCACAGTTACATCACTAAAGCCTGTAAGCCACTTGGGCTGTTGCCTGAAGGATGTAAAGTCCAGCCTGTCCAGTATCCGGACGGTCCCATAGCCACCCTTTGCGGGCATAATAGCGCTTACCGAAGGGTCATCCAGCATCTGCTGGAGGTCTGCTGCCCGCACCTGATCATCACCGGCAAACTGGTGATACGCTGCTCCAATGGTCTGCCCGAGCCGGACCTTAAATCCCCGGGCTTCCAGTAGTGTCTTGGCCGGCTGAACTGCATTCAGGCTGATCTTCCGGGCTGTGCTGAGAACACCAACGGTGTCACCAGTTTTTAAATAGGGGGGCACCGAAGCCTTAATTTTGCTATTTGCTAAAAGCTAAAGCTACAAACAATGACGCAATATCCGCGGCACCTGATCACTTCCGCCCTGCCCTATGGCAATGGCCCTATTCACATTGGGCAGTTAGCAGGGGCCTACCTGCCGGCTGATATCTATGTCCGTTACCTGAGGGCCAAAAACGAGGATGTGATTTTTATCTGCGGAGGCGATGAGCACGGAGTGCCGATAACCCTGCAGGCCCGGAAAGAGGGCGTCCATCCACAAGCAGTTGTCGATAAGTATTATGAGGTGAACAAGCAGAGCTTCGCCAGCTTCGGGATTGACTTCGATATCTTTCACAGGACAAGCGCTTCCCTGCATCATGAAACTGCCCAGGAGTTCTTCAGGCACCTCTATGACAAAGGCATCCTCTTCGAAGAAACCGCAGAGCAGTACTTTGACTCCGAGGCTCAGCAGTTCCTGGCTGACCGGTATATCATCGGTACCTGCCCGAAGTGTGGCTTTGAGGAAGCCTATGGTGACCAGTGCGAGCGCTGCGGCAGCAGTCTGAGCCCCGATGAACTCATCAATCCCAAATCAACCCTTAGCGGTAACGATCCCGAGCTGAAAGAGACCAAGCACTGGTATTTACCACTGGATCAGTACGAGGACTGGCTCCGTCAGTGGATCCTGGATGAGCATAAAGATGACTGGAAAACCAACGTGTACGGTCAGTGCAAATCCTGGCTGGATCAGGGGCTGAAGGCCCGCGCTATTACACGCGACCTGGAGTGGGGGGTTTCTGTGCCCCTGGAAGAGGCCAGCGATAAGGTTCTGTACGTGTGGTTTGATGCGCCTATTGGCTATATATCAGCCACCAAAGCCCTCTTCCAGCAAAAAGCTGAGCAGGATCCGGATCATTACAGTGCAGAAGACTGGCAACGTTACTGGAGCCGCTCAGACACCCACCTTGTGCACTTCATTGGTAAAGATAACATTGTCTTCCACTGCATTATTTTCCCGGCAATGCTTCACAGCCATGACAACTACATCGTGCCTGATAATGTGCCGGCCAATGAATTCCTGAACCTGGAGGGCCAAAAGCTATCGACCAGCCGTAACTGGGCCGTCTGGCTGAACGAATACCTGGAGGACTGGCCCGGAAAGCAGGACGTCCTTCGCTATGTACTGACAGCCAATGCTCCTGAGACAAAAGACAATGATTTCACGTGGCCGGATTTTCAGGCCAAGAATAACAATGAGCTGGTAGGAGTCCTGGGCAATTTTATCAACCGGGTTGTCGTCCTGACCAACAAATACTTCGGGGGCCAGGTACCGGCTGTTGAAGAAAAAGATACCGCAGATCAGGAAGTCAAAGACCAGATCAGCCACTTTCCGGGTGCTATCGGGGAAGGACTGGAAAACTACCGTCAGCGGGAAGCCCTGAATGAAATGATGCGCCTGGCCCGGCTGGGCAATAAGTACCTGACGGAAACCGAGCCCTGGAAGCTCTGGAAAGCCAACCGCATAGCCCGTGTTAAGACGATCATGAATTACAGCCTTCAGGTTGTGGCCAACCTTACCACCCTGGCTGAGCCTTTTATTCCGGATGCCATGGCACGTACCCGGCAGATGCTGAATGTGGATTTTATACCGTGGGATCAGATCGGGAACCTTGAGCTGATACCCGTTGGGCACCAGGTTAACCAGGCTGAGCTCTTGTTCGAGAAGATATCAGATGAGCGTATCCAGCAGCAGCAGGCTAAGCTTTATGCACAATCCGGCCAGAAGGCAGAAGCGTCCTCAGGGCAAGAGCCGGAAAAAGCTACCATCGGCTTTGAGGACTTTAATAAGTTTGATGTGCGCATCGTACAGGTCAGGGATGCAGAGCCGGTTCCTAAAGCAGATAAACTCCTTAAGCTAACGATTGACACCGGATCTGAGGAGCGAACGGTGGTGGCCGGCCTTGCCAAGCACTATAGACCTGAGACTTTGATCGGAGAGAAAGTGGCCATGCTCCTGAACCTGGAGCCTAAGCAAATGAAGGGAGTAGAGTCACAGGGTATGCTCCTGATGGCAGAAGATGAGGCCGGAAGCCTGTCATTCCTCAGGCCGGATGGGGGCACACCGCTGGGCGCCAAGATCCGCTGACAGCTCAGTAGTTATAGTGAATCAGGCTTCCCCGCTCATGGTCATTTTCAACTGACAGGGACGTTTCCAGGCCTTCCTTAAGCTCCTCCACGTGCGAAATGATCCCCACGATCCGGTTCTCTTTGCGCAGCCTGTTAAGCGTATCGAAGACCAGGCTGAGGGCATTGCGGTCCAGAGAGCCAAAGCCTTCGTCAAGAAAGAAGAAGTTCTGAGCAGATTGGGTGAGTTGTTGAATCCGTTCAGCCAGGGCTAGCGCCAGAGACAGGGAAACCTGGAAAGTCTGCCCGCCTGAAAGGGTCTTGACATGCCGGGGGCGCCCGTCATTCAGCAGATCCCGGATCTGCAGGCCGGCCTCATCCGTGACCTCTAGCTGTAGCTGGTTATTCGTTAGCTTCCGGAACCGCTCGTTAGCCGCTTCACAGAGCTCCTCCATGAAGATCAGGGAAATGTACCTGACAAAGCCTTTGCCCTTGAAAAGGGAATCAAGGGTTTTCAGGTTATTAGCGCGGTTCTGCAGCATCTGCTGCTCGGCCTCTAGCTGCTGCTTAAAGGCCAGCTGAACCTGATGTCGCTGAATAGTTTCCCGCCGGATGGCTAATTGCTCCTGCGCTGTTTTGAGGCGCTGCGCAGCCTGTTCGCGGGCATTGGTGGCTTCCTCAAAAGCCTGAGGGTCGTAAGAGCCTGTATTTTCCAGCTGTTGCTCCAGCTCCTTAAGCGTGTCATGCTGAGCGTTGTACTGCTGCTGAAACTGGCTTAGCTCATCCTCTCTGGCCGAAAGATCCACATCCTGGTAATCGTCCAACAGCCTTTGCACGGCCCCAAGGCTATCAAACTCTGACTGACCGAGCAGGTGATCCAGCTCCTCCCGTACTGCTCTCCACTGCCGTTGCTGCTCGTCAAGCGTAGCCTGAACGGATTGACAGTGCTGCTGCTGTTGGGTGATCCCGGGCTCCTGCTGTTCCAGGGATTGAGACAGGGAAGCCATGCGGTCATAGTCGGCTAGCCAGGTCTGCTCTTGTTCCCTGAGCTTATCATAGGCTATTTCCGCATAGGCAGGGTAGGCGAGCCTTCGTATCTGCTCCTGATTCGAGGTGATCCGCTCCTGAAAACGATTGACGTCCTGCTGAAGGGTCTGGACCCGCTGATTTGCCTCTTCCTGCTGCCTGCGGGCTTGTTCTAAGGCCTGTTCTTCATTGTTGCGCTGCTCATCCAGCTCCTGCACATACTGCTGTTGCTGTTGCGCCCGCTTCAGCGCCTCATTGACCTGCGCCTCATCCATGTTCCGATACCCTTGCCAGACAAAGGCCTGCTGATGCTCATCCAGCTGTTGCTGAGCTCCGGTCAGTAAGTCCTCCTGCCGCTGATACTCCTCGCAGGCCTTCCGATACTCCTGCTTGAGGCCTTCTAACTTCTCCAGAGCCTGATTGATGGTAGTTTGCCACTGCTTAAGCCTGGCTTTTTCCTGCTGCTTTTCCTTCACTTGCGCTGAGGCATCACCCGGCTGAAGGGGATGCGGGTGCTCATGCGAGCCACATACCGGGCAGGGCTGACCGGATTCCAGATGCTCAGCATGTGCTTCAAGCGCCTGTCGGGCCGTGATCTGGGTTATTTCCTCTTCCAGGTGCTCCTGCTGAGTCTGGTAATGGTCCCTGAATGCTTCCAGCGCCGGCTTCAGATCCCTGACTTCGTAATCAGGATAGGCTGAATCCAGCTGATCCAGTTGGTACTGGATGATCAATTCCCTCCGCTGCGCCTTCAGCCTGTTGATTTCCTTCTGCTTCTGATCCTTTTCCTGTTTGGCCTGATCCCGCTTGGTGAGGTGGCTGCGATGCTGAACATGCCAGCCCTGCACAGCTGATAAGGTGCTGAGATCACCCACCTGCCCCTGCTGTTCCCGCAGTTGATCCCGCACTTTCTGCCACTGCTCCTGCCGGTTCAGGAAGGCCTGTTGGGCTTGTTTCAGCTCCTTTTCAGCCTTTTTCAGCTTCTGATGCTCAGTATTGAGCTGCTGTGTTGCTTCCTGAACGGCCATGATTGCCCGCAGGTCATTGATGTACTGTTGCAGAGTAGCCTGGTCGGTAAAGCGCTGCTGTAGATCCTGGAGCCTTCGCTGGTCCTGCTCGTATTGGTCCTGAAGCTGCTGAAGCGTCTGCTGAGCCTGGCTAAGCGCTGACCGATGCTGGTCAATGGTCTGCTCAAGCCTATTGGAACGCTGAATTCGCTCCTGGAAATTCGTCCGGCACTGACGGACTTGCCTCAGCTTCTCGCTTAGCTGGTCATAAGCTGGCTTTTGGTCTTCCAGCTGCTGAAACTGCTGTAGGGCGTCCTGGTAGCGTTCGTGCGTCTGCTTAAGCTCGCGAAGCTGCTGGTAACGGTCGTCTTGTTGTTTAAAATGCAGCCTTAGCTGACTGGCGTCCAGCTGCTCGGTATGCAGGGCCTCCCAGGCCCCGGTGAGCTGTTCTTCTGATACACCACGGTAGCCCTCGAGCTGGCCTTCGAGTTGATGCAACTGATTGTTCGTCTCCTGCTCCAGCGCCCGTACATTGCCCGAGAGGTCAAACCGGTGAAGGTTAAACAGATCCTGCAGCATCTCAGTACGCGCTGTTGGGCCAAGCTGCAGGAACTCCTGGAACTTACCCTGTGGAATGATGATGGTCCGCCTGAAATGCTGGTAGGAAAGGCCGAGAACCGGTTCGGCTGTTTTTGCTTGCAGGGGCTCCCAGCTACCATTGCTCCACACGTAGGCTTTTCTTGTGGGCGAACTTACCTCGTTAAAATTCTTGCGCTGCCGTTTGGCCTGAACCGTAAAGCGATAAATCTTGCGCTGCGGCCCTGCCTCAAACTGAAAATCAATGTACAGCTGACCGGACCGCAGGTTCATCAGGTCGTACTTATAGCCACCCTGATTACCCAGGCGCTCACTGTAGCCGTACAGCGCCAGCGTAATAGCCTCCAGGATTGTGGACTTACCACTGCCTACATTCCCAAATATCCCGAACAGCTGCCCTTTGGCAAGCTGCTGAAAATCTATGGTCTGCTGTTCCTGGTAGGAGTAGATCCCCTGAAGTGTTAAGGCTATCGGTATCATACGGGCATTCGCTTTGAAATCTGGTACGCGCCTTGTTCTTTTAATAGCGAATTAAAAGTAGTTGTGGACTGTAAATGCTTTAAGGCTTTTAACTTTTAGCATAACGTAACTCCTAAACATACGGTAAGGTATTCGCAAGGTAAAACCACAGCGTATGAAGCGCAATGAATGGCTCAGGCTGGCTACCAATCCTGAGGAGGAAGAAGAAACGCTAACTGTAACGACTGACGATGACGAGCTGGGTGCGCGGTTAATCCTTTACAATGATGACCACAACACCTTCGACTTTGTCATAGAGTCCCTACAGACGGTTTGCGAGCTGGATCAGCATCAGGCCGAGCAGCTCACCCTGCTTGTTCACTACAAGGGCAAAGCAACCTGCAAGCGGGGCTCCCGCGAAAAGCTGGAGCAGATGTGCGCCAAGCTCGTGAGAAAAGGACTGGATGCAGAAGTCAAATAGCAGTAACCTATGCGTTTACAGCGTCTTGTGACCCTGGCCCTTGTGTTGCTGATAAGCGGTGCTGCGGGTGGATGCTCCAAAGTGCCGGTCACCGGGCGGACGCAGATGAACCTCATCTCCCCGGACCGGATGCAGCAGACCAGCCTGAAACGCTACAACCAGTTCCTTGAAAAGAACGAAGTTGTAGAGGGCACCACCCAGGCCAGAAACCTGAAAACCGTGGGTCAGGATATTGCCAGCACGGTGGAGAACTACCTCAGAGAGGAAGGCTTTGAAGAGCGCATAGAGGATTTCAACTGGAAATTCAACCTCATTGAGAGCGATGCTGTGAACGCCTGGGCTATGCCGGGCGGTAAAATCGCCTTCTACACGGGTATTGTGGATATATGCCAGGATAAGAATGGAATAGCCGTAGTCATGGGCCATGAGATTGCTCATGCCATAGCTCGCCACGGCAATGAACGTATGAGCCAGATGCTGGCAACCCGCCTGGGTGGTCAGGCGCTGAGTGTAGCGCTGACTAACCAGCCCGGCCCAACTCGTGACCTGTTGCTCCAGGCCTATGGCATGGGCGCTAAAGTGGGCGTGACCCTTCCATTCTCCCGCAAGCATGAGAGTGAAGCTGACGAAATGGGACTGATGTTCATGGCAATGGCTGGCTATGACCCGCGGGAAGCCGTCCGGTTCTGGCAACGCATGCGGGAGCAGTCCTCCAAAGAAAAGCCCCCTGCTTTCCTGAGTACTCATCCCCCTACGAAGGAGCGCATTAAGGAGCTTCGCAGCTATATGGACGAGGCAATGCAGTACTACAACCGCAATAGCTAACGAGAACCTCCGAAACCCTGCTCCGGAGCTGCCCGGTAAGCCCGCGAAATCCTTAGTTTTGCGCAAAGCAGGTAAATGCTCGTAATGCATGACAGGCGGATTAGAGGAGCGGTTACAGCAGGCTCTGGCACAGCGCAAAGCATCCAACGCTTACCGGATCCTGAATACCAGTCCAGATCAGATTGATCTGGTATCCAATGACTACCTTGGCCTTGGGCAGACTCAGGCCATATTGCCACAGCTATCCAATAGCCTGATTCAGCCCGGTGCTACTGGTTCAAGGCTACTCAGCGGGAACCTACCCCTGCACGAGACAGTAGAAGCCGAGCTTGCCGCATTTCATGAAGCGTCCAGCGCTCTCCTGTGCAATACAGGCTATCAGGCCAACCTGGCGCTGCTAAGCAGCCTGATGACCAGGGATGATACGATCCTTTACGATGCCTATCTGCATGCCTCACTCCGGCAGGGCCTACAGCTGAGCAATGCCCGCTGTTACAAATTCCGGCACAATGATATCGGGAGCTTAGCACAAAAATACCGGGCAGCAAAGGGCAGGGTGCTGATTGTGGTGGAAAGCCTGTACTCCATGGACGGGGATGAGGCACCCCTGGAAGCCCTGGCTGATTTTTGTTACGCTCACTGCTGTGATTTGGTAGTAGACGAGGCCCATGCTACCGGTATCATGGGGCAGCAGGGTGAGGGACTGGTTCAGGCCAAAGGCCTGGCTGCGTGTGTAACTGCCCGAATCCACACCTTTGGCAAAGCCGTGGGAACACAGGGCGCTGTGATCCTTGGCAGCCAGACGCTGAAAGCTTACCTCGTGAATTTTGCCAAGCCTTTTATCTATACCACAGCCTTACCACCAGTGCTGCTGCAGTGTATCCGGAACAGCTATTACACGTTTCCCCGCATGCACGAGGCCCGGCAGAAAGTCAAAAGCCTGAGCCAGTACCTGGAAGAGGAGCTTGTTGCTCAGGGCCGGACTGTTATTCACGGGCGTGGCCCCATCAAAGCCCTGATTGTACCGGGTAATGACCACGTCAAGCGGCTGGCTGCATACCTGCAGGAGGCCGGCTTTGATGTGCGGCCGATTCTGGCTCCCACGGTTCCGCAAGGCCAGGAACGCCTTCGCATCTGCCTGCATGCCTACAACACTTTTGCGCAATTGAACGCATTACTGACAGCTATTCACCAGTACACCGAAACAACCACAACCTCCGTAAGCCCGCATGCGTAAAAAACTTTTCATTGCCGGTACCGGAACCGATGTGGGGAAGACACTGGCAGCAGCAGTTACCGCTGAAGCCCTACAGGCTGATTACTGGAAGCCTATCCAGGCTGGCAATCTGAAGGATACGGACCGCATGTATGTGGAGAGCCTGACCAGTGCGTCCACTCATACCCATGCTGAAACTTACCGGCTGCAGCACCCGGCCTCCCCGCACGATGCGGCTAAACGGGATAACACAGCTATAACCCTGAATGAACTTCAGTTGCCAGCTACGGCTGATAAACCGCTGGTGATCGAAGGAGCGGGCGGCCTGATGGTCCCGCTTAACGAGCAGGAGATGGTGATCGATCTTATTCCCAGGATCGCAGATGAGGTGTTACTGGTTTCAGCTAACTTCCTGGGCAGTATCAACCATACTATACTGTCAATAGAAGCCCTCCAGAGCCGTCATATTCCGGTTAAGGGCCTCATATTCAACGGAGAGCGGTATGCAGAAGGAGAAGACTGGATCACGAACTACACCGGTGTACCCTGCCTGGGCCGGCTGAATCCGGAACCGGCGATCAATGCATCAGTGGTGCAGCACTATGCTGCCACCTGGAACCTGAAAACCACAGATGACTCTTATGAGCCTGGCTAAGCGTGATTTTGATAACATCTGGCACCCTTTCACGCAGATGAAAACAGCCCCCCTCAGCACGCCTATTGTGAAGGGCGAGGGTAGCTGGCTGTACGATGATCAGGGCAAGGCCTACCTGGATGGGATCTCATCCTGGTGGGTCAACCTCCATGGTCACGGGCATCCCTACATTGCTGAACAAGTAGCAGAGCAATTCAAAACCCTGGAGCATGTGATCTTTGCCGGCTTTACGCATCCGCCGGCCGTTCAGCTAAGTGAGCAGCTCCTTCAGCGGCTGCCCGGCAGCCAGGACAAGGTGTTCTTTTCCGATAATGGCTCAACAGCCGTTGAAGTAGGCCTGAAGATGGCGATCCAGTACTGGTACAACCAGGGCTGGAAGCAGAAGCGGAAGATCCTGGCTTTTAACAACAGCTATCATGGTGATACTTTCGGGGCTATGGCAGTTAGTGAACGGGACGCCTTTACAGCTCCGTTTCACCCGCATTTGTTTGAGGTCACTTATATCGATCCACCGCTGCCCGGCCATGAGGAGGCATCCTTACAGCAGCTGAAAACGGCGCTATCAGCGGCAGATGACTATGCTGGCTTCATTTTCGAGCCCCTGGTTCAGGGTGTTGGCGGAATGGCCATGTACCGGCCCGAGGCACTGGACCCGCTGATTGCACTTTGCCGCGACCATGAGCTGATCACCATTGCAGATGAGGTCATGACCGGATTTGGGCGAACCGGAACCTACTTTGCCAGCGATCAGCTGAATGAAAAGCCGGATGTGATGTGCCTTTCCAAAGGACTGACCGGCGGTACCATGGCTATGGGAATTACCACCTGTCCGCAGGCCATTTATGACGCTTTTTATGCAGATGATAAAATGCAGACGCTCTTTCACGGGCATTCCTTCACTGCCAATCCGGTAGCCTGTGCTGCTGCGCTGGCTAGCTGGGAACTCCTGCAGCAGCATGCAACCTGGCAGCAGATCCAGCAGATCACTGAGAAGCACGAGGCTTTTATCAGGTATATAAAAGACCACCCTAACGTAAAAGCAGCCCGCCAGACCGGAACCATTCTCGCACTGGAGCTCGGTAGTCAGGAGGCCACATCTTATTTCAGCAAGATAACCGATCAGCTTAAGCCCTTTTTCATGGAGCAGGGTCTGCTGATACGCCCGCTTGGGAATACGCTCTACCTTATGCCGCCATACTGCATCACAGCTGACGAGCTGGACCAGCTGCATCAGGGCGTGGAAGCCGGGCTGGCCTATCTGGATCAGGCTGAAAAGCCTCAAAGCGTCTAACGCATCCCAATTGATCCGGGAAGTGGTAACTGTGCGGCCTCATGCCTAACACTGCGGTCATAACAATTGAAGGGGCATCAGCCCTCAGCGGCTGGGGGCTGCTTAAGCAACCTCAGCACCCTCTACCTACGGAAAGCTGCCTTCAGGAGCGGCGGATCGGTGGGCAGGTATGGCCCGTTAGTCCCCTTGCGCCGGAAGCGGAGAAGCAAGTCCAGGAACTGGCAGCCCATAAGCCCTATCACCGGCTGGACCGCACTGTTCTGATGGCAATCGCTGCGGCCCGGCATGCTTATCAGCCACAAGTGGATCCTGATGCAAGGGTTGGTATCAACATTGGCTCATCCCGCGGTGCTACAGCTACCTGGGAGCACTACCACCAGACCTACCTGGAGCATGGCGCTGAAAAGCTGGCTCCGCATGCCTCTCCCACGACTACGCTGGGTAATGTCTCCAGCTGGGTTATGCAGGACCTACAGCTTCAGGGAGCTGGATTGAGCCACTCTATTACCTGCAGCACTGCCATTCAGGCCCTGGCGAATGCTGAGGCCTGGCTAAAAGCTGGTAAAGCCGATGCTTTTCTGGCCGGCGGTACAGAGGCTCCGCTCACGCCTTTTACCCTGGCTCAGGCGCAGGCACTCGGTATTCACAGTAAGGAAAGTCCAGAAACAGGCTATCCCAGCCAGCCACTCGGGAAAGCTGATCAGAACGCCATGGTGCTTGGCGAAGGAGCCGCGGCTTTCTGGCTGATGCCAAGGTCAAGGGATCACCTGCTCCAGAACTCCACACAGGCTGTGCTGGAAGCAACAGGATTCGGGCATGAGCATCTGCAGGGGTTTGCAGGTATTGATGAAGCGGGAACGGCCTTTCAGCGAGCTATGCAGATGGCGCTGGATGAGCAGGAAACCGGCTTCTATGTAGACCTGGTACTGATGCACGCACCCGGAACCAGCAAGGGCGACAAGGCAGAACAGCATGCCGTACGCCACATTTTTGGGGAGCATGAGCCGATGCTTTACAGCCACAAGTGGCAGATCGGCCACACCTTTGGAGCTTCGGCAGCCTTAGGCATTGCTCAGGCGCTCTACATCCTGAACACGCAACAACTCCCGGAATTCCCCTACGAAACAGGGACCCCCGGTACACTGCGCAAGCCAGTGCGCAAAATCATGGTGAATGCGGCCGGCTTTGGGGGCAATGCTGGCAGCCTCATTCTTTCCAAACCCGCCTGAAAGGCACCTAATGCGCTTTTGCTGGATATTGATCGGCTTACTGAGCTGTTGTAGCGCTCACCAGGCTTCTGCGCAGCGTAGCCAGGCTGTAACCTTTGTTAACGACACCCTGGTCCTCAAGGGTACGCTAACACTGCCAGCCGGGGATGGCCCTCATCCGGGTGTTGTTCTTCTGCATGGATCCGGTCCTAATGACCGCAATCAGGAGATCGTCCTGAATAATACCCGCAGCCGGTGCCTTTACCCCGCGCTCCACGGGGATACGCTGGAGAATTTCCGTTCCCTGGCTAAGTTCTTTCAGAAAAAGGGCCTGGCCACGCTCCGGTACGATAAGCGGACTTACACTTATCAATCCAGTGTAGCCCTGGAGACCATTACACCAGAGGCCTTTATTCGGGATGGCCTGGCTGCAGTGGACTACCTGGCAGCTCAGCCGCAGGTGGCCAGTGATCAGCTAATCCTGGCAGGCCTTAGCCAGGGTGGGAATTTTCTGCCGGTTATGGCGCAGGAGCGGGAAAACATTCAGGGCCTCATAGCTATGGGTACCCCTGCCCGCAGCATCGATACGGTGCTTGCCCGTCAGGTCCGGGGAATGGTAAGCCAGTGTGAGGACAGCACCAGCGCTGTGCTGAAGTATGAGCGCATCCTGTATGCATTTGAGCAGCTGCGCAGTGGTGAATGGGCAGCTGACAGGCCCCTCATGAATGCTTATCCGCCCTTCTGGAAAAATTGGCTGGCCTTGACGGATACCACTGTGCGGGCTTTCCAGCAAGTAGAAGAGCCTACGCTGTTCCTCAATGGAAGCAAGGATTACAATGTACCGCCTGCTAACCTGAAGCGTTTCCGCAGGCGTGTAGACCGCCCTGGCGCGAGCTTTCAGGTGGTGGAGGGGATGAACCACTTTTTAACGCCAATGCATTCAGGGGCTATTGCACCTCGGCTGAAGAAACGCCTTTCAACCTGGCTGAGCAACGAAGGCCTGACCCAGCCTGAGTAGGACCAGAAGTCCCGCTGGTAGGCATTTCAGGCAATTTTACGGACTTTCGCAACTGCTGTAAACGGAAATCAGAGGGCGCGAATATGCTAGGCCGGCAGCATCTGACGCTCTCAGTGATAACTGCGGGCATATGGATTGCACCTGTGGCAGAAGAAGAGCCGACAATAAGCCTTTTGCTAACCAGCGGGGTAGCAATTGGCTCACTAATTCCGGATGTGGATGTTGAAGATGAAAATGCAGCCATTTTCAACAAGCAAACCACCAGGCTGCACCCAAACCTGGACAAGGTGCTGAAGTTTACCGTAGGTTGGCTCTTCCCGGTCTTCGGATACAGTACCAAGTATCTGATTTTTAAGCCTGCGGTTGCTTTTTTTAACACCATCGTTCCGCGCTTTCACTTTTCGGGTAAGCACCGGAAATTTGCTCACAGCTGGCTGGGCCTGCTAAGCTTTATGTTCCTGACCGGGCTGTACCTGGCTATCGCTTTCAAATTCACCGATATACAAGGCTGGCCATTCATAGGGCCTTTTCTGGCGGGCTACGGGCTGGGCGCCTTCCTCCACTTACTGCAGGATAGCTGCACTAGAACCGGTATAGCATGGCATCAGCCATTTTCCGGAAAATCTCTGAGAGGCTCATTGGAAGTCGAAAAGAGCAGCTTCAGGCCTGCGATGTTATTCTATGCATTACTCCTGGCTGTAGTTGGGGTGTACTTCTGGCCGCAGATCGGGGATCCTGACGTTCAGATGGAAATTGCTATTGGCCTGTCTGCAGGAATATGGCTGCTCTTTATAAGAATAGCAGGCGTTAAGCTCCCTGGATAGCTGTTTTGATGCAATCCGGCGAAA
>CAYYUA010000004.1:107667-115566 GCA_964474835.1 uncultured Sphingobacteriales bacterium
TGTTGGTGTCTGAGAGCCTGACTGCTCACAACAAGGCGTGCTATGAATAAAAGCCGGGAAGCATCGCGGATCTTGGTTATCAACTACTACTGGCCTCCCAGTGGTGGGCCGGCCGTGCAGCGGTGGCTTAAGCTTACCCAGTTGCTGGCTGATCGGGGATTCGAACCGCACGTGCTGACTGTGGATGAGCACTACGCTACGTATCCGTTTATCGATGAGTCGCTTAACGAGCAGGTAGACCAGCGGGTGGTTGTGCACAAGACCAGAACCCGGGAGCTCTTCTGGCTCTACAGGAAAACCATCGGCCGTGGCGCTGTTCCCGGTTCGGCCTTTGCCAATGAAAGTAACCCCGGCCCCCTCAAAAAGCTCAGCCGCTTTGTCCGGGGTAATTTTTTCATTCCTGATCCGCGAAAAGGCTGGAATGCTTATGCCATTGCAAAAGGATCAGAACTGATTGAAGCCTATCAGATCCCTACGATCGTCACTGCCGGTCCTCCGCATTCCTCCCATCTGATCGGCAAAGCACTGAAGCAGCAGCATGCAGTTCAGTGGATGATCGATTTTCACGACTACTGGACCGATGTTTCCTATTATGATATGTTTTACCGGCTACCCTACAGCAGGAAACGGGACGCCCGGCTGGAGAAGGAGGTCATAGCAGAATGCGATCAGGCGATCACCCACTGCCGCTCCTCCAGGCGAATTCTGGCTGAGAAAACTGCAGTGCCAAGCCATGAAAAGGTGAATGTCATCACCATGGCTTACGATGAGCAGCTGCTCAGCCGCCCATCCGAGCCTCCGCAGGACCGGCTGGCTATCACCTATACCGGAACCATTGCTGACTTCTACGAACCAGCTGTCCTGTTCAGGGCGCTGGGGCGCTTGATGCGGAAATACCCGCAGGCCCCGGTTGAGGTACGCCTAGTGGGGGTCGTGGGCGAGCAGGTGCAGCAGCTTGTCCAGGAAGAGGGGCTGACTGAAGTCGTTACCGAGACTGGCTATGTACCGCGAAGGACAGCCGTTGATTACCTGATGACAAGCTCCGCCATTGTCATGATCAATCCGTACTTCAAAAATGAGCGGTACCACGTCCCCGGCAAGATCTACGAATACCTGGCATCCCATAAGCCGATCCTCAACATTGCGCCAACAGACGGAGAAACTGCCGAAATTATCCGGGAATGCGGGGCGGGCCAGACCTTCGAGCGCCACATGGAAGAAGAGCTTCTGGCCTATCTGGAAGGGCTTTACAGCCAGTGGCAGGCAAACCCTGATCTGGATGTGAAAGGCAATGAAGCATGCGTGAGGCAATTTGCCTATAACCAGGAAGGAGATAAGCTAGCCCGGATTCTACGGGGTATGCAGGCGCGCGATCCGGCCTTAACTGCATCATCATAGGCTCACAGAAAGCTTTCAGAGACCTGGAAGCCCGGATAGTTTGATACCTTTGGCCAATCCTATCGGTCCTGTAGACTAAATTCCTTCCTATGGAGGCTATTAAGCAATTTCTGGTTGCCCTTGATTTTACCGAATCTGATCAGAACCTTTTCCGCTATGCTCGTTACCTGGCTCATATAGCAGAGCCTGAAAACATACACTTTGTGCATGTCCTGAAGGCTGACTATGCGCCGGGAACCATGGAGCGCCTCTACGATCAGCACATTGAAAAACCCCTGGAAGAGCAGCTGAAAGAGGACGTGGAGCGCCAGGTGTCGGATTTTTTTGCTGATAATAAGACGACCTACACGGTATCCATCCCGACTGGTCAGCCATTCGAGGAAATCCTGCGCTACAGTGAGCAGAACAGCAGTGACCTGATCATTGTGGGCGAGAAGCAGGACCGGAAAAGCTCCGGCATCATTCCGAGTAAGCTTTCCCGGCAGGCAGGCTGCTCCGTGCTTTACGTTCCGGATTCCCGGAAGGAAGCCATCATCGATAATGTCCTGATCCCGCTGGACTTCTCCTCCTACTCTGATCTGGCCATCGACTTTGCTGAGGAACTGAACCGGAAAGCCAACATCAAAAAGTTTTACCTTCAGCATACTTACCAGGCCATTCCTTCCTATAACATGATGAAAACCTATGAGCAGATGCGCTCCACGATGGAAGCCAATGCGCGAGAGGCCTATGATCGCTACATGAGCCGGCGAAAGCCGGATATCAGCAGCGCGAAGATCCAGCCCCTCTATACCCTGGATGAAAAGAATAGTCCGGCTTATCACATTCATGAAGAAGCCCGGAAACATTACTGTGACCTGATCATTACCGGGGCTAAGGGCCAATCAAACGCCTCAGCGATGTTCGTGGGCAGCACTACCGAAAAGCTGCTGAAGATCGATAAGGTGATCCCGGTACTGATCCTGAAGAAAAAAGGCGAGAACCGATCATTACTGCAATCCCTCTTCTATGCGGAGTAGTAAAGGGCGCTGCTGTGCCAAGCAAGCGGGGGGAGGCGGACAAGCAACGGATAAAGGATGACCTCTTCAACTGAAATGAGCTAACATGGCCTATTTTGAGCAGGCCTTTCTGGAGTTTTATGAGGAACTGGCTGCCAATAACCATAAGGACTGGTTCGATGACAACCGCAAGCGCTATGAAAAAGCAGTGAAGCAGCCTTTCCGGCAGTTTGTGCAGGACCTTATCCAACAGATGCGGTTTTTTGAGCCCGGCCTGCACGTGGAGCCACGGGACGTGGTGTTCCGGGTTAACCGTGATATCCGGTTCGCTAAGGATAAGTCCCCTTACAAAACACATGCTGCTGCTAACATTGCCCGGGCCGGGCGCAAGGACGAACGGCCGGGTTTGTACGTCCACCTTGGAGCCCGGGAACTGATCATTGGTGGAGGTTGCTATTGGCTTTCCACCAAGCGCCTGCAAGCTGTACGGGAAACCATTGCCGATCAGCTGCCTGAGTTCCAGGGCATTGTTCATGAGGATAGCTTCCGGTCTTACTGGGGGGCAGTTCAGGGAGCGCAGCATCAGCGCCTGCCTAAGGACTTTAAGCCCCTGTACGATGAAGAGCCCCTGGTCGCCAACAAGCAGTTCTACACGTTCCGCTCTCTCGATCCACAGCTAATCCTGAGAGATGACCTTATGGATGTGGTTATGGAGTTTTACCTGGCCCTCAAGCCGCTGAATGATTTCCTGCATCAGGCTTTTGAGGGGGATTAGCTTGCTGGTTTGCGAAAAACGATCCTGAACCCTCAACTGCTTATGGCAGTTTGTGAAATAGTTAGCAATTAACTGAAAGCTTGTTTAAAAGCCTGAATCCCTAAAATCCACGAATAATGGGTAAGAATGTATTTGGAGATGACCTGATAACCTGTGGCACCGATCCGATGACCGGCTTTTACCGGGATGGCTGTTGTGAAACAGGCCCGGATGATATGGGAACCCACACTGTCTGCGCATCAGTTACACAGGACTTCCTGGAATTCACCGCTAAGCAGGGCAACGACCTGAGCACCCCGAGGCCAGCTTTTGGTTTCCAGGGCCTGAAGCCCGGGGACCGCTGGTGCCTGTGCGCCACCCGCTGGAAGGAGGCTTATGAAGCCGGCCATGCCCCGAATGTCGTTCTGGAGGCTACTGAAGAAAAAACCCTGGACTACATTCCGATGGAGGTTCTTAGTCAGTATGCCATCAAATCTGAATCCTCAACTGACTAAGCACGGCCCCCTTCAGTGCGGGCTACTCCCCTCATGACCTGGCTGCTGTTCGCTGGCCTGACAGCCTTCTTCGATTCCCTGAAAGTCGTATTTGGGAAGCACAGCCTGACCACGGCTGATATTTACATTACAGGCTGGGCCTGGCGCTTCTTTGCCCTGGCAGCCCTGGTGCCTGTGCTGGCTTTTGTGCCATTTCCCGCTTTATCGGCAGACTTCTGGTGGGCTATCCTGCTGAGTGGCGGTATTAACCTGATCGTTACACCTGTGTACATGCGGGCCATTCAGCTGGATGACCTGTCGCTGGTGATGCCCATGATCACCTTTACTCCCCTGTTCCTGCTGCTAACCTCCCCGGTGATCGTGGGCGAGTTTCCATCCTGGCCGGGGCTTATCGGTATGATGCTGATCGTCCTGGGCGCCTACTGGTTAAATATCGGAGAACTCAGCAGAGGGTGGTTCCAGCCCCTGAAAGCGCTGTTTGCCCGGAAAGGCCCCCGGCTCATGCTGCTAGTAGCCTTCCTGTGGAGCATTAGCGCAAACTTCGATAAGATCGGTATGCAAGCCTCTTCGCCCTTGGTATACGCCATTGGTGTGCTGGCCTTTCTGACCCTTGGGCTGACGCCCTTTGCCCTCAAACAAAGCCAGCGTCCTGTTCAGGCATTGCAGGGAAGCTATCAGCCTTTGATGCTGCTCGGGATCAGCTCAGGCATCGTTCTGCTAACGCAGATGATAGCTATAGACTTGACGCTGGTGCCGTATGTCATTGCCATTAAGCGAACCAGTGCAGCCCTGAGTGTCCTGTGGGGGGCCTGGTTTTTCAGGGAAGCTAACCTCAGAACGCGACTGCCGGCAGTGCTCATTATGCTGGCCGGGGTTGTGTGCATCACAGTTGGTGAAACCTTCGTTTCTTAGTAACAGGAACCCAACTAAAACCAACGGCTATGGCCAAGCACTACCGTATACGGGTAAGCGGACGCGTACAGGGGGTCTGGTACCGGGCAGGCGCTCAGAGCAAGGCCCGGGAGTTAGGCCTAACCGGCTTTGCCCGGAACGAATCAGATGGAACCGTTTACATTGAAGCGGAAGGGCCTGAAGAGAACCTGCAGGCATTCCTGGAATGGTGCCGGGAAGGAAGCATAGCTGCCAGGGTAGAGCAAGTTAACTGGGAGGAGGGAAAGCAAGTGGGCTACCGGCAGTTTACCACAGCCTGAGCTACTCAAAGCGCTTCATAGACATCCGGTACAGGCTCCCCTGTTCATCGGTAAAATAGCACTGATCGCTACCCAGGAATGCTATAGATTCAGTCTGAGACTTCGGGATACTGACACTTTCTATCTCCAGCTTACTGGGGTGGTCAGGATCAAATGGATGTAACCGGAAGACCTTCCCATAGCCCATCAGCACCACGGTCTTCCCATCCGGGCTGATGTCAGCACCGGTTATCATGTGATCAATCCGGAAGCTGTCGATCAGCTCAGCCTTAGCTTTTGGCTGGGTCCTCATACGGTAAAGCTTAGTGCGGGGGCGCGCTTTCACGCGTGTTTTCGAAAACCAGTAAAGCGCGCTGTCGTGGTAAAAGCTCCCCTCTGCGTCAAAATTCCAGTTGTTGCGTGGCGGAGGGAAATGCTGCTGGTCCGGGTATGCAAATGGTAGCTGATCAGCTCCGCGGTCATTCAGATCCAACGCCCAGAAGCACAGGTTGGTCCGGCTGTTCAGGTTATTCCCGATGTCCCCGATGTAGAGCGTGTCTCCCTGATTGGTCAGGCTTTCCCAGTCAGTGTTGGAAGCACCAATAACCAGCCGCTTGGTCGTTAGCCGGCCTGTGGAATCAAACTGGTATAGCACTGCCTCGCCCCCGCTGTCATTAATGCTCCAGAAGGTGTTGTTATCCTGCACTACCAGGCCGGAGGACTCGGTGAGCTCGCCAGGTAGTGGGCAGATTCTTTCAAGCTGCTTCCCGGGCGTCTGATCAGCCCGCAGGTAAATAACCGCCACGGCCAGCAGGCTGAAGTAGAGCAATTGTTTCCGGTTGAGCCCGAAGAAGCGGCACATTTGGCGGAAGTGGCTTAGTCCAGTAAATTTCGCCTTTTCCAAACATAAATGCACAGATCCTTGGGTAAAATTGCTTTGATTACCGGTGCTACCGCCGGCATAGGTCAGGCTACTGCTTACAAGTTTGCCGATAACAACTGGGACCTCATCATCACCGGCCGCCGGACCGAGCGCCTGCAGCGCCTGCAGGAAGCATTGGAAAACCATTACCATGTGCAGGTCTACCCGGTCACCCTGGATGTGCGGGACTATGAAGCAGTAGAGCAGTGCTTTCAGGAGCTGCCGGAAGCCTGGCGCTCCATTGACCTTTTGCTTAACAATGCCGGATTAGCCAAGGGTGCCAGCCCTATCCAGGAAGGTGATCTGGCACACTGGGAGCAAATGATCGATACCAATATCAAAGGGCTTTTGTATGTAACGCGTGTAGTAGCGCCTATGATGGCTGAGCAACGCAGAGGCCATATCATCAATGTGGGTTCGCTGGCCGGCAAGGAAGTTTACCCGAACGGAAATGTGTATGCCGCCTCCAAGCACTTCGTGGATGCGCTAACCCGCAGTATGCGAATTGACCTGCTCCACCAGCATGTTAAGGTTTCGCAGGTAGCCCCAGGTTTGGCAGAGACGGAGTTTTCAGAGGTGCGCTATGACGGGGATAAAGACCGCGCTGAACAGGTTTACCAGGGCTTCCGGCCGCTGACCGGGGCCGACATTGCGGATGTGGTTTTCTGGCAGGCTTCTGCTCCCGACCACGTAAACATTGCCGATGTGCTGGTGATCCCGAGTGATCAGGCCAATTCCACAACTGTGAATAAGGACGCCTGAGGACGGGCTCAGGGCTATTCGGAATGCGATGGTTGCCAATCGGACTGCTTGCCTGCCTGCTAAGTGCCTGTACGGCTATGCCTGAACGCGTGGATACAATTTTTCACAATGGCCGGATCTATACCGTTGATTCGGCCTTCTCGGTAGTAGAGGCCCTGGCTGTTCAGGGTGATACGATTGCTGCAGTAGGGAGTAGCCAGGAGCTACTGAATGCCTACAGCGCTGATACCACTATTGACCTGGAAGGCCGACCGGTTTATCCCGGCTTTATTGATGCCCATTGCCATTTCTACTGGCACGGGCAGCAGCTGAAGCAAGTGGACCTGAGCGGGGCTGATAGTTTTGAGGCCATCCTGCAACGGCTCCAAAATGCTGACAGCAATGGTGCTGCGGAGGAGTGGTTACGGGGCAAGGGCTGGGATCAGCACGAGTGGGCCAATCCCACCATGCCCGACCGGCAAAAGCTCGACAGCCTCTTCCCTGAGCGGCCGGTATTCCTGACCCGCATTGATGGGCATGCGGCTTTGGTGAATGAAGCGGCCATGCAAAAAGCCGGCATTGATCACCAAACCCAAGTGGAAGGCGGGGTGATTGAACAGGATGCCAACGGCCGGCTGACCGGTTTGCTGCTGGACGAGGCGGTGGAATTGGTTCGGCAACAGCTGCCGGAACCGGATTCAGCAGACCGGCACCAAGCGCTGATGGCTGCCCAGCAGGATTGTTTGGCGAAAGGGTTGACCACCGTCAGTGATGCCGCGCTTGACAAACCGTGGGTGGAGGCTATCCGGCAAGCCCAAAAGGCCGGTGACTTGCACATGCGGGTCTACGGCATGCTGAATGCTAACCAGGAAAACTACGAGGCCTATATCAAAGATGGCGTAGAACAAGGCCCGTACCTGCATTTAGGCGCGATTAAACTGTTTGCGGATGGGGCGCTGGGCTCGCGAGGTGCTTGTTTACTGGAACCGTATGCCGATGATCCGGGGAATCATGGTTTTTTACGCCATGATACGGCTTTTTTTCACAAGTGGGCCGACATTGCGCATGAGCAAGGCTATCAGCTGAACACGCATGCCATTGGCGACTCAGCGGTGCGGACGATGCTGACCATTTACAGCCAATACCTGAAGCCTGACAACGATAAGCGCTGGCGCATTGAGCATGCGCAGGTGGTGCATCCGGAGGATCAGTCGTTGTTTGGGCAGTACAACATCATTCCATCCGTGCAGCCGTCTCATGCCATAGCGGATAAGGGTTGGGCTAAAGATCGATTAGGCGCGGAACGTTTGCCACGAGCTTACGCTTACCAGGAACTTTTGGCGGAGAACGGGCGGCTGGCTTTGGGCAGTGATTTCCCGAT
>CAYYUA010000005.1:0-35594 GCA_964474835.1 uncultured Sphingobacteriales bacterium
CTTCCGTCCTCTTGAAGAAGCGCTGTCCTGCTGCTAGCCTTTCCATTCCAGATATTGAGGGGAGTTCAGATTCAAGAGCTTTTCGCTGAGGGAGGCGTTCTTCAGTGCCATGCGCCATCAGCGATGATCGGGTTGTTATTGTGCTTAATCGTATTGGTAGAAGGTGTCGATCTCATGCGATTGCAGGCTGTTCATCTCTACAAATTGGATGTTTGTTACTGCTTTTAGTTCATGCCAGGTGTAAGGATAAATGTGAATGAGCGAAGGTTCCGATAATTGGTGTGTCGTTGATTGGTGGGTGATAAGGTCCTGATAGAAAAGCTCTGCTTTACCACTTAGCAGGATTAGCATTTCCGGATCCTTTTCGGGAACTAACCCTTTATGGAAGTGCCTGCCACTGACAGAGCCGGCGTAGCGGAAAGCGGACAGCATACCCCGGTTTTGTATAGTACCGGGCAGTGAAAGCGTGCGGCCTTGTTCATTATTACCAATGGGATCTAACGGGTAGAGCTTTACTTTTAGATTTCTCATAAACAGCCATCATGAAAAGCATTTGCAAAATTAAGAATCCGTCTCCGGGGATTTGTACAGCAAGGGGAATGGCCCTTATTTTGCTTACAAGATAAAGAAGCATCAAAATAATAAAGCTATGGTAGTCCGTATTCTCGCTGTCCTGCTAACTGCTGCGCTGACAGGTATTGGGATCGATAGTCATGCTCAAGAGTTTACAAAAGAGGGTAGCAAACCTGATATGGCGCTGGATAAGGTTAAACATGACTTTGGCAAGATTCCACAGGGTAAGCCTGCAGCCCATAGCTTTAAGATAACCAACACCGGTGATGCCCCGCTGGTTATTAAGGATGTTCGCCCCTCCTGTGGATGCACTACACCTAAGTGGCCCAAAAAACCCATAGCACCCGGAGAGAGTGCTGAGATCAAGGCTGTGTACGATGCTAAAAGCACCGGAGCTTTCCAGAAGTCGATCGTGGTAGATACCAATGTTCCCTTTTCGGAAAGTAAAAAGCTGACAATCAGCGGTGTAGTAAAGCAGCCCGAACAGGAGGGCTGATAAGCGATCTGACCTTCCAACCTTGTTATCAGGGGCTGCACGAAGCTTTCCCGCTCATTAAGCAGGGATCGTGAGTTGCCGGGCTTGCTCTGCAGCCACGTTCCGGCAATACTGCCAGTCCTCTGCGTACATACACCGGACTGCCTCTAAATCTTCCTGCGGGATTAGCCTTTTACCATTGAAGTACGAGTCCGGTAACGCTAAGGCTGTTAGCGCTACCAAATAGTTCAGCCCCTGCCGGATATTCATATGGGTCTGCTTCAGGAAGCGTGGCCATGAGCGAGGTTTTTGGTAGGGAAACGCCTGGTTGAATTGGCGCAGAAAAATAAGCTGACGCTCGCTAAAAGCTTCCTTCACCCGTTTTTGCTGGTCAGCCTGGCCCTGGTAGCTGGCGGCCATGTAGCTTTCCAGCTTTTTGATTAATGTTTGCTTCCCATCCTGCAGCTCATCCAGCAGTAGCACCAATGGCTCATGGTTAAAACTTGCCCTCACAGCCTCAATCTTTGGGCGGTAGTAAAGGTCTGCCTGCCGCCACCAGCCCTGATCATTAGCTAGATCAAAATACTGCCGGAAGTTCAGGGTACCGTTTTTCCACAGGTAGTACTTATACCGGGATCTTAGCCAGCGGTCCTGCCGCCTGAATACCAGAATAGCCCTGGCATCCGGGAAAGTCTGCCCGATGTTCCGGGCTCTTGAGGCTAGCTCCCGGAACATTTCGGTGGAAAACAGGTATGGGTACTCCTTCTCTCCTGCCTTGTTAAGGATTTCCGGAAATTGCCTGAAGTACTTCTTGCGGTAGTAATGAATCCCCCTGAGCTGCGGGAAAACTTTCAGTTGGAGATAAGTAGAGGCCGCTTTAGGTATTCCTAAATGCAGGTATAAGCCGTGGTGACGCATGGGTGGCAGTAGTTGTACCAGGGAAGCTTCATCCAGTTCCAGTGGTACCAAAAAAAGACCCTGCGGTGAGGGTCTTTGCAAAGTAGCGGTCCGGACGGGACTCGAACCCGCGGCCTCCTGCGTGACAGGCAGGCATTCTAACCAACTGAACTACCGGACCTTTGTTGTAAAGCTGTAAATGCTGTTATATGGCATTTTTGCTACGGCAAAGGTAAAATCTTTAGCGCATTGAAACCAAATCATGCTCTGAAAGATTTACAATAGGTAAAGCATGACGATATCATGACGCATCAGCAGGTACAATTCAAAGACCTGGGCCGGATCGGCTACCTGGAAGCCTGGGAATACCAGAATCAGCTATTTCGTGCTATTCAGGACCAGAAAGTTCAGAACCGGGAGCTAGCTCCTGAGCAGCAGGCAGCAACTCCTAATTACCTTATCTTTTGTGAGCACCCGCCCGTTTACACGCTTGGTAAAAGTGGCAACCGGGATAACCTCCTGATCTCAGAAGAGCAGATGCGGAAGAAGGGTATAACCTTTCACAAGACCAACCGCGGAGGTGATATTACTTACCATGGGCCCGGTCAGGTAGTAGGTTACCCGGTCATTGACCTGGATAATTTTTCGCCGGATATCCGCAAATACATGCGCCTGCTGGAGGAAACGATCATCTATGCGCTAAACCAGTATGGCATAACAGGTGAGCGGTTAGATGAGCATACAGGTGTATGGCTGGACGCATCCGACCCCCATCGTAGCCGTAAGATCTGCGCACAGGGGGTTAAAACCTCACGCTGGATTACCATGCACGGCTGGGCGCTGAATGTAAACCCTGATCTCTGGTATTTTAACCAAATCATTCCCTGCGGTATAGCCGATAAAGGCGTCACATCAATGGCCCAGGAGCTGGGTTACACTCCGCCAGTTGAGGAGGTTAAAGGTACTTTGAAAGAAGCCTTTCAGGCTACCTTTGGGGCTTACCTAACTTCGCCTTACGATATGCCGGAATTGGCTAAGGCCTGATAAGCAACTGAGCACCGGAGATACGCACGCAAGTCCCTAAATCACAGGCTATGCTGGATGATGTTCGCCTTGATAAAGTGATGGTCCTGGATATTGAAACAGCACCAGCGGTGCGGTCTTACGAAGACCTGTCTCAGCCCATGCAGGAGTTGTGGGCCGAAAAGGCCAAACGCATCCACAAACCTGACGAGGCTGATGATCCCGCTGAGCAGTTCAAAAAAGCCGGGATATTCGCAGAGTTTGGCCGGGTAGTGTGTATCTCGGTCGGGATCTTCCAGCAGGCTACAAACCTCCCGGACCCCTATCAATACCAGCTGCGGATCAAATCCTTTTACGGGACAGATGAGCGTGCCATCCTCAGCGGTTTTAACAACACCCTGGACCAGCATTTTGATAAGCGCCAGCATTTCCTTTGTGCGCACAACGGGCGCGAGTTCGACTTCCCGTTTATGGCCAGGCGCACGCTCATTCATGGTCTTACCCTACCCGCTATGCTGGACATTGCCGGTAAAAAACCGTGGGAAGCGAACCACCTGATCGATACCATGCAGTTATGGAAGTTTGGTGATTACAAGCACTTCACGTCCCTCCCGCTGCTATCAGCCATTTTTAACATCCCAACGCCAAAAGATGACCTGGATGGCGCTGAAGTCGGGCATGTTTTCCATGAAGAAGGCGATGTTGAGCGCATTGCGCACTACTGTCAGAAAGATGTAATTGCCACCAGCCGTCTGTTGATGCGTTTTAAGGGGATGCCCTTTGTAAGGGACGAGGATGTGGTGGACGCTAACGATTCGCCGGTTCAGGACGTCTCAAAAACGAATCACCCATGAGCAAACCCAGGCTAGTTGTTCTGACGGGCGCTGGCATAAGCGCTGAGAGCGGAATCTCCACCTTCAGGGGCAATGGCGGCCTCTGGGATAATTACCGCATCGAGGATGTTGCAACACCAGAAGCTTTTGAGCAAAATCCCGAAACGGTTCTGGCGTTCTACAACCAGAGAAGACGCATGCTCCCTGATGTGGAGCCGAATGCCGGGCACCGGGCTCTGGTAGAGCTCGAGAAGGCTTATGACGTCCACATTGTCACACAGAACATCGATGACCTGCATGAGCGGGCTGGGTCATCGCAGGTCCATCACCTGCATGGTGAGCTCAGGAAGGCCCGTAGCAGCAAAGACCCTGATCTGATATACGACATTGGATACCGGGATATCGCGCCAGGTGAGCAGTGCGACAAGGGCTCTCAGCTACGGCCGCATGTTGTATGGTTTGGGGAGCCAGTCCCAATGGCTGAGCGGGCGCTGCACCTTTTCAGTGAAGCCCGGTTAGCCCTGGTTGTTGGCACATCGCTGTTGGTGATGCCTGCCTCGAACCTGCTGGACTTTGCCCCTTCAGAGATTCCCAAGTTCTATGTGGATCCTGAAGCGGACGCATCCCTGCCCTATACTAACCTGGAACCCATTAGCGCTAAAGCCAGCGAAGGGGTGCCCCAATTGGTGGAACGATTGCTGAAAAGCCCCGGTGCAGGCTAACTTCCGGCTTCATGTAAAATGGGATTCAGGGATTTTTCCTAACTTAGTGCGCTACTTCGATACTGCGCCATTTCAACCTTCCAAAAGGATTTTTTCAGCGACTATGGCCCAAACCAAACAGCAGACCAAGCGGGATAAGCAAAAGCAACCTTTCAACAAAGAGACTTATACTTTCTGGTACCGGATGATGCAGCTGATCCGCGATTTTGAGTTTAACACCTACCGGCTGGTGGGAGAAGGCAAAATCCGCGGCTTCTGTCACGTATACATGGGGCAGGAAGCAGTAGCTACCGGCGCTGTCACTGCAGCTCAGAAAGATGACAAGATCATTACCGCTTATCGCGATCACGGGCACGCCCTGGCAGTAGGGATGGACCCCAGAAACGCCATGGCAGAGCTATTCGGCAAGGTTGATGGCTGCTCCAAAGGCAAAGGAGGCTCTATGCACCTGTTTTCGAAAGAGCTCAACTTCTTCGGCGGGCATGGGATTGTTGGCGCTGTAACGCCCCTTGGTACCGGGATTGGATTTGCAGAGAAATATAAGAACACCAACAATGTCTGTCTGACCTTCATGGGTGATGGTGCTGTTCTGCAGGGCTCCTTCCACGAGAGCCTGAACCTGGCCATGACCTGGAAGCTTCCGATCGTGTATGTTATCGAGAACAACCAATACGGAATGGGTACGGCCGTAGAGCGCGTGACCAACGTAACTGAGCTTTACAAAAAGGCCTGCGAGTTTGATATGCCAGCAGAGCGCGTGGACGGCATGAATGTAGAGACCGTACACAACGCCATTAGCAAGGCTACGGAACAGGTTCGTGAGAACCAGACACCCATTCTGCTCGAGATGAACACCTACCGCTACAAGGGTCACTCAATTTCAGACCCGGCCACGTACCGGACCCGCGAGGAACTGAAGGAATGGCAGCAAGCCGATCCTATTGAGCAGGTAGTGGATTCGATCCGCCACTATGAGCTGATGACCGAGGAAGAGATCAAGCAGACCAAGAAAGACGTGCAGCAAGAGGTTAAGGACGCTATTAGCTTTGCCGAGGCATCCAAGCTGCCGGAGGAGAGCGATATGTTCGATGATGTTTACATGCAGAAGGATTACCCTTTCCTGACAGACTAATCACACCCTGATAAAAGCGCCCTCTCTGCTAAATTAAACGACAGCCCTAGTTATGGCCGAAGAAGAGTACCCCCAGGAACAGACGAACAGCTTTGAAGCTTTTATTCTTCAGTACCAAAAGGTGCTTTCTATTGGCCTGAGCGTTATCCTGATCGCCATTGTAGCCTATGTGGGAACCACGCAGTATTACATTCCCAACCAGAACGCTAAGGCGCAGAAGGAGATCTTCCAGGCTCAGCAGTACTTTGAAGATGACTCCCTCGATTTAGCCCTCAAAGGCGATGGTGCCAACCCTGGTTTTAAGGCTATCTCTGAGGATTACAGCTGGACCAAGACCGGTAACCTGGCTAACTACTACGCGGGCATCATTTACCTGAAAAAAGGAAAGTACGAAGATGCACTGGATCACCTGGGCGCTTTCGAAACAACCAGTAATGTACTGCAACCCCTGGCCTATGGTGGAATGGGCGATGCCTACTCCGAACAGAACAAGTACAGCCAGGCTGCTGACTACTACCTGAAGGCAGCGAATGCCAAGGATAACAACTTCACTTCTCCGATTTACCTGATGAAGGCCGGGCTCGTGCTGGAAGAAAGTGGCAACTACCAGAAGGCCCTGGATACGTATAAGCAGCTCAAAAACGACTACCCGGATAGCAATCAGGCTTCTGACATTGAAAAGTACATAAGTCGCGCAAAGACTAAACTGTACGCCAACAACAGGTCGTAATTCTTTTCTGCATGAGCGAGCACGAACGAACAGAGCCCCTATTGTCCCTGAGCAAGGGAACGCAACAACAACCGGTTGGTATCATAACTGCCCGCTGGAACACCCGGGTCACAGCGGCGCTGGAAACCGGAGCTTTATCCTTTCTGAAGGCGCAGGGCTTTGCTGACCGGCAATGTTATCATCATCAGGTACCCGGCTCCTTTGAGCTTCCACTAGGTGTTCAATATCTCGCAGAGCACACGCCTGCTCAGGGGATTATAGCCCTTGGGTGCCTTATTCAGGGTGAAACACCGCACTTCCACTACATCGCTGATGCTGTTACTGAGAAACTCAGCAATCTAACGCTACGCTACCATATCCCGGTTTCCTATGGGTTGCTGACTGTTAACGACCAAGCCCAGGCTGAGGCCAGAGCTGGTGGGGAGCAAGGCAACAAGGGTGAAGAAGCTGCCAGCGCTATGCTACAGATGATGGAGCTTAAGCAGACCTTAGCTAGCCGGAAAGTGCAGGCAGGCTTTCACTAAAAATCAAGGCCAAGGGAAAGGTATACCTGACCCTTGTTCTTCACTAAGTTATTTTCAACCCCCCACGCATAGTCCAGCCGTACAAAATAACCGAGCAGATTTGACCGGACGCCAAGACCGTAGCCTCCTACAAAAGGATTGCTCAGGTTAATGACGGTGATGTCAATAGGATTGGCATCGCGGATCTCCCGGTTTAGGGCATTGTTCTTATCGAAAGGATTGACGCCAGTCCAGGCGCTGCCCAGGTCCCCGAAAGCGATCAGTTGAAAGTTGTTGAAGAATTCCGAGATGATCGGCTTGTTGTTAAACATCCGGAAGATGGGGATTCGTAGTTCACTGTTCAGCACAGCATAGGAGTTACCATTCCGGATGTTCTGATTGAAACCCCGTAGATTGGTAGCCGGTGACTTGTAGACGTAATTGTTTTTCTCCGAAACCTCTACCTCATCGTTGAACTGAGGGAAGAGCCAGTTATCCACACCGCCCATGAAGTAAACCACCTTAGCCTGCCCGAATGAGGAGGCAAAGGCCATACGGTTTGCCCAGATCATTTCACGGAAAATGGGAATGTAGTTGCGAAAATCCCCGCCAAGCACACCAAAGGAGGTTTTCTCATCTGAAAGGCCTCTTAGGTTAAAGGCCCGGTAGCCCTCAGCGTAAAGCTTAAAGCGGGTGCCACTCTTAGTGTTCTTACCAAGGTCAAGGGTATTGTCGAAAACGTACTCAATATCCACTCCCAGCCAGTTCTGGGGGTCGTTGGGCTGCTCCAGGGTGTTGCGCTCAGAGGAAAGGGTGATATTGTTGTCGCGCCTTGCAAATACCTCACCCTTGATGGATGAAACCTCACTGAAGGGCCACTTAAGGCTGTAGCGCAGCTCATAGCTGGTTTCACGCACTTGTCTGCGGTTGCTCTGCTCTTTTTTCTCGCCATGACGGAAGAAGGTCCACTTTTTATCCAGCCGGTTCTTGAGGTTTTGGTAACGGAGGAAATAATCCGCTCCCTGCAGGTTTCCGAGTATCCGGAAGCCCCCGGTAATGCGATAGTCCTGAAACAGATCGCTCACCCCCATGGTGGTCATGGCATTCAGGACAGGGTTGTACACGGATGATTCAGGATTATCCTGGTCATAGGGCAGGTAACGGGTGTTGATGATGCTGTTATCGAGCTCAGTCTGAAGATAATTGGGCGTGAAGGACAGGTAATAGTTCCGGGCCCGCCCCAGCGGCCTGCGTGCCTGATCCTGTTGCTGCCCTTGCTCAAGGTCTCGCGACTCTGCTGATGGTTGCTGCTGCTCCTGCTCATCCGAGAACTCGCTCTGGAAGTAGTAATCATTGATATCTACTTCATCCGTGGTATCAGCTGGCTTTTCCGCATCTTCCTGGTCGCTCGAAGCAGAAGCGGTTCCCTGCGCAGTTGCCTGGAACTTAGGCCTGACCAGGGAACTCTCATTCCGCTTCTGGGCCATATCGCGCAGGGAACTCCCGAAACCTGTAAGATTCCGGTTGGTTTGCTGCGTTGGCGCACTATCTGGTATGGGGTAGGTCGCCATGCGGTACGTTCCCCTTACTTTGTAGAATTCAGCTATTTTATTCCGCTGATGATTGACCTGGTAGTTCAGGATATCGCGGTTGCGGGACGTCAAAGCGTAGGTGTAGGCCGTGTCCTTGTAGCGGAAAGTCGTATCCACAAAGCGCAGGGAGGTATCCTTCAGCGCATTGCGGGGGAAAACCAGGTCTGATGAATCTTTTCGCTGAAAGCGAAACGTATCATTCGGGTACTTAGCTGTATCCTCATAGCCAACGGTAATCCGCGAGCCCTGAAAGAGGCTGTCCAGGCGGGTGGCTCCGCGGTTGCGCACTCCGTTCTGAGCCGTCAGGTAAGACATGTAGGCCGTGTCATAAGCATCCGGCATCCGTTCATCAATCAGGGGCGTATGGGTCAGCCGTTTTAGCTCATTGGTCCCTTTCCGGTAGGGGTAGTAGAAAATATCGTAGCTGGTATTGAAACCTCCCAGCGCTGATCGCCCTCTTCTGCGTTTTTTGATGGTATCATTGTACCGGTTAGAGCTGAAGACCAATGCCTTTCCATCCGGTGTGAAACGCGGATTGCGCTCATCGTAGATATCATTCGTGATGGGCCGCATGGAGTTCGTTTGCCAGTTAAAGATGTAGATGTCAGACTGGCCATTGTCGATCGCTGAGAGGGCCAGGAAATTACCCCGCGGCCCATAGTTCAGATCAAGGACTTTTTCCACTCGGAAATTCTTCCGGCTTTCTGTTATTTCGTCCTCTTCCAGATTGTAGGATTTGAAAACCACCACGTCTTTTTCATCATCCACCAGGATGAGCTCAGGCCGCCTCGGGTGCCAAGCTATTTGTGGGTAATTGTAGTCCCTTTCCAGCACCTGGGCGCGATGCCCCTTCCGGTAAATTTTGTTGCGGTCATCCTCCTCTATGTCATAGATCCAGACTTTCTTCCGGCCCTGGTTATTGGTGACGTAAGCAATTTTTTCGCCTTTGGGGCCTAGCTTAGCTGTGGTCACTTTTTCCTGATGAAAAGCGTCAGGTGTCTGAACCAGACGGGCTTCTGAGGGCTCGTTACTGAGGGCTCGCTGGTTATCCTGAAACTGCCGGCGGTAGTAGCGGTTCCATTCCTCGTAGAGCTCATTGTAGTCCTTGCCCAATACAAAAGCAAATCCACTCTCCAGGCTCTTGTTCACCTTGTTCAGGTACAGGATGTTGGAAATTGAGCTCTTCCCGTAAGAGTTGGCAATATAGCGCCAGATGAGCTGGCTGACCAGCACTTTTTCTTCTTTGTTGAGCAGCTGGAATTTCTCGTATTTCCCGGATAGCATACCACTCCGGAATTGCGCAAGCTCTTGTTCGGAAAGAGGGTTTCCGAGGTATTCTGCCAGTCCCTGCAGGTACCATTCAGGCAGGTTTAGCAGGGTGGAGTTCTGCACCCGTTCCTGAATGCCACCGCCATACAGCATTTCATTGATCAGGACACGGGCAATAGCTTCGCGTATATTGTTCATCAGCGAAAAGTGATCGCCATCGAAGTAGACAAACGCATGGTTATCCACAATAGGAGTTACGCCATTGGGATCATCTTTTTTGGCAGAGTAGCCAATATTTGTCTGGCGCAGGTCTGAATAGGAGTTGTAAATGATCAGCGTCAGCCGGTTCTTAGCCCGGTAATCCAGCCTCTCTTCCAGGTTTTCCAGATACTGGCTGGCATTGCGGCCTGCGAACTTAGCCAGTCGCTTGCCACCAGTGTAAAAGTAGATATCGAACTCATCCGCCTGGTAGTACCGCCAGTCGAACTCCTTGTGCTGAACCCTGTTCCTGCCGAATTTGATATCCGTTCCCTGAGCCACTGCTTCCCCACCTGCCAGCAACAGTAGAAGGAACAGCAGGGTATTTTGCAGAAGCGAAGCTGATTTTATTAAAGAGCTCATAAATCTTTGTTTTCCAGAACTCTGCTCTGCCATGAGTGATAACAACCCTAAAACTCCGTTAGTAACCGCCGTAGTATTTCCTCAGAAACCATTCACCACCCAGGAACACCAGTATAACAAAAAACAGTAGCTTATTGTGGATTAGCTCCTGTAAGCGGTATTCCTGACTTGCTACATTTTTCAAATCTCCTGCCGCTTTAAGCTTATTGGGGATTTCCTGCAGATTACCGGGGTAAAAGACTTTACCATTGCTTTCATCGGCAAGGTTTTTCAGAAGGCTGTGATCAGCCACTGTGGTCAGCAGCTCTTTGTTGGTAGCCTCCACAACAAATGAACCCGATCTGGCGTACGCATCGCCCCCATAGCGCGCTTCAGCCTGGAAGTCGTACTTGCCAGGGGGCAGGTACCCAGCCTCCAGGCGATAGCCCCCTCCTGCTGGCTGGAAGTTGAATTCGTAGGTCTTGCCAGCCTGGTTAACTATATCCATGTCAATGGCTGCATCATCCACAGGCTCGTAACTTTCATTGTAAAACTCAGCTTCAAACTGAATACGCTCATTCTCCTGATAGCGGTTTTCCTGATCCACTAACCGGAATTGTCGTTTTTGGGCATCCACAGCTAAGTACTGGATCGTTTTGGTCAGCATTTCCGGGACGGCCTGATGCTCGCCCCTGATGCGGTACTCACTTAAGTACCAGCGCCAGATCCCAACTGCTGAAAGCACACCTACCTTGTAGTTAGGCTGCTGGAGAAAGGTCAGCAGCGGCTTATCACTTTTAACCTCCCCGATTTTCTGGCTTAGCAGTGTGCTGTGTGGCAGGTTTAAACTATAGTCACCGTAGGGAGCCTTGGCTGGCGGGAGCTGCCTCAGGAGTTCTTTAAGGTCCTCAGAGAGGGTAAAGGCATTAAAGTTCTGCTCAAGCACCGGCCTGACCTGATTGGGCTTACTACCCTTCTGGTTTATGGAAATCCCGATGTCAAGCTGGTTCAGGGTATTCAGCGAAGTCCCGCTTCCGATCATGTACAGACTGGGAATCGCCTCTTGCTTAACCTGACGGACTAGCTTGCGGGAAGCCTGACTGGTACCGGGGAGTTGGTGAAATATCACCACGTTGTAGCCTTCTACACTTTTGTTGGCACCCTGCCATTGCTCAAGGGTGAAGGTTTCAACCTGGTATCGCTTTCTGCTTTGCAGGGCGTCTTTTACAGCTCCGATATCCGGATGAGGCTGATTAGCGATGATAGCGACCTGGCGTTTGCTCTTCAGGGCTTCGATGTAAAAGGATTTGGTGTTATTGGCTTTGCTGATCTCCGCAGCCTGTGGCTCTACCGAAGCTTTGAAGGTTTTAAGGCCGGGTTCATCAATGGTCAGCAGCGTACGGATGGTTGTATCATAGGCATCAGTAGTTGCTCTGATCGCTTCCTGAAAAAGGGTCTCACCATTTCGCTGGATCTGTACGGTTTGCCGCTGATCCCGCATCCCTTCTCCTTCCACACGCACTTCAACGGGGAACTTACTGCCCGCATAAACAATGTCATTGTGCCGGACTTCCGGCAGCCGCCAGTCCTGTGGCGGAACTGTATCTCCCAACGCCACGGGGTATACCGGCGGCTGTAGCTTCTGAGCTGCCGTTAGCGGATTGCGCCCCTTGTTGTAAATACCGTCAGTCGCCAGGATAACAGCGCCAAGGTTACGGTTGTAAAATTTATCGTAAATACTTTCAATGGGCTTAGAAAGGTTCGTTTCATCCTCCTGAAAATTCAGGGATTGATCCGCCTTTACATCCTGACCAAAAGTGAGTGGCTGAACCTCGTATTCGGCTTTAAGGTCTTTTACAAGCGCCTGTACCTGCTCCGGGAAGGTATCCTGGTAGTAGGCTGAATCGCGGTTGAGCGCTACAGATGCCGAGTTATCCAGAGCCACAGCTACAACAGGCTTTTGAACCTCCTTGTAGTAGGACTTGACAAATGGCGACAGCAGCAGAAAAGCAATAAGGCTAACGGCTAAAAAGCGCAGGAGTGCCAAAAGCCAGTTCGGAAAGGACCAGAACCGATCCTGCTCTCCGAATGACCGGTTGTAGTACATCAGAAATGCGTATCCAGCACCAGCTAACAGGCAGAAAGCTATGAAGTACAGGGGATAGTCCAGCTGAATGGAAAAATTCAAGATATGGGTGTGTTTGTGGGTGCGTAAGGCCTGCTTTCATACCTTTGAAAAAGTGTAATTTCAGGCAGCAATAATAGTTCCATGGCACGAGCAGGCAATGTTTTCCTTCACTATTCAGGGATCAGATAAGGCAGCAGCTCCTCAAGAGAAAATGAATGCTATGCCGGTTCACCCAGTTGATATCATCGTTATGCTGGTTGGGGTCTTCTTTTTTGTAAGAGGCTACCAAAGGGGGCTTATTGTAGAAGTCTTTACCATCGTGGCATTCCTTTTAGGGATTATCGCCTCTATGCAGCTGGCCGGGCAGGTTTCCGCGCTTCTTCAGGATTATTTTACCAATGCGGAGTGGATCTTTTACGCTGGTTATCTCCTGACGTTCCTCGCGGTCTTTTTCGCTGTGCAGTTAATCGGCAAAGGGCTGGAGCAATTGTTTACGGTTACTAACCTGAACATCATAAACCGCCTCTTAGGGGGCCTTAGTGGCTTATTCAAGATTTTATTGCTCGTGAGTATGGTGTTCTGGCTTCTGGATCAGGCAGAAGGGATTGGGCCTGACTTTAAGCAGGAAGTTTACAGCTATCAGTATGCAGCCCCTGTAGCGCCATTTATCATCAGCAAGGCCACGGACGTCTTCCCGATTCTTTCAGATCTTATTGCAGAAGCCGAGGCTTTTTTTAAAGAGCTCAACCAGGAAATTCAGAAGTCCAAGTAACCAGGTTATGAACACCGGATGCCATGATTTTACTGATAGATAATTACGACTCTTTTACTTACAACCTCCTCAATTATTGCCGGCAGTTTCATCCGGATTGTGAGCTGATCCGTAACGATGAATGCAGCCTTGCGGGCATTGCGGACTTAAACCCGGACGGTTTTGTCTTCTCCCCGGGGCCCGGACGGCCAGAGGAGCACCCGCTGATGAGCCAGGTCATCGATCGCTGGCATACGGTTAAGCCTATGCTGGGCGTCTGCCTCGGATTTCAGGCAATAGCTTCCTACTTCGGTGCGAGGGTGGTTAACGCTCCAGCACCAGTTCATGGCAAAGTTTCATCCATTCATCATAGCGGGCATTCAGCTTTTGATGGCATTCCCACACCTTTTGCAGTCACCCGTTACCATTCGCTCTGCATCAGCCACACTGAGAAGCTCAGGGATGTAACGATTACGGCCAGAACAGTTCAGGAGGGTTTACCCATGGCCCTTGCGCATCATAGCTTCCCGGTATGGGGATTTCAGTACCACCCGGAAGCCATTCTGACGGAACATGGGCTGGCCATGATCAAAAACTGGCTGAAGCACCACTTCACGCCTGCTACTACCTGAGCTCTCCGAGATTGGCGTTTGTTTTGCCCATAGGTTTTCGTGAAGCAGTTGAATGCTGCATAGCCACAAGCCAGGCTATTGCAGACAAGGCAAGCGTTCTGGATGCGAAATCTATGAATTGCTTGCTTGTTGGTTTGTATATTTGGCCAAACCTGTAAATAGAGTGCTAAGCTTAGTGCAACATGGAGCTAAGAACAAAGAAGGAGCACGGATTTGAGTATGTAGAGGAAGGAGACGGTCCGGTGCTGCTACTTTTGCATGGCCTCTTTGGTGCTCTGAGTAATTGGCAGGCGGTACTGCGGTTCTTCTCCAGCCGGTACAAGGTTGTTATCCCGCTCATGCCCATTTACGAGATGCCGCTTAAAAACACGAATGTGGGTGGGCTAACTGATTTTATCCACAGCTTCATCAATTACAAAGGGTACGAGCAGGTTACCTTACTGGGTAATTCCCTGGGAGGGCATGTCGGGCTCACTTACACCATTGAGCACCCGGAAAAAGTAAGTGCACTGGTGCTTACCGGCAGCTCAGGGCTTTATGAAAACTCCATGGGAGGTAGCTTCCCCCAGCGGAATAATTACGATTTTATACGGTCGAAAGTAGAATACACGTTCTACGACCCCAGAACTGCTACTAAGGATCTGGTGGATGAGGTCTACGAAACCGTTAACAACAGGAGCCGTGGGATGCGGATTATAGCCATGGCCAAATCTTCTATCCGGCATAACCTCAAGACTGAAATACAGGGAATTCAGGTTCCGGTGTGCCTGATCTGGGGAGCAAATGATAACATTACGCCCGCTTACGTGGCAGAAGAGTTTCACAAGCTTATCCCTGCATCAGAACTACATTTCATCGATCAGTGTGGGCACGCTGCTATGATGGAAAAGCCAGAAGAGTTTAACCAGGTACTGCAGCCTTTTCTGGAGAATGTTATTCCACAGCCAAACCCCCAAAATGCATGATAGCACAAGATATTATCAATCCTGACATCACAGCGCTAAGTCCGGATGATACGATAGCGAATGCCCGGAACATCTTCATGGAAAGCTGTGTATGCCAGATCCCGATTGTTGAAGGGGATTCGCTACAGGGTTTGCTTCCTGTTGACCTCCTCCGCATGAAGGAACACGAGCAGGCACTTATTCAGTCCTTTCAGGGCGAGTTTAAGCCAGCTTATGTTCCGGCAGATATGCATATCCTCAACGTGTTCAGGCCTGCTTCCGAGCTTGATCTGAGCGTTATTCCGGTAGTCGATGCTAACAATTCCTATCTGGGAGCTTTCAGCCTTACAGATTTAACGCATCACTTTGCAGCGCTCTACTCATTCCGCGAGGCTGGCGGTATATTTACGCTGTCCATCCCGTATAAGAATTACGACATCTCCGAGATCAGCCGGATTGTAGAGTCTAATAACACTAAGATCCTGAGCATCTACACTGAGCTTAATGAAGAGGGCTCGGTTGTGTACCTGACGGCCAAGGTTAACACGCTTGACCTTAAGCACCTGGAGGCTACCTTTGAGCGGTACAACTACGATATACAGGTACATCACACCACTGGTAGCGAAGATACCGACCTGAAAGAGCGGTATGAGCTCCTCATGCGTTACCTTGACTTGTGATCAGCGCTTGCGTTATTCGCTCCTACCTTTTCTACCTGATCATTAAGCCTCATTTATGAAAGCGGCCATCTATGCGCGCTCCCTCAGAAAGTCAGGGTCCGCTATCACCAATCATTTTTTTGATCTCCTGGAGCAGTACCAGTTTCAGTACATCATCTACGATCAGTTTCTTGAGGAACTAAAGGCTACCCATCAGTTTCAGCTCGCCAGTATTGATACTTTTAATGAGGCAGATGACCTGAAAGATCTGGGCATTGATATCCTGATCAGCCTGGGCGGTGACGGCACCCTGCTGGATACCCTGAACCTTGTAAAGGATAGCAATATTCCGGTGATGGGGATCAATATGGGCAGGCTGGGCTTTCTGGCTAATGTGCCCAGCTACAACATTGATAGTGCCTTAGCCTCGGTGTACAACGGCCAGTATACCAGGGAGCCCCGCGGACTCCTCCAGCTCAGCACAGATGAGCCACTCTTTCATGATCAGCCTTATGCGCTTAATGACCTTGTGGTCCAGAAGCGTGACTTTTCCTCTTTAGTAACCGTTGAAACTTACCTTGATGGGGAATATTTTAACACTTACTGGGCTGATGGATTGATAATAGCCACACCCACCGGCTCCACTGGTTATTCACTCAGCTGTGGCGGCCCCATAATGTTTCCGGGTTCAGACAGCTTAGTGGTAACACCGGTAGCACCACATAACCTCAATATCCGGCCTATTACCATTTCAGATGAGGCTAACGTTACGCTGAAAGTAGCCGGCAGGGATAATAGCTTTCTGGCATCTCTGGATTCGCGCTATACCTCTATCAGGGATCAAAAAGAATTAACCGTAACTAAAGCTCCCTTCCATTTCAACCTTATAAAACTTAATCATCAGTCTTTTATAAAAACTATCAGAGATAAGTTGAGATGGGGGGATGATCCCCGTAATGAGTGATATCCTGAAAAAGAACGTTTATTCATACCTTTGCCTTTCAAAAGTTTGAAATTTTAACATTAGTATGAGACGCACGGCTCCTATCATTTTCCTTATTCTCCTCATCACTTCATTCAGCAATACAAAAGCTCAGGACTGGGAGGCAGGCGTTTTCCTGGGAGCTTCCAATTACTCTGGCGACCTAACTGAAAACTTCTACACCGTAAGTGAGACCCAGCCCTCGGTAGGGTTGCTTGGCCGCTATTATATCTCCCCTAAGGTAAGCATTCAGGGGGCTCTTACCTATTTGAGAGCCAGTGGTGATGATGCCAACTATGATGACAATGAGTTCCGCAGAAAGCGGAACCTGAGCTTCAAGACTAATATCTACGAGGCTTCTATTCGCGGAGAATACAACATTCTGCCATTCGTCAGCAACACAGAGTCCTACAACTTTGCCCCTTATGTTTTCGGTGGGGTGGCGCTTTTCCAGTTCAATCCTCAGGCAGACTTCCAGGGTGAGACGGTAGATCTGGCCGACTTTAACACTGAGGGAACCGACTACAGCCAGCTTCAGCTTTCGCTGCCATTTGGGGTAGGCGTTAAGTACAGTATTGGAGACCGCTGGAATGTTGGCTTTGAAGTCGGGTTTAGAAAGACCTTTACAGACTACTTGGATGACGTTAGCGATGAGTATGCTGACCTGGATGGCAGAGCAGCAGCAATAGCTGACCGGTCAGATGAACTCAGCGAGTTTAACAACCCCCAATTCAGCCCTGGAGATACGCGAGGCAACCCGGATAACGATGATCTGTACTATAACTTTGGGTTTACCATCACAAAAACTTTCCGGTCCAATGAGTGTACAGGAGACTTTTACGAATAAGCGGTCCAAATCCTAATCGCCTTACCCCATGAGAAAGCTTGGAGCATTACTGTTGTTCCTATTGCCCTTTACTGTTAGCGCTCAGGACTGGGAATTCGGAGCTTTTGCCGGAGCTCCCCTGTACACGGGCGAGCTGACCAATGACAAACTAGTGGAGCTCAGCGAAACAAAGCCTGGTTTTGGAGCTTTGGTGCGCTACAATGTGAATCCTTATTTCACGATTAAGTCCAACATTTACTACGGCACTATCAGCGGGGATGACGCCAATGCTTCCTCGAGAGAAGACCGGATCCGTAACCTGAGCTTCCGCTCCGATATCCTTGACATCAGCCTGCAGGCAGAGGTCAATTTTACAGGATTTGAAACCACTGAGAAGCGGAACCATTCATCTTTCTATGGATTGTTCGGAATTTCTGTGTTTCGTTTCAATCCCGAAGCTAAGCTGGATGGCCAATGGTATGAGCTACAGCCCTTGAGTACTGAAGGGCAGGGCACTGCCAACTTCAATGACCGTGAGCCCTATTCTCTAACACAACTTGCCATTCCGGCGGGAATCGGATTCAAACAAGCCTTGAACAAGCACTGGAGCGTTGGTTTTGAGCTCGGCCTGCGGTTCACTTTTACCGATTACATTGATGATGTAAGCACCACCTATGTCGATGGCAATATCCTTGAGAGTGCCAATGGTGACCTCTCCAGGCGGTTGTCCAACAGAACCGGTGAAGTTCTGGAAGGCGGACCTAAAGAGCTGGATTCCCGTGACCAACGAGGAGACCCTACTAACAATGACGGCTACCATTTCGTAGGTTTTACAGTTACTTATACAGTGATTCCCGGTAACTGCTATCGATTCTAGTAAGACTACCCTTATTTTTGGGCCAAAAGGGTGCGTCTATGAGAATGGTTACAGCTTTAGCATTGCTTGCTTTCCTCCTGCCGTTGTCAGGTAGTGCTCAGAACTGGTCGTTTGGGATCTTTGCTGGCGGAGCCAACTACAATGGTGATTTATCAAAAGCCAGCCCCGTTTTTATAGAGGAGACCAATCCCAGCTTTGGTGTGCTGGCCCGCCATAACTTTACGCAGTATATAACTGTAAAAGGCAGCCTCACGTACGGAAGAATAAGTGGCGATGACGCAAACAACGAATCGAAGGCCTATACCGAGCTAAGGAATCTGAGCTTTAGGTCCGATATCTACGAGGCCAGCCTGCAGGGGGAAATCAATATTTTCGGGTTTGACCCAAGTGACCGTGATAACCGGTTTGCCCTTTACCTTTCGGGCGGTATTTCGGTTTACCGGTTCAATCCTCAGTCCAAATATGAAGGGGAGTGGGTAGATCTTCAGCCCCTTGCAACTGAAGGGCAGGGAACCTCGGAGTTCCCGAACAGAGAGAAGTATAGCCTGACGCAGGTTTCATTCCCATTAGGAGGAGGTATCAAATACGCGCTTGACCGGAACTGGGTGATCGGCATAGATGCAGGCGTCCGGCGAACGCTTACCGACTACCTTGATGACGTTAGCCGGACTTATGCGCCTGAAGGCACCTTCAATACTGACACAGAAATGGGGCGTAGGGCCTTCCGCCTGTCCAACCGGACGTGGGACTCTGAGTCGCTGGATGGCGCAAAAGAATACGGAGCTAACGATAGAAGAGGTACCCGTAGCACGAAGGATTGGTACATGTTCGGGGGGCTGACCCTTACCTACACCATATCGGACCCAAGCTGCCAGACATTTTAAGCACACTTCCAGGCCATGCTGGGCAGCTACTGATGTATTGGGTAACCTTTAACCTTTCCACTCACCTCAAGCGGCATTACTGAGCTGAAACAGTTGTCTGCCGGAATGCTTTTCTTTGAAGAAACCTAATAACCAACAGGCCAATGGTACGCTTTCTTTTGCTGGTTAGTATTGCGTTAGGGTTTTCTGCCTCTCTTCAGGCACAGGACTGGGAGTTCGGAATCTTTGCCGGGGGTAGTAACTACTACGGAGACCTGGCTCCCTTCACCCCGCAAATGCTTAAGGAAACTAAGCCAGCGATTGGCGGACTGGTGCGGTATAACCTTTCCGAGCGGATAGCGCTGCGGGGTAACCTCACCTATGGGCAAATCAGTGGCGATGATGCCAACTTCAACAGTAATTACAAGAATAACCTGCGCAACCTGTCTTTTCGCTCAGATATCCTTGAGGTCAGCTTCATCGGAGAGTTCCACCTCATGAAGTTTGACCCTTCGGACCGTGATAAGCAGACTACCATTTACGGCCTAGCTGGTTTCGGAATTTTCAATTTCAATCCACAAGCCGAGTTCGAAGATAAGTGGGTGGACCTTCAGCCATTGGGTACTGAGGGACAAGGCACTTCCGCCTTTCCGGACCGGGAAAAGTACAGCCTTACACAATTTTCTTTTCCGCTGGGTGCAGGTGTAAAACATGCGTTATCCAGAAACTGGACCATAGGCGCTGAGGTGGGATTTCGTTTGACAACTACCGATTACCTGGATGATGTCAGCAAGACCTACGCTCCCCGCGATGTGCTGGTTTCGCGGTATGGAGAAATTTCCTACCGCCTGTCCAACCGTACCTGGGAAACGCTTGAGGAACCAAGGGATTACGATAGTGACAACCCTCGTGGGGACCCAAATAGTAACCTCAACGACCTTTACATTTTTGGAGGCCTTACACTAACCTATACGCTTGTCGATAATACGTGTCCCGGCTTTTAAGCCGTTTGGATTGCCACGTATTCTGGTCCAGCTCTGCATTGCTACAATAAAGATGAGGTGAAGGAGTTTTTAAAGAATATGATCCGCGGTTTTTTAGCTGTCTTGCTATTGACTTGTAGCGCCCTGAGCGCTTCAGCGCAGAACTGGGAGGGTGGTCTGTTCCTCGGGGCCAGTAATTACCGGGGTGATATGGCGCCTTACCTGGTTCCAAGTGAAACGCATCCGGCTATAGGGGTATTCGTGAAGCGGAACCTCAGCGAATTCTTTTCCTTTAGTGTTAGCGCCAAGCAGGGGAAGATCTCCGGAGATGATGCGAATTTTGATCATCTCAAAAGCCGGGGCCTTTCCTTTGAGAGCAATGTAACCGAACTGAGTGCTGTGGTTGAGTTCAACTTCTTTCCATTCCTGAAAGGCCTGGAGCCTGACCAGTTTACGCCCTATGTATACAGCGGCTTAGCTATGTTCCGCTTTGAGCCCCGCACAACACTTAATGGCCAAACTTACGACCTCCAGAAGTTCCGAACAGAGGGCCAGGGCATTACGGACGATGCTCCGGGACAATACAGCAATTACCAGCCATCCATACCGATTGGTGGAGGCTTCAAGCTACAGCTTAACCGCAGGCTTAACCTGACTTTTAAACTGGGTTACCGGGCAACGTTCACGGATTTCCTGGATGATGTGAGCACGAATTACCCGGCTCAGGATCAACTGGCTGAATCAGCAGGCCAAACAGCCGTGGCACTGAGTGACCGTAGCACAGGCAAACAGTTTACTGGAAAGGGGAAGCAACGGGGAAACCCACAAAACAATGATTGGTACATTTTCTCAGGTTTTACCATCTCTTACAACATTGAGAACCCTGAATGCTTTGAATTTAATTAGCCGAGCAGGAGGCAATTATGCCGGATAAGCGAGACGAGATCAGGTATGACCACCTACCCAGGCATATTGCTATCATCATGGATGGAAATGGCCGCTGGGCTAAAGAACAGGGTCAAAACCGGATCTATGGCCATAACCATGGGGTTACGGCTGTGCGGAACACAGCTGAGGCCTGTGCAGAAGTTGGTATCGAGTACCTGACGCTTTACGCCTTCTCCAGCGAGAACTGGAACCGGCCTCAACGGGAGGTCAATGCACTGATGGACCTGCTTATTCAGACCATCAGGAGCGAGATGAAGACTCTTCAGGATAACAACATTGCCCTTTCCGCTATTGGTAACCTGGAGCAGCTTCCGCAGGCTTGCCACACCAGCCTTCAGGACGCTATTCAGGAAACGAGTAGCAATACCGGCTTAACCCTTAACCTTGCCCTTAGTTACAGTGGCAAATCTGACATCACAAGGGCTGTTCAGGCCATTGCCCAGCAGGTTAAGAATGGCTCAGTGGATCCGGAATCAATAGACGACTCCCTTATAAAACGCTACCTCACCACAGCTAAAATCCCTGATCCTGCTCTTCTTATCAGAACGAGCGGGGAAACGCGCATAAGTAACTTTCTGCTGTGGGAACTGGCCTACACGGAGCTTTACTTTTTCCGTAAGAACTGGCCGGAGTTCACCAAGGATGATCTGTTTCAGGCAGTCATTGACTATCAGAACCGAGAGCGGCGCTTTGGAATGATTAGCGAACAAATATGAGCATTGGAATGACGGACATATTGCGCAGCTACCCAGCTGTTCTATTGGTATTTATGCTGTGTCTTGGTACCCAGCTAACACAGGCTCAGGAGGACAGCCCTGATGACCTCAACCTGAATTATCAGACCCCGTCAACTTACACCTTAGGCGGTATTGCTGTAAGCGGGAATGGCCGCATCAACCGGAATGTTATTATTGCCTACACAGGGCTGAAAAAAGGGCAAGAAGTTAAGGTACCCGGTGATGACATTGCAGATGCCATCAAGGGCCTGTGGCGGCAAGAGCTTTTCAAGGACGTGGCCATTAAGATCAATAAGGTTGATGAGGACCGGGATAAGATTTACCTGCTAATAGACCTTGAGACCCGCCCCAGGCTCAGGCGGTTCAAGATCAATGGGGTCTCGGAAAGTGAGGCATCAGACCTCCGGGAGAAGATAGAGCTGGTAAGGGGTGATATTGTTACTGAACAATTAGTCAGCAATATCAAAGGCAAAATTAAGAGCTATTTTAAAGGAGAGGGCTATATGAATGCCCGGGTAGCCATATCCGGGCAGAATGACAGTTTGTTTGCAGCTCAGAGCGCAACCATGATCCTTGATATCGATAAAGGAGAAAAAGTTAAGATCAAGGACATTACATTTTCCGGGAATCAGGCTTTTGATGATGGGAAGCTGCGCGGAGTGCTTGAGAATACCAACCGTAAGACGATCCTAAACCTCTTCAAGTCGTCCAAATTCATTCCGGACAAGTACAAGAAGGATAAAAACAAGCTGGTTAAGTTCTACAGGAACCGGGGTTACCGGGATGCTGCTATTGTAAAAGACAGTGTTTACCAAGTAGAGGACGACCGGGTTAAGATCGATATAACCGTTAATGAAGGGGAGCAATATTACTTCGGGGACATTACCTGGCAGGGCAATACCGAGTACAGCACTAGTTTCCTGAACACCGTTTTAAGTATCGAGAAAGGAGAGATTTATAGTCCTAAGAAGCTCCAGACCAACCTGCGCTTTAATCAGCGCGGGCTGGATATCTCCTCGCTGTACATGGATAATGGCTTCCTTTTCTTTGATGTGCAGCCTGTGGAAACAAAGCTCTACAATGACACGGTGGACCTTGAGATCAGGATCACCGAAGGTAAGCAGGCCACTATTGATGAGATCACAGTAAGTGGTAATACCAAAACCAGCGACCATGTCATCTTACGGGAGCTCCGTACCCGCCCGGGTGACAAGTTCAGCCGCTCTGATATCATCCGTTCCAGACGGGAGCTTTCACAACTTGGCTATTTTGATGCTAAGAAGATCAACATTACCCCACAGCCCGATCCGGAAGAAGGCACGGTCGATATCAACTATGATGTGGTGGAGAAACCATCCGATCAGCTGCAGCTGCAGGGAGGCTGGGGTGCCGGCCAACTGGTCGGCAGCATTGGCATCCAGTTTAACAACTTCTCGCTGGATAAGATCGATAATTTCGATGCCTGGAGGCCCCTGCCGGCCGGGGATGGCCAGAAACTCAGCCTGCGGGCCTATTCCAACGGGCCACGTTACTCCTCCCTGAATTTCTCTTTCACTGAGCCCTGGTTCGGTGGCAAAAAGCCCAACGCGCTGACAGTCGGAGCTTATTACTCGGTTCAGGCCAGAGGCGGATTCGGGTCCAGCAACAGGCGCTCCTTACAGATCATCGGAGCCAATGTTGGGCTGGGTAAGCGCCTCCAGTTCCCTGATAACTACTTCAGGCTTAAGAACACGCTGGAATTCCAGCAGTATGACCTGAACGACTACCGGGCTCTGCCCCTGGAATTCAACAATGGTACCTCTTACACCATCAGCCTTAAGCACAAAATCTCCAGAAATTCCGTTAACAAGCGGATTTATCCCACTTCAGGTTCTGAGTTCTCCCTTTCGCTTAAGTACACACCGCCCATCTCCGCTTTTTCAAGCGTGGATTACGGGGAAGTATCCGCTCAGCGCCGGTTCAAGTGGATCGAATTCCACCGGTGGAAGTTTAAATCCTCTTACTTTCTGAATTTAGGCGGTGACTTAGTCTTAAATCCGCGGGCTAACTTCGGGTATCTGGGCTTTTTCAATGAGGAGATCGGGGTCACGCCTTTTGAGCGCTTCTTTGTAGGCGGTGATGGGCTACAGGGCTTCAGGCTGGATGGCCGCGAACTCATTCGCTTGCGGGGCTACAAGCAAGACGCCCTGAGCCCGCAAGAAGGAGCCAATACCTTCACCAAACTGACCATGGAGCTCCGCTATCCGGTTATCCAGAAGCGTTCAGCCACCATTTACTTCCTGGGCTTTCTGGAAGGCGGCAATAGCTGGCTGGGCATTGATAAGTTCAACCCTTCGGATATTCACCGCTCAGCCGGAGGTGGTGTGCGGGTTTTCCTGCCCATGTTTGGCCTGCTTGGTGTAGATTGGGGTTACGGCTTTGATTCAGAGAATATACCCGGCAATCCCGGCCAGATTCACATCTCGATCGGCCAGCGCTTTTAACGATCGCCTAAATTTAGGTTCAGATGCTAATCAGAATAATTTGTATCCTCCTTTTTTTCGCCACAATCGGATTAAATGAGGCAAGGGCACAGCGCATTGCGTACGTCAATACAGACTATATTCTGGAGAAACTGCCGCAATACCGGTCTGCCCAGGATCAGTTGGATCAGCTAACCAAAAAGTGGCGCAGGAAAATTCAGCAGCGCGTAAAGGAAATTGACGAGCTCTACGACAAGTACAAAGCTGAGAAAGTACTACTGCCAGAGGAAGAAAAGCAGCAGCTTCAGGAAAAGATCACGCAGAAAGAGGAGGCGCTTGAGAAGTACAAACAGGATAAGTTCGGGGATGAAGGGGCCCTGTTCCAGAAACGCAAAGAGCTTATCAAACCCATTCAGGACCGGGTGTTTGATGCCGTCCAGAAGCTTGCTGAGGAGCAATCCCTGGATATGATTCTGGATAAAGCAGGTGCTACAACAATGCTTTACACCAACGCTCGTTATGACCGGAGTGATAAGGTCTTGAAACTGATGGGAATTGATCCGGATAAACAGTCGGAAGATGATGGATAAAACCCCTCTCAGCAGCGAAACCAGGCTGCTCCTGAGAACCTGAAAGAAACGAACAGCCTAGAAATGGAGGAGACCGCTAAGCTACTCCCTGATAGCCCACCTTTTCCCTGAAAGGTTTTTTCTTAATTTTGCCATTCAGTTAGCTAACAATCATCAAATAAGCATAGCCCGAGGATGAAACACCTAGTAAATTTTGCTGTGACCGTATTGCTCTGTACCCTCACATTCAGCGCTGTGGGTCAGAACCTGGCTCATGTTAACCGCGGCCAGATCCTGCAGAACATGCCTAAGGTCCAGCAGGCCCAGGAAAACCTCAGGACTTACAGTAAGGAAATGGAAGGGCAGGTCCAGTCGCTGATGAAAGAGTACCGAACCAAGCTGGAGGACTTTCAGAACAACTCGGAGTCCATGACTGCTACTCAGCGGAAGGACAAGCAGAGGGAGCTTAAAAACCTGGAAGAGCGTATCCAGAAGTTCCGTCAAGACGCGCAGAAGCAGGTTTCTGAAAAGCGGGCGGAACTGCTTAAGCCCATAATGGAGCAGGTTAATAGTACTATTCAGGAAATTGCCCGGGAAAAGGGCTACACCTACGTTTTTGATGCTTCCCAGGGATCGATATTGTACGCGGAAGAAGGAAAGGATATCACCTCACTGGTTAAGCAACGCCTGGATATGTAGCTCGGCTGATGCCGGATAACCGCCCGATTGGTGTATTTGATTCAGGCATTGGAGGGCTAACACTCGTAAGTGGCCTTGCCCGGGCCCTCCCACAAGAGCGGTTTCTTTTTTTCGGTGATACAGCTCACCTGCCATATGGCGATAAATCATCAAAGGCTGTAATCACCTACTCGCAAGGTATTCTCCAATTCTTTGCCCGGCAGGGGTGTAAAGCTGTGATCATAGCATGCAACACAGCATCAGCTGTCGCTTACTCTTACCTTGAAAGGCTGTGGGCGGATAGCATGGCTGTCTTTAACGTGATAGACCCGGTTGTTCAGCACTGTGTTGACCATCTTCAGGCTTCCAGAATCGGGGTTATCGGGACCAAAAGCACCATCCGGTCCAGGGTTTACCCCCGTAAATTTCAGCAATTAGCAAGTAGCGTTAAAGTAACCACCGCGTCAGCGCCCCTGTTGGCCCCTATGATCGAAGAGGGGTTCTATGACAACACCATAAGCCGCACCCTCATAGGCGCCTATCTTGATAAAAAGCAGTTTCAGGATATTGAAGCGCTCATTCTTGGTTGTACCCATTATCCACTGATAAGGCAGGAGATCGAGGAGTACTTCTCCGGACGGGTTTCAGTGATTGATAATATTCAGCCCACTATTAGTGCCGTTAGCCGGAAGCTAGCTGATAGGGACAGGCTGGCCGATCAAAAAAAGGCTGGAGAGAACGCTCCAGCCCATCATTTTTTTGTTTCAGATTTTACGCAGTCATTCCAGGAAACAGCCCGGATATTTTTCGGAGCCTCGGTAGAGCTTGAGCAAAGCGATATATGGAGGCTCAGTACATACAGTTAAGCAACTTTTAGCTCACTGAGTTTTAACCCTTCCAGCCTGGACTTAATGAACTTAACATCTATCTTGAAGGTATCCTTGGTGGTTTCTGACGGAATGGAATAAAGGGTATCCATCATGATAGACTCCACCAGTGAGCGTAATCCCCGAGCGCCCAGGTCAAACTCAATAGCTTTCTCGGCAATCAAGTCAAGGGCTGGTTCTGTCACCTTAAGCTCAATACCCTCCATCTCAAAAAGCTTTTGGTACTGCTTAACCAAAGCGTTCCTTGGTTCCGTAAGGATTTGCTTCAGGGCATTTTTATCGAGGGTATCCAGATAGGTGACAATTGGCAAACGGCCAATTAATTCCGGAATCAGCCCAAACTTTTTCAGGTCCTGAGGCATCACAAACTGGAAAAGGTTGCCATTCGCATCTTTTCCAGCATTGGCCTGATTGGAAGCCTGAAAGCCGATTTGCTGCTTATTGATACGCTTTTCAATGATCTGGTCAAGGCCATCAAAAGCTCCGCCACAGATAAACAGGATATTCCGGGTATCAATAGGCACGAGGTTCTGCTCCGGATGCTTACGGCCTCCCTGGGGCGGAATGTGTATGGTGTCTCCTTCCAGTAGCTTCAGCATGGCCTGCTGAACCCCCTCGCCTGAAACATCGCGCGTGATGGAGGCATTATCGCCTTTGCGGGCAACTTTATCCAGCTCATCAATGTAAACGATGCCCCTTTCGGCCGCTTTCGAATCATTGTTAGCAGCCTGAAGGAGCCGGGTCAGGATAGTTTCTACATCCTCACCCACGTAACCTGCTTCTGTGATAACAGTAGCATCAGCGATGCAGAATGGAACATCCAGGATATCAGCTATCGTGCGAGCAAGCAGGGTTTTCCCGGTACCGGTTTCACCGGCTAAGAGGATGTTGGATTTCTCGATCTTAACATCCTCCCCGCTTTCGGTTTTCTGAGCCTCACCCCCGCCCATCAGTCGCTTGTAGTGGTTATAAACACCGACAGACAGGGACTTTTTAGCAGCTTCCTGCCCGATCACGTGCTTATCCAGATAAGCCTTGATCTCCTTCGGCTTGTAGATGTTGTCAAAGCTCGGGGTGCTTTGCTGTTTCTGGGACTCAGCTTCCACGATCTTGGAGGCTTCTTGTGCACACCGATCGCAAATAAAGCCTTCTTTGCCTTCTATCAGGAAGTTGACTTCATTTTTGCTTCGCCAGCAGAATGAGCAATAACTATTGTTTGTCATACAGGCTTTTAGACTTCTTCCTCTTCCTTAGGTGCTGAGTTGCGCAAGAGTACGTCATCTACCATACCGTATTCCTTGGCTTCGCCGGAGTCCATCCAGTAGTCCCGGTCAGCGTCATTTTCGATCTTTTCGAGCTCATTGCCTGTGTGATCAGCAATGATCTGATAAAGCTCCCGGCGGATCTTGACGATCTCGTTAGCAGTGATCTCAATATCAGCTGCCTGACCTTGTACACCGCCTAAGGGCTGGTGGATCATTACCCGTGAGTGGCGCAGGCAGGAGCGCTTTCCGGCTTCACCAGCGCACAGCAGAACAGCTCCCATAGATGCGGCCATACCAGTACAGATCGTGTGCACGCTTGGGTTGATGTACTGAATCGTGTCGTAAATCCCCAGACCGGGGTAAACACCGCCACCGGGACTATTGACGTAGACGTAGATATCGCTATTCGGGTCTGTGGATTCCAGGAATAGCATTTGAGCCTGGATGATGTTGGCCACGTCATCACTTACCGGAACGCCCAGAAAGATGATACGGTCCATCATGAGGCGCGAAAAAACGTCCATTGAAGCTACATTCATCGGACGCTCCTCAATAATATTCGGGGTGATGTAATTGGCATAGCTATTCAGCTTGTTGCTGCCAATTCCCATGTGCTGGGTTGCAAACTTCTGGAATTCTTCTCCTTGCTTATTCTGATTGCTCATTGTTTTCTGCTTTTTCTGTTTCTCCTTCTTGCTCAGGATTCATTAGTTGTTGAAATTCATTGTAGGTGACTTCCTGCACCTGAAACTCGACTTCAGACTTGATTTGCTTGAAGACCTTATCTTCTTTTAGGGTAAAAAGTGACTTGTAAAAATTGTTCTGATCCTGCAGGTAGTTGGCGGCATACTCCCGCACTTTATCCTCACCGATATCGCCCATCCCGATCCTTGACACCTCATTGCGGATCATTGCCTGGGCATACTCCATGACTTCCTGATTCTCTACCGTAATATCGAACCGCTCAGCAAGCCCATCAACAATGGCCATCCACTTGATATCGTTCACAAAATCTTCGTACTTCTCATCCTCGGTCTTTTCGCTTTCCTCTTCCTCCTCCTGCTCAGATTGTACCTGACTAAACCACTGCTTCAGGAAGCCGTCCGGCAGACCTTTATCGTAATGCTTTACGAAGGCGTCTTTGATTTCCTTGAAGAGATGGCCATCAGACTCCCGCTCATAATTGGATTCGAGTGCTTCGCGGATCGCTGCCTTGAATTCCTCCTCATCATTAATGGTCTTGTCAGGGAAGATTTCCTGGAATATGGTTTCATCCAGTGTAGCTTCTTCAAACTCGTAAACAGACTGGACAGTGGTCCGTATGCTGCTCCCCAGATCCTGTACAGTAAGCTTATCAGTGTCAAGGAACTCTGCAAAGCGATCCTCATCCTCAAAGTAGCTTCGCAGGTCAAGTGTAAAGGCATCATCGGGCTTAGCGCCAATCAGTTCCTGCTGAAGTTGCTCGGGCAAGTCTTTCAGGTTGACAGCCTTTGTCTGAGAAAAGCCTTCTTCCAGCACTTCCCCGTTCTCGTCCAGCTCCTCAACCTTAAACCTTAAGGCCAGATTCTCGCTGTCTTCTACAGCCTCCTTGGTTTCAGAAGTGCCTTTCAGGTTTTTGATCTTGCGCACCTGCTCATCAATCTCCTCGTCAGCGGCCTTGATCCTGTACTGGGTCAACTCACCCAAACTGGCCTGTAGATCGTCATCGATTGAAGGCCTCAACCCGACTTGGTATTTAAACTCGAACGTATCCTGGTTTTCCCAGTCAGGATCGGTTTCAGGATAGGTCTGCAGGGGGTTGAGCAGTAGCTTCAGGTCTTGCTCCTTAATGTAATCCTGGATAGCTTTATTAACAGTATCAGGAACGAGCTTTTGCTTGAGCTCAGTACCTATCTTTTTACGTATAAGGCTGGTAGGAACTTTTCCTTTCCTAAAGCCAGGCAGTGAGGCTTGTTGCCGATAATTTTTGACTTCCTTCTCGAAGGATTCTTCGTAGTCAGCTGGATCGATCCTCACGTGCAGCTCTGCGTCTAATCCTTCTGTTTGATTTAAGTTAATGTCCACTTCGCTGGTTTTTATCCGACAGTTAGCGCTTGGTTAGTAGGTTAGTGCGGATGGGGGGACTCGAACCCCCAAGCCCGAAGGCACTAGATCCTAAGTCTAGCGCGTCTACCAATTCCGCCACATCCGCCTCCGTGTAGGCGGACAAAAATACAACATAACAAAAGTTTAGCCATGCTCAGGCTATTTGCCTGAAAAGCTATTGTAGAACAGTTTTTTGCTCAGGCAGGTTTGCTATATTAAAGGGTAACCAATCGTAAGCCAAAGCAGGAATCATCCTATGGTAGACTCACACACGGTGCAGGAAAAGCGTCAGATTGTCAATGCTTATCGCAGTCTGTTAAGGGCCAGCAGACCCTACATTAAGCCAGAGGATAAGCAGGTCATCCGGAAGGCCTTTAACTTTTCCCTTGATGCTCACAGGGGCATGCGCAGGCACTCTGGTGAACTCTATATTTTCCATCCCATTGCTGTGGCTACCATCTGCGCCCGCGAAATGAACCTCGGGGCTACTTCTATCATCAGTGCTTTTTTGCATGACGTGGTAGAGGATACAGACATCACTGACGAGGATATTGAGGCAACTTTCGGCTCGCGGGTTTCGCGTATTATCAACGGGCTTACCAAGATTTCGGATGTCTCGGGCCATACGAAAAGCATGCAGGCTGAGAACTTCCGGAAGATCCTGCTAACGCTTTCAGACGATGTCCGCGTCATCCTGATTAAGCTGGCCGACCGCCTTCACAACATGCGCACGCTGGAGTCCATGCCAGCGCGCAAGCAGCTGAAGATCGCTTCTGAAACCCTTGAGATTTATGCACCGCTTGCTCATCGCTTAGGGCTTTACAACATTAAAAGCGAACTGGAGGATCTGGCTCTGAAGTATACAGAGCCGGAAGTCTACCAGGAGATCATTGACAAGCTTAAAAACACCCAGAATCAGCGAACCAGCTTTATAAGAAAGTTCATCAAGCCCCTCAGGAAAAAGCTGGATGAGGTGGGATTGCAGTACGAATTAAAGAGCCGGACCAAATCCATCTACTCGATATACCGGAAGATGAAGCAACAGGGGATCCCGTTTGAGGAAGTCTACGATGTATTCGCTATACGGATTATCCTTGACGCGCCCATGAGCCAGGAAAAACAACACTGCTGGCGCACCTATTCAGTTATTACAGATACTTACAGGCCTAATCCCAACCGGCTTCGCGATTGGCTTTCAACACCTAAGGCCAATGGCTACGAGGCCCTGCACACTACAGTCATGGGGCCTATGGGCAAATGGGCTGAGGTCCAGATCCGTAGCCGGCGGATGGATGAGATTGCTGAGAAAGGATTTGCCGCTCACTGGAAGTACAAGGAGAATTCCTTTCAGCCGGACTCAGGGCTGGATGAATGGCTGAAGCGGGTCCGCGAAACGCTGGAAAACCCCTCAGCCAATGCGATTGACTTCCTTGATGAGTTCAAGCTGAACCTCTTTTCCGATGAGGTTTTCGTTTTTACGCCTACCGGCGACCTGGTAAAGCTGCCGCTGAATGCCACTGCGCTGGACTTTGCTTTTGAAATCCATACAGATGTTGGGGTTCGGTGCTTCGGGGCCAAGGTGAATCACAAGCTCGTACCCCTGAATTACCAGCTGAAAAGTGGCGATCAGGTAGAAATCCTTACTTCCAAAAAACAGAAGCCCAATGCCGAGTGGCTGGATTATGTGGTAACCGCTAAGGCCAAGTCCAAGATCAAGGCCTCTCTGAAGGATGAAAAGCGTGAATACGCTCAATCCGGAAAGGAGATCCTGGAACGTAAATTCCGTCATTATGGCCTCAAAGCGGATGGTCAGAACTTTAATGAGTTTACCTACCACATGGATGAGGACTCAAGTCTTGATCTTTTTTATGGCATAGCTCAGGGGCGAATCAGCCGCGAGGAGCTCAACAGCGGGCTCGCCCGCTTTGCTAACCGTCAGAAGACCTCTAATACCAGTCCTAAGCCCTCCAGAACTCCTGTACAGGAACAGAATCATCAAACACAGCAGGCAAAGCATGACAAGGCCGAGGTTGTGTTTGAAGGGGGCGAACAGGCGTATGAGTACACCTTTGCCAAGTGCTGTAACCCGATCCCGGGAGACGATATTTTTGGCTTCATCACCAAGCAGGATGGCGTAAAAGTGCACCGCACCAATTGTCCGAATGGTATTCAGCTGATGGCCAAGTTTGGTTACCGGATCATAAAGGCAGATTGGCTAACCTCCGAGATCAAGCCTGTTTCAGCTTTTCCGGTCGGCCTACGGATTCTGGGGATTGACTCGGTCGGCATCGTCAGTACAATCACAGACATTATATCAAAAGAGCTGCAGGTTAACATGGACTCCATTACAGTTTCAGCCAAGGCAGGGGCCTTTGAGGGATCCATTATCCTTTACATCTACGACACAAAGCACCTGGAGCGCCTGATCGGCCAGCTGAGCAGCCAGAATGGCATCGAGGCAGTTCACCGCTTCAACCCGGACCAGCAGCAGATACAGGATCAGCAGTCGGCTCAGGTAAAGTCCTGACAGCCCCGGTCAGCTCGGATAACACCACGAAGCTTTTTTAGCCTGCGTTTGTATTTTTGCACCACTCAACGAAAAATGGCTTATGACCCGGGAAGAGGTATATGATGAGGCTAAGGAAAAGTTCTCACGCTATTTAGAGGAAAAGCGGCACCGGAAAACACCGGAGCGGTTTGCAATCCTGTCGGAGATTTACGCCAGGGATGATCATTTCGATGTTGAAATGCTATACCTTGAGCTTAAGAAGAAAAACTACCAAATCAGCCGTGCTACGGTTTACAATACCCTGGATCTTCTTCTGGACTGCGGGCTCGCGATCAAACAACAGTTTGGCAATAACACAGCCCTTTACGAGAAGGCTTACGGGTACCGCCAGCACGATCACCTGATCTGTAACTATTGCCGCAAGGTTCTGGAGTTCTGCGATCCCAGGCTTCAGAAGACGCAGGACATGGTAGGCGAGCTGTTCGGATTTGAGGTGACCCAGCACGCCCTGACCCTTTACGGCAATCCTGAGGTAGACGAAAACGGGATTTGCCAGCGCTGCTCCCAGTACGTAAACGCTTTTGTAGACTAACATAGCTAACTATATGAGCCTTGACATCCTGCTGGGCCTCCAATGGGGCGATGAAGGAAAAGGAAAGATCGTTGACCTTCTGGCTCCCCGTTACCAGATTGTTGCGCGTTTTCAGGGTGGCCCTAATGCTGGCCACACGCTCTATGTGAACGGCAAGAAACACGTGCTGCATACCATCCCGTCCGGCATTGTTCACGATCAGGTGATCAATGTTATTGGTGGCGGAATGGTTGTGGATCCCATTGTACTGAAGGACGAGATCGAATCATTGCAGCAGGAGGGCTTATTCAGCACAGACCGGCTTTTAATTGCTAGGAATGCTCACCTGATTGTGCCAACTCACCGCGCACTGGACCGGGCTCAGGAAAAAGCTAAGAGCCACCGCAAAATTGGCTCTACTCAGAAAGGTATCGGGCCGTGTTATGCGGATAAGGCTGGCCGGTTAGGGATCCGGGTTAAGGATATACTTGAGCCCAATTTTGAGGAGCAGTACCAGGAATTGTGTAAAACCCACAAGGCTCAACTGGGCGAGGCTTTCTTACCAGAAGCGTCCGAGCACAGCGCGTGGTGGGATGCTATTGCTTTTCTCAGCAATCTGACCATCACTGATACTGACCGGTATCTGAACAAGCAGCTGGAGCAAGGCTATGATGTAATGGCTGAAGGAGCACAGGGAACCCTGCTTGATCTGGATTTCGGCTCTTATCCTTATGTTACTTCGTCTAATACCCTCGCAGCTAACGCCTGCCTGGGGCTAGGGCTTTCCCCGCGCTATGTACGGGACGTTTATGGCGTTTTCAAGGCCTACATGACCCGTGTTGGCTCCGGGCCTTTCCCAACTGAACTTACCGGGGAAGAGGGAGAGAACCTCCAGGCCCTTGGCAACGAGTTCGGGGCTACGACAGGAAGAGTCCGGAGATGCGGCTGGCTGGATGTACCAGCCCTTCAGTATGCTATTCAGATCAATGGTGTTAACCGGCTGATTGTGACAAAAGCTGATGTGCTGAGTCAAGTAGCTGAGCCAAAGCTTTGCGCTCAATTTACTGACGAAAGTGGCAGGGAAATCACCTACCCTGAGGTTATGACCTCCGAATGTGCAAAACCTACCTACCTACCCTTTCAGAATAAGCCGCCGATCCAGGAAGGTGAACTTCCGCTGGAAGGTCATTGGGATAAGTTTAAAGCGGAGCTGGAGCAACACCTCAGTGCGCCAATCCACATGATTTCAACCGGGCCGGAGCGGGAAGATTGCATTGAGCAATCCTGAAATTGATAAGGCACCCTGCCAATTTAGACCCTGGATTAAGCAGAAATCAAAAAAAGCCCTGTTCACGTGAACAGGGCTTTTCTATAGTTAACAACGTGTGTGGTAAAAGTGGTTTTTTACCACTGCCACAGGTCGTGCTCAAATTCAAGCAGTTTCTGCTCGATCTTCTGAGCTTTGATGAGCGCAGCAAACTTGCTGTCCTCGTACTTCGGCATGTCTGTAATATCCTGATCAAACTCTGTAGGATATTTGACGATATAACTGGAATAGAGTCGCTGCTCAAAGAAATCGTAGTAGGTTAAACGAGCCGCATCATTCTTACGGTTAAACATGGTTTCGTTAACCAGTATTTCCCGTAGCTCATTCCATTCTACCCAGAAGATGGTTTGCTCTTCCAGTTCAGCGCCACCCCGTTTGGGCTTAAAAAGTGGGGCCACAGCAATTATCCGCGGTGTATATTGGGAAGTTTCCTTGTCGAAGATCCACTCTTCCATGATCCGGAACTTCTTGATCTCAGATGGAGCCAGGGTATTCCGGATAGTAGTATCTACTGTGTAATTCGGGCGTTCAATGGGATATGGGCGCTTTTCAACTGTTTCCTCGGTGGAAATGCGATCAATCACCTTTTCCCGGGTGTACGGATTTTTCAGAGAATCGCTTTGGTAGGGTGTGAGCTGTTTGCCGTCAATGCCCTTCATGACCGCCTTATAAACCAGCTCGTTGAACGGGTTCCTGGGCCATTGCATAGCCAGGTTCTGCTTCTCCCGCATGTCAAGCTTCTGATGAATACGGCGGGCATACATCACATCAGCCTGGCGAAGGGGGGCATAGGGGATAGCCTTACGCTCTTCATTGGTTCTTTCCTGATAAAGGTTAGCGCCGCTACCACCTTTATATCCCGAGTTATCCTGAGCCACCGCAAAAAGTGACGGAACTACTAGCAGGCCCAAGCAGGGTCCCAGGATTTTACCTAAATATGACATACAATTGCTCAGGTTTAACTATTCAACGGTAAGCACGATGGTGGAAGGCAGGTTCTTAACACCATCCGGGCCTTTTGCCTCGATGTTATCCACAATAATTTTATCACCCGGTTTCGGGTCGCTTAGCATGCTTTTCATTTCGCTAGTAAGGCGTGGCCCATTGTTAGTAGCCTCCTCAAAGTTGCCACGTTTTGGAACGTAGGTCAATCGGAAGTGAGAAACTACGTACTTAACGCCTTCAAACGCGAACCCTTCGCCCATACTTGCTACAATAGCGTCCACGATACCAACCTCACCTCTGGAGATGGTACCCGAGGCTTTGCTTCCGAAATAAGGAGTAGGCTTAGGTACTGGTTTGATGCGGAATTCTTTCTTCCCGATACTTTTAGTTTTACCGCCTTCAAGGGCTACACTAACGTTAATGTAGGTCTTTCTGGCTTGGGGCAGGTTAGTAGCAATGTAGTTCCCGGATGCTTTTTTCTTCAGATCACCTTTGGTAATGTTAGCGCGTATCTGATTTGGTTTGTAGCCGGGAACAGAAACCGTAACCGGGTTATCAAGGCCTTTATACAGCACATTCATGGCATCCGGAGAAATGATGGCCGGAGCGTTGAAGGC
>CAYYUA010000005.1:35694-69585 GCA_964474835.1 uncultured Sphingobacteriales bacterium
TCCTGAGCTTTCTTGTAATGCTTTACCGTCCGTTCACGGTCATTCTCCATGAGTTCCTCAAAACGAGCCATTGTGCTCTCGTTCTTCTGAGTAATAGACTCATTCGAAGCCTGGATGCCATCATGAACGGTGGCAAATGCTTTAAGCACTTCAGCTGAAACATTAAGGGCTAATAGCGCCAGGAGGACCAGATACATCATATTGATCATCGCCTGACGTAAGGGATTCTGACTACCTGCTGCCATTTTCTGCTTTTAGTTTTTCACGAAATCCTTCCTGTGATGAAGTTATTGGTTAAGCAACTATGCATTGGAAGTTTGCGTGGACGTTCCCATTGCATTCAGCATGTTGCCATAGACTGAGTTCAGGGAGGAAAGGTTGTTATTAAGGCGTCCAAACTCGTCTTTCAGCTTGGAGGTTTCTTCCTGAGAACCCGAAAGGTTCTCAATAGTCTTAGACAGGTTGTCGTAGTACTTATTCAACGACTTAATGTGGTTATTGGTCTCCTCCAATTCCATCTCATAGACAGAATTGAGGGATGAAAGCTTTTGGGAGGCTTCCTTGATCTGGTCAAAGTACTCTTTGGTGACCTCCGATGACTGGTTGAGCGTTTGCAATGCCTGAAGGTTCTCAGAGTAGGACTGATTGATCTTATCTACATTCTGAGCTGCTTCTTTGACCTTAGAAGTATACTCATCAGTCGCTACAGCTGCATCTGTAAGCTCACCCATCTTATTCACATTATCGGATAGCGATCGCATCCCATCCCCTAATCGCTGAATAAGGCTTTGATCAATCTGAGCGTCATCAAATGCCTTGTCAAGCTCTTGCGAAGCAGATTTGGACTTGTCCTTTTTCTTTTTAGTATCCTCTACACCGGCTAGTTCGGGGTAGACTAGTGTCCAATCGTAATCTTCTTTTACAGGCTCAAAGGCCGAAACTGCGAAAATCAACGCTTCCGTCCCCAAGCCAACAATGAGCATAACCCCAGCATAAGGATAGTGCTGCAGCTTAAACAAGGCTCCTACAATCACAATTGCAGCGCCCAGTCCGTAAATCTTGGCCATTATAGACTTAAAGGTCTTACTTTCTAAGAAGCTTCCTGACTTTGCCATTACTCTTCTCTTTTTAGGTTAGAATTGAAGTATTTGTGAGTTAACCAGGCTTTTAATCGCCCAAAGCCCGGCCCATGTAGGTCATCACATTCCTGAATCCAACATAGGACTTAGCCGTGTCTGCGTATTCATAAGCCCTTACACCATTCTGGCAGTAGTAGGCCACATCTTTCCAAGAACCTCCCCGGATCACTTTACGGGTTCTTGTTACAGGTTCACCTTCGTCTGCATCGTAATGGTAGTAAGGATTCATGTCATTGGTCTTGTCATAAAGGGATTCGTTGTATGCGGTATTGGTCCACTCAGCCACGTTCCCTGCCATGCAGTACAATCCATAATCATTCGGGAAGTAGGAGTCGGTCTTAACAGGATAGAAACCACCATCTTCGATATAATTACCCCTCAAGGGCTTGAAGTTGGCAAGGAAACAACCCTTTTTGTTCCTGGTGTAGGGACCACCCCACGGATATGGGCTGAAATCCCGTCCACCTCTGGCCGCATACTCCCACTCAGCCTCGGTTGGCAGGCGGAAGGGGTTGACGTCCGGGTAACCAATGGAGCTGTAATAATTATTCAGCCGGTCGGTACGCCAGTGAGAAAAGGCTTTAGCCTGGTGGTAATTTACGCCTACAACTGGATAGTCATCATAACCAGGGTGTGAGAAGTATAGCTTTGCCATTGGGTCATTGTAGGAATAAGTAAAGTCCCGGATAAATGCTAAGGTATCCGGATAGATGTTTATTTCCTCCTCATTAATAAACTTAGAGCGGTCTACATCTTTCCCGATATACTTGCGCTTAGCCGCTTCGTGGAGGTCCATCCACTTGTACTTGTATACAAACTTACCTGTGTTGAATCCAGCCTTCTGATCCATCTTGTTATCGCCTTGATAACGCAGATCGCCGGTCATGTCCTGTACCTCCTGGGTGTTCCACTGTATCTCTTTTTCCCAGTTAAGGCGGGTTCCGGTTTCCGTTTCTTTGATGTGTTCTCCGCCAATCTGCTCTTTAGCGATTGAATCCCGGACCCAGTGCACAAACTGCCGGTATTCGTTATTGGTGATCTCCGTATCATCCATGAAAAAGGCCTTGACCGATACCTGCTTAGGTCTGGCTGTACGGGAGTAAATCACATCCTGATCGCTTTGTCCCATTTTGTAAGAGCCGGTGGGAACGTACACCGTTCCATAGGGCTGCGGGTGCTTCCAGGTCTCCCGGCCCTGCACACCGGTCAACTGCCCTTCTGTGCTACTCAGGCCGCAGCTCTGAAGCAGCAATGCCAGGGGTGTGAATAAAAAGAATGATAAAAGCGTAAGCCTCTTCATGGTGTATGCTTTTATTGAGTCGATTAAAAAACTAAGATTCTTGGTTTTGGCTTTCTTCCCTTACCTGATCTTTAATACCAGTTGAAACGAAATTAGCAATTTTTTATTGCTGCCAAACTGCAACACGGTGGGCTAAAGAAAGCGTGGCGTCCAGATAGGATACTCTTCTTTAGGCTGCGGATTGAAATTAAAGCAGTACCCCAACAGGATCTCGTGCGTGCCTCCTGATCTGATATCGTTTGGCTGGAATGACAGGTCAAATGAGTACCCGACCTTAAGTTTCGGGGTTACATACAGCCCGGCCATCGCATTGAGGGACTTTTCACCAACCCGGTAACCAAGCCCGCCCCAGTACTTGTCGTTAAGCATAGCCCGGCCGTTCAGGTCAGCCTGTACTTCAGCACCATCAAACTTGATCAAAGTACTTGGCTTAAGATCCCAGCTTTCGTTGAGCTGGTAATTGTAACCACCGGTCAGGTAATAGGTACGGGTGTAAGAACCACCACCCGTTCCACTTCCATTTCCGCCTGTTTCATATCCAAGATCCCCTTCAGGAAGGTGTAGAACGGATAGGCCTGCATAGTATTTTTCAGCTACCAGGTACGCGCCCAGGCCGGCATCGAAAATCAGGCTGGACACTTCTTCACTTGGAATTGCCGGATCATCTGTTTCTATAGGGTCTAATTCATCTCCATTGAGGGTCTTTTGGATCACGCCCACATTGAATCCCAGCTGCAGGCGGCCCCAACCAGTCTGTAAATGGTGGCTTGCAGAGGCAACGGCTGACACGGTATTGGTGAAACCTACCTCATCATTGTAGATGGATAGCCCTACCCCCTGTACATATTTATTGCCCAGGGGAGCATTGACGTTAAAGAACTGCGTGGAGGGGCTGCTGCCGCCATCAATCCCGTTAAAACTGGTATACTGCGAGTGCTGTATGAAATCAGCGCAGATCTGCCGGCGGTTTTTTCCGGCGTAGCCCGGGTTGTAATTCATCTCATTGTACATGTAATGAGTAAACTGGGGATCCTGCTGCGCCTGGGCTTTTTTAAGCCCTGATCCTGAAATTACTGCAAGGGTTGTTACTACAAGCAAGAGGTAGAAAGCAACTTGTCGCATAGGCATCTATCCGTGAGCTTAGGTGGTCAAATATACTGATAAATTGGAACTGGCAAAATCCGGCGGTGCGTGCCTTGGTGCTTGTCCGGCAGCGATTGGCAGGTAATCAGTAACGGGATGGTGATAAGTACCAGATGCCTATTTTACGTTGTTATAGCGCTTCACGAATTGTTCCAGGGCCATTTTCATAGAGGGTGCCTGTGGAGAAGGGGCCTCGACATCTAAATTAAGCTTGGCTTTCTTAATTTCTTTGCAGGTTTTGGGGCCAAAGCCCGCAATTTTGGTATTACCCTGCTCAAAATCCGGGAAATTTTCAGTGAGAGAGCGGATACCGGATGGGCTGAAAAAGGCAAGCAGATCGTAATTAACGTCCCGCAGCTCCGAAAGGTCATTGTACACTGTTCGGTACATGGTAGCCTCCGTGAAATCCACCTTGTATTTACGGAGCGTCTTAGCGAATTCATTCTTACTTACGTTAGACTGGGGTATCAGGAACGTCTCTTTCTTGTGCTTGAGCAGAAGGCTCTCAAAGCTCTTATCCTTTGACTTAGGAAAAAAGACTTTGCGCTTGCGGTAGGTGATGAATTTCTGAAGGTAAAGCGCGATAGCCTCAGTAACGCAGAAGTACTTCATTTCTGCAGGGACTTCCACCCTTAGCTCATCGCACAGCCGGAAGAAGTGCTCAATAGCCGTCCGGCTGGTCATGACAATAGCCGTGTGCCTGAGGATATTGATCTTACTCCGCCTGAACTCTTTGGCAGTGACCCCTTCTACCTTTATAAAAGGATAAAAATCTACTTTTATGTTATATTTCTCTTCTAATTCTTGATAAGGCGATCGACCGTTAGCCGGCTCGGGTTGCGAGATCAGGATACTTTTAATCTTCACGATGGCCTTAAGGATTTTATTTAGATAAGCGCTAAAATTCGGTCAATCACTAGGATAAGTGGAGCCAATTCAATCATGCAAAGGTAGCAAAAATTGTAAATAATCCCATGCTGGAGGAGCCCCTGCATCTGGAAGAGCGCCCGGATAGCCCTGAATATCAGGAAGCTGATACCGATGCTGCCCACACCGATTACCCAGGCTTCTGTTGGTAATAGTCCGCCATAGATGATAATGACCACAAGTGGCAGGAGAACAATACCCAGAACCCGGTTGAACACAATCATATTGAGCACAAAAGGATAGATATATCTGATCGTATAGAAGGCATACCCTACTAAAAGTGCTAACAACAGCTGCCCGCCAAAAAAGCCAACCACGCCTGCAAGCGTTTGCCAGAAGGGCGGATCAATACGTGCCAGGCTCAGTGCTTCTTCTATGTAAAGGGTGGCACTGAGCAGAAACAGGATATCAAGCGTGGCGTTGGTCAGCGTCCACCGTAGCTTGCCTTCTCTTAGCATCAGCGAAATGTAATTGAGACTAATCAGGCTATGGAAAAGCTCCTGCCAGTAACCGGGATTCATGACCCGGGCTAAGCCCTGGATAAGTAGGAGAGCTACAAGCAAAGCAAACAGCAAGGTGCTTTCCGGTGAGGCACCTTGTAGGGTTTCACCTCCAAAACGGTCCATGCGTGCAAATATCTCAAATAGCCAGGCTTTCCCTGTTCATCAGGCAGGTACAGGTATCTGTGCTTACCAGTCCTCAGCAAATAAGCCTGAGCAGCACTGCCCGCTACCGTGAGTAAGGGGATCAAAGCTTTTGCATTTTTGGTTATCCTGTTTAGGCCTGCAACGTGTTACAAAAACCAGGATAGTGGCTGCGCTTTACCTTCATCTACCTTTTCTTCCGAACAAGAATGGCTATTCCTCTACTGTAACCGAAGCGCTTGTACAGGAAATGACCATGCGAAAACCTGCGCTTTCCGGGCAAACCATAACAAGCGTGTATTTAGGAGGCGAGGACCTGTTCCAGTATCCGATGGAAAACCTAAGTAAGCTACTGTCGGCAATTCAATGTCACTTTGCTGTAGATCGGAAAGCTGAGCTCAGTATCGAGGTAGAGCCATCCAAAGCCTCTATTCCCTACTTTGCCCTGCTCCGCCAACTGGGCTTTAACCGGGTTGTGCTGAACATTCAGTCCTTTGATGAAGCCACCCTGGCTTATCTGAATCAGCCACATGATGCTAATAAAGCCGAGCATAGCATACTTGCAGCTAAGCATACAGGTTTTTACAACTGCTCGATTAGCCTGATCTATGGCATCCCAGCTCAAAGCTCCGGGCAGTGGGTGGCTGATCTCGAGCTGGCCAGCTATCTGGATGTTGCCCACATAGCAGCCACTGCCTTCAGTGCTGAATGGCCCCCGCAGCTGGAAAGCGCTATAGGCCTCGGGCAGCTCCCATCTCCGGACCAGCATTCCGCTGAACGGGCATTTCAGGAATTACGGGCATTTACCCGGAAGCACCATTACACCCATTATGATTTGGTCAACCTGGCTAAGCCGGGCTCTGAAAGCCGGCAGAATCTGGCTTATAGCAGCGGTGCCGATTATCTGGGAATCGGACCAGGTGCCCATAGTTCCTTTGCGGGAGTAAGAGCCTGGAATTGCTGTGCGCTTCAATCCTATCTGGACCAGGTATCAAGCGGTGAGCTGCCTTTTGAACAGGAGATTCTATCCGGTACTGATCTGGCTAACGAGCACCTTATGCTGGGGCTCCGAACTAACCGCGGAGTAGATCTGAATCAGCTGGCTGAGCTACTGCCGGCCTCTGTTTACCGTGAGCTAAATCAGCGCTTATCAGAAGCCAGGCGTGCTTATCGCCTGTATCAACCGGATCAAAGGGTTTTCTTTGAGCCTGACTACTGGCTGGAAGTCGATGACTGGCTAAGTTGGTTTCTGGTATCAACAGACTAAAAACGTTTTACACCTTTTATGGCTTTGACTGTAACAATCGGAGATAAGGTTATTGACCTGCAGCAGCCATTTGACATCAGCATCCCGATCCGGCGGGGCCCTACCGTCAATGCTTTTCATGTGCCTGATCCCCAATTCGAAACGGTGCAAGCAGGAGATTTTGTAGGTGATGTGGCACAAGGCGGAAGCTGTAATGTGGAAAACATCACCCTGAATGCGCATGGGAACGGAACCCATACGGAATGTGTGGGCCACATTAGCAAGGAGCCCAATTACCTGAAGGATGCCTTGTACCGCCATCACTTTCTGGCTCAGGTTGTAACGGTTCCTGTCACCCGTACGGATTCCGGGGACCAGGTTACGGCTGAGGCTCTGAAACCCCATCTGGAGGAGTGCAGGCCCGGCGTTCAGGCATTGGTTATCCGGACGACCCCTAACACGCTGGATAAGACAAGGCGCATACACTCCGGAACAAAGCCGCCTTTTCTGGCAGCTGATGGGGCTAAAAGGGTTGTTGAGAAGGGAATTCAACACCTCTTAATTGACCAGCCGTCAGTAGACCATGAGGACGATCCGCATTTGCCGGCCCATCACGCTTTTTTTGGGTATCCGGAAGAAACCGCTTTTGAGCGCACCATCACTGAGCTGATCTATGTTCCGGATGAGCTTAAGGATGGCTTGTACCTGCTGAATATCCAGACCCTGGCCATCGAGAGTGATGCCAGTCCGAGCCGCCCGGTTTTGTATGCTATACACTAAGTCTGACCGTTGAATTAAGCATACATTCCGGGATGGTAAGCAGGAATTAATGGCTACTGAGTACTCGTCCCGGTTGGTGTAACATTTGCACCCTTGGCTGAAGACAAAGCACTCCTTTATGATAGGTAGAATTTGGTATATATGGCTCACCGGGTTGCTGCTAAGCATTGGGCTAAGCAGCTATGCCACCCACAACCGCGCTGGTGAGATCACGTTCCGGCATATTCAGGGAACCAAATATGAAATAAAGGTCATCACCTATACCGATCCAACCAGCCCGCCAGACCGCGAAAGGCTAACTGTTCGTTACGATGACGGAACATCAGATGAGATCCCTAGGGTCCGCATAGACCCTAACATCGGGGAGGATGCCCAGTATCCGATCGACCGCAATGTGTATAAGGCCACGCACGATTTTCCGGGCCCGGGCACCTATACCATCCGTATGCAGGATCCCAACCGGGTGGCTGACATTGAGAATGTCCGGAACTCTGTGAATACAGAGTTCTACATTGAATCTGAGCTTAAAATTCCGGCTGAAGCGCTTGGGAACAACAGCTCTGTAGAGCTGCTCCAGCCCCCTATTGATTATGCTGAAACCGGGCAGGTTTTTGTCCACTATCCCAATGCCTATGATCCGGATGGCGATAGCATTGCTTATTCCTTTACAACCCCCAGACGTGCTAAGAATGAACCAGTTAGTGGTTACTACCTACCCTATGCTGAAAACAACTTTTCCATTGATGAGGTAACAGGGCGAGTTGAGTGGGATTATCCGGATAGCACCGGGATATTTAACATTGCTATTCAGGTAGAAGAATTCCGCAATGGCCGGAAAATCGGTGAGGTCGTCCGGGACATGCAGATCATCGTAACAGAGGGCGAGAACGTCCGGCCTGATCTGATTGATTTCAAGGATACGTGTATCGTAGCTGGTTCTGACAAAAGCCTCAGTATTCCGGTCAAGGCTTTTGATACCACTCAACGTCAGGTACCGAGCCCGAGCCGGCAGCAGACCACGCTCACGGCTACTGGTGGGCCATTTGAAGTGGCGAACAACAAAGCAGTCTTCCGGGAACAAACATCAAGCTTCCAGGTGAATAGCCGCTTTACCTGGGATGTTACCTGTAATCATATCAAGAAATTTCCGTATCAGGTAGTCTTCAAAGCAAGAGATGACCATCCGGATGATCAGTTTAACCAGTTAGCTGATCTGAAGAACCTGCGCATCAAGGTGATCGGTCCTGAGCCCGAAAACCTTACAGCAGATCCGAAACCTAAGGGCATCGATCTAAAATGGGATTTACCGGCTTGCGAGAATGTCAAAGGGTACTATGTGTACCGCAGGGTTGATAGCTCTAATTGGTCTCCGGATCGCTGCCAGACCGGAGTTCCCGGTGATCAGGGCTTTGAGCGGATCGACACTATAACAAACAATCAAAAAACAACCTACTTTGATGATAAGGCTGTTCCCGGAACCCGCTACTGCTACCGGGTATCAGGCATCTACATTAATGAAGGGCGTTACAACTGGACTGAAGGACGCGTTTCCAACGAAACATGCGCCCGCCTTCAGCGTGATGTTCCAGTGATTACGCATGTTGATGTAACGGCTACGGGCACTGATACCGGATCCATTTTTATGGACTGGAGCAAACCCGTAGAGCTGGATTCCGCCACCTATGAGCCACCCTACACCTACAAGGTTTTTCAGTCAACCGGCATGGAAGGCGGAGACGGAACGCTCGTCAAGACAGTTTCCGGTATCAATTCCTTCAAGCGACTGGTTAACATGTCGACCGACACCTTTTACAGAGGTCAGGGTTTAAACACTAAAGACAATGCTTACAGCTACAACGTAGAGCTGTACGCCTCTTCTGATTCAGCAGTTGGGGATGTGTTTGTCGGGGATTCGCGTAATAACTCCTCAGTTTACCTTTCGCTGCAGCCTGACCACAAGATGATCCGCCTGTCCTGGGATGCTGATGTCTTATGGGAGAACGAAAAGTACGTCATTTTCCGGAAAAGCTTCCGCAATGATAGTTTCTCGGCTTACGACACAGTCAGGCAGAAGCGCTATGCGGATACGCAACTCGTGAAGGATTCCAGTTACTGCTATTATGTTCAGACCATTGGTTCTTTTTCAGCCAAGGGCTTTCCGGACCCTACGATCAATACCTCACAGATCAACTGCAGTGCCCCTGTAGATACCATTGCGCCCTGCCCGCCACAGCTTTCCGGCAGGGGTAATTGTGACCTCCGTCAGAATGAGCTTGACTGGGATAAACCCCTTTGCAAGAAAGATAGCAACATAGCCAAGTATAACATCTACTACCGCAGTCACCGTGGCAAGCCATTCCAAAAGGTGAATAGCGAAGACGGTGGCAATAAAACCGAGCACACAGACGACCGTGATACTTTGGTGAATTCAATCGCGGGGTGCTATGCGGTAACGGCTCTGGATAAATACGGGAATGAGAGCAGGATGAGCAATAGCATTTGTACGGAAAACTGCCCTGAGTACGAGTTACCGAACGTGTTTACGCCTAACGGGGATGGAAAGAACGATGTCTTCAGGCCTAAGAAAGGATGGCGCTTTGTAGACCAGATACGCTTCAAGGTGTATAACCGCTGGGGAACGCTGGTGTACGAAACCACTGATCCGGAGATCCGGTGGGATGGTACCAGCCAGACCACCAACGAGGACCTCTCATCCGGCACCTATTTCTACGAGGCCACGATTTTCCTGAACGAACTGAATGAGGAGCCAAGCCGCACGATTAGCGGCACTTTACAATTGCTACGATAAGCCAAAAAAAGCAGGAAGTATGTTTAGCGGAATTATTGAGGGAATGGGGAAAGTGGAAACCATCCACCAGGAAGGTACCAACCAGGTTATGTGGATCCAGTCACCTTTTAGCGAAGCCCTGCAAGCTGATCAGAGCCTGTCGCACGATGGGGTGTGCCTGACGGTGGAAGCCGTCAGGGGCTCGTCCTACCGCGTTACGGCCGTGCAGGAAACGCTTAGCAAAACCAGTCTTGGGGCCCTTGAACAAGGAAGCCTGGTAAACCTGGAGCGCAGCCTGACCCTGGGCAGCTATGTGGACGGCCATTTAGTACAAGGGCATGTGGATAACATTGCCACCTGTGTAGACCGGCAGGAAGAAGATGGTAGCTGGCTGTATCAGTTTCGCTTTGATGAGGACTTCGGCCATTTGTTGGTTGAGAAGGGTTCCATCAGTATAAATGGCATTAGCCTGACGGCTTTCAATGTCGGAGAACAGCACTTCACTGTTACGATCATTCCCTACACTTACGAGCACACCAACCTTCATACCGTTGTGCCCGGCACATCTGTCAACCTGGAGTTTGACCTGTTCGGTAAGTACGTTCAGAAGCAACTGGCCAGCTATCAGGAACGGCTACAATCCAGCTAAAACTGCTATACGGCCTGTGCTTCGCAGATCAGTTCGTAGAGCCGGTTCTTAAGAGAAGGAATACCTTCCTCACTGACGGCTGAAAGGAACAAAGCCGGCAGGTCAGATGGCAAGTCCGCTTTCAGGGCATCCCTGAGTTCCTGATCCAGAAGATCAGCTTTTGTGATAGCCAGAAGCCGCTTCTTCTGCAGTAAGCGGGGATCATAAGCTTCCAGTTCCCTTAGCAGTGCCTGGTATTCGTCCTGTATGACTAAATCATCGGCACTGACAACAAAGAGCAGAATAGCATTACGCTCTATATGCCTGAGGAAACGGGTTCCCTTGCCCTTACCTGAGCTGGCCCCGGTGATAAGGCCCGGCAGGTCTGCTGCGACAAAGGAAGCATCCTCCCGTACGAAAACTACTCCTAGCTGGGGCGAGATAGTTGTAAAGGGGTAGTCGGCCACCTCAGGCTTAGCAGCTGACAAGGTACTGAGCAGCGTTGACTTCCCGGTATTGGGATAACCGACCAGGCCAACATCAGCCAGAAGTTTGAGCTCAAGAACCAGCCAGTTCTCATCTCCCGGCATTCCTTCTTCTGCGTCAGCAGGTGCCTGGTCTGTTGGGCTTTTAAAGTGTTCATTGCCGTATCCGCCACGGCCCCCGCTGGCTACGGTCAGCGTCTGACCGGACCGCAGGATTTCTCCTCTGAGCTGGCCGGTTTCAAGGTCTTTGGCCACTGTTCCAAGGGGAACGCTCAGGTAAAGATCTTCACCCTGCCGGCCGGTTTTGTTCTGCGCTCCTCCTTTTTCACCATTCTGGGCAATGGCGTGCTTACGGTAACGCAAATGGAGCAATGTATTCAGCTGCTTGTCACCGACCAGGACAACGTGGCCCCCACGGCCGCCATCGCCACCATCCGGGCCTCCTTTCGGTACAAACTTTTCGCGGTGAAAATGAGCTATTCCGTCACCGCCTTTGCCGGCCCTGCAGCAGACCCTCACATGGTCAATGAAACTATGATCCAGCATACATGCTTACCCTGTTCTGGTTCAGGCATTCTGAACCTGCCTGACCACCTGACTTATCCGCTCAAAGATCTCATCAATTGACCCCACTCCTTCGATCGGGTAGTATTTGCCCTGGTTATGGTAGTAGGAGGCAAGCGTAGCCGTCTTGTCTTCATACTCTTGGATACGATTGCGAATGACGGTTTCGTCATTGTCATCACTCCGGCCTGAGGACTTGCCCCGCTCCAGCAAGCGGCTGATCAGCTCTTCCTCGGGTACCTGAAGGGCGAGCATGGCATCCAGCTCGGTATTCTGACGCGCCAGCAGCTTATCCAGGGCCTCCGCCTGGTCTTCGGTTCTGGGAAATCCATCGAAGATAAAGCCGGCCGCGTCCGTGTGGGTTTGCAGTTGCTGCTCCATCATACCGATCACCACGTCATCCGGCACTAATTTGCCGGCATCTATCAGCTCTTTGGCCTTAAGTCCTAGTTCACTGCCCTCCCCAATTTCCTTCCGCAGCAGATCCCCGGTAGCCAGGTGTACCAGGTTGAAGGTGTTGATCATCTTTTCCGACTGGGTTCCTTTCCCGGCACCGGGAGGGCCAAATAGCACAATATTGATCATGGGATTAGTTTTTTCGTTTATAAATGCCGTTCAGGTTCCGTCCCTGCTGTTCATAATCCAGGCCAAATCCCACCACAAACTCGTTTGGAATTTCGAACCCGAGGTACGGGACGCTTACGGGCTCCTGAACAGCCGCTGGTTTCATGGTAAGTGCTGCGATCCGCAGACTCGCAGGCGCTTGTTCTGCCAGATCACTTAGTAGCTTGCTGAGCGTGACACCCGTATCTACAATGTCTTCGAGAAGAATCACATGGCGCGCATTCAGCGCTGTACTTAACCCCAGAGCCTCCTGAACCTTACCTGAGGATTCCATCTGCTGATACGAGTTGACCTTGATAAAATCCAGCTCGCATGAGTCGTTGAAGCGTTTTACCAGCTCTGTGCAGAAAAAGGCCGCACCTTTCAGAACTCCGATAAAAAGCGGATTCAACCCTTCATAATTCCGGTTCAGGGTATCAGCCATTGCCTGAATACGGGTCAGAAGCTCCTCTTCAGAAATGTAGGGTTCAAACCATGTATCGTGGATTTTAACGGGTTCAGCCATAGCAGGCATGTAGCGTGTGTATTGGGGGGTTGGTTGCCAAAACAACAACAGAGAAGCAGGGCAGGCTTTTACCGTCCGCTCTTCATCATTTCTTCAATGTGGCCGGCTTCTATCGGAATATGGCTCATCAGGTCGTGAGGGCCGTTTTCTGTTACCATGATATCGTTCTCTAACCGCACGCCTATGCCTTCTTCTCTGAGGTAAATACCCGGTTCACAAGTGAGGACCATCCCGGGCTCAAGCGGACGCTCCCGGTCCGGCACATCGTGAACATCCAGCCCTAAGTGGTGGGAAACGCCATGCGGGAAGAACTGCTTGTAGGCCGGGGCTCCGTTGTTCGTTTGCTGCTGACCGGCCTTACTTAGCACGTTCAGCCGTATTAGTTCCTCTTCAACAAGGCCCGCCACAGTAGCCTGGTACTCCCTGAGCTTAACACCGGGCACCATTTTAGCCTTAGCCTGCTCAAATACCCGGTGCACAGCATTGTAGACTGCTTTCTGGCGGGACGTGAAAGACCCGCTGACTGGTATGACCCGGGACATATCAGCTGCATAATGGGCGTAGCTGGCACCGAAATCAAACAGGATGGCCTCTCCATCCTGGCAAGTATCATCGTTGGTGATGTAGTGTAGCACGCAGGCATTGCCGCCTGAAGCCACAATGGGATCATACGCATGCCCCTGCGCCCCGCTCTTGATAAACTCATGGGTGATCTCTGCCTCTATTTCGTACTCCTTAACACCCGGCTGCACGAATTGTAAGACCCGCTCAAAAGCGGACTTTGTGATATTAGAGGCATGCTGCATGTAGGCAACCTCCTCCTCCCGCTTTCTGGCCCTCAGGTCCCGCAGGATGGGGTTAGCCCTTTCCAGCTCATGGGCCGGGAAACGCTCCCTTAGCTCGCGGGCAAAGCGAAGATCCTTGTAGGGCACTTCAGCGCTGAAGCGGTCGTGCTCATTCAGGTTCACATAGCATCCATAAGCCCGGTTCATCAGGGTGGGGAAAATCCGGTCAAAGTCTTCCAGCCAGTGGACTGTTTCGATGCCGGAACGTTCAGTGGCCTGAGCTTTGGTAAGTTTCTCGCCTTCCCAAATGGCGATTTCAGGGCTTGTTTTCCGCAGAAACAGCATGGCCCGCATTTGCGGTACCGGGTGCTCGGGATAAAGCACCAGGATCGTCTCTTCCTGATCGATACCCGTTAAGTAATAGAGATCAGAATTCTGCCACAGCTGAAATTCCTGATCAGCGGATTTAGGCATTTTATCATTGGCATGAAGCACCGCCAAAGCGTTGGGCTTAAGCTGCTGACAGAAAGCTTCCCGGTTGTCAGTAAAAAAGTGGGCTGGTAGGGGTGTGTAGCGCATAGGAGATCAGGCATTCCCTTAACCGTACCGGAAAAAGGGCATTTCCTGGCATTCAGTTGCTTATTTATTGACCATGGCTGAAGGCTGTACCCATTCGTCAAACTGCTCTTCTGTTAGCAATCCGAGCTCAACGGCTGTTACCTTCAGGGTTTTGCCTTCCTCGTAGGCTTTCTTGGCAATCTTAGCGGCATTATCGTAGCCAATATGCGTATTGAGAGCCGTTACCAGCATAAGGGAGTTGTCCAGATGCATTCCGATACGCTCATGGTTGGGCTCAATACCGCGAGCACATCGCTCTTCAAAGGAGCGACAGGCATCCCCGATGAGCCTGGCGGCATTCAGTACATTGAAAGCCATCACTGGCTTAAAGACATTCAGCTCAAACTGTCCGCTCATTCCGCCTGCGCTCACAGCCGCATCATTCCCGATCACCTGAGCAGCCACCATCGTCAGGGCTTCAGCCTGCGTAGGGTTCACTTTACCCGGCATAATCGAGGAGCCGGGTTCATTTGAGGGGATCAGGATTTCCCCGATACCACAGCGGGGCCCGGAAGAAAGCATGCGAATGTCATTGCCTATTTTCATCAGGCTGTTCGCCACCCGTTTAAAGGCGCCGGAAAGCGATACCATTGCATCATGGGCTGCCAGTGCCTCGAACTTATTAGGGGCGGTCCGGATCGGTAAACCTGTATAATCAGCAATTTTAGCTGCAACAGCTATATCGTAATTCTCCGGGGTATTCAGCCCGGTGCCCACAGCAGTTCCGCCCAGGGCAATTTCAGCGATGCCATCCAGAGCCTGCTCAACTTTCGCAATTCCGTTATCCAGCTGAGCCACATAGCCCGAAAATTCCTGGCCAAGGGTCAGGGGGGTCGCATCCATAAAGTGCGTACGGCCGATCTTCACAACATCCTGAAAAGCCTGCGCTTTTTCATTCAGGGTGTTCCGTAGCTGCCGCAGCCCGCTAAGCGTGTTCTGATGGGTCAGCCGGTAAGCGGCAATGTGCATGGCCGTTGGAAAGGTATCGTTGGATGACTGCGATTTGTTGACGTCATCGTTAGGGTGAAGGGCTTTTTCCCCGTCTTCCAGGCTACCGCCATTCAGTACATGGCCGCGGTTAGCGATCACTTCATTCACATTCATGTTCGACTGCGTGCCCGAGCCCGTCTGCCACACGACCAGTGGGAATTCATCCCTTAGCTGGCCTTCCAGAATCTCATCGCAAACCCGGCTTATCAGGTCAGCTTTTGCCTTCGTCAAAAGACCAGCCTCATAGTTAACCTGTGCAGCTGCTTTCTTCAGGTAGGCAAACCCATCGATAATGGCATCCGGCATCTGATCGCCTGATGTTCCGATGGGGAAGTTCTGGTAAGAGCGTTGTGTCTGAGCTCCCCAGTAGTGATTAGCCGGAACAGGTACCTGGCCCAGGCTATCACTTTCAGTGCGGTACTGCATGGCTTGTACAGGATTGTTGATGATTAGGGCACTGGTTTACTGACCAGCGGTTGAGGACGGGGATGCCGCTGCCTTCTTGCGGGTGCGTGGCTTCTTATACACAGGAACCGTTGAGCAGGGCTCTCCGTACATGATACTCTTTACATAGGGCTGAAGCATAGCCGTCAGGTGAACGAAGGCGCCATTGGTAATGGTAACGTCTCCACAACCTTTGATCACGATCTTGGCATCTTCCAGATCGGGCGGGTTGATGTGGGTATTCAGGTTGTGCTGGAATACCTGATTCAGGGCATCTTCAAACGAGCCAAAGTAGATACCTTCTGCATAAGGCTTAAGCTTGGAAGCCAGGGTCATGTAAGCCCAGACCGGAACAATAGCATCATTTGAGCAATAGATACTTATGAGCTTGCCTTCGTATTGGCTCCAGTCATGGTTCTTTATGGCTTCCTTGAAATCCTGCTCCTTCAGAATAAGCCCCTGGTAGAGCCAATCCTTGATGTCAAACACAATTAGTTCAGCGGTTGGGGCATAGTCTCCCAGATCGATGGTGATCAGGCCACTCTTGTCAACTTTATTTTCTATTCCAGTAGTCATAAGTCTGCTTTTTAGTTAAAACGGAAACGTAAATCCTTCACTTTAGCCATGTCACGAAGGGCACTAATAGTTTTTGCCTGTGATTGAGCTGCCATATTACTACGGATAGCTTCCTTAGTGCTGGCCAGCTTAGCAGGGGGGTCAATGCTATTTGTGTTCTTCAGCTTGACCTGGTAAATACCACTACTTCCCTCGATAGGCTCAGAGGTCATGTCGGGCTGAAGGCCGAAAGCGGCACCAACTACCGGTAGCTCCTGCCCCTCTCCGGGAATCCTCCCTTCGCTGAACTTCAGATTGGAGGCGTTCTGAACAGATACGTTCAGCTGGCTTGCTACCTGCTGTAATCCGTTATTCTGCTGATCGGCTTCTTCAAACTGTTTAGCTAGCTCAGCAGCCAGCTTCTTTTCGCGCACTTCAGGTCTTATTTCATCCTTTACAGCCTCGAAGGATTTTGTGCCTTTTTTCCGGACTTCCGTCAGCTTGGCTATAACATACTGATCCTGAAGCTCGAGAATGCCGGACAGGTCACCCTCGTCATTGCTGTAAGCCCATTGCACGAGCTTCCCGGCATCCGAGAGGCCCGGTATGAACTGCTTGGATGGGGTGATCTCGTCAGCAATCCGCTTATTCCTGTCAGCTTCTCTTACCTCCTTGTTGAAGTCCCCGGGTTTAGCAATTGAAGCCCTGAATTCGTTGGCTTCCTGGTAAACCTGCTCGTAGGTTTCATCACCCGGGAAAACCGGAGCTTTCACGTTGGCAAGCTTAAACTGCTGGCTAACCGGCTCGGCTGTGGGCTTGATGATGTGGGTGCCGAATTGCGTATTGACCGTGAAAACCTCACCCTTTTCATGCGTGCGGACACCTTGTTCGAATGGATCGGCCATCCGGCCTTCCCGGAACCATCCCAGGTTCACCTTTGAGCCGTCATGGTGCTTAGCTCCCATTTCGTCAAAGTCAGCCCCCTGCCTGATTTTCTGGTAGACTTCCTGTGCCGCTTCCTCCGCGGCTGTTGTATCAGCGTCTGAAGCACCCTCAGGCTGGAAGAGGATATGCTTCGCCTTAAAGTAGGTAACGGTATCCGGCTTGCGCGCTTTTAGTTTCGTTAAGGTGTAGCCTTTATCACCCAGATAAGGGCCAATAACATCCCCGGTATCAGCATTCAGAACCTTATCCTGTGCCCGGGCGGGAATATCACTTACCCGCTGGAAGGTGCTATCATAGGGCTCCTGGCTGTGAAGGGCCACAAAGGTTGAGTCCTTAGTTGTTTCGCGGAAGCGGTCAGCCAGGGTTTCAACTTCTTCGCGCACCTGAGCGGAGTCCTTGGCCGTAGGCGTTACATCGAAAATAACATACTCTACGCTGCGGCTAGGCTCTTCCCGCTTGTACTGATCCTTGTGGTTCTTGTAATAGTCCCTGAGTTCTGATTCAGTAACTTTAGCAGCACTGTCCGGCATCTGCCGGTACTCCTTAGCGATGTAGGAAATGGAGGCAGTTTTATTCTCATTCATGAAATCGCGCTTGGCCTCCAGATCCGTAACATGAAAGCTCTTCTTGACCAGTGCGAAGAACTTCTCGCGTTCCCGTTGCTGCATCATCGATTCTTCAAACTGCAGCCACTGCTGTTTCTGCTGCTCAAAGCGCTGAACCTGCCGCTGACTGGCTTGGTTCGGCATGCCTTCATTTAGCCGCTGAAGGAAACGCCGCAGATTCTGGCGGTTGAACTCCCCGGTCTGGGGATCGCGGAAGGCCCGTTTTACCGAGGGATGGGGGTTTTGCCCCTGAACCATGCTAAAGAGTTCATCATCGGTAACCTCCAAGCCAAGGACCTCCTGCTCTCGCTGGAAGGCCTTTGAGAAAACCAATTGTTGCCAGGCCCGGTCCTGAATGCTTGCCAGCATCCGCTCGCTTAGCTCATCCGTCTGGCGCCGGCGCTTAAAGTTTTGCTTGGCCCGGTTTACGCGCTCCTGGAATTCCTGGTAAGCGATCTTTTCACCGTTGATCTCTCCCACATGGTTGGATTGCTGTTGCTGACCCTGCAGGAGGGAACGGTTACTCCTGAGCAGGTCGCTTAGTACGAAGGCAACAATGGCAAACCCGATAAGGGTAAAGACCAACTTCCAGCGCTTTCTGATCTGTTGAATAGCAGCCATGGCTGTATTTTAGAAGAGGTTTAAAAATCCGGACTCGAGCTCAAACTGATGCTCTCCCACCATGTAGCCATTGGTGTAGAGCTTCATGGTGTATTTACCCTTGGAAAACTCACTACCCTTGCTCCAGTAAGTGCAGTGGAGCTTATCCTCATTTTTGTATTCCACCTGATCGCTGTAAGTGTACAGTGCAGTGTCGTTCCTGAACTGAAACTCTCCGGATCCCCGGCTTTCAATGTACAGCGTTTCGCCACTTGGGTTGATAATCCGGATCAGGATCCGGCGCTTTCCGGCATCAGCTATTTCGTTCTTCTGAAAGTTGAAGCAGGCTTTCAGCTGATCGATCCGGTTGACATTGTCGGTTTCTTTCTTATCGCCATCATTCTTAATCTTAACGCCAATAACCTTGGCTTCTTTAAGCTTCAGGCGGGAGCCGATTGCTACTTTGTTCTCTAAGCGAGCTTTATCTTCCTTAAGGCTGCTTTTTTCCTTGCGGGTCTCGCGAACTTCTGATTCAAGGTTCTGATTTTCGGCTCTTAGCTGTTTGTTGACCCTTACAAGCGAGTCGATCTGGTTCTGGTACTTCTCAGTGTAGTAGCGGAGCTGCTCAATTTCCTGACGGGCCTCCCGGTACTTTTTGATGCGGACTTTACGCTGATTCAGAAGCTCCCGGATGCGATCAGCCTTTTGCTTGATCTGCTGCTTCCGGTCATCAATGATAGAATCCAAACGGGCATTTTGCCCCTTCATCTCCTTCACACTTGACTGATACTTCTCTACTTCCTGTTGAAGGTCTTTTTTAAGCTGCTTGGTAGTGATCAGGGCTTCCTGTTTTTCCTCTGCTGTTTCTTTCTGGTCAAAGTACAGGTAACCCAGAAAGCCATTCAGGGCCACTAATACAGCTACGATGCCAATTAGCAGATTCCGGCGTTGCTTAGCTTTGTTTTCCGCATTCTGTTCGGGATCAGCGCCCGGATTCTGATAGTCATCTGCCATATTAGCCAGTGTTTAAGCGCGCAACAGGGCCAGTCTGCTTTCCTAGACCAGCTCCAGGTTCGAGAAGAAAAAGCTGCCTTCCCGGTCAGCATTTTCGGGTGAGTCAGATCCATGAACTGCATTAGCCTCAATGGATTTAGCGTACTGGGCCCGGATCGTGCCTGCTTCGGCTTCAGCGGGGTCTGTAGCGCCAATCAAATTCCGGAAATCCTCTACTGCATTTTCCTTACCCAGGATCATCGCTATGATCGGGCCGGAGGACATGTAGCCAGTCAGGCTATCATAGAAGGAGCGGTCTTTATGGACAATGTAAAACTGCTGAGCTTTTTCCAGGGTCAGCACAGTTTTCTTAAGGGCGTGAATGGTAAAACCGGCATTCAGAATCTGAGACAGGATATCGCCTGTATGGCCATCGGTAACAGCACCGGGCTTAATAAGCGCTAATGTGGTGGTTGCAGTCATTTAAATCAATTTTGTACAAAAATCCTTTATTCCGGCCAATATACCAAAGTCCGGGATTGATACGGGCTTTTTGCACCACAATGTTACTGATCAGGCCTTCCGGGAAATCGCTTCCTGAGCTTATCCTTCAGTAGCGCTGATCGCTTCCGCAGGTGGTGCCATATCCACAGAAAAACAAAGAACAAGACCAAAAAGGCGAAGAAGGCAACAAAAATCATAATGCTCATTCATTGGCTTTCCTTTCCCTATCAGGAGCAATCAGGGGATTGTCAGTTCAGCTCCCAGAAGAGCGGGGTCGGCAGCCCGGAGCCATTGGAAGCGGTTGGCAGCCAGCTCAACTGATTGCCCCGTGTAACGAACAGCACATCGTCAAAACCCGTAGTCAGGATCTGGCTGGCAGACGTTGGGTGATCGCGTAGCAGATGATCTCCATTGCCTATTACCGACTGCTGGTCAGACACCTGATAAACCAGGTGATGGTCTTCCATGACCTGGGTAATGGCCTCCTGGAAGAAGGCCTCGCCATCGGTTTCCTCCCTTCGCCTGACTACTGCGAAGGAGCAGAGCAAAGCGATTGTAACGATAATACTGATTTTACGCATAGGCTTAAAAGGTTGATGAGTACTTAACAAAGCAAAGCCCGTTTTATTTCATCAGCGCTCTGGAATATTCTGCTTGCTGTGATGGTCTTTGTGGTAGTGCTGAATCAGATAAAGGGTTAGCGGCACGGCCCAGTTGGCCCCGCGCTCTACAAATGCCAGCCATCCCTCCCCGGCTATTGGCCGGATCAATGCTGTGAGAAAAGCCCAGCCAACCGCCCATAGCACAACGGCCTGATACGCCCTGAGCAGGATAATGCCAGCCACCAATAAATCCAGAATCCCAATAAGCGGGAGCAACTGCTGGGCCCACTGCTGTGTAAAGCCGATGGCCGTCAGGTAGGTAAGCCACTGGTATTTCACACTCAGCGCAACCAGGCCGTGACCTGTGAAGGTGAGCGCTGTGCCGATTCTCAGGATCCACTTCAGAAGCTGGATTTGCTGTCGATTCATGCGCTTTTATTCCTTTCTGATAGAAAACAATTCAACCGCTTACCAAGCCTGCTTGTGCACGCCTCTGATAGTCCCTGATCAGGAACAGGTACCACGTGGTAGCCAGGGTATACAGGGCAGCTGTAGTGAGGAAGATCGTGGCAAATTCGAAATCCTGACTACGCATCAGCCTGAAAATCTGTGCGCTAAAAAAACGGCTGCCCGCCCAGATGGAAGCATTCAGGGCACTTACCAGCTCTTGGTTACGCTGGCCTACGTAGTACATCGTTAGTTCGGAGGTAACGGGGTTCGCCATATTCATAAGGGGCTGCCGGATTACAAAGCAAACGATCGCTATGTACAGCGCAACGTCCAGAAAGCTGTAATACTGGGTCGTGGCCAGCACTACAAGAACGGCCGCTGCAGCAAACTGAGTGGAGAGAATGGAGCGGCTGTACCCGAAACGCTCCTTAACGGAGGGGATCAGCAGCACACCCATGACCACCAGAATAGCCATGAACGTTCCCATCAGGGAAAATTCACTGAACTCAACCCCGAATACCTGGTAGAAGAACAGGTTGATAAACTGGATGGTGAGCCCTGCGCCGGTTGCTAATAAAATCTTCGGGACAAGCGCCCGTATGATAAGGCCCCAGTCGTATTGCTGTAGATCCAGGCGCTTGCTGTTCTGTTCAGGCACAGATTCATCCGTATCAATACGGCTAATAAAAATCAGGCTTAAAAAGCCAGTACCGGCAAAAAGCCCGATCAGCACCCCTTCTGTGAAGAGCCCTTCCGAAACCCATGGTAACAGAAAGTTCAGCAGCCCGGTAATAAAAATGCTAATACTGAAAGTGGAAAAGTTCAGCGCTATGGCTGAAGCGTGGTTTTTGGCTGTTTCATTGCGCAGGATAAAGGGCAGGGTGGCAATATCAAAACTGGAGAGGGCAGCCCCGCCGATCAGCAGGCTGGTGTAAATCAGCGTTGGGAGTTCACAGGCAACGCCCAGCAGCACAAATAGCGTGGATAAGGGCACCGCCAGGCCTGCTAAGTAGAAGAGCGGAATAAGCTGCCGGGATTTAATGTAAAACCCAAGCGGCAGGGCTATAGCCAGCATCCCCAGAAAACGGAACGAAACGAAATTGGCTATCTGATAATCAGGGTAGCCTTCTTTTGCCAGGAAGAGGTTAAAGAGCAGGAAGAAACTGGCATTGATGAGCTTGATAAAAAGCCCGCCAATGATCAGGTTGATCACCTGGCTGCTGAGCCGCTGATAGGACCGGAAAAGGTTTAGCAAGGCCCTTTGGTTTGGTAGAGCCTTGTTAAGGATAAGCTAAGGAATACTGGCTGCTTACTGGATGGAGTCACTTTTACCGCGCTTTTCCAGTGCCTCCTGAAGCTGCTCGCTCGGACTTTGGCCCAGGCTTTTCATTGACAGGCGCACATCCTCTGCGAGCTCATGATCGGGGTATTGCTTCAGGAACCGCTGGTATTGCTGTTTGGCCTTTTGGGTGTTGCTCAGCTGCTCGTAGAAGAAACCCTGGGTGAAGAGGGCAAGGGGAGCTTTCTCATGCCCGGGAAACTTGTCCTGCAGCTCTTTGAGGGAGCTAAGGGCGGTTTCAGCATTTTTCAGGTAGCTGAAGTGAACATCCCCCAGCATGTACAGGTATTCCGGGGTCATGGAATCCTTAGGGTAGGTGTCAGTAAACTTTCCGGCTTTCCGGGCTAGCTTACGAGCGTGCTTCCGGATCTGCTGCCGCTCCTCCGCCTTATTCATGCTATCTTTCAGAGCGGCAATGGTTGACTTTAAAGTGGCTTTTTTGCCTTGTTCTCCGGACTGCTGGCCACAGGCTGCTATCAGCAGGGCAAGCAGGATAAGGGCTGAAAGACTCCGCATCAGGGCTGGACTTTGGTTACCGCAAACCTAATAAGTCTTGGTCATATCCTTTGGTGTACAGATGATGAAATCGGCTTTGCCTTCATGGTCGGCTTTTAGCGCTGTTGGGTCCTGCTGCTGCACTGTAGCTATGGTCATGGTTTCAATATCCTCGTTGTACTGCTCCAGGTACCAGTAGATGCCTTCAAAGTTGTTAGAGTGAAAACTGCCATTCAGGTGCAGAAATGCATAACCGGGCTCCCAGTACTCGTTAATGGTATGGGCCATGGTGGCATCCTTCACCGCCTGGGCTTTTGCCAGATGCTCAGCCTGCCCGTGAGCGCCCATTTGCTGAATGCGTTGGTACCCGGGCAGGTCCATGTTCATCGGAATAGGACGAGGAGCCATATTGGCACTGGCAGACTGACTGAAAGTATCAAGGGCTTCCAGTCCATTGTAGGCTACAAAGTTGGCATAACGGCGTGGTATGTTTGTGGCCACGAATTGCATTCCATGCCTTTTGGCCATCTCTACCAGCGGCCTGTAATCCGTATCGTAGTTATCCCAGAGGTCAGCTGAGTTTGTAAAGTGCTTCTCTTTGATCTGGCCCCTCACATACTCATTAATCACCATCTGATCCTCTGTTTGGAACATTTCACCGCCCAGGATAAGCGAATCACCATGAGTGCTGTAAAGCTTACGGGCCAGGGTTTTCTGTAGCCAGTGTGCTATGGGATTGTTGTGTTGCTCACCGAATAGAACAACATCAGCTGCCTTGGCCTTATTTACCAGCGCCTGCAGCTCAACAGTATCGCCTTGCTTGTCGTAAACGACATAAGCAGGGTGATCAGCCTTTACCTGGGAGCTTGCCATCATACCTATTGCTATCAGGACCAATAAAGCGCGCATAGGATAAAACCTTTTTTCTAAAGAGAATGGCCGGATGGGATTTTTGTTGAATCAGTTTAAGCCGAGCACCCAATTTACCAAATGACTAACTAAGCTTAATCGCAGTTTCTATTTTTGAATAAACCGCCAAAAGCAAATGCCTTGAACTACCAGAAAAAAGACCTGGCCTATTTTCCCTACCAGATTGAGCATGCTGTTAACACGTACAGGCCGCAAACCTTCGAGGGGCACCCTGTCACCAATATTGTGATTGCAGGCTTAGGGGGTTCCGGCATAGCCGGGCAGCTCGTCAAAAAGTTTTTTTACGAGGTAGCGCCCATGCCTCTGGAGGTGATCGGTAATTATCAACTGCCAGCCTACGCTGGCTCTACCACCCTTCTGGTGCTCAGTTCCTACTCCGGCAACACGGAAGAAACCATCACCCTGGCCGAAGAAGCGAAACAGCGAGGCTGCCAGACCTATGTACTGACTACCAATGGCCATCTGGAGAAGTTAGCAGGTCAGCAGAACTGGACGGTATATTATGCAGAGCCAGGCTTTCAGCCGCGCATGGCCCTTGGCTATTCGCTAACGTACCTGCTGCTGTTGCTGGGTGACCTGTTTAACTATCCCTTAGAGGATACCCTTCGAAACGTTTCTAACGAATTCCGGGATACTGAGTACTTCATCGGCAAAGCGAAGGAGTACTTCGCTGGCTTTGAGGCTTATCTCAACCATAAGATTATTGTGGTGGCTGATAGCTTCACGCACCCAATCGGGCTGCGGTTCTGCCAGCAGATGCAGGAGAATGCGAAAACGGAAGCTTTCCTGCACGAAATACCGGAGGCTAATCACAACGTGATCGAATCCTATTATGGCAATGTGCAGTCCGTCTTCTTATTCCTGGATAGCGGATCCAACAACCGGAATACACTTCGTTTTCAGTTTCTGCAGGATCTTTTGGAAGAGCATGGTAACCCAGTGGTAAGGATGCCGATGGATGACCGGCAGATAACCCACGTTCTGCGCACCATTTTTACACTGGACTGGGTAGCACTCCTGATGGCGGATGCTAAACAGGTTGATGCTTCTGAAATCCCGAATATTCAAACTTTAAAGCGGGTTTTAGATGAAGCTCAACAGGACTTCGGGTAACTGCTACCCGTTAAAGGTCCTTTTTGAGGTCCCGCACCGCTTTCTGGTAAAAGTCACTGGGCGCTTGCTGCAGGCGGTTTAGCACTTTTCGGGCCTTTGCTTTTTCTCCGGATTGCAGGTGAGCAAGGGCCTTGAACCATTGATTCGGAAGCTGAAAGTCTTCAGGCAGGCCTTTATCTTCCGCTTTTTCGAAGTGTTCGATGGCTTCTTTTGTTTGCTTTTCAGCCAAGTACGAATTGGCCAGGTAGAAGTGCGTCAGGGCTGAGCCGCCTCTCTGGTTAATCAGCGATTCAAGGTGGCCCATTGCCTGTTCGTACTCTTTGGCCGAGTAGCTGTTCATGGCCTGGACGAGAACAGGGTTCTTGTCGTTTTCATTAGCCCCGCGGTACTGCTGAGTTATGTGATTGGGATAAGGCTCAAAATGCTTAGCTGCCACACTGGCTGGTGAGGATTGCTGAAACCACCACACAGAACCCCCAACTATAGCTATAAGCACAGCGACAGCCGCTGCAAGCACCTGTTGTGGTATTCTGGGAGGCCTGCGCTTCGCATTTCCGGGCTCGCCCCGGGCGCTACTGTTGTGGATCTGAGCTTCCTCCGCCTGCAATTGCGCTTTGACCTGGCTTTTCAGCTGCGATTCAATACCATACATGAGGCTACGGTGAAAATCAATTTCCCGGCGAAGCTCCTCATCAACCTCTCTGAGGGCTTCTATCCGGTTTTTCTCTTCTTCAGGAAGTTCACCCCTGATGTACTTGATGATATGATTTTCATCGAATTTCATAGCTCAACAGAGCCTTAACACAGGGTTAAGGGCTTATGTTATAACATTTTACGAATATAACAAAAACAGCGATGTTTCGTTGCCTTTACTGCATCACTATTTCTATAACCAAGCCGCTTAGCGATTTCTTCCATTGAGCAGCCTTCTAAGTAGTACAATTCCAATAGCTTTCGGTATCCGGCGCTTAGTTTCCTGAGCGCTTGTTCAGCTCGCTCCTGAATGGCTTCATTCTCCGCAGCCTCTGTATCATCCGGAATTTGTGCTACATCATCTGCTGAGTAAGTAGCAGCAAGCTGCTTTTCATCCTGCCGGTATTGAACATAAACCAACCGCTTTCCTATACCAAACAGATAAGTCCTGAGGGATGACACTTCTGGATCATAATTGCCTTTTTTAGCTTCAATGTACAAAGTGGCTACAGCATCCTGGTACACATCCAGCGCTTTTTCATGGCTCAGCTGAAAGCCTTTTTTAGCCCATTCAAGGAAAGGCTCCCTGTGCTGATGGTAGATGCAGTAGTAAGTTTTCTCATCCCCATTGTAAAATCCCGCCCAGAAGTCGGGCTCATGCTGCTCATTGACCGATCTCATATATGCGCCCTTCAATGATTCAATTGCCCTGACTAAGCCTGTACGTGGCTCAGAACATCGTAATTACCGCCTGGTACGCTGACCGTAGTACCTATCCGAATATAAAAAACCCTGTTTTTTAATCAGCGTCCCTTGCCCTGAGTGTTACCCTTCCCTGGAAGTTGGTTTCAGTGCTAAGCCGGCCTTTAACCTGACCAGGCGCTGTGAAACGGCGGTTGAAGGGGCTCCTGAAATTTTTTGGGGTAGTTGTTTACCTGAACCCTTTAAAATGACAATAAGAGGAGTACAAAAGCATAAATCATCCCTGCCTTCAGTATTCTTCCCTTTATTTCCCTTTCCGCTTTTCCTTTTGTTGGGTTTCAAATCGTAGGCAGGGGTGATTTTTTTCCTATTTATTGAATTGCTTTAGAAGCTTCTTGGTGACACCCTCTCTGGTGAACAGGGTTACCAGATCATCGGCATAAATGACGGTATCCCCATCCGGCACAATGAGGTTGTTTTTGCGCTTGATGGCAACGACCAGGCTTTCTTTGGGCAGCAAGGACTTCTCATTGATCTGCTGTAAGTCTTTGTTGATCAGCGGTGCTCCCGGGCTGACTGTGATCTCTACAATTTCAGCACCATTTCCCAGGTCCATAAAATCCTTAACGCCGGGGCGCTGTAGCGTTCTGTAGAGGAATTGACCGTTAAGGCGGAAGGGATTTCCCACGGTAGCGATCCCCAGCTCATCAAACAGGCTCAGGTGCTCATCGTCAGTTACGCTGCTGATCAGCCGTTTTACCCCCAGTTCTTTCCCCAGCATCATGACCATTAGGTTCACAGCATCGTCATTTGTCGTGGAGATCATGGCATCAGCACTTTTCACCTCAGCCTCCTTCAGTTTCTCGAGAGAAGAAGCATCCGCATTCATAACGAAGCAATCCATGTTAGCGCTTACCCACTGAGCCCTTACTTCATCTTTCTCAAGGACAAGCACTTCCTGATCATCATTAACGGCAGAATCTATAACATGGCGGCCAGTGCGACCGGCGCCAACAATGACCACATACATGGCGATTATCGTTTATGGTTTTAAACCCGTATCATCTGGGTGCCGAGGACTAAACTGCGTAACAAGGCCAGTACCGGAAAGATTTCCAGGCGGCCGGCCCACATCTGCAAAATGTAGAACCATTCGATCGGTGTGGCCATATCCGGGCCGGTGAGCCCTGTGCTGAGGCCAACTGTACCCTGTGCTGAAGCTGACTCAAAGAAGGCATCAGCCATCGAAAAGTTCCCTTCGCAAAAGTGAATGGTCACCAGGGTGCCGATCAGGATCAGCAGCAGGTAGACAAACGCAAAGATGGCCACCTCTGCCACCCATTTGTGCATATAGCGCTCCTGGTACTTATAGCCATTGAAGTTGACGGTCTGGACCACGCCCCGCAGCATAAAGTACTTGTTGATCTGCCACCAGATCCCTTTGCTGATCACCAGCGCGCGGATTATTTTGATACCGCCGGTTGTGGAACCAGCTGCGCCACCAATCAGCAGGGCTGCACAAACGAAAAAGATAAGGGCCTCTTCACTCCACGCATTGATATTGGAGGTCTGCCAGCCGGTGCCGGTCAGCCCGCTGATGTACTGGAAAAACCCTTCCTGAAAAGGGGCCTCCATCATAGCGTCAGCCTGTAGGAATAAGCTGAGTAGCAACCCTCCTACGGCTGATGACACAAACAGAGCTCTGGCCTGAATATTCTGCCAGAAAACGCGGTAATTCCGGTTGTGGATAAGCTTATAGTAAAAAGGTAGCGCCAGTCCGCCCATGATCATCGGCAGCCAGTGGATATACATCATGGCTGTGGAGTTGTAACCAGCAATGCTGTCGTCCAGGGTACTGAACCCGCCTGTTGCCTGGCCGGTCATGGCATGATTGATAGCATTAAAAGCCATTTCCCCGATCCCATAGCTGGGCTTCAGGACCAAACCAGCTATTAGCAGATAAACAGCCACTACTAACGTCAGCCCAAGGTAGATCTGCCATATCGCCCGAGCAGTTCCAATGATATTCGGCTTGAGCTTTTCTCCGGTGTAATCTGAACCTGAGAATTGCATGGTTCGCTGGCTCGGGGACTGCCGGAGGATCGCCAGCGACAGCACGATAAACCCCACGCCCCCGATCCATTGTGCCAGGGAGCGGTAGAAAAGCAGCCCTTTTCCGATGGAGGGCTCATGCACGGCCATGGTCAGCCCGGTAGTTGTGTAGGCACTCATGCTCTCAAAGAGGGCATGCAAGGGATTGGTGAAATTATAGAGACTGGACGTATAGGCAGCTCCGTCCGGAACAAAGCCGGCAGCCTCAGAGGCTGGTGTAAAGAGGGCCGTCAGGTAAAAGGGAAATGCTCCGACAAGGGCCAGGCTCAGCCAGCCCGCAGCAGCCGTGATCAGTGCGTGCTTATTGGTAAGCTCTGGGGCGTTGCCAATACCTTTGAACAGGCTAAAACCGATCGTCAGGGTAATAAGGCTGGTAGCAGCCAGGCCAAGCACTGTGTAGTATTCCTGATAAGCCAGGGACACCAGGAGCGGTAGGGTCATCACACCGCTCATTAGCACCAGTATTCCGCCAATTTGCTTAAAAACACCCCTCACAGGCCTATTCCTTTATAGAGCGGTTAAACAACCCCGCCTTCGTGAATACTACGGGTAACAGTCGGAAGCCCTAAGGGTTAGATGCTATCGGCTCTGCGCTCGACAGCTTTTGATCAGCAACAATTGCTTTCAGGAAAAATCGATAGTTAATGGATCAGGTATGCTAAGCAGGCCCGGGCAAAGTATTGTTTAGATGTTCATTCCACCACAGACGCTCAACGTCTGCCCGGTAATGTAAGTGGCCCGGTCTGACGCCAGGAAAGCTGCCGTTTCAGCTACATCAGTTACCTGCCCGGCCCGCTGAAGCGGAATGGTTTTTTTCCATTCTTCCAGGGTGTTGGCATCCAGCTCTTCGGTCATCTCAGTTTCGATAAAACCTGGTGCTATTACGTTACTGCGGATATTACGGGATCCCAGCTCCCGGGCCAGCGACTTGGAGAAACCTTCCATACCGGCTTTGGAGGCCGCATAATTAGCTTGCCCGGCATTACCCTGCTGGCCTACAATCGAGCTGATATGAACAAATGCGCCTTTTTTGCTTTTGACCAGTGGCTTGACCGCGAACTTTGATATGTTAAAGAGGGACTTCAGGTTTGTGCTGATCACCTCATCCCACTGCTCTTCGTTCATGCGCATCAGCAGGTTGTCACGGGTAACACCTGCATTGTTCACAACAACTTCCAGCCCCCCAAAATCTTTTGTGATGGCATTAATAAGGCTTTCAGCAGCTGAGTAGTCAGCCGCATCTGATTGATAGCCTTTTGCCTGAATGCCGTGCTGCTGCAGGTGTTCCTCAAGTGCCTGAGCTTTTTCCACAGAGGCGCGGTAAGTGAAGGCTATGTGAGCTCCCTCTTCAGCGAACTTATTGGCGATCCCGTAACCAATGCCGCGGGTAGCACCCGTTATGAGGGCGATTTTCTGATCCAGGATTCCCATGCAGTACAGGTATTTTGGTAAAAGTGAGGATTGTTGGCTGGTTAGGCGTTGACCTCCTGGAGGGCGCTCGTCATGGTCTTGCCAATGTGGGCCGGGTTCTCCACTACGTGGATGCCACAGTCCTGCATGACTTTCATCTTAGCGGCTGCTGTATCTTCAGAGCCGCCCACAATAGCACCTGCATGACCCATTGTGCGACCCTTGGGTGCCGTCTGACCAGCAATGAAACCTACAACCGGCTTAGTGCCGTGCTCTGCAATCCAGCGTGCTGCTTCTGACTCCATTGGGCCCCCGATCTCACCGATCATGATGATTCCATCAGTGTCAGGATCGTTCATCAGGAGCTCTACAGCGTCTTTCGTAGAGGTTCCGATAATGGGATCACCACCAATGCCTATGCAGGTAGATTGGCCCATGCCCTGCTTGGTCACCTGATCCACTGCTTCATAAGTGAGGGTTCCGGAGCGCGAAACAATACCGATCTTACCCTTTTGGTGGATAAACCCGGGCATGATCCCGACTTTGGCTTCATCCGGGGTAATGACACCAGGGCAGTTGGGCCCGATCAGGCGGCTATGCTTGTCAGACAGGAACTCCTGCACCGTAATCATATCCTTGGCTGGAATGCCTTCTGTAATGCAGACGATGAGGTCAATACCAGCATCTGCTGCTTCCATGATGGCATCTGCTGCAAAGGGAGGCGGGACAAAGATGACAGAAACGTTTGCGCCACCTTTGGCCACAGCGTCTTCTACTGAGTTGTAGATCGGCTTATCGAGGTGGGTTTCTCCTCCTTTTCCCGGAGTTACACCACCAATAACGTTGGTACCATAGGCTAGCATCTGCTCAGCATGGAATGACCCTTCTTTACCCGTAAAGCCTTGTACGACAACTTTAGAATCCTTATTGACCAGAATACTCATTGACAGGGATTTTAATCGCGTTTGGCAGGCATTGCGTAGAGCTTTCAAAGTAAAGCAATTGCGCCCAATCAAAAAACAAAAGCCCGCTTTCCGTCCTTAGCCAGGGGCAGGGCAGCCGACTGGGGAACAGGACCGCAACCACAAAAAACAAGCTCACCGCGGTGGGTGAGCTTGCGTAGCAATTAGTCGGTCAGGGAGTTAGTTATTGTTATCCTCAGTATTTTCCTTCAGGAGGATGACTGAGAACCGCTGCCTTTGCCGGAGATTTCTACGAGCTCAAGCTCGAAGGTAAGATCCTGACCGGCAAGCGGATGATTGGCATCAATGGTCATCCCTTCCTCTGTAATATTCTTAACCACAACGGGGATGTTATTGCCCTCATCCTGCTTGATCTCTAGCTGGTCGCCTACCTGCGGATTCAGGTGCTCCGGGATTTTATCTTTGTCCAATTCCAGAACCAGGTCATCGCGGCGCTCGCCATAGGCAAAGTCATAAGGCACTTGCTCAGTCTTGGTGTCGCCAGCTGCCATACCAACAACGGCTTGCTCAAAACCCTGAATTAGCTGGCCCTTACCGATCTCAAAGCTGATAGGCTCCTCCTGCTTTGACTGGTCAAAAACTTCTCCATCGGAAAGCTTTCCTACATAATGGACCTTGACCGTATCTCCTAGTTCTGCTGTTTGATTAGCCATACTTCCTTTTTACTTCCTTCTTTAATTGTTGATCTTCACTATCGAAAATAAAAATTCCCGAGTGGTATCAAAACCGGACTGGCTTTTATCGGGTCATTTGAGCCATGAGCTAAACTACCGACTCCGTGTGCAGTCAACATCAACAGAGTCGTATTGAGCATAGGCATCCTCAATTTCGTTTTCCTTATCATCGAGCTCCCATGGATAACCACACTTCTGGGGCGAGGTTCTAACCTTGCGCTCGCCATTGGTCTTGGTGTAACTTATTTCGCACTTTGTGCATTCCTCACACGATGAAAGGCTTGCAACTCCGAAAAAGCCGCACAGCAAAAAAACAAGTCCTTTTTTCATAGTGGCATATTGTTTAGCTCAAAGGTAAGTATGATTCCCGGCTGCTCAAATTCAGCCCTTAGGAATCATCTTGGTTGGTATTCTCGGAATCCTGGGCCGGACTGAAATCTTCCGGGAAATACTGTTTCTTGAATTCCCACACCGCCTCTTCCGGTTTGAATTTGTAGTAATCGTAAGTACCATCCGGCACATAGGTATGTTCTCTTCCTCTTTTATCCTGATCAGGAGGCACCAGGTGGTCAAAAGCGATCACCCGCTCCTCGGCATCGTACTCCACCTGCATGGTGGCGTTGTTGTTGTACTTCCAGATCACACGCTTCATGGTCTGGTCATCTTTCCGGAAGATAGGGGCGCCAAACCGTGGCTTACCGCCCTTATCAAATGACAGGACATCGATAAGCTTCCGGTTAGAGGTGTTATTGAACCCGTCCCAGCCCAGAAGCGTGTAGTACTTTTTATCATTGATAGTCTGCTGAATAAGCTTAAAGTATTGTGCACCGTACCAGCCTTCCCGGCCAAGCACGGTGTCCTGCGCATTCAGCAGCGCATCCTCTACACGATCATAGAGGGGATACAGCTCTAAGCTATCCGGATTCCTCATCTGGATGACGCCATAGTAGCGGAACGTATTGTCGGTGAAGTCAACGTGCCAGTTGTACAGGCGGAAGCGCTTGTCCGGAGGCGTGAAGGTGAACATGTACCGAACTGAGTCAAAAGGATAGTCAAAAGACCCGGGTATCTTCAGGGCTTCGATCAGCGCTGGGATGTATTGCTTCAGGCTTTTGACCCGGGTAGCCTGTCGCTGCCCGTCAACCATGCTATCCCCAATGCGCTGAAGCTGCTGTTCCTGTTTCTGAAGCCTGTTGTAGTTGTCGCTCTGCTCGCGGGTGTTCTGAGCCTGCAGCCCTGCTCCGAGTGCCACTGCTAAAAGTGTCAGCGCAACTCCTTTTGCTGCTGTAGTAACCTTCATGCAACCACTTAGCTTCATATCAGTTGATAACGGTAACCCCGGGTCTTGTATTTCAGGCTGGGAAGTATCAGGTGCCTTACACTTTCTCAATAACCAGGGCAGAGGCCCCACCGCCCCCATTGCAGATCCCAATGGCTCCGGTCTGGCCGCCCTTATGCCGCAAAACGGAGGTGAGGGTCACCAGGATGCGGGCGCCACTACAGCCAATGGGATGACCCATTGAAACCGCTCCTCCGAATACATTGACTTTTTCAGGATCGAGGTTCAGCAGTTGGTTATTAGCCATAGGAACCACGGAGAAGGCTTCATTGATCTCAAAATAATCGATATCAGAAAGGGCCTTATCAGCTTTGGAGGCGGCTTTGCGCAGGGCCTCAGCCGGGGCAGTCGTAAAGCGCTCAGGCTCTTTGGCCGCATCAGCGTACGAAACGACCTTAGCCACTGGCTGTAATCCCAGTTCATTGACCTTTTCCTCACTGGCCAGGATCAGTGCTGCCGCCCCGTCATTGATTGTAGATGAATTAGCAGCTGTGACGGTGCCTCCTTTCTGAAAGACAGGCTTCAGCTTGGGAACCTTCTCGTACTTGATGTTCTGGTATTCCTCGTCCTCAGAAACGGTTGTGGTTTCTTTCCGGCCTGCTACCTCCACAGGGGTGATTTCATCGCTAAAGTAGCCATTCGCCGTAGCTTCAGCAGCCCGCTTATAGGAATTAACGGCATACTCATCCTGCTCCTCGCGCGAGATGCTGCACTCCTCAGCACAGAGCTCAGCAGCATTGCCCATGTGGAAGTCATTGTAAACATCCCAGAGGCCATCTTTCAGAATACCATCTATGATACTGCCGTGGCCCAGCTTGTAGCCAAAGCGCGCTTTATCCATGTAAAAGGGCGTGTTGCTCATGCTCTCCATACCGCCAGCCACTACCAGGTCGGCATCCCCGAGCAGAATGCTCTGAATTCCGAACATTGTGGACTTGGACCCGGAAGCACAAACCTTGTTAACGGTTGTGCAGGGTACGGTGTTACTAATACCAGCCCCTAAGGCAGCCTGGCGGGCAGGAGCCTGCCCGGTATTTGCCGTTAGTACATTGCCGAAAAACACTTCGTCCACTTCGGCTGGCTTAATACCGGCCCGGCCGATAGCCGCATGGATAGCCTTGGTTCCCAGCTGAGGGGCTGTAAAAGAAGCTAAGGCAGCGCCCATGCTCCCGACAGGAGTCCGGGCCACAGATGCAATATAGACTGTTTTGGCCATAATGATGGAATTGATGGTTGT